>JAVKCY010000054.1:0-47286 GCA_040223265.1 Parvibaculum sp. | reverse complement strand
GATTGGCGGAGACCGCTTCGCTGACAGCATTCTGGAACTGAGCATATTGCTGAGCAATATATCCGACACCGATAACAGGACCTTCCCCCGGTTGTACAGGGCGTGCGAGCGGAAGCGGGATCTGGGCGACAAGAGCAACCGTCGCCGCTGTGTCCGTCGCTGGCGCAGGGGCCGTAGCTGCTGCCGTTGTAGCTGCTGCCGTTGTAGCGGCGGGCGCGGCTTCATCAGCGGCGTGAACGGCTGCGGGCAGCATCAAGCCCGCGCTGACCACGGCCGCAACGAAGAAGCTGCGTCGATTGGATTGTGAAGAATGTTTTGGCAAACCCTTCGCTGCGCCTGCCGTGATGTCTTTGGTATCTACGCCGGTCAACTTCATCTCGTGGGTTCCCCTGCCAAATTTATCCGGTCTTATGCCGGTCATCAGACGTTCATTCATCATCAAAGAATGCGTTGGGCGGGTGATCGGTTGTTAACGAAAGCCAGCCCATTGAGTTCTCTAATTGTAGGAGCGGAATCGTTTGGGCGCAATCACCGAAAGAGCCAAAAAAACCAAGACTTTTGAACGGCTTTCGTCACAATTGCGTTGATAACTGGATCGGGAAATCAACAAGCCTAGGCTTATTGCCGCTTGGAGGCGCGCAGGGCCCGCGTTAAGGATATCGGGAGTTTTCAACAGGGAGGCCTGCAATTGGCGAGACTAAAGGCAGAAATCTGGGTCAAAGCGCTCATTCGCCGGGCGGCGTTTGCCGGCAGCCCTGCCATGGTCGTGCGCCGGGGACACGAAGAAGCCGGGACCGTTTATGTGAAGGTCAACCGGCTGGACAACACGGCGTCGGTCTACGCCCCAACCTGGGGACACGATGGCGAAAGGGTCTGGCTCTGCGCGACCGGCGCCGCGCCTGTCGCAGACGAAGTTGCCGAAGCCTATCTCGGTAAACAATTCAAGTTTGACCCGGATGTCTGGGTTGTCGAGATTGAGGATCGCGAGGGCCGTCATTTCCTGACTGAACCTGTGGAGGTGACGGCGCCCGCTATCGGTCGGGGCATTTAAACCCGATGACCTGATTTGCCGGACGCCCAAATCACGGACGCCCAAATCACGGACGCCCGGATCAGCGACTCCCGGATCAGGGGCGCATGAACATATAGTCGGTGTCCGGGTCGAGATTTTCGGCAGCCGAATTGAGCTCCGCCGCAATATCTTCGATGCTTCTTGTCTCTTTGTATATGTGCAGAGCCTTTTCAAACATGATGCGGGCAATGCTTTCAGCCGGAAGCCGTTCCGCCGCCGCTTCTGCGAGTGCGGCCTCGATATGTTTTGTGGCAATTTGACGTGCGCTCGCCATGAACTGTCTCCAAATTTGAATATCAATGGGCGGAAATTGGCCTGAATCAGGGACATATGCAATGATGCACATCAACCTTTGTAAGGCGGCAAGGTGAGTATCAGGTTAGCGTAAAGCGGAAGAAGCGACGTGAGGGAGCCTCGAAAATGGCCTTTTTTCTGTACCGGGACCAGTTGGTAGAGCTGGACACATCTGCAGCACCGCAGGTCCGCGGTGATTTTCCGTTGAACGACAACCAGTATGAGCAGATCACTATTCCGGATCTGATGCAGCTATTGACCGAAGGTCTGGCGGATAACCCGCGGCTCGCCGAAGAAGAGCCCAAATTCGTGCTGGCCATCTGCCATATGCTGTTCGAGAAGGGGGAGATCAACGCCATTCGCGTAAAGGATGACGGGCTCGGGCCTGTGCTATCCTGTGCGAAGGTACCGGACCAGTCCCTGATAATCCTGGATGAACTGCGGATGCGTGGCGCACTGGACCAGGCGGCTGTTGATGCGGCGGTCTGGAACCCACTCGCCTGATTTTCCCACATTTTGCATTGGTTTGCGTTGATCGGCGCTGGATTGGTGCGGACGCCTGCGATAGTGTCCGCCCGCAATTGAGATCCCCCAATTGAGGTTTCAAGAGAATTAAGCGCCCGGATGGGCCGCAAGGAGTAGCGACGTGAGTGCAGACGGAACAAGCCCCAAAGGCTCGGCATTGCCTGAAGTGCGTCGCCGTCGCACCTTTGCGATCATTTCTCACCCTGATGCAGGCAAGACGACGCTGACCGAAAACCTGCTGTTGCGTGGGGGCGCGATCCATCTTGCCGGTCAGGTGAAGGCTCGCGGCGACCGTCGTCGTGCGCGTTCCGACTGGATGAAAATCGAGCAGGAACGGGGTATCTCTGTGACCTCTGCCGTGATGACGTTTGAGTATAAAGGCATCATCTGCAACCTGCTCGACACGCCGGGCCATGAAGACTTTTCGGAAGACACATACCGCACCCTGACGGCCGCCGATAGCGCCATCATGGTCATCGATGCTGCAAAGGGTATCGAGGCGCAGACGCTGAAGCTCTTCGAAGTGTGCCGACTGCGCGATGTGCCGATTATCACTTTTATCAACAAGATCGACCGGGAAGGTCAGGACCCGTTTGACCTGATGCAAGAGGTTGCAGATCGTCTCGCCCTCGACACCGTGCCGATGACCTGGCCAGTTGGCTCCGGCAATCGACTGCGCGGGCTTTACGATCTCACCCACGACAAATTCGTTGCCTACCATTCCGACAAGCATGCAGAGGCGATGGGCTTCGGGATCGATAGTCCCGAGATCGCCAAATACGTGCCGGAAGATCAATTGGCCGAATTGCGGGAAGAGGCGGAGCTCGCCAAAGGTGCGTGTGCTGAGTTTGACATGGATCTTTTCCGTGCGGGCGCGCTCACACCTGTCTTCTTCGGGAGTGCGCTGCGCCATCTGGGCGTTGATGAGCTGCTGGATGCGGTGGTGGCTTTCGCACCTTCGCCCCGGTCACAACCATCAACGCTGCGCGAAGTAAGCCCTGACGAGCCCAAAGTCTCCGGCTTTGTATTCAAGGTTCAGGCCAATATGGATCAGAACCACCGGGACCGGATCGCCTTCATGCGTGTGTGCTCCGGCAGGTTCAAGCGCGGCATGAAGTTGAAACTCTCAAGCTCCGGCAAGACCATCTCCGTACACAACCCGATCCTTTTCTTCGCGCAAGATAGAGAGCTGGTGGACGAAGCCTGGCCCGGTGACATTATCGGTATCCCAAACCATGGCACTATTCGTGTGGGCGACACGCTGACAGAAAGTGAAGACCTGATCTTCACGGGCATTCCCAATTTTGCGCCGGAAATTCTCCAGCGTGTGCGGCTTGATGACCCGATGAAGGCAAAGCATCTGCGCCGCGCGCTGGAAAGTCTTGCCGAAGAAGGTGTGACCCAGGTGTTCAAACCACAATTGGGCGCAAACTGGATTGTTGGTGTGGTTGGTCGTCTGCAGCTTGATGTGTTGGCACAGCGGATTGAAGCGGAATACGCCATCAAGGTCTCGCTTGAGCCCGCACCATTTGAAACGGCGCGTTGGGTTGATGCTGACAATGAGGCCGATCTCAAGGCGTTCATGGACAAGAACCGGGCGAACATGGCGGAAGACCGCGATGGTGCGCCAGTGTTTCTTGCCAAGTCTGCATGGGAAGTGAATTACACGATTGAGAAGTTTCCCAAAGTGCGTTTCTCAGCGACACGTGAACGCTCTCCCATCGCCGCCTGATCATTCATCACATCTGAAATGTCAGCGTACCTTGCTCTGGCGTGCCTGAGCGACCAAACTGCGTCTTGTTGAATCAAGGCAATTCAGCTGAACAAAGAGAAAGTGGGAAACCGATGGAAGGCCTGATCGAACAGGGACAGAAACTCTGGCAATTGACGCTGAATGTCTGGCAGACAGGGGCGTTAGGCTATGACATTGGAAACTTCCTGACGGCATTGGGTATTTTTCTCGCATTTTATTTTCTGCGCGGGGTGCTGACGCGGTTTGTCTTTTCTTTCGTCAATCGCTGGATCAAGCACACCGAGACGAAACTCGACGACTATTTGTTCGAGGCGATTGCAGACCCCTTGCGGGCAACCTTCATCATCATCGGTGTCTTCTTCGGCCTCGAGTATGTAGGCCTTGAGGGAAAGGCCGCGGCGTTTGCCGACAATCTCACCCGCTCCTTGATCGCACTCACCATTTTCTGGGCGTTGCGCAACGCAGTTAAACCGCTCAGCATTCTATTGCGAGAGCTGGAAAATATACTGACCCATGAGATGGTGGATTGGCTTGTGACCGGTATCCGCTGGGCGGTTATTTTGGTCGGTGCCGCGACGATCCTGCAGATCTGGGGCATCCAGGTCGCGCCCATCATTGCGGGCTTGGGTCTGTTCGGCGTAGCCGTCGCGCTTGGGGCGCAGGACCTTTTCAAAAATCTGATTGCCGGCCTCTCCATCCTGATCGAGAAGCGCTACCGCAAAGGCGACTGGGTGCTGGTGGACGGCATTGTTGAAGGCACGGTGGAAACGATCGGGTTCCGCTCGACCATGGTGCGTCGTTTTGACAAGGCGCCGGTCTTTGTGCCCAATCAAATTCTGTCTGACGGGGCGGTGACAAATTTCAGTGAGATGACACATCGCCGGATCTATTGGAAAATTGGTGTCGAGTATCGCACGACACGCGAGCAATTGGAGCAGGTGAGGAACGGGATCGAAGCCTATCTCATGGAGAACAATGCCTTTGCCAAGCCGCCGGAGGTACCGCTCTTTGTTCGCATTGATGCATTCAATGACAGTTCCATCGACATCATGATTTATTGCTTCACAAAAACCACCGTTTGGGGCGAGTGGCTGGAGATCAAGGAACAGTTTGCGCTGGCGCTGAAGTCTATTGTGGAGGATGCGGGCACCGGCTTCGCTTTCCCAAGTCAGTCCATCTATGTGGAAATGTTACCGGATGCGAGCGCGCCCGGCCATGGTTCAAGTCATGTGTGACGACGCAATCATTGCGAAAGGCTACCTTCCTTACAACGCGGAAGCGGACATCTTGAAAAGCCGCTACGCAGAAACACCTTTCGCGGAGCGACATCAGCATTTTGGACCTTTTTTCCCTGACGCACCTGCAAAGGTAATGGATGTTGGTTCTGGAATAGGCGTGGACAGTCTGGGCTTTGCCGAGCTGGGGCATGAGGTCCTGAGTGTCGAACCTGCAGACGCGATGCGCGCCGTCGCGATGGAAGAGCGCCATCATCCCAACATTACATGGCTGAGTGATTTCCTACCGACCCTCGACCGGGTGCAGGCGAGTGGCACCTTGTTTGACTTCATTCTGTTGAGCGCATCCTTCATGCATTTGCCGCGAGCCGCGCAACCAGTGGGTTTCTCCACACTCGCGTCCCTCACCAAGCCTCGGGGCACAATTGCAATGAGCCTGCGTCACGGACCTGTTCCCTACGGGCGGACCATGTACGAGATAGCGGATGAAGAAGCGATGCGAATGGCACATGATGCAGGACTGAATGTGGTGCACCAGGCCCATGGAGAGGGCAGGAAAATTCAGCCGGGCGTGACCTGGTCCAGTTTCATCTTTCGGAAAGATTGAAATCAGGCGGCGGTTGAGGCGGCCTCTTTGCGCACGCGCCAGAAGCGCATCGCACGCTGCGCCATGTCATAAGCAATCGTATCGTAAAGATCGAGCAGCTCTCGCGTTTCAGACAAGGGCCGTCTTGTCTTTGGCGAGGCAAGCAGCGTCAGCGTGGAGAAGGTCGAGCGATCAAAGCGGATGGCTTTGCAGGCAATCGCCAGCGCCTCACCCGTCTTGTCTGCAAAAATCCGTTCCGTGGTTTCCATGTCAATCTTTGCGATGCGGGAAAAGCCGCAGAAAAGTTCGTCGATACGGTTTGCACGCACAAGCTCAACGAGCAACGTTTCGGAGAGTTCACGAAGCTCCACCTTGCGGTCGATGAACATTTGCGCGCTACTTCGGTCAACGGGCTGCTTAGTCGCCGTCTTCATGATTTTGCGTTCAGCCTGTTGCAGCATCTGATCGACAAATTCAGGATTAAGGTCGGCTGATTTTTCAAGAATTATGGATTTGAGTTTAGTGGAAACCGACCAGAACATTTCATGCATGATGTCGGCGGGCAGTTCCCGACGGTTGAGTAGCGGCCCTTGCAACAGGTCGTTGCGGCTTGCGCGGTCAGCCACTTTTTCAAATGTCTTACGACCGATCTGGGCGCTTTCATTGTTCACCAGCGTGTGAACCACATCATCATCACCATGATCAACCAGCGCATCGGAAATTCGCTCGTTCACGTCAGGGCGAGCCGCCACAATATTGCGGTGCTCATTGCCTTGTTTATAGATGATGGCGAGAAGGTCGTTTTCGTCCAAGGCCAAACTCTGCGCGATAAGCGGACCGGCCACGTCAATCTCGTCATGGGCAAGCTGATTGACCAGCTCGCGCGGCGCCTCGGCAACGGTTGCCAACCGACGGGCAAGCTCGACCCGCACCTGAGTTTCAAGGCTTCGGGCAACATCACCCATAATGCCGGAAAAATGTTCCCGCTCAGCATCTGTATATTCGGCAGGGGTCTCCAGGAAAATGTCGGTGACACCGCGCAGCAGCTCCCGCCGTCTTTCGCTGGAAGGTTCTTTCGCGAGTTCGATAAGGTCCCGCACATGGGTAAAGCTCGTCATGAATAAAGCGGGTCCTGATCAACTGCCTAGTCAACTGAATGTGGGGTCACTGTGACGCAAATTTCTTAACAAGCAATGGGAAGGACGCGAGCCAAATTCTCGAAAAATGTTCGGGATGATTTAGGAAATTCTTTAGGACACTCATCATTTCATTGTTGCCAAATATTTGCGTGACGTTTCGTTAACCTGCTGTTCATCATAAGAGGCGGAGGATAGTGCCATACACGTGTCTCATTGGGAGGCAGTGTGACCCACGGGAGGCAGCGATGGTTCAAGTCATCGAGTTCAAGCCCAGGGAGACTCGGATCGAACGGCGCACCTATTCAAAACCCGCCGACGTGATTGCGATGCCGGCTCACGGCACTAGGCGACAGAGCAAAAGTAAACCAGGCAAGCAGGCTGATCTCGCCGCTTTGCGCGATCTGACACGCCCTCACGGAACAGAGTGAGGGCGGGTCCAGGTCGGACCCAAGCCAGCTTAACGGAAGCGCAAACGAGGAGCGTTTGTGCATCGCCAGTGTTAGCTCAACGCCTTTACCATCTCAAATCACGCCTATATCGTTCCAAAACCATCAGCGGGGGCCCATTCCGCCATCGTATTTTCGCGTCTGCTTTGCTAGAAGGGCAGGACACCCGAAATCATGCGATCAGAGGTAACGGGATCTGTGACCAAGCCGAGCCCACCCACTCATTCCAAGACTGAAAACCCGAAGCGCGTAACCGTGATCGGTGCGGGTCTCATGGGCGTCGCCACGGCTTATCGCCTCGCGCGCGACGGGCACAAGGTGACGGTCATCGATCGTGAACCCGGTCCCGGTCTTGAAACCAGCTGTGCAAATGGTGGGCAGATGAGCGCGGGCGAAGTGGCACCCTGGGCCGGACCCGGTGTGCCGCTGCGAGCATTGAAGTGGCTCGGGCGGGCGGATGCGCCTTTGCGGCTCCGCTTGAAGTGGGACAGGGCGCAGTGGAAATGGATCTGGCGCTTTTGGCTTCGATGTACGCTCACCGCGCAGCGCGATGGGGCGACGCGCAATGTCGGCCTGGCGCTGGAGAGCCGGTCTGCCCTCAGGCGCACACTCGCAGAGCTGAAAGCGCAAGGCATGCCGATTGCGTTTGATCAGCGGGAGGAGGGCATCCTTCGCGTCTACGCGACGGAGGGCGAAGCCGATCACGCCTATGCAGAGGCTGCGCTCCTGACAGATCATGGGCTGACACAGACCAGATTGAGTGCGCAAGAATGCGTGGCGCTGGAGCCCGCCTTGGCATCCGCCTATCAGCGGGGAGAAATTGCAGGCGGCGTCTATTGTGAGGGAGACCAGTCCGGCGATGCCTACAAGTTCACTGCTGCATTGGCGGAGGCGGCGGAGACGCTGGGCGTTGAGTTTCGCTATGGGGAGACAGTTGCCGCGATGGAGCGTGAAGGGACCCGCATCACTCATGTGCGCACCAACCGTTCCCGCATCGCGTCCGACATTGTTGTGCTGGCGGCGGGGGTGATGAGCCCGACGCTGCTGGGTGAGATCGGGCAACGCCTCCCCGTCTATCCGCTGAAGGGATACTCGGTCACATTGTCTGTACCCGATGATGGGAGCGCGCCAAATGTATCCATCACGGACGAAGTGCGTCGTATCGTCGTCAGCCGCCTCGGCGACCGGTTGCGCGCCGCCGGTCAGGCGGAGGTTGCGGGTTACGACAAAACGCTGGAAGAGGATCGCGCACAATCTGTTCTCACAGCGCTGAAGGAATTATTCCCGTCGCTTGGCGAAGACGTCACGCCGGAATTTTGGTGCGGCTTGCGGCCCATGACGCCGGATGGTGTACCGGTCATCGGCTTTGTGCCTGGCCGGGACAATCTCTTGCTCAACACAGGCCATGGCACACTGGGTTGGACCTTGGCATTAGGCTCTGCGGACCTGATTGCAGATCTGATTGCAGGCCGCAAGCCCGCTGTTGACCCCGCTTACTTTTCAATCGAGCGCTTTTAGCGCTTTACCTGGAGATGCGGGACCTAAAGATGCGGGGTGCCGCCTTTCTTTGCCATACGCTCTGCAATCATTTCAAGCGCGGTGAGATGCACATCTTTTTTTATGGGGTCATAGGCGGTGATGTTCATGCCGCGAATAAGCGTGCGGTGGTGGGCACCGCCGCTGAAATCGATGTCAATAATATTGACGCAGCATGTGTTCTGTTCAAGGCGCGCAAACGCAGCAAGCCCTGCACCCGTGAGGTGCCCGAGCAGTGCTCGGTTGACGCCACCATGAGCGACGAGGGCAAGAGAGTGCCATGAAGGGTCGGCGATCAACCGCATGAAACCGTTCACGACGCGGGCTTCAAAATTGGCGAATATTTCGCCGTTGCCGTAGACCGCTCCCGGTTCGTGTGCGCCGGCAAAGGCATAGGCGACCTCATTGAGGCTTGTCAGGTTTTTATACCGGTCCGGGTCTGAGCGAATTTCCTCAAAGTCCGGATCGACGTCGATCTCCAATGCCCGCTCCCCGAAAATACCCTGCGCGGTTTCGACCGTACGCGGCAGGCCGGAGCAGACAATTTTGTCGACGGTGACATCCGCCATCAGCGCGCGCATGGCGGCGGCCTGCTCACGCCCCCAATCGGTGAGAGGGACGGCGCGACTGTCCGCGACGCGATTGCCCGCATCATCCACATAAGACACGTCGCCATGGCGAAATAGGTGGATACGGCGGCGGTGTGATCCGTCAAAGGCTTTGCGCATAAAAAACTCCCGGAATGTTGATCCCGGGAGTATAGCCTGTCTTTGTCTGTCGTGTGACTTTTAGCCCTTGCCAAACACGCGGGCGAAAATCGTGTCCACATGTTTGGTGTGGTAGGTGATGTCAAACAGCTCATCCAGCTCTTTGCCGGTCAGTTTGGCCGACACGTCCTTGTCTGCCTTCAGGAGGTCAAGGAAATTTCCTTCGCCCCGCCAGACCGGCATCGCGTTTCGCTGCACAAAGCGATAGGCATCTTCGCGGCTGGCACCCTTTTGCGTGAGCGCGAGCAGGACACGCTGCGAAAACACAAGGCCGCCAAGACGGTCCATGTTCTTTTGCATATTGTCCGGATAGACGAGCAACTTGTCGATCACATTGGTCAGGCGCACCAGGGCGAAGTCGAGCGTGACTGTTGCGTCCGGGCCGATCATACGCTCGACGGAGGAGTGGGAGATATCCCGCTCATGCCAGAGCGCCACATTCTCCATCGCCGGGTTGACCGCCATGCGCACGATGCGAGCAAGGCCGGTCAGATTTTCGGTAAGGATCGGGTTGCGCTTATGCGGCATCGCCGATGAACCCTTTTGACCTTCCGAGAAAAATTCTTCAGCCTCCAGAACTTCTGTGCGCTGCAAATGGCGGATCTCGGTTGCAAGCCGCTCAATGGAACTGGCGACGACGCCCAACACGCCAAAATACATGGCATGGCGATCTCGCGGGATTACCTGTGTAGAAACCGGTTCCGGCTCAAGGCCCAGCGCTTTGGCGACATGCACTTCAACGCGGGGGTCGATATTGGCAAATGTGCCGACTGCACCGGAAATGGCACAGGTGGCAATTTCCTTGCGCGCAAACACGAGACGTTCGCGGCAGCGCTCAAACTCGGCATAGGCCTGGGCGAGCTTCACACCAAAAGTTGTGGGCTCTGCATGAATGCCGTGGGAGCGCCCGATGGTGATCGTGTCTTTATGTTCAAACGCCCGGCGTTTCAGCGCGGCGAGCAGACCATCCATGTCTGCCAGCAACAGATCTGTGGCGCGCACAAGCTGCACACTGAGACATGTGTCGAGCACGTCGGAAGATGTCATGCCCTGATGCACAAAGCGGCTGTCTTCGCCGACAAATTCAGACAGGTGCGTGAGAAACGCGATCACGTCATGTTTGACTTCACGCTCAATCTCGTCGATCCGCGCGACATTGAACTCGGCTTTGCCGCCGCGCTCCCAAATGGTTTTGGCGGCTGATTTGGGAATAACCCCCAGCTCCGCCAGCGCGTCGCAGGCATGAGCCTCGATTTCAAACCAGATACGGAATTTGGTTTCGGGGGACCAAATGTCGGCCATTTCCGGCCTTGAGTAGCGCGGGATCATGTTTCTCTCGTTTCCTTTGGAGTGATGCGCAGGATGTAGCAGATCGCCCCTGCTCGCTCAACCCGCCCCTGGACAGGCCCTATGCCCGGCCCTATGCCCGGCCCTGTGCCCGGCCCTATGCAATGGTGAGTGTGGTGGCCCCGGGCCCTGTTTCGCAGGCTTCCTCGATCAAATCCATCAATTCAGCCAACGCCTCATCCGGTGGGTGATTGGCGCGCCACGCACCGGAATAGCGCATTGCCGCCCAGTCGTGAATATCGGCACATTTGAGCGCGACCAGACGGCCGGAGGCGAGGTCGTCCAGCACCGTGTCATGCGTCATGTAGGCCCAGCCCACACCCTCGCGCACCAGATCGTGGATCATGGGAACGGTGCTTGCGACCCAAAGGTCGGTGACGTGGACATGATAATTATAGGTATGAGCATCAAGGCTTTTGGCGGAGAGGATGATCTGGCGATGATTGTCGAGCTCCTGCAAGGCAAACGGTTCCGCACGAGCCGCGAGTGGGTGATCGGGTGCAGCCACGGGCAGGGACGTGCGCAGCGCAATTTGTCTTCCATCAAAATTCCGCATGGGCATCATGTCGGTAAGGGCGAGGAGGGCCAGATCGCCCTTGCCCTCGGCAAGATGCGTCGTGATGCAATCATTCGGCGTTTCAAGGATGGAGAGGTTGATCTCGGGGTGGCGTGTTGCAAAGATCGCCAAAGCTTTGGCTAGCGGCGCACGCGGGAAAACCGGCTCCACCAACAGGGTGGGGTTGACCGAAATCTGACGCTGGAGATTGTCTGCTCGCGCGGTGAGCCGCTCTATCCGGCGCGAGATGATCTCTGCGTCCCGGCGAAGCGACTGCCCTTCCTCAGTCAGGACCGGCCGGTAGCCCGACCGGTCAAAAAGGATGAGGCCCAGTTGACCCTCCAATTGGCCGATTGTGTAGGTGATCGCCGAGACCGTTCGGTTCAACTTCTTGGAGGCTGCAGAAAAGCTGCCCAATTCGGCGATTGTGTCGAAAACCAGCAATTGGTCGAGCAGGTTCGGATGCATAAGATATCCAAATAAATTGAATAAGAACTCAAAATATATGTAATTTCATTTGACTTGTGAATGGGCAATGATGTGGTCGGTCGGAAGGAGGCCATTCAGGCTTGTTGGTAGACATAGGGGAGAAATGTGATGGAGCGGCGCGATTTCTTGAAGGGGACGGCAGCAGTGGGCGCACTGGCGGTGGGCATGAAAGCTCTGCCAGCACGCGCGGCGGCTGACCCGTTTGTCAGGTTGGACGCGATGGCGCAGGCAGCGCTGGTTCGCAAGGGTGAGGTCTCGTCGCTTGAGCTGGTGGACGCCGCGATTGCCCGTATCGAGGCGCTGAACCCGAAGATCAATGCGGTCGTAAGCACGCGCTTTGACAAGGCACGGGCATTGGCCTCATCCGGTGAAATTCCAGACGGCCCGTTCACGGGCGTTCCCTATCTGATCAAGGACCTCTCCGAACTGGAGGGAGAGCCACACACATTGGGATCGCGCCTGTTTGAGTATCAGATCGCTGACCATGACAATGGCGGTGTGCAGCGCGCCAAGGCCGCGGGTCTCGTCATTCTGGGCAAGACCAACACACCGGAGTTTGGCCTGCTCGGCACGACCGAGTCTGAACTGTTGGGCGCGGCGAAGAACCCCTGGGATCTGACCAAACATACGGGCGGGTCCAGCGGGGGCGCGGCCGCGGCCGTTGCGTCCGGCATGGTGCCGTTTGCACATGCAAGTGATGGGGGCGGGTCGATCCGTATTCCGGCCTCCGTTTGCGGGCTGGTCGGGCTGAAGCCCAGCCGGGGTCGTCCTTTCACCGCAGAGACGGAGATTAAAATGCCCGGCGATATTGGCGTCCGCCTGGCTGTCAGTCGGTCTGTACGAGATACAGCGCAGGCGCTCAATATGGCGGAGTGCAAGGAGGGTGAAAATGATCTTGCCCCCGTTGGCTTCGTTGAGGGGCCATCAACCCGGCGCTTGAAGATCGCAATGACAACGCTGAATTATGTTGGCATTGATGCCGCATCGGATGTGAAGGCCGCAACAGAAGCCACAGCGAAACTCTGTGCGGATATGGGTCACGAGATTGTTGAAGCCAAACCTATCGTCAATGCGGAAGAGTTTCTCGACAATTTCCTTGGTGTCTGGGCGTCGTCACCGGCCTATCTTGTCGAGAATGCATGGATCATCGGGCTCACTCAGTTCCGCTTTATCAGTGCCGACTATGCGTTGGAACCATGGACCCATGGTCTGGCGAAATTCTTCAACGACAAGGAAGCAGCAAACCCCGGCGTGATAGAGCGGGCAGAGGCCTATTTCCAGAAGGTTGCGTGCGATTATGACGCTTACTTCCAGACGGTAGATGTTGAACTGACCCCGGTCCTGCGCACCGCACCGATCAACCTGGGAGAGCAATCTCCTGGTGTCGAGTTTGAAAAACTTTTTGACCGGGTGACGGATTATGTCTCCTACACGCCGCAACATAATGTGGCGGGCACGCCAGCGATTTCGTTGCCATTGTTCACGGGAGCAGGCGGCCTGCCTGTCGGCAGTCAGTTTGCCGCGCGACGCGGAGATGAGCGCACGCTTCTTGAGCTTGCTTACGAGTTGGAGCGTGCAAAGCCGTGGGGCGACCGCTGGGCACCAAACTCAGCCGTCAACCTCTGAGAGGACGCGTGGGAGGTCTGCGCATAGAATAAAAACTGTCACCCTCGGGCCCAAGGATTTGGTGACCCGAGGGTCCATACGGACTTTCCCCGTGTTGGGATGCTTCATGGATGCTCGTGTCAAGCACGAGCATGACAATCTCCGTATGGCGTGGCCGCGTCACACGGCCGCTAAATCAGCTGCAATGACTTGAAACTCGCATGGCTTCCTTTGCCGATCACCAGATGGTCGTGGACGGAGATGCCAAGTGGTTTGGCCGTATCAACAATCTGTCTGGTCATATTGATGTCAGCCTGGCTTGGTGTCGGATCGCCCGATGGGTGATTGTGCACAAGGATGATCGAGGACGCACCAAGATCAAGCGCGCGCTTGACCACTTCGCGCGGATAGACCGGCGTGTGATCGACAGTGCCCTTTTGCTGGACTTCGTCTGCAATCAAAACATTCTTGCGGTCCAGAAACAGAATGCGGAATTGTTCTGTCGTATTGTACGCCATCGCTGCCTTGCAATAATTAAGCAACGCCGTCCAGGACGAGATGACCGGCTTGTTCATGATTTCTGTTTGCGCGAGTTTGATGGCAGAGGCTTGCACAATCTTAAACTCGGCAATGGCAGGGCCGGTCATGCCATGCATTTCTGCAAGACGTGCGGGCTCTGCAGAAATGGCAGCACCAAAACTGCCGAAGTGTGCAACTAATTCTTTCGCCAGTGGCTTCACATCGCGCCGGGGAATGGCGCGGAACAAGATAAGCTCCAGCAGCTCATAATCCGCGAGCCCATCAGCACCTGCCTTTGTAAACCGTTCCCGCAAGCGCTGGCGATGGCCCGCATGTTGGGCGGCATCTGCTTTCGGCGTTGAGGAGGGTACGTCAGGCATAAGGGGGGTGATCGAGCCCCTTGGGCGATTTCGTGAAGATCTCGGCACCGGTCGCGGTCACGCCGATTGTGTGTTCAAACTGTGCGGACAATGAACGGTCGCGCGTGACGGCAGTCCAGCCATCATTCAGCACTTTAACAGCTGCCTTGCCAAGATTGACCATAGGCTCGACCGTGAAGCACATACCCTCATGCAAAGCCATGCCTTCGCCCGGGCGGCCATAGTGAAGCACGTTCGGGATATCGTGGAACACGCGACCGATCCCGTGGCCGCAAAATTCCCGCACAATGGAGCAGCGTTCACCCTCCGCAAATTCCTGAATGGCGTGGCCGACATCGCCAAGCGTTGCGCCGGGCTTCACTGCCGCAATGCCGCGCATCATGGCTTCATAGGTAATCTCGCACAGCCGCTCCGCCTTCCGGTTCACTTTGCCGACAAAGTACATGCGGTTTGTGTCGCCATGCCAGCCGTCCTTGATGTAGGTGACATCGACATTGACAATATCACCTTCGCGCAAAGCACGGTCGCCGGGAATGCCGTGGCACACCACGTGATTGACGGAGGTGCAGCAGGAATGGCGATAGCCGCGATAATGCAGCGTCGCGGGCAGGCAGTCATGCTCAAGCCCATACTCGTAAACCAGCCGGTCAATCTCGTCGGTCGTGATACCGGGAACGATTTTCTCCGTCAGCATGTCGAGTGCGCCCGCCGAGATTGCCCCGATCATGCGCATGTTCGCAAAGGCCTGGGGCCCGTGAATACGCACTTGTCCAAGGGTCGTAATGTCATGTGCGGCGAGGTCGGTAGCGAGAAGGTTCATGGGTCAGGCTTTATCGATTCATGTGAATGGTAGAACTATACGCTCATCTTGGGCGTTATGGGTAAAGAATGATGGATATCAATACCCATGGTCGTCAGTTTACAGGAATAGCAGAGCGGCTCAACGCCCGCATCAATGGCATCGGCCAGGGCTTGCGCGTAATGCGGGTCAATGTCGGTGGCAGGCCTCACTTCGGTGCAATCGTCTCTTTGTACCAGAAAGAAGACAATGGCCCGGTGGCCGGCGCGGACCATGGCGGCAAGTTCCGCCATATGTTTGGCGCCGCGGGCGGTCTTCGCGTCCGGAAATGCGGCAATCCCCGCCTCCCGCGACAGGGTGACGCTTTTTATTTCTACATAGGCAGGCGGGCGTCCCGGGTCTTCCAGCAGAATGTCGATACGGCTGTTTTCGCCATATTTCACTTCGCGCCGGAGGGTGGCATAGCCTGTAAGCTCCGGAATTTTGGCGCTCAAAATCGCCTCTTCCACAATCTGGTTGGGACGAGCTGTGTTGACACCGACCAGCGTTGGCGTCCCTCCAAGTGGAGAGGCAACTTCAATTAGTTCCCAACTCCAGGCGAGCTTCCGCTTTGGATTATCACTTTTGGAGAGGTGAATCCGTGAGCCAGGCTCCGCGAGCCCCATCATGGAACCGGGGTTCGCACAATGAGCGGTGATCTCCCGACCATCGTCAAAGCGAATATCGGCCAGAAACCGTTTATATCGTTTGAGCAATGTCGCAGGGGTAAGGGGGGGCGAAAATTTCATGGCGCGACACTAGTGAGACGGCGGGATTTTGCCAAGCACCCTATGCCACCAATCAATTAGAGGGCTTGGTTCTGCGCCACGCCGCACTATAACATGATGCATCATTCCAGAGGAGTTGAGACCATGTCGGATATCGCAGAACCACGCACAGTGACGGCTGCCGTTCTGTTGATCGGAGATGAAATCCTGAGCGGGCGCACAAAGGATGCAAACCTTGGTTTCATCGCCACGTTTCTGGGTGAGATCGGCATACAGGTCGCGGAAGCGCGGGTGGTAAGCGATGAACGCGACCGGATCGCGGATGCCGTGAACGCGCTGCGCGGCGCCTATGATTATGTGTTTACCACCGGTGGCATTGGCCCCACCCATGACGACATCACAGCAGATTCCATCGCCTATGCTTTTGGCGTGCCCATTGGCCACCATGCGGAGGCCATGGATATTCTGACCCGCCATTATAAACAGACAGGTGGCGAGTTTACCGATGCGCGCAAGCGCATGGCGCGTATACCGGAAGGGGCCACCCTCATTCCGAACTCAGTCAGCAAGGCACCGGGGTTCCAGCTGGACAATGTCTTTGTCATGGCCGGCATCCCGATCATTGTGCAGGTGATGATGGATGCGTTGAGCCCACGCCTGGAAGGTGGGGCTAAAATGGTGAGCCGGACAATTGAGTGTTTTATCGGTGAAAGTGCCATTGCAGAAGGCCTGGGGGAAGTACAGTCCCGCTATCCTAATGTAGGAATCGGTTCGTACCCGTTTTACAGGGACAATCAGTTCGGCACGTCACTTGTGTTGCGCTCGGTCGATTCGTCAAAGCTGGGGGAGGCGGTCGCCGAAACCATCGCTTTGGCAGCGCGCGCAGGCGGAAAGCCGGTCGAACGGGCCGCAACTTAACCATAAAGTTCAGCGAAATCAGCTTTCTCAGTGGACTCCTGCCGTATTTATGTAACAATTTCAGCCACATTACGAAGTTTTCAGCTGTACAGGTGCCGGATTTCGGTACAATCGGAGCACAATTCGTTACCGTGTCTCGCTGAACGCTCGTTAGTGGAGGGACGGCCAACCAGAAGACTGAAGAACCGGAGGGAACTTCAAATCGGATGGTCAGCCGGAATTCTGTTGGAGGGGGTCTCGGGTAGCACTGTAGGCTCGGGCGATAAAAGACTGAACAATTGTGGGTACGTACACCCTGAGGGAGAACGCTATTATGAAGAAGTTTGCTGCCGTTTTGGGGATCGCTGCTGGTTTGTCGATGATGACTGCAGGTGCGATGGCGCTGGATTCGAATTACGAAACAATGGCGAAAGCCGGTAAGCATCAGTTCTATGTTTGGTGCACAGGCAAAGACGATTATGTCGAAGCTGCCGATGGCTCAGACGCCAAAGACGCACAGTCCAAAGTTGCTGCTGCTGCCGGTGGCAATTGCTGGCCAGTATGGCAGGGCATGGTCAACTAAGACTTAGCTCTAAGCTATTCAACGGAACGGCGACCCATAGGGTCGCCGTTTTCGTTTGTGGACCCGTTTCCACATTTGACCTTGGCGCGTGAGGCAAGTATCAGCAGGGCAGTAACCTGCGTGAATATTTGTTACGCACAAGATCATGGCCCCATGGCGAAATTGGTATACGCAGCAGACTTAAAATCTGTCGCCCGTATGGGCTTCCCGGTTCAAGTCCGGGTGGGGCCACCATAAGCTTTGTAACCTATTGTAAATACAGAACGTTCTTTCAAATCAATGAGTTGAATATCGCGCTTGGTACACAAGGGTGGTACACATTGAGGATGAAAAACGTGTCCAAAACCTATCGATTGACTGCCGTCAACGGGACTTACTATTACCGGCGTCGGGTGCCGGATGCATACGCTTCATTTATCGGAAAGAAGGAGATCAAGGACTCTCTGAGCACCAAGTCGCTCAAGGAAGCGGGTGTTCGGCGGGCTCTGAAAGATGTCGAGTACGATGCGCTATTCGCTCAGTTCGGCAAGTTGATTGAGGTACAGAAAACCCCTCCATTGATGACGGAGGCTGTCGCTATCATGCTGGTCTCGAACTTTGTCTCTGCGCGAGACAGTGCTGCGGCTGAGAGATATGCGAATGAGCCACCCGAGTCTGCGTTACAGAAACGGGAGATGCTCCAAGAGAGTACCGAAGATTGGGTTTCACTTGCCGATCCACGTTTCCTCCAACAACAGGGAATTGATAGCCACACGCTAGATTCTGTGATGGATCAGGTTGCATATCGTTTTGATCAGTCCGTCTATGGATACTCACAGTTCTATGACCTCGTCGTGCGTGGTCTGCGCGAATTGTCCCGTCGAGAGATGGCACGGCTTCAATCGGACTATAAATCAAGCACCTTTGATCATTTGTTTGCGAATACAGGTGATTCCAAATTGAAAACCTCCAACGCACCCTTATCGCAGCGTTCTCAAATGACGCTGGGCGAACTCGCGGATTATTTTATTGTTGATTACCAGGAAGAAGCGCCGGTGCGCGGTACCTCTCAGAAAACGATAGATGGCATCGTGACCGCAGCTGAGTTTGTGAAGGAATCGGTAGGCACGGGAGTGCTTACACAAGAGATTGGCTACGAACACTGCAAGGAATTCCAGAGACTTCTTTCAAGAACTCCTGCCAATCGGAAGAAGGTTTATCCAGGTCTATCGATCAAAGAAGCGGCGGACCAAGCAGAGCAAGATGGGCGGCGTTTGATGGCCCATGATACGCAGGTTACCTATCTGCGGACTCTGACCATGATCCTGAAACACGGAGTTAAAGTTGGAGTCTTGACGCAAGTGCCATCGGAAGGGATGTCGCCGCTGGCGAAGAGGAAGAAACCGGCTGAGAAAAGACGTCCCTTCACGAGCAAGGAGCTTCGAAGCGTCTTCGATGCGCCGCTCTATCGAGGATGTGTGGATGACGGACGGCACTACGCGAAGCAAGGTCCAAATGTCATTCGTCGTGCACGCTTTTGGTTTCCATTGATTGCACTCTATACAGGAATGCGGGCCAATGAGATTGCACAACTCAAAGTAGTAGACCTAAAGCCTTTGACGGGTGGCGGCTTCTATTTTGATGTGAACGACCTGGGTGGGAAGAAAGTGAAAACCCAGGCCAGTAAGCGGGCATTTCCTGTTCATCCAGAACTAGTAAAGTTGGGGCTTCTAGATCACGCGGAGGAGATATCCAAGTTAGGCAATGACGGGCTCTTTCCGGAACTCAAGAAAGGCAGTTACGGTTATATGAGCGACCGGATTGCTGATTGGTTCTCTGATGGATTCTTGCCAAAGGTTGTAAAGAAGGATGGCCTCATCTCCTTCCATAGCTTTCGTCACAACTTCAGAGATGCGCTTCGTGAGGCAGAAGCTCCAGACTTCGTTCTGCGAGAACTTGGCGGCTGGTCGGTGTCTAAAGGTGTGAGTGATAATTATGGGTCCGGGCATAAGCCTGAACAACTCATGGAACATGTCGAAAAAATCGCTTATCCAGACCTCGACCTGAGCCACCTGTATGTGAAGCAAATAGCCTAATATCCGTTGAGACAAGCATTAGTGTCTCGGGACAGAAATCGGGGCAGGTTGGGCAGTGTCATGTGTAAACACCCTTCGGAATCGCAGTGATTCAAGCGTGGTTTTCTGAAGGACCTGTAGTGAGTCAGTTCACGGAAAATAATAGGGAGAGGAGGCCGATTTCTCTTTCCTTTGGAAGTCACAGGTCTACGCTCAGTCCATGCTCAAGAGATCGTGGGACCGGGCGTGAGCCTGGAGAGATATAAAGACCTCCTTTCAGACGCGGTAGACGCGCTCCCAAGCCCCTCGAAGAAGCTCCCAGACATCACTGATCCGTACGTCGCCCGCTCGGCGTTGCAGAAAGCGCTGAGGCGTGGGGACGTGGATCGGGCGATGCAAGCAACGGCATCGCTTCTAGGTGATCCTCAGAGGCTCTGGAAGGGTTTAGCTGTCGCTGTCTTTGAAGACTTTGGGTCCGCACCCATTGGTTTGCGGGGGCAGGTCGTTGCCGCATGCGGCTCTAAGAAGATGCGCTCCGATCTGGGCGGTGACATGGTCGTGGCGCAGGCGCTGATCCATCAGTTCTGTGAGGTGCCTCGGGATCGACGTGTTGATGAAGTTTACATGTTCGCGGGCGTACTCGAGAAAACCCCACCCTCACCGAAAGAACGAAAAAGATGGTCGCCGGAACTAAGAGCACTGCTGGACCGCTCCGGAGACCTAATCCGGCGGTGTGAGCGGCCTGTTCCCCGAAGGCGCTTCAAGACGGTTGTCGCCGGGGAGTGCGATGCATTCCTGGTTGAGATGTATGAGACCGAGCTTGTCGACGAAGAGGAACTCGCGATCTGTATCCAGGGCCGAAAGACCACTCAATGTCTTCTTCCTGTGCTCTTCCCCCTCACAAAGCTAGTTAGTCCCCGCCAGAGATCATTCTCACTCACCCTTACCTGTCCCGCGGGTACGTATCGGGACACCAGTCGGGACACATATGATGTCCCGCTTTATGCACTCGACGGATATACACGGACAGGGACGCAGGCTCTGGAGCTTCTGCTCTGGGCCACACCTCGTCTGCAATCTCTCTTGAAACCGTTTGAATCCCGATCCGCGAAGACGAAAGCCCTGGCAGCGCTCTTGTTTGTAGTCGAGGGAGGGGTTTGCACGCAGGAAATCTCAGACCCGCTCTATGACGAACTCAAATACATCTCGCGGGCGAGGTGGTCCGGATTGCCCCCGGAAGTGATCCCGGAAGCGTTGGGGGCGATGCGGGAGGCACTTCCTCATCTCAATCGGCTCAGACAAGAGATTTGGGGGTCCTAATGTCCGATAATCTTCTATTATCGGACCCTACATTGGGGGGAGATGATGTTTCGTATATTGCAGACATCTGCAATGTTTCTGCAGACGTCTGCAACTCAGAAAAGATTGATCCTGAGATTTCGACCCTGATAGACTACTTTATTATGAGGTCATCAGAAGCATCAACCCGAAAAGCCTACAAGTCCGACCTGGCTCATTTCCAAGCCCACGGTGGCAAACTTCCAGCAGATTCGCGATCTGTGGCTTCTTACCTTTGTCGTTGTATCTCGGAGTTCCATCTTTCTCCTGCAACGCTGCGAAGACGGCTGGCGGCAATTGCGTGGGCCCATAGACAAGAAGGGCGCCGGGACCCAACAAAAACCACCCTTGTGAAAGATGTTATGCGAGGGATTGAGCGGGATCAGGGGATAGCTCAAGAACCGGCAGTTCCGATAGGTCTGTCCGACCTGAAAGCTGCTTGTAAAACGCTGGGAGAAGGGCGGATTGATTTTAGAGATAAGGCGCTTTTTCTAGTTGGATACTTTGGAGCCTTCCGGGGATCGGAGCTTGTGGGGCTTAACATAGAAAATGTCTATACGAACCGTTCCGAGTTGGTGATTGAACTCAATAAATCCAAGACAGATCAGGTGGGACGCGGAACGAGGGTTCAAATCCCGTCTAGGGTCGATGAGCTCTGTCCGGTAAAGGCCCTTGAGGAGTGGCAGCGGAGCTTGAGGCGGAGAGAGGGGCCTCTGTTCCCGAGTGTCAATCGGCACGGGAAAGCTGGCCTCACACCAATGAACACCAGGTCGCTCTCACGGGTAATCCTGAAGAGATTGGAGCGGGCGGGGATCAATACTGCAGGTATATCCAGCCATTCTCTGAGGGCGGGCTATATAACCGAAGCGCTCAAAGGAGGCATGTCGGAAGTGGTTCTTGCTAAACACACTCGCCACAGTTCCGTCGATATGCTCAAGCGCTATTATCGACCCCAGACAGGCAAACTCAAACCGTTGGGTGCGATAAAATGAAAACTCACCAGATTGACGAAATCTATCTTCCGGTCGGAAAGACGGACCAGGAGACTCTGGAGGGATTGAAAAAAGATTTTCAGGTCGTAAAGGGGCGGGAGAAGAAGCGGTTTAAGGAATATCGGAAGGCGCTGGAAACAGGAGACCTGAAGGAGATCAGAAAAGCCGTTGACCGATATCTAAAATCCGGACCAGCGCGGACAGTGGCGGCAGTGAGGGGGAACCTCAGTCATCGAATTGATCAAAGGCTCACACTCAGACAGTCATACAAGCTCGCGGAGGAGTTTAAGCCTCATAAGCCTCTGGAAGAGAAGGTCAGAGCATACGGGAAGAAAAAGTCGTCCGGGGGCGAGCGGCCAATATGCGTGTTCGGCCACGAACATCGTCTTGGTCAGAGTATGATCAAGAAGCTCCTCAAGGAGAGATTGAAGCCATGTGCTTGGCAATACACCCATCGCGGCCCTGCCGCTGCAATAAAATATATTAAATCACTCAATCCGACTGCGGAGCTTTGTGCAAGAAAGCTTGACATCAAGGATTTCTATGGCAGTTTTGAGGAGGCTAATCTGGTCTCGTTCTTGAACGAAATGCCAGATGATGTCGTAAGACATATCATTCTTTCGAATGACAATGTTCTTACTACCATGGATGGTTCTCCTCTATTGGGGAAACTGTCCCAGCTCGCAAGCCGGGGGGTAGCTCAGGGATCGACCCTGTCTCCCTTGATTGGTGAATTGGCTGTCTCCCAACTTGGTTGGGAAGGCATTTCGGAAGTTCAGATGCTCAACTATGCAGATGACTTCCTGCTGATTGCACCGGACATAGAGACGCTTGATGAGGCCACAAAGGCCCTGACGTCAGCAGTCGCTGCGCTCCCCGGCGGGCATTTCTCCCTTCTGAAAAAAGATATGCCTGACATTGCCTCGTCGACCTCTACCTTTGGTGCCGGGGTCGTGTTTCTAGGATACTATTTGCAGGTGTTAGAGGGGGTCCTCAATGTTTGGCCGTGCAATGCCGCGACTGAGAGGTTTAGGGAAATCAAAGGGGAGATGACCCGTCGTATCAAAAAAGAAATTAAGCAACTCAAATCCAAATCAATTGACAAAGATGGAGATGAGGAAGTCGCGTATTTCATGCTCAAAGCTGCGGGACGGGTTTCGCAACTGCATCACTATGTCAAAGCCTGGCAGGGGGCGTTTATGGAGACTGACCCGATTACTCTCGACAAAATTGTGGGGGACGAGTTTGAGAAAATTGCTGAATTCTCAGCGGAAATCGGCATGGCGATGTCAGATGTAATTAAGATCGAAGTAGATATTCCTGACGTCTTTGAAATCAGCGGGATGGACTGGTACCACATTGCAAAGCTAATAGCAGATGCGTAGAGAAGCCTAGTAATGCTTCAAGCGGCACCGAAAGTTGATCATCAATCGAAATCAGCCAGCCAGTCGCCAATTGCCTGTTTGAGAGCTCTCTGCTCTTCGGTTTGGGCTTCCAATGACAGCAGCTCCCGATTAGCCATCTTCCGGGTGGTCCAGGGTGGTTCACCAAATTCCGCAAATCGTTGCCGTATGTGTGTGTCGAGCCGGGAAACAATATCGCTGGGGAGTAGCTCTGGCCGCTCCTCGTAGATTACGCGAGTCCCGAGTTCTCTAATCCGGTCATCTGTTACCTTATGGACGATGTCGAACCGTTGTTCCCACGGAGAATTGTGGAACTGCTCCATAAATTTTTGATCGGCGAAAGTGGGGAAACTCTCAAGTATCCGTTCTTCGACAAATTGGGAGGGTTCGCGGTCTTCGTATCTGTTGGCTAGCGCTGCCGCGAAACTCGCTGAGAATTGCTTGTGATCCTTCACTGTCTTGGCGCGTTCTAAAGCGACGTCTTCGCCAACGCGGGACAGGTCAGCGGCTGTGGCGACCCGGATGATTGGAAGCTGGTTGGCCTTGAGAATTCTGACGACCCTGGGAGACTGCTTGAGGAGCTTCGCGGCCCCTGGCTCGTCAATGTTGAGATAAGGCGCCGGGTCATGGGTGAGGTCAAAGAGCGCGATCTCACTGTCATTGTTGGGGTTTGTGGAGAACAGTGTGGCCAATATTGTTTTCGTTCCAAACGACTGGTCGGTTGCAACGACGATGGAGCCGTTCTCAAGCAGCTGTTTGACCGACTGTTTCGTTCTGGCGGCGAACAGCATATCCCAGATATCAGGTGCGCGATCACGTAGAGTTCGAGCGAGCTCAAGTGTTGCCCTAGTGTCTGCCAGCGCGTCATGAGCATTGAGCAACCGTACGCCATTGACCTGAGACAGGTCGCCAAGCCTGAAACTGGGACGGCCCTTGTCGTTGATGGGAACAGTGATAGCATTTGGACGATGCTCCGCGACGGCATGCGCAAACCGCATCACGTCCATCCGAGAATTGCCATTTAGCTGGGTGAGATAAGTTGGGTGCAGCGTTTGATATAAGGCCTGTCGGAGCATCCTTTCATCAAAGCTGATAGAATTAAAACCAACCATGACGATTGGAGAGTTCCGGTCAATAAGTGCACGGATTTCGGAAATCAGCTCGTAGTGGCTCAGTGGGGCGTTTTCAAAATCGGATGGAGATATACCCGTTACCATGAGAGCGCCGGGCGATGGGAGGATGAAGGGGCGGCGGCGCCCCCTCAGGTTGACTTCTTCGACAATTGAAAAGTCGTCATCCGTGACAATTGCTGCAAATTGTAGGATTTGATCAAATGCGGCACTCAGTCCCGTGGTTTCAGTGTCGTAGAATAAGTACTTCATATGATCGCCTTCTAATTGTGCGGCATCCTCAGAGGCTGTCTGGGTTGCTCCTTACGGCCTCAATCAGAACGGAGATACAATCTTTCCACCCGCTAAGTGAGTCTACAACGTCCGTGATCGCAACACCTCCACCGCCTTCGCGGCTGACGTATGGTTTACCTGAGGATGGCAAGATCGCGATTGATTGATTGAGTGCTTCCGCAAGATCGCGGATATAGGCGTCAGTCAAACTGCGCGGCAGCTTGTTGTGTATGTCAGTAGTCCAAATCTTCCCATTCCGTTCTATATACCCGAGATTGATCGGCTGACCTTCAGGTGTGGTCCAGCGCAGTATGAGTGAGCGTTTGAATTCTGGGGTGACACCTAGCTCCTCAATAGTGCCTAGGAATGATTGCAGTTTGTCGGGGAGAGACGCATCCAGTTCGGTCATGCTTTCCCAGAATTGCTCAGAGGAGATGGAGAGTAGGGGCGTATTCTTCTCCGCGGTTGCAGCCTGTGTTCTGGTACCAGTTGCCCCCGTCCGAGTTGCGAGAGGAGCTGCACCTAGCTGTATATCGAAAATTGTCCGGCGAAGCATCTCCGTCTTGGCTAGAACTCGCGGACAGATCAGAAATTCCTCTGGTCGATCATTTCGGCCGAAGACAGCGAGTTCGATCAAGGCAAATGTGAACTGAAGATTGCCGTAGTCTTCCAATAGCTCAACGAGCTTCTGGGCTTCTGTCCTGATGCCATCTCCAACGACGAGGACAAGGGCCCGCCCCTTAGACAAATTGTGATTTACCGAATCAATAAATGCAGCTTCGTCAAGTTGTTCTGGATGATAGACGAGCTCATAGAGTGAGTTGGCACCGGATTCCGCTACTGACTTGTTCTTCAGAATTGTTCGTTCCAATTCCTCGTAATCCACAGAGAATAGCCACGCCACGTAATCTAACGCTTGAGCGACCACCTTTCTGCGTGCCTCCGAGTTTTGCCAGAGCTTCACCTCGATGAGAAGGAGGTCCCCGGAAGGCGTCATAAACAGATTGTCGATAGCTCCATGGGGTGTCGATAGTTCCATACAGACCGGGATCAGGTCGCCGAATGCTGGTTCGATCTGATCAAGGGGAAGGCAAGCCGGATAGTGATGAATTCTCTCCTGCAGCCATTTTTCCTTTTTGGCTTTGTCACCAAAGTGCATTCGCTCAAGCGGCAGGGTTCCCGACGCGGAATCGTCGGTGACTAGGATTGGCGTTGAATAAGGGCGAGTTAGCATGAGAATCCGAACTCCCTCGGAGATCAGAGCCTGATAGCGCCCCATCAGGATGATTCCGGGTCTTGATCCCTGGTGATCGGGGAGTTCGTAAACCGACTTAGATCGGCCCCTACGGCCTTTAGTTCGGAGAACCTGGACATACGCCGCAGGCTCCCCGACCGCAAAGGTCAAGGAGGATCATTCCGGTTGATCCAACCGTCTAAGTCGGGGTTACGAGCCCCAGAGCCGCGCGTTACGGCTCCGAGGACAGTGATAGCCTGATTTCGTCTAAAGGGAAATACGATACTCGGCGGATACACGAAAGGCTCACCCGTAGGAGAGTCAGCTCGGCCAGGGCTGGTAATATTGCTATTTTAGCAGGGAGAGTTAGATTGTTCAGCAAATCAGCATGTGGATGGCCTACTAACAGGCTCCATTTGCATAAACGGGGTTGAGTATGTCGCAGGCGCTAGAGAAAACACAAAATCTCTCTTCATTTGTTTGGTCGATCGCAGAAATTCTTCGCGGCGACTTCAAGCAATCCGAATATGGCAAGGTGGTCTTGCCCTTCGTCGTGCTTCGCCGCCTTGATTGCTTGCTGGAAGGCTCCAAACAGGCTGTTCTCGATGCTGAAAAAACTCTCCCTGAAAGCGCGGATGACGCGACCCGCGACATGATCCGGTTTGGCGCAGTCGGCGGCAATGTGAAGGTCTACAACCTCTCGCGCTTCACCTTCGACAGCCTGAAGGGCCAAGAGCCCGGCCAGCTTCACCAGAACCTGATCGACTACATCACGAAATTCTCACCCAATGTCCGCGACATCTTTCTCGACAAGTTCCGCTTCACCGATCAGCTCAAGCGTCTGAAAGACGGCGGCATTCTTTGGAATGTGTTCGAGCGTTTCTGTGAAATTGACCTGCACCCGGACACGGTCAGCAATCTCGAAATGGGTTACCTGTTCGAGGAACTGATCCGCCGCTTCTCGGAAATGTCGAACGAGACCGCCGGGGAGCATTTCACCCCGCGCGAGATCATCCGCCTGATCGTCGATCTGCTGATCGCCAATGACGACGCCAAGCTCACCGGGCGCGGTATCATTCGCCAGGTCTACGACCCCGCTTGCGGCACCGGCGGCATGCTCGCGCTCACCGAAGAGGCACTGAAGGACTTCAACCCCAATATCCGCGTTGAACTGTTTGGGCAGGAGTTGAACGACGAGTCCTTCGGCATCTGCAAATCAGATATGCTGGTCACCGGCCACGACCCGGAGCAGATCGCTTTCGGCAACACGCTCACCAGTGACGCTCACGCGGGAAAGAAATTCCACTACATGCTGTCCAATCCGCCCTACGGCGTGGACTGGAAAAAATACCAGGACCCGATCAAGGCCGAGGCCGAGAATATGGGTTCAGCAGGCCGCTTTGGGGCGGGCACGCCGCGCATATCCGACGGCCAACTCCTGTTCCTTCAGCACATGATTTCGAAGATGCGCGATGACGAGGACGGCTCGCGCATTGGCATCGTTATGAACGGCTCGCCGCTCTTCACCGGCGGGGCGCAGTCTGGCGAGAGCGAAATCCGACGGTGGATGCTCGAAAATGACTGGGTCGAGGCGATTGTGGCCCTGCCCACCGACCTTTTCTACAACACCAGCATTCAGACCTACGTCTGGCTGCTGACGAACCGCAAGCCCGCCAGCCGCCAGGGCAAGGTGCAACTTATTGACGCTTCGGGCGAGCGCTTCTGGAAGAGCATGCGCAAATCGCTCGGCTCCAAACGGCGGGAGATACCCGACAAGGCTCGCGCCGACATAGTGCGCATTTATGCGGACTTTCTGAATGGTGGGAGCGGCGAATCTGATATTTCGAAAATCTTCAGCACCGGCGATTTTGGATACCGTGAAATTCGGGTCGAACGTCCCTTGCGGCTAAATTTTCAGGCGAGCAAGGAGCGGCTTTCGCGGCTCGCGGATGAAAAGCCGTTCCAGAAGCTGAAAGACGATGAGGCCGAGAGCATCCGCGCCGCACTGGCAAGCCTGCCGGACACGCTCTTCACCAACCGCGATGCGTTTGAAAAGACGCTTGCCAAGGCTCTCAAGGCCGAAGGCGTCAAAGTCGGCGCGCCGGTCAAAAAGGCAATCCTCAACGCCCTGTCGGAGCGGGACGAGAATGCCGATATCTGCACAGACAAAGACGGAAAGCCAGAGCCCGATACCGATCTCCGCGATCATGAGTTTGTGCCGCTCGGTGAGGATTACCGCGACTACATGGAGCGCGAGGTGCTGCCCTTCGTGCCCGACGCCTGGGTTGATGAAAGCTATACCGACGCTCGCGACCGCCATGTTGGCCGTGTCGGCTATGAGATCAACTTCAACCGACACTTCTACCAGTATGTGCCGCCCCGCCCGCTGAAAGAGATTGACGCGGAGCTGAAAGCACTCGAAGTCGAGATCGCAGGGCTTCTGAAGGAGGTGGCGGCGTGATTACCCTTCAAGAACGCGTTCATAGCTCACCGCCACCATCGAATTGGATTTTGAACAAACTCCATCGAGTTTTCCGTGTTCGCACGGCGTATAAGAACCTTGGAATGAGGGAGGATAACCTCCTTTCATTGAGCTACGGACGCATCATCAACAAAGACATCGATACTGCCGACGGTTTGCTTCCCGAGAGCTTCGAAACATACCAAATCGTAGACCCCGGCAACATTGTGATGCGGTTAACAGACCTTCAGAACGATAAGCGCAGTCTTAGGCAGGGACTGGTTAAGGAGCGCGGCATCATTACATCCGCTTATGATGCCTTGGAGCTGGAACGCGGCCACGATCCGCGATTTTGGGCCTATGCTCTTCTGGCCCTTGATTTGGCAAAGTATTACTACTCACTAGGGGCGGGCGTTCGGCAATCTATCAAGTTTGCTGACTTCCCGAATGACTGGATCGCGACACCAGACGAAGACACCCAAAAAGCCATCGCGGATTTTCTTGACCGCGAGACCGCCCGAATTGACCAACTGATTGAGAAGAAGCAACTGCTTTCTGTTCTTAGTGCAGAGCGTTTTCGGGCTCTAGTATCCAAGGTCGTTGGTGGAGGTCTGGGGCTGTCAGCCAAGGAGCGAGAAAAACAGAGTGATGGATGGCGTTTCCTTGCTTTGCGCCGAGAGATCACCCTACAGCGGGGCGTTGATATTACAAAAGCAAAGCAAAATGAGAATGGACGCTATCCTGTGGTTTCATCTGGCGGCGTTTCATCATTTCACGAAGAATATCTTTGCAAAGGACCTGGTGTAATTGTTGGGCGAAAAGGTTCTGCAGGAAAGCTCCATTTCGAACCGCGAGATTATTGGCCACATGATACAGTCTTGTATGTGAAAAGATTTGGCCGGAATCACCCGAAGTTTGTCTACTATAAGTTCATGGCATTAGACTTGGGGTCTTTCGACAGAAGTTCTGCTAATCCGACACTTAATAGGAATTTGGTGCATCCGGAAAAAGTATGGTGGCCCGTTCCACAGATCCAAGAACGTATCGTTGCCGACCTCGACTCGGAGCAAGCTCGTGTTGATGCGCTGATCCTCACTAACTCTACTTCGATTGAACGGCTTCAGGAATTTCGGGTTGCTCTGATCACTGCCGCTGTCACGGGCCAAATCGACGTGGCGACCTGGGGCAAGACTGGCCGGACCGACCGCCGTCTTGAACAAATTGAAGAGGAAATGTCCCTTCGGGAGGCGCGTGCATGAGAGAGATTCTTGGAAAAGCCAAAACCGTCCGTGAGCTGCTGAAAGGCGTAAAGTATTCGATCGACTATTATCAGCGTGAGTACAAGTGGGGAGAGAAGCAAGCCGCCGAGCTGGTGAATGACCTCGTCAACAAGTTCCTTGAGGATTATGACGACGCGCACGAGCGAAAGAAAGTCGCCGACTATCCGCATTATTTTCTTGGCTCAATCATCATCAGCAAAAAGGAAAGTGCGAACTACATTGTCGATGGCCAGCAAAGGCTAACGAGCCTTTCGCTGTTTCTAATCTTGCTGCATAACCTCCAGCGTCCCCGCGAAGATAAGGTTCAGATCGACGAACTCATCTTCTCGGAACGCTTTGGCGAAAAGTCGTTCAATCTTGATGTGGCCGAGCGGTCGTCGTGCATGGAGGCTCTATTTGAAGGGGAAGTCTTCGACACGACCGAAGCGCTGGAGTCCGTTCAAAACGTCTATGACCGGTATCAGGATATCGACGCTGCATTCCCGGAAGAATTGCGAGGCAAGGCATTGCCATACTTCATCGACTGGATGCTGGAGAATGTACACCTGGTCGAGATCACCGCTTACTCGGATGACGATGCCTACACGATTTTCGAGACCATGAATGATCGCGGGCTGTCGCTCAGCCCGACCGACATGCTTAAGGGCTACCTATTGGCAAATATCGATGAGAATGCTCGCGTCGATGTAAATAGCCGCTGGAAGACCCGTATTCGCGACCTTGTCGATTGGGATAAGGAGGGTGATGCTGACTTCTTCAAAGCATGGCTTCGCAGCCAATACGCGACGAAAATTCGTGAGCGCAAGAAGGGCGCAAAACAGGAAGATTTCGACCGGATCGGTACGGAATATCATCGCTGGCTTAGAGACTCGCGTCGTCAGGTAGGCTTGGAGAAGCCCTCTGACTTCCTGAGGTTCGTGAACACAGATTTCGATTTCTACTCGAAACAATATCTTCGCTTGCTGAATGCTTCCGCCGAAATCACGCAGGGCCTTGAGCACGTTTGTTATAACGCTTGGAACGGCTTTACTCAGCAATATCAGATTTTGCTAGCACCGCTCAAACCAACCGACACGCCGGAAGAAATTGACCGCAAAATCTGCATTACTGCCAAGTTTCTCGATATTCTTCTCACGTGGCGATTGTGGAACTTCCGCAGCATTGCATACTCAACAATGCAGTACGCAATGTTCCTCGTAATGCGCGACATCCGCGGACTTAGTTCAGCAGAACTTGCGGAGTTGCTGTACAAAAAGCTGCAAGCCGAAGAAGAGAACTTTGACGCGAACAGTGAGTACCATCGCCAAGGGACAGGCCTTTACCTGCATCAACAGAACAGGAAGGTTCTCCATCGCATTCTCGCTCGAATGACCGATTATATCGAGGTGCAGTCAGGCATGGCGTCACGCTTCAAAGAGTATGTCGGGGGCGACGGCGTAACCTATGAGGTCGAACACGTCTGGGCCGATCATTTCGAGCGCCATACTGATGAGTTTGAGCACCCCGCTGATTTTGCCGAGCACCGGAACCGGATTGGCGGTCTCTTGCTCCTGCCGAAATCCTTCAATGCCAGTTACGGCGACAATCGGTATGCAGTCAAGCTGGAGCACTACTTCTCGCAGAACCTCTTGGCGAAATCGCTTAATCCGAATTGCTATGAGTATAATCCTGGCTTTGTGCGTTTCGTCACTGAACGCAAACTACCATTTGAATCAATAACTGAATTTAAGAAGGCGAGCATCGATGCTCGGGGAGAACTTTACCGCCAAATAGCTAAGTGTGTTTGGAACCCGGCTAGCTTGCTAGAAGAGGTGTCCCAATGACCGAACACGTCGCCTCGAATGTTCACAAGGAGGATGTGCTTCAAGAGCACCTGATCGAAAGCCTTGTTTCAACCCAGGGTTATTTGCGCCGCGTGGGGTCCGAGAAGAGCCGGAGCTATGTTGGTGAAATCCACTTCGACAAGCCTCTGGCGATTGATTGCGAGATTGTCGTTAGGTTTTTGAAAGAGACGCAGGCGGAGTCATGGGAGAAACTTGAACAGCATTACTCAGGTTCAGCCGAAGACGTTCTTTTCAAACAACTCGACAAGGCGCTCAAGGATCGCGGTCTGTTGGATGTGCTCAGACAGGGCTTAAAGATCGTCCCAGGTATTCCGTTCGTGTTCTGTTATTTCCGTCCCGCAAGCGGCTTGGAGCCCAAGCGCATCGCCGAGTATGAAGCGAATATTCTCAGCGTGATGGATGAGGTTGTCTACAGCCAGAAGCACGGCAACCGTATTGATGTCGTCCTCTTCTTGAACGGGCTGCCCATCGCAACGATTGAAGCGAAAAATCTTCTAACAGGCACGACGTTCAGACATGCAGAAAAGCAGTATCGCACTGATCGCTCGCCTGCGAATGAGCCATTATTGACGTTCAAGCGTGGCGCTCTCGTTCATTTCGCCATCGATGAAGACAACGTATCGATGACTACGCGGCTGCAAAACGGCAAGACGCGGTTCCTACCTTTCAATCGCGGACGCGACGGCGGCGCGGGCAATCCCGATGTCGAGGGTGAGCACCGTATCGCCTATCTCTATGGTGACGGCGATTGGGGGTCGGCTATCTTCTCCCGCTCAGTGCTGATCGATGTGATTGGGCTGTTCATGACGCTAGAGGCCACGGGCAAGAACGAAGTGATGATCTTTCCGCGCTTCCAGCAGCTCGACGCGGTAAGGAAAATCATGACGCATGCCCGCGTGAACGGCGCAGGGCAAAACTATCTCGTTCAGCACTCGGCAGGCTCGGGCAAGTCCAACACGATAGGCTGGCTCGCGCATCACGCCATCAACTTGCACGACACTGATGACAATCAGGTTTTCCATACGGCGATTATCGTCACTGACCGCGTTGTGCTCGACCGGCAGCTTCAAAGCACAGTCACGCAGTTCGAGCAGACGCAAGGCGTCGTCAAGAAGATCGACGGCACATCGCGGCAGCTTAAGGACGCCATCGCGAAAGGTGCACGGATCATCGTCACGACGATCCAGAAGTTCTCGACGGATCACCTCAAGGCACTATCGGGTCAGAGCAAGCGAAGCTTTGCGGTCATCATCGACGAAGCCCATTCGAGTCAGTCCGGCAAAGCGGCGCAGTCAATGACGGATGCGCTTACGCGCGAAACTTCATCGAGTGACGACATTGAGGACCTGATTGCAGAGTATCAGAAAGCTCGCGGGCCACAGTCCAACATCAGCTTCTTCGCCTTCACCGCTACCCCTCGCAACGTCACGCTTGAACGGTTCGGGGTGCAAGGCCCTGATGGTCTACCTCAACCGTTCCATTTATATTCGATGCGGCAGGCCATCGAAGAGGGCTTCATTCTGGACGTGCTCCAGAACTACATGACCTACAAAGCCTACTATCAGCTCGAAAAGACCATCGAAGATGATCCCGAGCTAAGCGGGCGGCGCGGTCAGCGGAAAGTCGCACGGTACGCTAACCTTCACGCGACTGCCATTGGCCAGAAGGTCGAGATTATGGTCGAGCATTTCCGTCGCCATGTCATGGGGATGCTTGGGGGTCAGGCCAAAGCCATGATTGTCGCCCAAAGCCGCGAGCATGCATTGCGCTATTATTTCGGGGTGAAGAAATACATCCGAGAGCAAGGCTACGGAGACCTAAAAGCTCTTGTCGCATTCTCCGACGATCTTGAACTGGATGGAGAGACCTATTCTGAAGCTGATCTGAACGACTTCTCGGAAACCGAGCTTCCTGGCCGCTTTGACGGGGTCAAGCCAGACGGCACGCCGTACCCCGAGACCTATCAAATCCTGATCGTCGCCGAGAAGTATCAGACAGGATTCGATCAACCCAAGCTTTGCGCCATGTATGTAGATCGCAAGCTCGCAGGGCTTCAGGCCGTTCAGACACTCTCGCGGCTGAACCGCACCCGAGCGGGCAAGGATCAGACATTCATTCTGGATTTTCAGAATACAATTGAAGAAATTCAGATCGCGTTCAAACCCTTCTTCGAAACGACAACTGTCGAGGCTATGTCCGATCCGAACATGGTTTACGACCTTGAAGGACGGCTCTATCGCTTCGGCTATCTCGACAGGGAAGAGATTGAGCGTTTCGCGCAGACCTACTTTAAGGGACCGCTCAGCGGTGCTGATCGCGCTCAGCTCGAAGGCCTCGTCAAGCACGCCGTTGCGCGCTTCGAAGCAGATGATGACGAGGGGCGGCAAGAAGAATTCCGCCAGCTCCTAAAGAGCTTTGGACGCTTCTACAGTTTCATCGCGCAAATCATGCGTCTGGAAGATACAAGTCTTGAGAAGCTTGCCACCTATGGCAACTGGCTCGCGCGACTGCTGCCCAACCGCGAAATGCCGCCCGAAATCGAGATTACTGATGAAATGCTTCGTCTGCAGGCATTCAAGGTGGTCGAGAAAGAGGCTGGCCGCGCGTCACTCGGCGCTGGAGATACCGAAGCCTTGAAGGCGATCAGCGAGTTCGGTGCGAAGCCATACACCGAAGACGAAAAGAAGGACCTGTCAGAGATCGTTCAGGCGTTCAATGAACGTCACGGCACAGACTTCTCAGAAGCCGACATGATCCGCTTCGAGCAGGTCAACCGCGATATCATGGACGAGGACATGACCGAGATGCTGCGGAACAATCCGCCCGATGTCGTCTACGCTGCGTTCCGTGATGCGTTCTTCCAGGGCGCTATCCGCATGTTCCAGCGCGACAATGAAATGAAGAATATTGTGCTGACTGATGCTGAGGCGCGGGATAAGGCGACGCGGCATTTCTTTAGTCGTGCTTTACGCGAGGCACAGGAACAACGTTACGGTGGGGGCACATCGGCACGATGACAGACGTTCTACCCTTTACCGACATTCAACCCGAACTTTCGGCAGTGGTGCCGACGGCTGCGCAGGTGGCGAATGGAATTCCTATTCCGCCGATACGGGTCGTTGAAATCATGTCGCCCGTCGATTGGGAGCTTTTTACTGAGGAATGGCTTTCATTCCACAAGGCTGCCGAAAAATACCACGCAATCCGGCGCTATTCTGGTCCGGGCGACCTTGGTCTCGACGTAGTCGCCTTTTCAGGTGAGAGCGGATTTGCAGAAGCTTGGGATAGCTTTCAGTGCAAGCACTACGATCAGGCGCTGACCCCAGAGGACGTGTGCGCTGAGGTTGCCAAGCTAATCTATCATTCCTTCAAAAAGACTCCCCCATTCAACCAGACCTGTCGGATTCCACGAAGGCACATATTCGTCTCTCCGAGAGGTGCCGGAATCACCGTAGCACGCTGGCTAAAAGACCCTCTTCGTTTCAAAAAGGAGATTAAGGAGCGTTGGGCTAAACAATGCGCCCCAAAAATTGGCAAAGGGATCGACGCTCCATTAGAGGATGATTTGTTGGTCTACGTCGAAGCATTCGACTTCAGCATTTTTGGGGACATAACAGGCGCGGAGCTAATCGAAGAACATTCAAAGACCGTTTTCTACGCTCCGCGGTTCGGCGGTGGATTGCCCGCAAGAGACGACGCGCCGATGCCACCCGGTGACCCTTCCGATCACGAAAGCGTTTACCTGAGAAAGATTTTCGATGCCTACGGCGATCACTGCGGAAGGGCCATTCAATCTGCGAGTGATTTTGCCGACGACGCTAGACTATCGGGACATTACAATCGACAACGGGTCCTTTTCTACAGTGCTGAGGCACTCCGAAATTTCGCACGTGATCGCACTCCCCAAGGGACGTTCGCATCGCTTCAGGACGATATTTACAATGGCGTTATCGACGTTTGCGAGAGCGAACACAAATCGGGGCTCTATCGATTGCGTCAGGCGATCACGACTGCGGGCTCGATCGACGTGGGAGGGAACGGGCTGGCGAGTGTGACGCGCGTTGCAGACAAGCAGGGGGTTTGTCATCAGCTCGCAAATGACGATCGACTTACGTGGGTGAACCCCAATGCATGACGCGATCCACAAACAACCTGCGGCACCATTTAACAGCGCACTCGAAACGGGTGTGAGGGCGCTCGCCATACTCGCTGCCGCTTATCCGAACGGGCATGATTTGCATCGCCTTGTTCAGTACGATTACCTGACAGTCCATTCGGCAGATGCTGATGGTCCGCCCAGTCTCCATCCTGCCTTGCCACTGCGCTCGAACGAACTGCTGGTTCGTCGTCACTTGGTGGAACGCGGACTCTTGCTGATGATGAGTGCGGGCCTGATTGCACGCTATATTGACGCTAACGGGTTTCAGTATGCGGCGGAAGATGCGGCAGGCGCTTTTCTGGCGAATCTAAAATCAGAATACCTCGCTGGAGTTAAGGAGAGAGCAAATTGGGTCATTGAGACGTTCGACAGCATGACCAATGAGGAGCTTGTTGGCGTCACGAAGAAGCTTTTCGCGGCATGGACTGTAGAGTTCCTGCCGATCGAAAGCGACCAACAACTGGAGCAGCCGACATGAGCAGTCTCCTCATCAGACATTTGGCTTTTCTTGGGCCTAAGCGTCCACACGCCAGCGTGACCTTTGAGCCTGGGCTCAACGTTATCTGCGGTGCTTCGGAGACCGGAAAATCCTTTATCGTCGATACAATCGACTTCATGCTTGGCGGTGGTGACACGCCACGCGATGTATTGGAGAGGGCGGGCTATGATCGCGTTCGTCTTCTTGTCGAAAGTCATGGTTGGCCGCCTCTTGGACTGGAGCGCAGCATCGAAGGCGGCAATTTTTCCGCCTATGAGGAGCAGCTGTTTGACGAAGCGCCGAAAACTGAACCGACAGTACTTCGGGAGAAGCACAGTGCTGCCCGCACGGACACGCTTTCGCACGCATTACTTGAACGCCTTGACCTTGAAGAAATGCTTCTGCGCAGGAATAAGGCGGGAGCAACCCGCACTCTCAGCTTTCGCGATTTGGCCCGCCTTGCTGTGGTCAATGAACAAGAGATTCAAAGGCGAGCATCCCCGTTTCTTTCGGGCCAGTTTGTTCAATCGACGCCTGAATATGCCGCTTTCAAACTGCTTGTAACGGGCACCGATGACAGCGCGCTTGTAGGCACGCGTGAAACGAAGGTCAGGCTAGAATCCGTTTCCGGCAAGATCGACCTACTCGATCAAATGATCCTCGAATTACAGGAGGAGATTGATGAGTCAGGGCTCGACCGGAACGAGCTGAACGAGCAACTCGTAAAACTCGAAGAGACGATTGATGAGCAGCGCTCCTCTCTGACCGAAGTGCAAGGCGCTTTGGATGGCTTAATCGAGAAGAGGGGAGAATTTGCGCAGGAGATACAGAAACGGCGTGCGCGTCTTCAAGAGATTTCTGAATTGAGCGGGAGGTTCGGGCTCCTTGATGAACACTACCAGATCGACCTAAAACGACTCGAAGCGATCCATGAGTCCGGTTCGTTCTTTGTGCATCTCGATAGGAGCGCCTGCCCCTTGTGCGGGGCCGCACCCACGAGCCAGCATCTCGATCAGGATTGTGACGGAAATACCGAGCAGGTTGTTCTCGCTTCCGGTGTCGAGATGGAAAAGATACGGCAGCTCAGGCGAGAACTGAGCGAGACACTGGAAGCTTTAGCGAAGGAAGCGGAAGGAATCGAAGCGGCGCTGCCAGAATTCGTGCAGAAATATCAAGATGCGGAAGGTGCGCTTGTCAAAGTTGCTTCTCCGAATGTTTCAGCGGAGCGCGCGACTTTCGATGAGCTCATTTCCAAGCGCGCTGAGGTGAGGGCCGCCTTGGAGTATTTTGCAAGGCTCGACCGTCTGATCAAGCAAAAGGAAGAACTCGAATCTCAGGATGACGATGGCGGAGATCAATCCGAGTCGCGCACAACCATTCCGACAGCCACTCTCGACGAATTCTCCCAGACCGTCGAGCGAATATTGGGCGAGTGGCACTACCCCAACGCAACCCGTGTCTTCTTCGACGAGAAGACGAAAGACTTTCAAATTGCAGGCAAGCCAAGGGGCAGCTCCGGCAAAGGCCTACGCGCGATTACACATGCTGCGGTGTCGGTCGGCTTGCTTGAATTCTGTCTCGAACATGATCTTCCGCATCCAGGGTTCCTCGTACTGGACTCACCGCTGCTGGCCTATTGGAAGCCAGAAGGTGATGAGGATGACCTAAGCGGCACAGACTTGAAGGAAAAGTTCTACGAGTATCTCCTTGGCCTGAAGGCCAAAGCGCAGATCATAATCATCGAGAACGAGCATCCGCCAGCCTTCGTGGAAAAGAGTGGCAATGTGATCGTCTTCACAAAGAACCCTCACCAAGGTCGCTATGGCCTATTCCCGCACGGCGGATGAACTATGTAGATCAGCAAGACAGACTTCATCCGGTCGCTTGCGCGTCGGTGAGCATCAATGCAGCCCTTGAGGCAGAAAAAAGGGAAAAATCGTACCAAATCTCCCGCACATAGGCGACAATTGTGTCGTCAAGATGCATGCCAAGATTGAGACTACATAAAGTCAATTTTTTCACAAGCGTGGGAAATTGACGGTATTTAGGATTTTGGTGAAAATAGTTATCTATATATTTCAAGTAGATATCGTTTCAATTGATCATCGAATGGGAATAGGGTGGTGCCCAGTTTCAACCGTGGGGTGGAAACGAGAGTGACAGCTCTTCCCACGCATCCGGGCAAGGCGTCATCGATACGATGCGCAAAGAGTGTTATCGATGCAGAGCCGCTTTCTCTTTAAGGTGGAGCAGGGTGCGGTGAAAAAACTCTCCATCCACCATCGCCCGGGACAGAATAATCGCACCCTGGATTTCACTCATGATTTTCTCTACGGGGACCTTTGCCTGTCCTTTGGTCAGGCGATCTCCAGCAAGGGCTGTGCAGACAGCCTCCAGCCACAGAACAAAATAAGAGCGGGTATTCATACTGAATTGATCGCGCGTCTCTGTAAGTGCAAAGGCCGCGAACAGACAGACACGGCGTTCGGACCTGAAATAGGTTTCAAAGGAAGCAAACATATCGTTCAGGGCTTCGGCACTTCGGTCGGGCGCGGCTGTTTCCAGCAGGAGGAAAATCGCCTCTCGCCCGGTGGTCAGGCGGTTTCGCTTGAACTCAGCAGGGGGCAGGATACAGCACTTGCGCGCGTCAATATCATTGTGGATTCGCTCGCCGAGCACGACGCTCGCACGTTTCCCGAATTCGCGCTGATTGACAGCGACATCACCGGGTGCGCTGTTTTCGAAAAAGGCCGTGAGCGTCTTGAGGTTTTCACCGCCAACCGCCACCCGCTTGAAAATGTCTTCGGCGTTGATCTCATATATTTCAACGTCACACGCCAAAACATCGTCATGGTGCAGTACGAGATGCTTGAGCCCCATACCCCGAAAGACGGGGATAAAGATTGGGTTTACCGACCGGATTCCAAGCTCGACGATGAGGTTGCGCGCATGAAGAAATTCAGCATGACACATCCGCCGAAGCCATACGAATACCGACTTAATCCGCAGCCCTATTATCTCAAATTTGTAAAGCGTGATGGAGCGTTAAGTAACGCAGGCATTGTCATGCCCATAGATCACTTCGAGCGGTTGCGGGCCGATCCGTCGTGCAAAGGACCGCGCGGTGCAGTTCGCGTAAGCTTCGAGAGCCTCGCTGGCCGCTACCTGCGACAAGGGCCATTTCTCGACTTGATCCGCGCCGGTTATATCGGCGCCACTACAGAGACGACGTCTATTCTCAAAACACTGGTTGAAGCTGTGGTCGACGGCGATAAAGCAGTTGTGGGTGCAATTCAGTCCTACAAGAAAGACGACGGGCTTTGTCACAAACTCAGTCACTTTGGAGACTTGGATCGGTTGGCCTGATCAAATGACCTAGATCAGCAATTGAAATCTCCCCGCTCCGTCTTCTATCGTTCTGTTTCTGCTAAATACTTCATCCGAGATTGATGGCCAGTGAATCCTGCAAAGATTGTCCGCCGTGAACAGGATGATCTTCACACTTGCGCCGAAGCACAACCATGAAACCACGCCTAACAGGCTGGGATCGATTTTGGGACACATTTGTGGTACACATCCATCGTCCACCGTGATCAAAAGACGTTGATTTTATTGGATTGTCTGGATTTCTTGGAGCGTCCGTCTAGCTTCGTGTTTCAACCATACCTGTGCACACTGATCATTTTGATCGACAGGGAGTAGGTAGCTTTCGAGGAGCGGTGTTTGTGAATTTGAGTGCCGATGGAAGATGATAAGACTCTGACCGAATTTTGGTATTATGGTACACATTCGTGGTACACATGGGTGTGCTAGGTTGCTCATAACTTATTGTTTTTGCTAGTGTATTTTGTTCCGTATTCGCTTCCGGGTGGGGCCACCATCTTCCAACATTTTCTAGAATTTCGCTGGTCTTGAGTTCGAGTTTGTGACAAAGCCATTATAACAATATTTGGAGTTGGCCTCAGTTTATGGCAATGCCCAGGCCCGCAGCATTCGCTTTGACCCAGCCTGTATCATTTACAATACTGCCATTTCCGCAGCTTGCGCTCTGCGTTGTTGCCGGATTTGCATTGCCGCGCTTGTCAATAAAAGCGGATGAACTCCAGTAAGTCAGGCAACATCAGTAAGTCAGACGACATAATGTCTAAAAATATCTGATGACGAACAATTGTAAGGAGCTGTTACTCTCGGGACATCCTGTTTGTTGATTATAGATTTTCTCTGAGCGCTTCGTAAGGCGTTTTTTCGTTGTGTGCACCGTGTGGCCTGTGGAAATTGTAGAAGCGTTCCCATTCGCCCAGTTTTGCTTCTAGATCGACATCGCCTTCGCAAAGCACATACAGCGCGCGCACAGGTGTCGGTATGTGCGCCAGTGACCTGGCATCGCTTATACAAATCCTCAACTGTCGCATCCCAGATTGTACTGTCAGGTCAAAGCCGTTCCCATGACGATTTGCGAAGCAGATGAAGTGCCAACATCCAATTCCAGGCTTCCCTTTTTGCGATCATAGCCTATATGGTGACATCATGAGGACGGCATTGGAAATTTATGCGGGAGCATTGGAAAACCTGAGCAGGGACACGCTCACTGATCTGCCGCGCTATGTTGCTGAAAATGTTGTCTTTCGCGACCCGTTCAATCATGTGATCGGCGTAGACAAGATGCAGGCCATGTTTGCGCACATGTACGACACTTTGGGCGATGTGCGTTTTGAAGTATTGCATCAGGCTATGACTGGAAGCACAGGCTTGCTTCATTGGCGATACATTGCGACCTTGCGTGGCAAGCCCTGGTCGTTTGAGGGCATGTCAAAAGTCATTTTCAACGCTGATGGTTTGGTCATCTCTCACGAGGATCATTGGGACGCCGCGAGGCACTTCTACGAGCATTTCCCCATCATTGGTTGGATGCTCAAAGCCATCAGGCGAAAATTGTTCCGCTGACGTATCAGGTTCAATTCATGGCTGACGGTGAGCGCCTGGCAATGGGATGCGACGCGGAGATGGGCTGGGGCGCAGGTGTGCGAGGGACCAAAGGCACACCTTTGAGCCAAAGGCGCAGCGCCTCAACATGAATGCCCAACGTGACCTTCAACGTCATTAATGGGTATTGGAAAAAAGTCAGCAATAATTGTCTGTCGCTCAGTCGATATCGTGTGCCGGAGAATGACGCCGACAGCAAAGGGCCTTCTGTGTCGCGCAGACAAATGTGAACGTGCACACTGTCCTTCGGCTCGTTGAGGTTGAATTGATACTCGGCGTTCATCTCGGTAAAGGGGGAAACCGCAAGATGTTTCGGTGATGATTGCTGAAAGCGTCCACCGGCTCGGGCGCCGTTTGCGGGAGGAACCGCAGGGAGAACGTAGGTGTGTTTCTCACCAAACGTGTTGTTGACTTCGTGAAGCGTAGCAACAAGCGCGCCTTTGCCATCGTAACAATAATAGACCGACAGTGGATTGAAGACATAGCCAAGGATGCGGGGATAACAAAGCAAACGCACGCTGACATTCTCGGTGGGGATGTTGGCTTGCGTCAGATGGTCGAGGGCCCAGTCTTTAAGGCCAACATCGGTGCCCTCACCATGATCCCGTTCCCAGAATGAAAAGAGACCTGGTCGGTTCACACCAAGGAACCGGTTGCCATGGGCGAGCTCTGGTAGTTCATCAAGATCAACAAGTAGTGAGAAGACGCGGTAGTTGAGATGATGCCGCCGGGGCCGTTGCCGTGTGTGATGAACACTACCCTTGTATATGCACGATCTCATGATCAATCCGCCGCCAGGGGGAGGTCAATATGGCTGGCGATCCGCGGCGTGTGAGCCTCAAGCGTCCAGGGGCGGCGCACGCCCGAAATCTGTTCCGATACGGCAAGGCCTGCCTGCAAGGCGTCTTCATGAAAGCCATAGCCAAAATAGCTCCCGCAGAACCATGTTCGATTGTGTCCCTGCAAGGTCCAGATCGCCTTCTGCGCTTCCATGGCATCCTTGTTGAAGAGTGGATGCTGATAGGAGAATTTGCGAAGCACGGTTTCATCCCGGGGCGCCACGTTCGGGTTGAGCGTTACGAACAGCGGCGTACTTTCATCAATGTTCTGCAACCTGTTCATCCAATAGGTCACGGTGAGGTTCTCACCCTTTTCAGCTGCACCATCATCAATATAGTTCCAGCTGGACCAGACCCGGCGTCTTTTCGGCATCAGCCGTTCGTCCGTGTGAAGGTAGGTTTCGTTTTCGGTGTACTGGAAGGCTCCAAGCAGGCGGCGTTCAGCAATACTTGGGTCGTCAAGAAGCGCGAGCGCCTCATCGGCATGTGTCGCAATCACGACATCATCAAAAGCGTGGGTCTCACCCGATGCGGTTTGCAGTGACACCTCATGAGCAGCGCGGCGAACGCTTGTCACTGCATCGTGCACAATCTTGTCCGAAAACGAGGCTGTGAGACGTTTGACATATTCTCTCGAGCCGCCATCCACCGTGCGCCATTGCGGGCGGTCCGACAGTTTCAGGAGCCCATGGCTTTCAAAGAAACGGACAAACGCCGCAAGCGGGTAGTCCAGCATGTCTTGCGCATTGGTCGACCAGATGGCAGCTCCCATGGGGAGGATATGATGATGCGTAAAAGCGTCCGAATATTTGTGGGCAGAGAGGAAATCGCCAAGGGTCAGGTCCAGATTTTCCGACTGTTTCACCAGCGAAGGCGCGGTCTTGTAGAACCGGACAATGTCGGAAAGCATCGCCCAGAACCGGGGATTGACCATGTTGCGCCTTTGTCCAAGCAACCCGTTGAGACCCGTGCCTGAATATTCAAATCGGCCCGCATCAATCGACGCGGAAAAGGTCATGCTCGAAGACTTGGTTGGGACACCAAGATGGTCAAACAGCGCGACGAGATTGGGATAGTTCTGTTCATTATAGACAATGAACCCCGTATCAACCGGGATGGGATTGTCAGTGCCCCCGGCGTCTACCGTGTTGGAATGACCGCCAATATGGTCCCCCGCTTCGAACAGGGTGATGTCATGGGTCCGGTTCAACATCCATGCTGCGGACAGGCCGGCGATGCCGGAGCCGACAATGGCAATTTTTTTGCGGACGGCGGATAGGTTTGCTTCGTAGGGCACAGGTTCACCTTCATGTCTGTCTGTTGATGTTAGTACGACCGGCAAGAAGAATTGGATCAGTGACCGGGAAATACGCCCGCAATAAGCCAATTCCAGCGTCCAAATGATCCAATTCAAGTGATGGGGTGATCCAATATGGGTTGCAAAGCGTAACCAGAGGTATGAAATTGGATGTGAACATATCAAAGCCTTTTGCAAGCGGCCCCTATCTGCGGCTCGTGGTCAGCAATCCGATATCAACTGCGCGCCGGGGAGGGCCTGAGCATTTAATGGAACATTCTGATGAGGATGGCCCCAGCGCGGATAATTTCGTATTTTGTCTTCAGTCCGTCGGTACGAACAGGGATCGAAAAGCGTTCCGGGTGCTTTTCGACCATTTTGCGCCGCGGGTAAAAACCTATGTCATTAAGCTAGGCTGCACTCACCAGCAGGCGGAAGAACTGGCACAGGAGACCATGGCGAAGGTTTGGCATAAAGCCGGCCAGTTCGATGCAGAGAGAGCGGCACCCTCAACCTGGATTTTCAGGATCGCCCGTAACCTCAGAATTGATGCCTTCAGGCGAGAGCGCCATCCCGAGTTTGATGAGAATGACCCGAGCCTGCTCCCGATGGAAGAGACGCCCGCCGACACGGTGATTGAGCAGAAACAGTCGGAACGGCATTTGCGTACGGCCATGGCAGGCCTGCCGGATGAGCAGATGCAATTGCTGCACCTTTCCTTTTTCCAGGACATGTCGCACGGCGCCATTGCCGACAGTCTTGGCCTCCCGCTCGGTACGGTCAAATCCAGACTGCGATTGGCCATGGGGAAGCTGAGAAAAATAATGGACGAAAATGAACAGATGGACACGGCGGATTAATGCGATGAGAGTTTCCCATCATATTCCAGAAGAAATGCTGCTCGCTTATGCGGCGGGCAGTGCGCCCGAGGCGTGGAGCCTGCTTGTTGCCACACACCTGTCCCTTTGTGCAGAGTGCCGCGCCGCTGTCGGCAGAACCGAAAAATTTGGTGGTGCATTGCTTGAGGGGCTGGAGCCTGCGACACTCGACGATGACGCTTTCGATCATCTGATGCGCGCGATTGATAATAGTCCAGACGTTGAGGACGAGGCCCGCCCGGTTGAGAAAATCCCTTCCGTTCTGCCGGAGCCTTTGCGGTCCTATGTGGGGGGAGATCTGCATGCGCTCAAATGGCGGCGTCTGGGCGCGGGCGCGTTCCACATCCCGATTGTTACGAAAGATGGCACAGCGCATGCGCGATTGCTCAAAGTGCCAGCGGGAAAGCCTGTCCCAATGCATGGGCATAATGGAGAGGAACTGACCCTCGTCCTCACGGGTTCGTTCAGCACCTATCAGGGTGACTTCCACCGTGGTGATGTGGAGGCGGCAGACGCAGATGTTGAACATATGCCTGTCGCCGGGCCGGAAGAAGATTGTATCTGCCTCGCGGTGACCGACGCACCTTTGCGGTTCCGCAGCCTTGCTGCCCGTATTGTTCAACCCTTTATCGGCATTTGATGAGTACGGGCAGTTGCGGGGGGGCGTCCGGTGGGATTGGTTTCGAAGCCGCCTAGTCTTCGGCAGGTTTCTCACCACCACCGAAAGCGACAATGGCGCGCTCTGTGCGCTCAGTCACGCTCTCACTGAGGTCTGCCCATTCATGGGCTTTGGCGACGTTGATCCCCAACCCCTGATTGTTGGCGATTTGAATGTTGAGTCCGGGACGGGCATTAAGCTCCAACAGGAGCGGGCCACGCTCCGCATCCAGAATGATGTCGCACCCAAGATAGCCAAGCCCGGTCAGTTCATAACAAGACGCAGCCATGTCGAGCTGTTTTCGCCATTGCGGAATATGCATGCCACGAAACTCGTTCAGCGTGTCCGGGTGCTCGGTGACCTGATGGTTGAACTGCACGCCTGAGGTCATGATCCCTGTGGCGATATTGATGCCCACACCAACGGCACCCTGGTGCAGGTTTGCACGACCCTGGGATTGCGAGGTTGGCAGACGGATCATCGCCATGATGGGGTAGCCTTTCATGACGACGATGCGCACATCGGGAAGACCTTCCCATGCAATCGGGTCAAAGAAAGGATGAGGCTTTACAAGTTCTTCGACCATCGCACCGTCGCGCGTACCGCCAAGGGAATAGAGGCCCGAAATAATGTTGGAGATGTGATGCAGAACATCTTCACGTTCGATCAACCGGCCGTTTGATTTCTGGTATCGCACCACGCCCTTGCGGTCGACCCTTTGTTTGGTCAACACCATTACGCCCTTGCCACCGCTGCCACGGCCCGGCTTGATCACGAAACCGTTTTCACGGGGCAGTGCCGTCAGCACTTCTTCGGCGGAATGCTGCTCTTCGATCAAGCCCAAGAGTTTCGGCACCGGAATGCCGAACGCAATGGCCAGGTCTTTCGTTTTCAGCTTGTTATCGACAAGCGGATAAAGCTCGCGACGATTCAGTTTCTGGATGAGCGAAATATTGCGCTGATTGAGGCCGACAACGCCGTGTTTCCTTAATGTGCTGTAGCGCGCAAGAAACATATCACTCTCCCCCTGTCTTGCCTTGTGTCTGGCCCAGTGTCCGGAAGCGACGAAGCTCCATCAGCCGGTAGCCCGTATAACGACCAAGCAGGATCATAACCGCCAGCACGACCAGAAGGAGCTCGGGGAAGTAGAACATGAGGTACTGGATCTGGTCCTGCATGATGACAACGTAAATCACGCTGGCAGCAAAAAGGGTCCCCAGACCTTCCGAGAACACAGCCCGCGGTCCTTCTTCTTCCCACACAATCGACATGCGTTCGATAATCCAGGCGAGAATGACAATGGGGAAGAGCGCGACGGAAAGTCCGATCTGGAACCCGGCACCATGGCTCACAAGACTGAGCACCATAATCATCATAATGACGAAACAGCTTATATGGCGAACATGGGATTATGCTGCACGCATGTCGCGAACATTGGTGTGTATTTGTCCCAATCAAAAATCGACGACCAACTTATCCACATCACATTCGCACCGATGGATGATTAGTGCTTGCGTATGCCCCAAACTGGAACGCAAGATTTGGAGTGCGAGATTTCGTCTTTCACGCGGGTCAGTGGGTACTGAGGAGAGGCATGTTGTCGGGAATGCGGCTTAGAGGACCACTAAAAACACTCATTGTAGCATACTCATTGTCGTTCGTGGGCGTCGTAGGCAGTTCACTCAGCTGCGCAGCGAAGGAACAGGCCTCGCCACATATGCTTCACCGCTATTATCAGACCAACAATCTTGTTGAGCTGTTTGATGCACTGGCTTTGCGAGATGGTGACGAACCGCATGTTTTGAAGCCGGAGATATTGTTTTTCAACCAAGCGATTTACGATGATATGAGGTTGTTCTCGAACGTGAAGGAGGCCCTAGAATTTGCAAATGTTGGCATAATCGCAATTGAAAATGCGAAAGGTCAAATAGGCGCGACGGTTTACTTCGAAGGAGTAGGATCCGGCTCAATTGTGGGATGGAAAGAGAGGCATCTACCTGTCGCGTCATCCGCATTTGGGCAGGACATAACACTCATTGACCTCCTGAGAGGGCAGGCGATGGCGGTGGAGAGAACCTATCAAACTTATGTTAGTTCCTATCCTAGAGGTGAATGGAGTATATGTAGCCAGCTGGAGTTGGATCGGGACTTTAATGGTCAATTGGTGCCGCAATCCGATGTTGAAGTTGGCTCAATGGCTGCTGTCTATTTTTCGAGCGTCGCTGATTTCAAAAATTTTTCAAAGTGCTTTCTGGAGACGACGCTTTTCGGTTTGGGACTCCGGGGAGTATTGAGACTGGAAGACCCCACATTTTTTGAGTGGCGCGATCGAAGGCCCTATGCAGGCCCAATTATTTTGTGTGCGTTAAAAATCCTACGAGATGACAAGATTCAACATTTGATGCCGCGTGATGTCGCGCTTGCGGTCGTATCGGAAATGCAGAAGGAGGGGATAGGCTGTGAATGAGGCGCCAAGCTTTGAAAAGCTTCTAGAGCCAACCTCACTGGTTGACCAGAACGCTATCCCATCGTTTCTTTTGACATTCAGGGAGCCCATTCAGCAGGCTCTTACCGCTGTCGGCAGAACCGAAAAATTTGGTGGTGCATTGCTTGAGGGGCTGGAGCCTGCGACACTCGACGATGACGCTTTCGATCATCTGATGCGCGCGATTGATAATAGTCCAGACGTT
>JAVKCY010000047.1:0-6198 GCA_040223265.1 Parvibaculum sp. | reverse complement strand
CCCTCTTCATTTGAGGGTGATCTTCAACTCGCGCGCGCGGCGGGTGCGAAAGATGTTAGGTGCAGTCCCTCTTCATTTGAGGGTGATCTTCAACAGAGCCTATCTTAAGTCATTGTGCTGGTTTGGAAAACCCCGTTTTTTACGGCGCAAAATCCGCACTGCGACCATATGTTTTCAGGCTTTCCGTCCCGTTTTTTTGTCATTCGTTCCACCTTTTTTTGGCACAAAGTGGAGCCGATTGAGGTCGAGATCGGTCACGTCCATCTTCTTGTTCGTGTCTATTTTGGGCTCCGGTGTCCCGTTAAAAAGCGTTGCGATCATATCAACAAAATCCTTGCCATGCAGCGGCTCCATGAGTTTGGGTTGGAGAGAACTGATCTTCTGCAAGTGTGTGGCATATCGCACGGCGAGGGTTGCCTGATGCAGCCAGTGGGGTCTCGCACTTGCATCCATCTGCCATGTCAGGTCCAGTCCCTCCCGCGCCAGCAATTCGCGCACGGATTGAGTGACTGCATTTTTCATCTTCCGGTCATGGCGCATTAGGAGCCTTGTCCTGTTCACCCATTCGGTCAGGTTGAGCTTGCCGCCCTGCAACATGTTGAAATGGGCCAGGTCATTGCGTGTCCGCACGTCGCGATTTCCTTCAACATGCACATTGCCGAAATATCTGGTGATTTCCTTCTCTACTGCATTGCTTTCGGCGTTCCCGAGCTTTTGCCATTGCGCTTTGATGGGTTGCCGCTTGGCGAGTTCTTGCAACCCTTGTTGGTTAAAAATGGCGTCCGGCTGGTGTTTGTTCTGATAGCAAAGCGCAAGCGTCACGAAATAGAGGTCCCGTTCCCAGAGCCCTGCATAGTCCGCAAGCCTTGCCAGTACCGCTGTCATCAGCCGGTGTGCCCGTATGTGATTGGTCAATGTTACCTGTGCGGCAAGCAATCGGTGTGTGGAGACGAAGGAAAGTGCCTTGGCGTAGTTCTTTATCTGTTCAATCGAGAACTTCTTCGTCGCTCCTGCATAGGTTGTGTGCAAAGTCTCCCTCGTGTGCTGCTGTTCTGCAATCCGGGACAGGTTGCCCGGGGCAGCCTTGTTTGCCGTCTCCCATTCTGTGATCTGTTGGTCAGTGATTTTTTGCTTGCCGCAAATCTGAGTGAGCAGAGGCAGGTGGCCAAAGCGCATCACCTCCCGCAGGCCGCGCCGGGGCACGGTACGGTCCTCCACGCTTTCCGAGTTTGAGAAGAGTTTTTGGAACCCGTCCTCACTCTCATAAAAGGTTTTGAAGCCGTCAATGCCTGTCCGGTTCATCCCGCCTTCAAACTTCGCATCATGCATCGCCAGATAGAGTTCGAGCGTTTGCACTGTTTTGTAGATGATTTTCTCGGCGGCTTGGGTGGACGCAGTGGGTATTTGCGGCAGCTCTTCAAGCACCATCCATTTTCTGATCTGGTGGAGAAGTTTGCTTGCTTCATCCACAGGGATGAGGTGCAGCAGGAAATAGAGCACCGTCTGCCAGTCTGCGACGGACGCTGATTGTCTTGTGGAAGGAGTGGTGACTGCCTCCAAGTTAATCTCGGTTGGTGGAAGTGGTGTTTTCTCTTCAAGCTTTAGAATGAAGGTGAAACCTTTTTGATTCAGATAATCAGAAAGCGCCAGGGCGATGACATCGCATTTCAGCTCTTCGATATACTCCGCCTGTTTCTGCGCGTTTTCTGCATCGCTCTGGTAGCCGCGTTGCACACGCATTTCTGTTGCGGTGCGCGCAGACAGGTGGAAGAAGAATTGTTTTATCGTTTCCCCACCATTTTTCGCGTCAAGCCTCGGCAGCTGCGTTGCCTTGGAGACGATCAGGGCTTTTTCTTTCTCTGATTTTTTCCGTCCATTGATGTCTTTTGCACCCTTGTCTGTGTGTGCAACTGCCTGCCGGATGTAGCGGTTGATCTCCCCGGCCTTCTGCTCTTCAAGCCAATGGCGGAAGGGGCCTTCGTATAGCTGTTTTATCGTGGCGTATTGGCAAAGTCGTGCCGGGTCCTCCAGGTTGAGCCTGTTGGCGGGCGCGGGCAGGGAGGGGCGGTCCTTCTCATCTTTTTTCCAGGCATCGTTTGCGCGGGCCACCATGCGGCTGAAGCGGGGGAGCGGGAGCAAGCTCGTCTCTGCATTTCTCAGGCTCGTGAAGATATGCCGGTTCTGCGCCTCATCAAAATAGGCGCTGGTATGGACGGCCTTCATCGCCGCCCCAATTGCGGCGGCGCGGCCTTCTTCGTCGGTTCGCCACAATGCGCTGAGTGATGGCTTTACTATGTTTGGGACATTCTCAGTTAAGCGCGTAAGTGCGGTTGCGAAGATGCGCTTGTCGGTAAAATGTAGAGAATGGTTGCGCAGATGGGCCATCCGATTGATTGCTGTCTCAAGTATTCTGGGTGCCAAACCATTGGATGCCAGCAGACGTCCATGTTTGCCGAACAGCAGATCAAGCTTGCGTTGGTGCTGCTCTGCCGAGACTTGGCGGACCGTCTGGTCGATATTATGTCCTTCAAAAATATCGTGATTGATATGTGTATCCGGATAGCCCCAGTCGGTGAGGGTGCGGTTGGCAAGCGTCATGATGTGCCGCCAGATGCGCACAAAGGCTTCTTGCCGCTGGATTTCCGCTTGTCCTTTGCTCGTCCAGAACGTGCTTTCTTCAATGCGCTTTGGCCAGTGCTTCTTGAACCGATCCGGCTTTGACCAGCTTGTCATCAGGCATTTAAGGCGGTCTAACTCTTTGATTTCATCTGAATTGGGTGTGCCGAGATTCCAAGCCTGATGTGACATTTCATAGTGGATGATTTTGCCAAGGCGGACGAGACCTGCAAGGTCCCGGTTTTGTTGTCCGGCTTTGAGAAGAGCAAAGAGGGCGGCACCGTCTTTCGGCAGGCTGGTGAGAATATTTTGGCGCTTGCTGTGTTTCAGACGACGCTTGTAGAAGTCCTTCACCGCCATATGCAGGTTGAAGAGGCCCGTATGTTGAGTTTCGGCCGCTTTAATACTGAGTGGGGTACCGCTTTTGTCGCTGAAGAGGCGACCATATTGCGCAAAGAATACTTCACCTGCTTCCGACAATGATAGGCGCCGGTGCAGTGGCTTTCGATGATGACCTTCCTTGTTATATTCCGCTTTCGCTGCCTCGTAGATGGTGCGGCCAATGTCCCCTGCCTGCAGATAGGTCGCCTCGTCTTTCTCGTCCCACAGAGCCCTCTGCTCCTGCGGTTGCTTCAGCACATTCTTATTGATGGTCTCAGCGCGCGCCTCGATTAGGCCTTTATGCTTGTTGGAGCTGGTTGGTTTAATCCGGTATTCCGCGACATAGAGATGTTCATAGATTTTCCGGGCAATGTCTGCGTGGTTGACATTCTCCGGCTTTGTCTCACCCGCAAAGCGCTTGTACCAGCGACCTTCAAACGCGGGTTGCGTACCTTTCGGTGGAAAGTCACCTTTGGGATAAGGCCTGATTTTCGACCACCAGAGCGTGTGAAACATTGAGCGCGTTTCTGTGCCCTCCAGTTCCGGAATGAGTTTTTCCTGTTCAATCAGTTCCCAGCAGGCTTGCCCCAGTTTGTCTCGGAAGGCGCGTTGTTCGCATGTCGGTTTCTTGTCTGGCTTCGGTTTGCGGGCGATCTTGTCAATCATTGAGACCCATTGAGCGATCACCAGACGGGGGTCTGACCCGGCGAATTTTGCAATTTCCTGAGGCTCCTTCGGCGCAGTATTCAAGTGCAGAGTGCGCCTACGCTTGGTCCCGTCGGGTTCAACATGGCTGCGGCCATAAGGTTTGATGATGAGCATAGGTCTCTCCCCGGCTTTGGGCCAATCCAGTCGGCCCTTATCTTGATAGAATAGGGAGTTTTTCAAAAACGACCAGTTTGAATCGGGCGAGGTCAGGGCGCGCACAAAAAAAGAGGGAGAGCCGAAGCCCTCCCTAAGTTGCTCTCAACGAACCTTGAAAGCTTGGTAACGCGTTTTACTCAGTTGTATCCGCCGCGTAGCGTGCCGGAGAAGATCGGCTCTGAGTAATAACCGTATGGGTCGTTCATGACCGGTGCGGCTGATGTGTTGGCTGCAACCGTCTGTGCAGGTGCCGTGTGCTGAGCAACTGGTGCGACACGTGGTGCGGTTGGAGCGGCAGGTGCAGAGGCAGGTGCAGAGGCTTCAACTGGTGCATTGCGGTGCGGGTTGCGGTAGTGGATTTCGCCGAGCGGGTCCTGGCCATTGTTGAAGTCGCGGCAATCGGTTGGCTGTACACCATAAAGGGGCACGATCATTTCGAGAATTGCACGTTCGATCACAGAGCGCACACCAAGCTGCAATGGCTCGTTGGCACGTTCGCCAGCGCCGACTTCAAACGTGTTGCCGTTCAGGAAGTCAAACACACCAGCAGAGATTTCGCGGCCGATGATCTGCTTCTGGTAAGATACAACATGCACAACTTCGAGTGTGCGGCTGTCTACCAGGCGAAGGTCGAGACCTACGTTCATGACAAAGAGGCGGCCATTGATGGCGGCGCTGATGCCTGTTGGGTCGAGGTCAGAGAAGCCTGCATTGATGCCGCCTGAGCGGATGTCGAAATTGAGCTCGGTGATGCCACCAACCATGTAGTAGTCAGAACCGCGGATCGAGCCGGCATAAATCTGACGATATTCTTCGTCCGGGTTTGCATCGCCGATCAGGCGGTCATTGGCATATTTCAGCTCAAGTTCGGCAACTGATGTATCAAAACGCTCCACCAGCTTGACGCCTGCCTTTGACAGACCAGAAATTGCCATGAGGGAAGCGCCCTGGGTCAGCTTTGCGCCGCCTTCAAGCTCTACCTTGCCGGTATAATCCTTGATGTTACCCACTGCGATGCGCGGTGTTGCGGCGCTGCCAGACATGCGGCTGCCAATGCAACGAAGTGCGCTGGAATAGGGTGTTTCATTGTTGATCACCGGGGCTGTCCCGATGGGGGTCGTGTAGCGACCGTCGCTGCCAGCCGTTGGGCTGATGCAACCGGTGAGGGCGAGGCCCAGACCAACAAGTACAGCTGCCTTTTGCAGGCTTTTTTGCTGAATGAGGTGTTTCGCTGTCGTTGAGAACACGAGACTTACTCCGTTACCAAGGTTCGTTGTTAGCGTTCATTTCAAACGCTGTGCCAAAAGCGGCCCGGTTGTTGTTTTTTGTCCGGTTGCTCGCTGTTTCCGCTGCCACTGATGCATTTGCGGCAGGTTCGGCGTCGAACAGGCCAGCCGGCAGGACCGGGAGGGCGAGTGCGAAGCTCAGTGCTGCTGCAAGGCTCAGGTTATGGATGCGGTTGGCGTTCATTGTTTTTCCGTTCAATCATTTGTTAGCTTGCCTAGAAGGTAGCAATGCCTGTGCCAGCAACCTCGAAAGCTTAATGAGCGCCAATAAAGGGCGGAAACGTGCGCTTATTCTTCCGCTTTGCGTTAATCAATCGTGATTTGATGTTCCCCAGGTGCCCTGCCGGGACAGATTTTGCGTTAACATTTGGCCGATACCTGTCTCATCGTGGGACAGAGGTCGGGCTTTATCGGTTCCGTTTGCGAATCCGCGGGCGAGCGGCCACACTCCGCCGCAATAGAAGAGACAAACGGCTTCGGGAGGGCGCGTGTGATGGCGGTACTGGAATTTTATTTCGATTGCTCGAGCCCCTGGACCTATCTCTGTTTCTCTCGCGTGGAAGCTATGGTTAAGCGCACGGGCGCCGAGATCATCTGGAAACCCGTGCTGGTTGGGGGCATCTTCAACGCTGTTAACGATCAGGTTTATGAGACACGGGCGAACCCGCATCCGGTCAAGTCTCGCTATTACCTGAAGGACCTTCAGGACTGGGCGCAACATTGCGGTGTGAAGATCGGCCAGCCGCCGGTTTTCCCCGTGCGGGCCATTGACCCGATGCGCGCGGCGATTGTTGCACTTGATGAAGGGAAGTTGCCCGAATTTGCGTGGGCGACCTTTGAGGCCTATTGGGGTGAGCTTCAGGATATCTCTCAGCCGCAGGTGTTAGCCGCGATTTGCAAGAAAGTCGGGCTTGATCCGACACATGTGGCGGCGCGCATTAAAGAGACGGACGTCAAAGACCGGTTGCGCCAGAACACAGAAGAGGTGATCGCGCGCGGGGGATTTGGTTCTCCCACCATGTTTGTGAACAAAGATGATATGTATTTTGGC
>JAVKCY010000041.1:0-2841 GCA_040223265.1 Parvibaculum sp. | reverse complement strand
TTATTCCACAACCCCGACCAAGGGCAAATGGAAGCGGGAGAACCCGGCCGATTACCAGAAGGCCCTCGACGCGATGGACCATCCGCGCGTGGAAGAAAAGCCAAATGGTGCGGCGAAGATCGAAACCTACACGGTCATGCATGGTCGCAACGGGCCGGAGTTCGGCATTGTGATGGGCCGGCTTGACGCGGATGGTGCGCGTTTTGCCTCTCACGTGACCGATCCTGCCGAAGTTCAAGGTCTCATGGACCGGGACAGTCTCGGGCGTCCGGGAAAAGTGGTGAACACCGATACGGGCCTCAACCTGTTCACGCTGTGAAACGAGCGCTGTCGGTACAAACAAAAAAAGGCGGCCTGTGGGCCGCCTTTTTGGTATCCGGGATGCGTGTCACCACAGCCAGGTTTCAGGCTCTGCGATGGGCTTACCCTCGCTGATCGCCATGAAGCCTTTCACATTGCGGATGATGGCCCACACGAGCCAGGCAAGCCATACAAGAAAGCCGATCATGACCATCATCAACAAGGCGCCAACGATGAAGGCCAGAATGCTGATCCAGAAAGTCCTGATTTGAAACGTGAAGTGGGATGCAGCAATCGGGTCCGCATCACCGCGTTTGAGATACGCAATCACAACACCGATAAGCGCGGTGATACCCACGACAAAACTCGCGAAATTCAACAGATAGACGAGCTTGACGCTATCGCTGTCACTGCTCCCAGTTCCAACCGGGCGTTTATTCTCTGTTTCGGACATGCTATCTCCTCATCAAAAGATCTCGTCAAATACTACAAATTTCCCAAGTGCCTGTCGATCTTGGAAACCACCCCACGAATTGGAAGGAAGTCCCATGCCCCGCATTTATATGATCCGCCACGGAGAGGCATCCGCCGGTTGGGATGCAGACAAGGATCCGGGCCTGTCCGAACTTGGTTGGAAACAGGCAGAAGCAGCGGCCAAGGCCATTATGGCGCGCGAGGGCAAACCCTTGCCGGTGCTTTCAAGCCCGCTCCGCCGGTGCCGCGAAACGTCGGAACCTCTGGCAAAATCATGGGCACTTGAGCCGCGGATTGAACCACGTGTCGCAGAAATCCCGTCGCCGGACCTCAGCCTTTCAGAACGTGGTGTCTGGTTGCGCAAAATCATGACCGGCACATGGGCAGAAACATTAGAGGAAGCCATCAATCCCGATCTTGTGGGCTGGAAACAAGCCGTCGCCAGTGCTTTGCTCGAGCTTCAGGACGATACGGTCATTTTCTCCCACTTCATCGCCATCAATGCCGCTGTGGGGCATGCGCTGGACGATCCGCGTGTCATTTGCTTCAAACCGGACAATTGTTCGATCACACTGTTTGAGACGGACGGGAAAATCTTGCGTCTGGTCGCACAGGGCGATGAAGCCGAAACAAAGGTGAACTAAACGCGCCCGCGATATATACTCAATCCATGAGCGTCATTCTGACAGTTGAGCAAATGTATGCGGCAGACCGGCTCGCGATGAGCCGGGGCACGAGCGGTGTCGCGCTGATGGAGGCTGCAGGCAGAGCCTGTGCTGACGCCATCCTCGACCATTTCCCGAAAACCAATGTGTCGGTGCTTTGCGGGCCGGGCAATAATGGCGGTGACGGATTTGTCGTCGCGCGCCTCCTCCGGGATCTGGGGTGGAACGTCTCCCTCTTTCTGGCAGGGGAGCGTTCAAGCCTGCAAGGCGACGCGGCCCATATGGCGCACAAGTGGAACGGTCCCGTCCATCCACTGACCGCTGACGCCGGACGGGGAGCGGGTCTCATCGTCGACGCTCTTTTCGGCGCGGGTCTTGCGCGTGATATAGAGGGCACCGTCGCTGCACTCATTGCAAGCATCACAGATGCGAAGATACCTGTTGCGTCTATCGATGTGCCAAGCGGCGTTGATGGAGACACGGGCCACGTTCGCGGTGTGAGCTTTCAGGCAAGACTGACCATTACGTTCTTCCGCAAGAAACCCGCTCATCTGCTTTTCCCTGGTCGCGGGTTGTGTGGTGAGATTATTGTCTCTGACATTGGTATTGGCGATGGCGTGCTCGATGAGTTCGACCTTCGTCTGCATGAGAACGAGCCTGCCTTGTGGAGCGCGGCACTCCCGGTGGCGGATTTGACTGCACATAAATACACAAAAGGCCATGCGATCATTGTGTCAGGTGGTCCAACGGCAACGGGGGCAGCACGGCTTGGTGCGCGGGCCGCACTCCGGATCGGTGCGGGACTTGTCTCTGTCGCATCGCCGCCAAGCGCATTGCAGGTGAATGCCAGCCACCTGACCGCCATTATGCTCGCGCGCTTCGACGGTGCGGAAGGCCTGTCCAGCCTGCTGGAAGACAAGCGGAAAAACGCAGTCCTTGTGGGGCCGGGAAATGGCGTCGGGGCAGAGACCCGCGCAAATGTCGAGGCGATCATGACGAGCGGGGCGGCCTGCGTCATAGACGCGGATGCGATCACGTCATTTGAGCCATCTCCGCGCGATCTCTTCGTGGCGATTGGAAATTATTTTGCAGGTCCGACTGTGCTCACGCCTCATGAAGGGGAGTTCAAGCGGCTGTTCCCGGATATTGAAGGTTCAAAACTGGTCCGCGCCAAGGAAGCGGCGAAACGCGCCGGCGCTGTCATCGTATTGAAAGGGCCGGACACATTGATCGCCGCGCCGGACGGACGCGCGATCATCAATTCCAATGCAGGGCCAGAGCTTGGCACAGCCGGGTCGGGTGATGTCCTTGCGGGCATGATCACCGGATTGCTGGCGCAAGGCATGTGCGCCTTTGAAGCCGCTGCCGCGGCGACCTGGATGCATGGGCAGGCGGGCAGGCT
>JAVKCY010000038.1:0-42178 GCA_040223265.1 Parvibaculum sp. | reverse complement strand
TGCCTGGCTTGGGGCGAGCAATGCCTGATCGAACAGTGAGCGGGATCGCAAAGCGGTCTGAGGGGAGCTCGTATCATCCATACGCTCTTCCTCCATCACCTTTACCTGCCAGTACCAGCCGGAATAAACGCGCTGGAAACGCGGATCGCTCAACGTCCGCGTGAGGACAAGCTCGCCCTCCCCCGTTACCTCCACTGCAGCAATCAGACTGTCCAATATCGCATCGAGATTGTCATCAAATGTGGTTTCAACAGATTGGCGAAACAAGGATGAGAGCGCGAGGCCGCCCACGACCAGCACCACCGCAAGCCAAAGTGCAGCTGCAGCGGTAAGCCGGAATGCGAGGCTATCAAGCCGCATTTTCTGCCGTCGTCAGCCGGTAGCCCAGACCACGTACCGTCTCGATCATGTCTTTGCCGAGCTTGCGGCGCAAGCGACCGACAAAGACCTCGATCGTGTTTGAGTCGCGGTCAAAATCCTGATCGTAGAGATGCTCAACAAGCTCTGTGCGTGAGACAACTTTGTCCTGGTGATGCATGAGATATGCAAGCAAACGATATTCAAGTGAAGTGAGTTTGATCGGTTCGCCCTTGAGCGTCACCCGCGCACTGCGCGTATCAATGCGAAGCTCACCAAGCTCCAGCTCGCTTTTGGCATGACCTGCCGCCCGGCGGAGCAGTGCGCGAACCCTTGCCAGAACTTCTTCGGTGAAAAACGGCTTGGTGACATAATCATCCGCGCCAGCATCAAAGCCTGCCACCTTGTCTGACCAGCGATCCCGTGCGGTGAGAATGAGCACCGGCATGTTGCGCCCGGCGCGGCGCCACTTCTCAAGCACAGTCACACCATCCATTTCAGGCAGACCGAGATCAAGAATGATCCCGTCATACGGCTCAGTATCGCCGAGAAAATGGCCGTCTTCACCATTGTTGGCTGTGTCCACGACATAGCCCGCATCGTTTAGTGCATCGCGAAGTTGACGACAGAGATCTGGATCATCTTCAACAACGAGTAATCGCATGGGGCTTCTCCTTCAATTCCAGTCTGCTCTCACGGTGTTTTCTGTCATGGTGTTCGCTCACAAGGTCTCACAGAGGCCGCATCAGCGTCCACCGCGACGCACATCCACAATCTGCCCGTTCCGAGCATCAACCGCGACCTGCACAACCTCTCCTTCAGAGAGCATTTTGATGTTGTAAATGCCAGCACGCCGATTGAGATCGGCATCCAGCAGACGACCGGGATAGCGGGCCCGCACTGTCGCTAAGGCCTGCTCCATCGAGACGTAATCACCAGAGCGTACACCTTCGCGAGCATCATCCTGATCGGCCCGGGCATAACCCTGCCCGAAAGGCCCCCACGAGTCTCGCGCCATTGCTGCCTCGGAAAAACCGAGATCAAGAGCCAGAAGGCTGAGGGCCAGGCAGGCCGCAGATATGATGGAACGATGTTTCATGCCACCATTATTATGCGGTTCCGCCTGAACCCGCCATGAACAAATTTTTGTGGAAATTGTTAAGATTTTTCCGCAACTCCTGATGGGATCAATCAGAACCCCTCAATATGTGCATATTCCTGGAAGGGTGCCCGGTCTGTACGCAGTTTATTGATCGGGGCGGTTTCATCCATATAGCCGATGCCCATGCCGCAGAAGAACATCAGATTATCCGGTATCTCCAAAAACTCTCCGATGGTCTTGTACCAGAGCGCCCAGGCCTCTTGCGCGGCGGTATGAAGTCCTTCTTCACGGGCCATCAACATGATGCTTTGAATATACATGCCAAGATCGGACCATTGGCCGAACCCCATCTGACGGTCAATCGCAAAGAAGAGGGCTGCGGGTGCGCCAAAGAAATCAAAATTGCGTGCAAACTGGGCTTGACGCCCGGCTTTGTCTTCTCGCGGGACACTGATCGATGCGTACATGTCTTCACCACATTTGAAACGTCGTGCCTTGTAAGGGGCCGTCAACTCTTTTGGGTAAATGTCATACTCCGTCGCCCCGTCCCCAAACGGGTTCTCGGGGAACTTGTCCTGTATCAGTTTGCGAAACGCGGCCATCTTGTCACCGCCAATGGCCCAGACATGCCAGGGCTGCAAATTGCCGCCGGACGCTGTGCGAGAGGCTTTTGTCAGAATGCGATTGATCTGCTCAGCGCTTACGGGCTTTTGCTGATAGGCGCGACAGGTTATTCGCGTGTCGAGTGCTTCAGAGACATTCATATGTTGGCTCCAGTCCGGTTGAGAAATCTTATCTGGCTGTGACGTAAGTCCACAGTGCATCACCGCCCCGCTCGATGGTTTCGCGTCCAAGGCGCTTTGCCCAATCGCGACCCGAGCCGAACTCTGCGCGCCAACTCCACAATCTGCGTGTCGTCAGATGCAAGGTATGTTCGTAGGTGAACCCGATGGCGCCATGTACCTGATGGGAGATCGATGTGGCGATATTGACCGCGTCATCAATCCGGGATTTGGCGACCGCAATTTCGAACGCCACATCATCGCTCTCAGATGCCCGTTCCGCTGCATGACCTGCAATCGCAACGGCCGCCGCTGTTTGCGTAGCCAACACCGCCAATTGTTGCTGGATCGCCTGAAACTTGCCAATGGGCTTACCAAACTGTTTACGCTCATTAGCGTAGTCAACACTGGCTTTCAAAAGCGTCTGCAACCCGCCTGCCATCAGGCAGGAGCGCATCAACGCCCCCCACAAGTCCATCGCACCCGATTGCCCGACCGGGGCAATGGTCACGGTGACAGCGTCAAACTGACAGGTGACACGTGGTTCACGCGCGGTGTTCAAAGCATTGGTTTTTTTGGCGGCCGCCAAAGGTACCAGCGCCAAATGCGCATGCGCACCCTCCCCGATGATCGCCACACCATGGGTTGCCTGATTGCCCCAGGGAACATTCTTTGCTGTGCCCGAAACTTTGGCAGAGACTTTGGCAGAGGCTTTCTCTCCATCTCCGGTTAGCCCGGTCAACAAGGTCAACGGTCCGTCCGGCAATTCAAGGCCCGCACGATCCAGCAACCAGGTGGCGACGAGTGTTTCTGCCAGCGGAACAGGTGCCGCATGGCGCCCCTGCGCGGTCAGGAGGATGAAGGCATCGCCCCAATTGCCCCCGCCGCCGCCGCGCTCTTCCGACGCCATCAGGCGGGTCAGGCCATTTTCTTCCAGCGCTTGCCAGAGTGCTGCGGGCCAGACGCCTTCTTCTGCGGCCTGGATCACTTCTTTGGTCGCATGGTCTGCAAGGAGGCGCTCAATCGTGTCGCCGATCAGTGTTCTAAATTCGTTCATGTCCCGCCCCTATCTCAAACCCAAACCACGGGCGATGATGCCGCGCAGAATTTCACGGGTGCCCCCGCGAAGGGAGAAAGACACGCTCGCTTGTGTCAAAAAGCCCTGCACCTGTTCATAGTCGGAGCCCTGCCCCAGAAGCGGTTCGACGCCCGCCAGCTCATGGGCAATGGTTGGCATGTCCTGCTCAAACAGCGCGCCAAGATCCTTCACAACCGATGCTTCAAGGATCGGGTTTTCCCCAGCCTCCAGAAGTCCGGCGACCGAAAGAGACATTTGCCGCAGCGTGACAAGATGCGCGACAAGCCGCCCGACTTCAGCGTCGGCGCTGGTGTCTCCGCGCCGCGCTAGTTCTCGCACAAGCTCGCCCAACAGAAGATAGCTTGAGAGATATCGTTCAGGGCCGCTGCGTTCATAGGCAAGTTCGGCTGTTACCTGAGCCCAGCCGTTTCCTTCCGTGCCCACCATCATATTGTCTGGTACGAGCACATCTTCGAAAACAACTTCGTTGAAATGGGCATTACCCGTCAGATCCTTGATCGGGCGAATAGTGATGCCGGGCAGGCTCAGATCCACCAGAAATTGCGTCAGACCGGTATGTTTTGCGTCGTCGGCAAAGTTGGTGCGAAAAAGTGCGATCATGTAATGCGCATTGTGCGCGTTCGATGTCCAAAGCTTCGTCCCGTTGACAAGCCAGCCACCATCCACACAAACCGCTTTGGTGCGGGTTGCCGCAAGGTCAGACCCGCTATCTGGCTCACTCATGCCAATGCAGAAGAGCAATTCACCCTTGGCCGCTTTTGGCAGAATTTTCTGTCGCTGCTCTTCAGTCCCGAACCGGAGCAACAAGGGACCGCTTTGCCGATCGCCAATCCAGTGGGCACCAACCGGTGCACCGGCGGCCAACATTTCTTCCAGCACAACGTAGCGTTCCAGCGCGCTTCGTTCATGACCGCCATATTGTTTGGGCCAGGTCATCCCGATCCAGCCCATCTCACCCATTTTTCGGGAGAAAGCAGGATCGTACCCACTCCAGGTTTGCGACCGGGTGACTGCCGGAATTTCCGCTAGGGCACCCGACAAAAAATCGCGCACTTCGCTGCGCAATGTTTCTGCTTCCGGTGGCAATCGACATGGGTCAAATCGAAATTCATGCATAGGACCTGACGCACTCCCTGTTTTTGTTTCGTCGCCTTGTGATGCGCGACGTGATTATTGCGAGTGTCCGGCAGATCACTGCATTAGGCAAGGCATGCCCGTTAAGACACGATTGCCGTAGCGCCACCGTCGATCCGGAAATTGGTGCTTGTGATCGAATCTGCAAGAGGTGATGCGATATATGCAACGAGACTTGCAACTTCTGCTGGTCGTGCAATGCGGCCCGTCAGTCCGCCCGTGACCTCCTGCATAGCCTTGGCTTCGATCTCATCCCAGCTTTCACCCCAGCCGTTTTTCTTTGCCAGCGTCATAAACCAGGTTTCCACCTCTTTGGTTTTGATGAGACCGGGGCTCACAATGTTGGAGGTGACGCCGGTGCCGGCCAGTTCCTTCGCCAGACTGACCGTCATCGTGTGGAGTGCGCCCTTTGACGCATAATAGTGTGGGGTCCGCGCTGCCGGGCTTGTGGACCCGATGGTCCCCAGTTGAATGATGCGACCCCAACCGCGCTCCTTCATCGGTTCCATGAAATGATGGATCATGCGAACAGCCGAGACGACGTTCACATCATAGGCTTCGTGCCAGGCCGCGCTGTCTGCACTCGCCCAGGACCCGCGATCTGCCAGACCATAATTGTTGATGAGAATATCGACGGGCCCGATTGCATCTATTGAAGCAAGCAGTACTGCTGCCCCCTCGTCGCGACGTATATCACCGGTGACGGCATGGGCGGTCCCGCCGCTCGCGCGGATTGCGTCCGCGACAGGCTCGGCGGTTCCTGCTTCCAGCCCGTGTACAAACACCGTCGCACCTTCGGCCGCCATTGTATGTGCAATAACTTCACCGGTGCCACGGTAAGAGCCGGTGATCAGGGCCGAACGGCCATTGAGATTGAGGTCCATCATGTCTCCCTTGTTGTGGAGACATTGATAGCAGGTTCAAGGAGATTGGGAAAATTGCACAGGCGCTGAAGAGCGTCTTGCCTATCCGACCTAGTCGGTTGCGGCAACCAGGGTCGTTACTGGTGGCGCTGTGGTCTCATCGCTTGCCAGAGAGACCGTCACGAGTGACATCTGACTATTGGCCATTGCTGCATGCTTTGCGCCCATGCGAACACCCACCTGAAGCCCTGCGAGGAAGATCGCAACTGTCAGTGCCGTGAGCCCCGTCAATTTCGCAACAAGGCGCAGATTTGTGCGTCGCTTGTGGGGAAAGAAAATCATCCGGTCATTCATTCGCTTGTCCGTGGCTTGTCCGCTTTACTCTCACTGTCGAAATTCCTTTTCGACACGTGCCTCAACATATTTTCATTCATCAGGATACGGACGAGATCCTAATTAAATGCAAAAAACATGGATTCCAATTGGAGATAATTTAATGCGAATAAGCACTTAGACCTTTTGGCTATAAAACAGGTAAGGCCCGATGATCGCCTGAAGCTGCAGCTTGCCTGTCCAGCTCGGGCTTTCATGATGGTGATGAAAGCGCGTCGCGCCCATTGTCGGGTCCGGCGCATTACAAGCCAATGCCTGCCCCATCGCCGTCAGTGCCCGGGCAAAATCTCGATCGACAATCGCCTCACCGCCCGGCATGTCTGGCCGGTTCCGGTGCACGGCCTGCGGAAAGGGCGCCTCACCTTCCGTCTGCTGCCGGTTCAACATGACCCAGGCGAGCGCCAGCAGGACCTCATCACTCCGGCCCCGGCCAAAATGATTGACGGCCCCCGCATCCAGCACCCAATCCTCCACGCGCATAGGCCGAGTCAAACGGGGGCTGCGGCCCACGTGCTCGCCCGAGGGAAAAAGTGGCCGCAAAAGCAGCGGAAATTCCTCCTCGTGTTGGCGTGGTGTGGCAAACTGGATCATGAGCGAGAATACCATGTATAGGATTATGTTCCTAGTGTATTTTTAGGCACTCGGCACATCAAGCAGGAAATAATGAAGTGCCAGACGGACGCTGCCCCCGGTCAGAGCCCCATCCGTGCCCGTGAGACGGACGGGCATCGGCGCGTAATAGGCCGTCGGGCTGCCGCTCACCCCGTTCACGCTGCTATCGGCCATTGTGCCGATCATATTGCCATAGCGGGTTGCGCTTGCCGCCACGCCAAGCTGCCAGCTGGTCGGCCCGGTAATTTCGGTCAGCACGCGGCCCGTGACACCCAACACAATCGCGCGGTCGGGAATGATGAGGCCCGTATCATTGAAGGCACCTGCCACAATCGTGTGATCAGCCTCTACCACGCGCGCTGCCAGCCGCGCGGCATGGGTGGTCTCTCCCAACGCTGACCCGGACGGGCCCTGCCGCCAGCGTGTGCCATCATGATGACGGCGTTCATTCACCGATGTGACACTGGCCGTCCAGCCCGCGCGGGGCGTGAAGAACATCCAGGCGCCGTCCAGCCAACTGGCGATCTGACCTTCCCGGCCCATCCATGCACCCGACGCGGGCGTGGCTACGATCCATCTCTCCCCCTCTGCCGGGGTCAGGGGTGGTGTGGTCAGCTGCTCATCTTCGACGGTAAGATGCAAAAGCGCATCGATCTGCATGAGGGCAGCATTCAAGGTTACGTGTTTTTGCGCCTGCGCTGCTTCGAGAAATGGCAGGCTCAGATGAAGTGTCTCAGACATGGAGGCTTACCTCTCTCGCTGTGCCGCGCCCAAAGCTGCGGCTAAGTTGAACGATCTTGATGGTCAGGGGAGATGGAGCGGCGCCGCCAAAGTCCGACGTTTGGCTGGCTGCGTCATAGAGGCACGTCGGGGTGTTACTCTCCAGCGTGCGCTTCACCGTTTCCCCGGCGAGAATGTCGAGCGCGTAGGCCTCAACTTCTTCGCCCAGCGGCACATCCAATCCCTCCCAATTGTCACCATCAATGCGCGTGCGCCTCACCCAAGAAAATGTAATGTCATTATTGGGGAGCCGTTTTGCGCGCACATGAACGGGCGACAAGGGTCTGAGGCCTACGCCTGCAAATCCTCGTGTCTCGGTCCGGTAGGTTTCATGGTCGAGCGGATAGGAGCGCGGGCCGGCCCGCCACGCAAGCGGGCGACCTCTCTCGGAAATTGCAAGACCGATTTGTTCGACCGCGCCATCAAGCAGGACAAATCGTGCGTCACCGGCCAACAGATCCACCATTGCTACTTCGGTGCCGCCCTGCCCGCGCAGCAGGCCAGACAGATGATAGGTATCAACATCCACCAGGTCGGCGCGTTCAAACTGGATCAGCTCCCAAATATCCGGCGTCGTCTCCAGGGCTGCAAGGTTTGCCCCGCTCAGCACGGATAAGGGATCCCTTGTTTCAAGTGTCCCGCTTGTGAGCTTCACACGCACACTTGACGCCCTGTCCCACCGGCTGACCGGCCCGCGCGACAGGCTGGTGATTGTCCGTCCCATGGTCGCCGGGTTTGCGATGACCCGATCCAGCTGAAAGCCGGAGCCTGTCGCGCTTCGGTAGAGCGCTACGCCGCCCGGCCACGGGCTCGCACTTACCGCAATGTGGGGCGCGTGTGCCTGTTCAAGTCCTGTCATCAGCGGCAGGTCGAGATAGGCGACATCGGGGGCACCATATGTCTCCACCGGTTTTGCCTCACCGACACGCTCCGGGCTTGCCAACACGCCAAACACTGTGGGATCGGCTCGCTGCCCCTCCACCTCGATCATGCCGTTTTCATCGAGGCCGGTTAATCGGTAATTGGCTTTGCGGTGACCCAGGTCCAATGTGATCACATCACCCGGATCGAGCGCCAACGCTGATCGGGGAAATGTTGCTGCAACACTGTCGCGTTTCACCCAGACATTATGCAACCAGATATCGGCAATGCGCTGGGCCTCTTCCTGCCGCAGGACAATCGGCAAGGCAGCCGCAGATACGCGTTCGGATTTGACATTTGCGCGACGCGCTTCAATCGCCGCCTGCCTGTAGCCTGCGCCCGGATCGATATAGGTGAGCTTCACCGCATAAGGCAGCTCACTCTCCTGGCCCCGCGTCAGGCGATACCCGGCACTGGCGCTTGTCAGTGGCACGGCCAAAGTCTGCGGCGTGAATGTCCGTACCGCCTGCGCACTCTCGTGCGAAAAGCGAATGCGACCTTCCGTTTCAACCGCATCGAAGAAATAGGCAAGGCCCAATGGATCTATCGCCTGCCGTGGTGACATGATCCGGTCAATCACAAAGCCATCGACTGTCCCACCGAGACCACTTGTATCAATCTCAACGCCACTCACACCGCCCGCAATATGCGCGACCAGCAAGCCCAGTGGGACAGACCCCATGCGCCCTGTAATCCAATGACCCAGTTTCCAATTATCACCATCAGACCAGACCGATTTGAGGGTGGGGAACGACGGATAGGGTCTTGCATCCCAGGTCCAGATAAAGACGCGTGATGTATCCACCATCGCCGCGCCATAGCCTGGCGAAACTGGATTGTTTGCTGATTGCTGCCAGAAGGACAGATGCGCTTTGATAAACTGGCGCTGAATGTAGTCGTCACGCACGCCCCTTGAAAAATAGGGCAGATGACTTTCCGAGGATTTTGGATCGACAAAGACATTCGGCTGGTTCGACCCCCTGTCCACTGCCGGACAACCAAGCTCTGTAAACCAGAATGGTTTGGAGCGTGGCATCCAGGCTGTGGGCACTGGGCTTTCCACACCATCCGGTCGATTGTGGTGCGCATTCTCCCACCAGGATTTGAGATCCTTTGGGCGGAACACCCATGGCTTCCCCGCGCCACCATCGGTAATAGGGGTTCGAATTTGCGCCGCGCGGTCATTGTCGGACGCATAGTACCAGTCAAAGCGCTCGCCGCCCGCAATGTTGGATTGCAGATAGGTTTGATCATAAATGCTCGACGCCCCGGCGGTTGCGTCAAGATGTGCATGGCCGTCCCGCCAGTCGCTCAAGGGCAGATAATTGTCGATGCCAATAAAATCGATATTTGCATTGGCCCAGAGCGGATCGAGATGAAAAAACACATCACCCGATCCATCAGATGGTTGGTGGCCAAAATATTCAGACCAGTCAGCCGCATAGGAGACTTTTGTGGCAGGCCCCAATATGCTTCTGACATCTGCCGCCAGATCCACCAATTGTGCAACAGCGGGATAGGTAGATGCATCGCTTCGCAGCGTCGTAATTCCGCGCAGCTCCGACCCGATGAGAAATCCGCTCACACCCCCGGCCCATGCGCACAGCGTGGCATTGTGGAGGATCATCCGACGATAAGATTGTTCCGCCGGTCCGCTATAGATCACACCATTCGGCCCGATTGAAAAATCACTTGGCGACGCTGTCCCGAAGAAGCTCGCAACATCTGCCGCAATGCTCGCGCTCTTGTCAGGCGAACCAGCAAAGCCCGGCGCCGGGTGGGCGCTAATCCGCCCTCGCCATGGATAAACGGCTTGCGCGCTTCCCCCGTATGGGTCAGGCAGCGCATTCCCGGCGGGGATGTCCATCATCAAAAAGGGGTAGAAAAGAATGGAGAGACCGCGCGCATGCATGTCTTCAATCGCGCGTTTGACACTCGCGTCCGAAGGCGTGCCGCCGAACGCCGGCCGGCCCTCGACAGTACTCACCGTCGGTACCGATCCACGGTCAAGCCCCGCAACCGACCAAAACTCCGGTGTGGGGCGCTTGTCATTCGTATCCACGCGCGGGCTTACCTTGCATTCGCCCACGCGAAGGTCGTCACCAAACCAGCTCACGACCAATGCTGCAGCATTGCAATTGGGCAGGGTTGCCCGCAGATCGTCGAGTGCGACCGACCAATCTGTTCCGCCGAGCCGATTATTTACGTTCTCTGAATGGCTCACTCCATCTGCGTAGATGCGGCGAAAGGGTTTGGTGTCGTACCCGAACTCTGTTGAGCCTGGGATGATCGTTACCGCCTTGATCTCGTTTTCAACGTCGCCCAGCGCGCGAAACACTTCAAAGCTCAGTTGCGGCAGGCGATTGCCAAAGTCGGCAAGTGGCATGTCCTCAAACACAATGTAAGCGCTACCGCGATAGGCAGGTACCTGCCCTGCACCTTCGACCGCTTCCATCAATGGATCAGGCCCTTGGCTCTCTGTCCCATAATGGATGCGATAGGTGTAGCGGGAGAGATCCAGCACGCGACCGTCCGCCCACGCAGCCCCTATCCGCGTGACCTGCCCTTCACAAAGTGCCACAGCAAATGAAACGGAATAGGAATAGGTCGTGGTTTCCGTCCGGTTGCCACCTCCGCCACCCTTACCTCCACCACTTGTTTGCGTGCTCGCCTGTTCACGAAATTTGGTGGCCCAGATGATCTGCCCAGCTAATCGGACACGTCCATAGACGCGGGGAATGGCGGCGCCTTCTGTCGACCCCTGAACGGAAAGGTCCGTAAGCCGTGGCCCCTCCCGGGTCGCTACCGTTCCAAAAAGCTTTTGGTCGATGAGCGATCCGACTGCATTCCCTATTGTGCTGCCAATGGCTGCGCCCGAAATGTTGGCGCCCAAAAAACTCACGCCGCTTGGAAGCAGACTTGAGCCGAGGCTTGACCCGACTGTGCTGAGCAGAAGTGAAGCCATCAGTCACTCACTCCTGGAAATTGGAAGATAGCCACAAGCCGTCGTTCCCACCAGGGACCAATATGGTTCTCCGCCACGGCACGTCCCGAATAGGCATGGATCATCCGCCCGCCGTCGGACATGATCGCGGCATGTTTTGCTGCTGCGTTCGGGCTCATGCGGAAGATCAGCACGTCGCCTGCTGTCGCCTCTTTCACGGACGTCCCCACAGGTCTTTCCACCAGGTGGCGGCGCGCCGCTGAGAGCATGGGCTCGCTCTCATTTCCGATCACGCCGGGCAGTTCCGCCCAATCGGGTGAATAGGCGGGCGGTGTTTCAGGCTCGCGTCCCTCCAGCTCCTGGAAAATGCCACGCACAAGGCCGAGACAATCCACTCCCGCACCCTTGCAGCAAGCCTGATGGCGATAGGGCGTGCCGATCCACCCTTGGGCCGCGTCCAGTATTTGAGCCCGCGTGTAGGTCTGTCTTTCGCTCATGCGTTCTGGCTCCCGCCATCATTGCCCGCGCCACGGGTTGGATAAGACAAAGCAAAATCATTCCCCGGCATATGGGGAAAGCCACGGTGGTTAAGGCTGTTTGCAAATTTGTTCCGGCAGGTCACTATCTGTTTGTCGCAACCGCTGACCATCGAGACCGTATCACCTGCCACAACGTCCAGTGAGCTTGCCTGCCAGAGTTCGATCACCACCACACCATTGCGGTGCGTGTGTGCCTTGATCTCAAAACTCGCACCCGCATTTGCGCCACTAATAAAACTGCCTTCGCCGCGTGCAAACCAATCGTTCGCGAAGCCTTCAATGCCGGTTACATCCAGCTCGCGATTGCCAGTGACACCGGTCACCGTCGCGGAATAAGTATGAGATAGTTTGGCAAGTCCGCAGCGCGCATCACCGAAGTCAGCGTCGCATGCATATTGAAAGAGGCGTCCGGTGGGTTGATTGAGCCGGTGTGCGAGCCCGCGCACCTCGGCCTGAAAACCCAGACTGCCGTGCGTGACCTCACCCAGACTTCCCTTCCGAGTCAGAACGCGGTCCGCAACATTCTGCCAGTTCACCCGCCAGATTTCGATGTCGGCATCATCAAACAGACCATTGGCCAGATCCGTATCGCTTAACCGCAAAGAGTTGAGTGCGCCGAGCACATCAAGATTGTCGACGGCGAGCCCCACCGACGCCGTCATGCTTCCCGGTGTAAAACCCCCTGAAGCCTCGAACGTCAGGCCGTCAAAGGTCAGATCATGATCATGATCGGTAAAGCCGAGTTTCGTGCCATCATGGCGCGTTAATTTCCAGCAATGGCAGAGCGTCGTGACGCCACTGGTGAGCTGCGCGGCGAGGCCGGGTGTCAGCGCCTTCATGGTTGCACCTCAATCACCGGCACATTGGGTATGTCGCCCGCCTCAAAGGCGGTCAGATTGATGTCGAGCGCGTCCGTGTCGAAGCGGACCGGCACATCAAACTCATAACCGGCTTTGACGAGTACCCCTCCTCCTGGAATGTGCCCCGCCAGAAAGGTCACCATCCCGCTTGTGGCATTGAGGACGTAGTCGATGCCTGCGACCCGCTCCACACCTCCGACGCTGATGCGCACGGTTCCCGCCACAGGTTTGGTGATCGTTCGAACCTCTGCTTCCAGTCCGGACTGGTATGTTTTGATCAACTGAAAATCGACACGGGCGTCGTCCCCCGTTCCCAGTACCTGATCAAGTGGCGTAACCGCCTGACCGGGAACGGTTGATGAATAGTCAATCCTGTCTTTCCATCGGAACCCGTGAAGACGCCCCTTGCGCGCTTCAAAAAAACTGAGCACGGCATAAAGGTCCGCCAGCGACTTCACGCCGTAGCCCGCATTGTATTTCCGGCGGGAGGATGCCCAAGGCGTGTTTCGCTCCTCGTGGCCGGACCCCAGCGTCACGATCTCGGTTCGTCGCTCCGGTCCGCCGGACGAGCCAAAGGCTACATCCACCGGAAAGCGGATTTCATGAAAGGCCATCATGACTATTCCTTAAAGGTGTGAATTAGAGATTGCGTGCACCGCGATTGAGGCTTCGCTGCAGGAGAGCTGCAATCTGCCCCTCACTCTTTTTGAAACTCTCTGCGTCCCGCGCTGTCACGTTAAACGTCACGGACACATTGCCCGCGCCGCCGCCCGCTACGCCAAGTCTGCCATCCGCGCCGCGCCGCAGCGGCATGATCGCTTCCGGCCCCGCCTCACCCGCGAGCCCCGTTCCACCGCGCATCGGAAAGAACGTCGGGCTTGACAGAACACCCCCCTTGGCAAAGGGCCGGACACGACCCATGTCAAACGCATTGCCCTTGGCGTTCACGCTCATGAGGTTGGACAGCGGGCCTTTCGTCTGTGTTGAATTTCCCAACAGATTTTCAGCAGCAAGCTTCGCCAGGTCCACCGCGACAGATTGCAAAACACTTTTCAAAGATTTTCCGCTGCTTGCAATGTCGCCGAGCGCGCCCGTAAACACACGGCCAAGATCGCGTGCCCCCCTCGCCGTTGACCGCGTCTCCGTTTCAAGGCCGCTCAGGCTGCGTCGTGCCTCCTGACCAAAAGACCGGCTGGCTGCCGACACCGCATCGAACTCACGGCGAAGCACCACAAGTCCAGCTGTGAGATCGGTTGGATTGTTCTCATTTGTCGGCATCACTTTCCTCCAATATTGCCGGGCCTCCATCATCATCAGGGAAACGGTTCATCAGTTTTTCAAGCGTGCCTGATGACACTCCGGCTTCCACCGTTGCGGGGGCGTAGCGGGCGGCTGCATGTTCCAGCTCACTCAGTGTTGCACCCCAGACCATCTGCGGTGACCAAAGCAATCGCCCGAAGGCAAAGCTCAGGACCGCCCGCCAGGGAAAGGGCGCGGCGCTTCTTGTGCCTCCTTTATCTGTGGTGCACTCGAAGCTGCGGGGTCCGCCTGCCCGCCGAATGTGACACTCAGCAGGTCGGCAAGTGTGCGGATGAGCCCGGCCATACCGTGTTCAAATTTCATCTCGGCCAGGTCATGATGGTCAACCGCCTCACCACCGCCCTTCAATGCCGCCGCAAGGAGTGTCATCGCTTCGTTTGATGTCAACACGCCACTTGAAAAGCGCTCGGCGAGCGAGAGAATATCCTCGCCTCCATAGGCGCTCTCCAGTTCCGCCAATGCACCCAGTGTCAGGCAGAGTGTATAGGTCCGCCCATTTGCCTTTAGTGCCACTTCGCCTCGCAACCGGTTCGTCATGTCAGGCCCCTGTAAACGTCAGCGCACCGGCGGATTCCAGTGCGAGATCAAAGCGCAATTCATCGTCATGCGCCCCGGCATATTCCAGCGACGTCAGTTGGAACACCCCTTCAATCGTGCCGAAGTCCGGGATCACAATCTGCCAGTTGCGCACCGTGCCATCGAAGAAATATGTGCGGATGGTTGCATCGCTCGCCTCGTCCTTGAAGAGACCGGAGCCGGAGAGGCTCGCGGACTTCACACCTGCCGCTCCCAAAAGCTCCCGCCATTCTCCGCTTGATTCCGCATGTGTCACATCCACGGTGCGTGCGTTGAATGCCAATGTGCGTGCCCGCAAGCCTGCCACGCTGGTGAAACTGCCCAGACCATTTGTATCAACCTTCAGCAAAAGGTCTTTGCCACGTTGAGCGGCCATATCATTCTCCTTATGTGTAATCAGATGTGGGGTTCGGTGAAGGCGCGCATGCGCACCTCCCCTTTGATCGCCGCTACATCGCGGTCATAGAGAAGGGACGCCGAAACCCATTGCAGGGAGACCAGCGTGTGACCGGTAACGGCGAGATTGATGTCGTTGAGAACGCTCGTCACAGCACTCAATATTTCCTTAGCCTCCCGTCGACCGTTTGCGCGGGACCAGACGGCAAAGGTCAGCGTATGCACGCTGCCGTTCGCCTCAACAGTCCCTGCCTGTGTCACCTCCGTGTCACCGAGCGTGAGATAGGGAAAGCTCACATCCTGCGGCGGGCGGTCGTAAATACGCCCTCCCACCAGGGACGAGACATTTGCGTCCGCCACCAGGGCCGCATGCAGTGCCTGTTGCAAAGGCCAGCTTGCATCCATGCTCATGACACGCCTCCTTCTTCGCAATAACAGGTGAGGAAGCGTTCCCGCCCATCCTCGTCAAACAATGAACGGATGTTGAAAACACGCGCACCCTCACGAAAGCGCATGGCGGTTGAGACGTCCTTGCGATAACGGATCCGCACCTGGAGCTGGAGCCGGGCGTCGGGCCGGTCTGCCCGGTCCAGTTCATCCCCCCGCCTTGCGCGAACATCGGCCCACAATGTTGCAAGTTCCGTCCAACTCACATTGGCGCCACCACCGCCATCGGGCGCTGTGCTGGGTGTCTCCAGCACCAGCCGGTACCGCAGATCACCGATCACAACCGCACCTTCCGGTGGCGGGCCATCAAGCCAATCACCGCCCGTGGCAATGTTCCATGTCCATCATGGGCGCGGGCACCGGCCTCCCGGTTTTCAAACCATTCGGCGACCAGCATCAAAATCGCATGATGAAGATCGCGAGGCACGTCCGCCGCCGCCGGACCGAAGCCCACTTCAAAACGGATCTCGATACCCGCGGCAGGGCTCTTTGAAACCGGCCAGGGCGCATTCTCCGCCTTGACGATGCGGGCATCGCTCCCCGGTATCAGCGCATAGGTGTCGCCGGGTAGCGCCACACCGTCCACGCTGATTGCATGAATAGCAGAGACCGGCCCGATGGGGAGATGCACCACCGCACCCGGCCATTTGTCGAGCCTCAAGCCCCATGTCTGATTGATCATAGCGAGATTACCATGGGCTTCCAGCGTCAGGCGGGCTGACGATATAAGCGCCTGGATCAGCGTATCTTCCGCCGCACTGTCGACCCGCAAATGCAGCTTGGCATCTGCAAGATCGACAGGCTCGGTCGCTGGCCCTGTCAGGAGGGTCAGTGTCATGGAATAATCCTTCCGGATGTTGCTCTAAGGTAATCAGACGTCAGGCGAGGGGCTTCAGCGTGCCATGGCTGAGCAGTGTCACCGCGCCCACCGGTGTGCCAACCGCATGTGTGCCGGTCAGCACAAGGGCAATACGGCTGAAGCGTGCATTGCCGACATAGCCGATCGCGTAGGTACTGGCGTCTTCTGCCACATCGTCAATGGTGGCAAAGAGCCCGCCCGGATCAACCGGCCCACCAACGACATCTGTGTCATTGGTAACCGGGGACCAGGACGACCCGTCTTCACTTTCGTCCAGCCGAAGCGAGAGGGAAAGTGCTGGCGAGAGTGTCTCGCCGCTTGCGCCCACCAGCACAAGATGCTCCACACTCTCATATCCCTGACGGTCAATCGGCGCGCCCGCCCGGTCGGTCATTGTGACCGCCGGGTCAAGGCTTTGCACCATTTTGAGGTTTGAATGAAGATCTCTCATTCGCTCCTCCTAGGATGCACTGAATTTCAGAAGCTTGATCGCCTCGAAATTCTGAACACCACCGCCCACACGCTTCGTCGTATAGAAGAGCACGTAAGGCTTCGCTGTATATGGGTCCCGCAATACGCGAACGCCCAGGCGATCCACGATGAGATAGCCCCGGCGAAAGTCACCATAGGCAATAGCGAAACTGTCTGCCGCAACATCGGGCATGTCTTCCGCTTCTGCGATGGGCACATTCATCAGGCGAGGTGCCTCACCGGCACTCGCACTTGGCTGCCAGAGATAGACACCATCCGCATCCTTGAACTTGCGGATCTGTGCCTGCGTCTGCCGGTTCATCACGAAATTCGCATTAGCGCGATAACCCGATTTGACCGAGTAGACGAGATCAAGCAGCCTGTCGGACGGGTTCGTCACCGGGAAATTGCCGCTGACACCCGTTGCGACATAACCGACATTCCCCCAGCTCCAGCTGTCATTGGCGACATTGGTATAGGAGAGAAAGCCGCGCGGCTTGTGCACGCCATTGCCGTTCACGAAGGCAGCGCCTTCTTGTTCTGCAAAGGCGGTCTGCACTTCTTCCGCCAGCCACTGATCGATGTTGACGGCAGCATCATCCAGAAGCGTCGATGTCGCAGCTGGCATGGCGTAAAGCTCCATCACCGGAAACTCCAGCTCAGCAATGCTGGGGGTCGCCGTTTGCGGACGGGCTTCCGTTTCACCCACCCAGCCTGTTGCCGCACCGCTTGTCGCGAAGGGCTTCTTGTAAGAGGCCGCGCCGATCTGGCGAACACCGGCAATCGCACGAATGGGGGAGGCTTCAGAAACAATCCGGTCAATCAATCGTTCTGTTTCGCTTGGCACCAGATAGCCCCCATCCGGGTCGGACTGTGCGGAAAGCGCCTTTCCTTCCAAATGTCTGAGCGAGGCCGTTTCACCGCGCCGAACATAGGTGTCAAAGGCAGTCTTATGCTCGTGGGCGGCCGGGTCAAACCGATCGGACGTTCCAGACATGCTTGGCCGTTTCATATTCAGCGTCAGACTATCAACCGTCTTTTGCTGATGGTCGAGTGCGGCGTTCAGGCGGTCGACCTTTTCAACGGTCACAATGTCGGCGCTCTGCTTACGTTCCATTTCACGAAGGCGAGTGTCATTTGCCTGCTTGAACGCATCGAAGCGATGCATGAACTCGTGCATCGCGTCGCGCACATCGCGCACGGCAGACTGGTTCAGGTCCGCACTTTTCTTTTCCGGGGCTTGGTTTGCCCCTTTCTCTGGGGCATACAGACTCTTCTGAGGGGCATGCAGCCCGTGGCCTACACGGCCGATCGGTGGCTCTTGAATAAGAGGCATATTGTTCTCCTGGTCAAAGTTGGATGGTTGATCGTTGGATCATTGAATGAAATGTCTGCCCGCATCGCGCAGGTCCCGCGCAAGGTCAAACAGGTCAGTGACAGATGCACGGGTATCCCGCCCGCCGAATGCCGCCTTGTACCCGTCCGCAATCAGCGCACGAGCCTGTTGCCGGCTGAACGCGGTATCCCGCGTCAGCCAGCGTTCCAGTTCCCTTTCCGTCGGACAATGATTTGCCTTTACCGCGCTCACGCGCGCCTCTGGCTGCATTGGAAAGGTCACAATTGAAATCTCCCAAAGGTCGATTTCAACAAGATGTCTTGTGCCGCTCGCCCGGTCTTTAACCGCTTTGACAGTATGAAAACCGATGGACAGACCGTCGAGCGCACCTGCCTTCATCAGCGCATGCACTTCTCTTGCGCGCGCCACTTCAAGGGTCAGATGGCCTTTGACATAAAGTCCCTTTTCATCTTCACGGATGATTTCCCACGCCCCGATCGGGTCTGCTGGATCATGTTGAAACAACATGCGCACACCTTTGGCACTTCGCCTCTCCAGGCTGCGGCCAAAGGCACCGCGCTCCACAAGATCATTGCCCAGATCTTCGCGGTCAAAGAGGCTTGCATAACCTTCAAAGGCCCCTGCCTCATCTACCTCCGCAATCTCGAAAGAGGCGCGTTTCGTTTCGCGCCCTCCAGTCCTGCGAGATTGTGCCTCGCTCTTTTGCTCACTCTGTCGGCCTCTATTCTGTTTCATGGTGCTCCCGGCATAAAAAAGAGCGCCGAAGGGGCGCTCGCGTTGCTGGTCAATATTTGTCTCATGGTTCTTCTCATCACGTGATCATTCGCGCTCCACCGCGCGGTCGAGTTTTTGTTCAATACGCTCCAGTGTCGCCCTCATGTAGCGGACCTGCTCTTCAACGCGGGCGGTACGCTCCTTGACTTCGCTGCTGCCGTTCGCACGGCGCTCTAGCTGGTTGATGCGTTCAGACGCGGCACCCGCCCAGGCGAGCGCCCCCGCCGTCTGCATGACGAGCGCCAGAATGAGGGCAATCGGCACGCGCTTGTCCAGATGCCACCTTGCTTCTTCCGGCACTTTCGGCTCGCTCATCGACCTTGATCCTTCAATCATTCATTTGGCACCATAGCCAACAGCGTCCCGCTTCTCCACATCACTCAGGAAGGTTGCCGCTGATACACGCGCCCATAATTGTTCACGCTCCGCATTGAGTGCTGGCACCGCATCAAGATCAAATCCGAGACGCAGGTCGTCACCAAAACGCGGGGCCAACCACTGTGTCAGCGACGCGGACGTCTTGGTGACAAGCGGCACGACTGTCTGCCGCCAAAAGCTCAAGTTCGCCTCTCGATAGTTTGAAAACGTATTGTCACCCGGAATGCCGAGCAGCATGGGCGGCACACCAAACGCCAGGGCAATTTCCCGTGCGGCGGAATTTTTCGCCTCATTGAAATCGAGATCACGCGGTGCCAGACCCATTTGCTGCCATTCAAGGCCCCCCTCCAGCAACAAGGGGCGACCTGCATTCGCGCTGCCTGAATAATTGTCGGAGAGTTCTTGCTTCAATCTTTGAAACTGCCCGTCTGTCAGGCTCGCATCGCCGTTCACACCCTTGTAGATCAGTGCACCGGACGGTCTTGCCGCATTGTCCAGCAGAGATTTATTCCAGCCATTGGCCGCATTGTGAACATCGATAGCGCGGGCGGCCGCCTCCATCGGTGAAAACCCGTAATGATCGTCCGTTGGATGAAAGGCTTTGAGATGAAGGACCGGGCGGCTCCCCTCTTCCACAAAGCGGATCGTGCGCCCATTGACGCTGTACTCGTACCCATCCGGCCATCCCGTCGCACCGGTTACAATTTTCATCCGGTCCGGTCGCAAGACATAAAGCTCGCGGGTTGTGTTGCCCGCCTCCACCGCTTCCAGATAGGCATTGCCTGAAACCTGCATGTGCCCGTAACAGGCTTCCATCAGGCTCACACCGCTTTCCATCGGGTTGGGCGCGCGCAGCAATGTCAGCAATGGATGCTCTGTCAGCTCGGCATCGCGTTCATACAGAAGCCAGGGAATGGATGCGGCTGCCTCAGCAACCATGCGGATCGCACGGAAGGCGACCGGGTTCTGCTCATAGCCTTCACGCGAGAGGGCATGATAGTCGCGCGGGGTCCAGATCGGCTGTCCGGGCGAGCTGAAGGCAATCAGCGCTGCCGTTCGGCTGGCTTTGGTTTCTGCCGGGCGGGCACGCGCTGTCAGGCGCTGCCATAGGCTTCGCGATGGGGTCATGCTCACTTCCTGTTCTGAAAATTTCGTAACTGTCGTTTTCTGATGGCCGTTCTTAAAGACGCCGGATCATCGGGTCTGCAATAGGTCGCAGTAAATCGGTCAAGGCCCATACAAGGGCATCCATCCGGTCCGGGCTTTTACCGTGTCCCGCATAGGCGCACATCTGATCTTCAAGGGCGGCAAAGAAACCGCAATGTGCAACGCGCCCCTGCTCGTAAAGTGCGGCTATCGGTTCTGCCCGCACCATTTTTCCTCGCGACGCGCGCACCTTGGTGACCGGCAGATCAGGTGCCACCTGGCGCAATACGCTTTCGACCATCTCGCCCCCCTGATTGACTTCTGCCACCACGCGGTCAGCCTCAAACATTTCAAATGCCGTGACCACCCTTGCGGCCCAGTCTGCAGGTTTCACCTGACCTTTGGATCGGTCAGCAAGGACATAGAATTGTCCATCCGCCCCGCGCCCCGCCACAATGATCCCGCATTCGTCCGCGTCCTTTCCGCTGGAGGCCGGCGGGTCCACCGCCACAACTACGCGCGCCAGGTTCGGCGCCTCTTTCACACGCGCCCGGTCAATCTGTTCGCGCGTCCAAAGGGCGTTCGGGTCATCCTCCAACAAGTCTCCGTCCAGTTCCTGTCGTCCGAGCCGGGTTCCTTCATAGGTGGCGATGACACTGCTGAAAAATGCGTCTGCGAGGTTAGCTCTATTCTCATATGTCGTTGCGCGCGTAACGGCGACGCGGCTGTCTTTCAACAGACGCCTGATCAGCGGCACCGGGCGGGGTGTCGTGGTGACAACCTGTCTTGGTCGCTCACCCAGTCTCAGACCAAATTGCAGCATGGCCCATGCGGCTTCAGCATCCGGCCATTTGGCAGCCTCATCTGCCCAGGCCGCATCAAACTGCGGACCTCTCAGCGCTTCGGGGTCGTTGGCGGAGTGGAGCGTCGCCACGGCTCCGTTCTCCCACAGCAACCGACGCCGCGTGCTTTCGTATCGGGGCCTGCTTGCCAAGGTTCCAAGGGCACGAAGGCCAGATGGCCCTTCAATCATCACTTCTCGTGCTTCGGCATAATCCTCGCCCAAGAGCGCAATGCGGCCTGCGCGCCCGCACATGACTTCGGCTCTGATCCATTCCGCCCCCGCACGGGTCTTGCCAGCGCCACGTCCGCCTAAGATCAACCAGCTTGTCCAGTCGCCCGCAGGCGGCCATTGGGAAAGCCGCGCCCAGAAGCGCCAATCATGGAGAAGAAAGGTTTCTTCATCAGGTGTCAGGCTGGCGAGAAACGTCTGCTGTATCTCCATCGGCAGCGAGGCGAGCGAGGCGGCGTTCCAATTCACCACGGATGTTGTCGCCCGTCTCTCCATCCGCGGTCCCCTTCGATTTGCTGGCCATTTGTCGTTCGCGTGTGCGTGTCTGTCTCTCCAGATTTGCCGCGCGGCGCAGTTCAATCAGTTTTTCAAATGTGCGCGTCAGGTTGGACAGTGTGCGCGCATCGCGCTCATGATCCGCCGCACTTTTGATTTCTTCTATTCGCTCTTCAATTTCCCGGATCTGGCGTTCCACCAAATGGGTCAATCTCACACGCAGTGCCTGAGAGGTTACAGACTTTTTCGGCTCTTGCGTTTTCGCCTCTTGAGCTGGCAGCAATGCCTTGTTCACCCTTTTGGGCTTCAGTTTTTTGGATCGCGTTTTCTCGGGGGTCGTCGTTTTGGGCCGGTCCTTGCGCAAGGGCCAACCCTCTGCCCGTGCCGTTGCAACAATCAAGTGTCGTGTGGTGCCATGTTGGGTTGCTATCGCCTCAACCTTCTGCGCAGTCTGATAGGCATGCTTGATCGCCGCCCAATCAACAAGATGAGACGTGGTTTTTTTCATGAGGCTTTCACTGATGGCTGAACCGAAGGCACCCGGTCGGGCCTTGAAGCCTGCCGTGTTGCCTTAAACAGAATTTCGGAGATGAGCTAGAAATAGGAAGGAGCGTTGCGCTTTCAAGAGGCGTGGTGAAATAAATCAATCATCATGCATTTCTTCCGGCCAGCTCACAATCCGGTCTTCCCAATCTTCCGGGTCCGTGTCCGCCTCACGGATCACCTTGCCCCGGACGGATGCACCCGCCCGGTGAACACTTTCCTGCTCACCGCTCACCAGCGGATGCCAGAAGGGCAGGTCTTCGCCCTCCGCAATCAGGCGATAGGCACAGCTTGGCGGCATCCAGGATAGTTCCTGCACATTGTCCGGTGTCAGCTCCACACAGTCCGGCACCTTCACGGAGCGGTTTGGATAGTCCGTGCAGCGGCAGGCCTCACAGTCAAGCAGATTGCAGACGACATCCGTGTAGGCAAGTTCGTCTGTGTCCTCGTCTTCCAGTTTGATCAGGCAGCATTTCGCGCACCCATCGCAGAGACTTTCCCATTCGTCCTTGCTCATTTCTTGCAGGCTTTTTACCCGCCAGAATGGTTCTTGGCCTGCCTCTATGCTCATCCTCAATCCTCTCCCGGATCCGCCACCTTGTCAGAGCGGCATAAGCCTTGCGACGCCTTTAGGCAAGTCAACGCTTATGCCTGCTTTTGTGCCAATCCGGCACAAAGCACCAGCGTGTTTGGGAGATGCGGGTTTGTCACAGAGGTTTGACACCGATCAATTGCCCCAGGATGGGACAGATGCCCCCCGGCAGCGAAAGCGCTGGGGATGGCGGATTATTGGGTTCATCTTCTACATTTCTACCATCGGCTTTGGTATTCTTGTCCTCGACACGCTCCCTAAACTCGACCGTCAGCTGCTGGGCCCGCTGGGTCCCGATGCGCTTGCCATGACGGTTCTGGACCGGGAAGGCGATGAGATCGCCAACCGGGGTGGCCGGTATGCTGCCATTGTTCCGCTTGATGAAATGCCGCCTTACCTTCTTCAGGCGGTTCTCGCGACAGAGGATCAGCGCTTTTACGACCATTTCGGTTTTGATCTGATCGGCATAGGCCGTGCGACGATTGCCAATTTCCGCGCGGGCACGATTGTTCAGGGTGGTTCGTCCATTACCCAGCAGCTTGCCAAAAATCTCTATCTTGGCAGCGAGCGGACGCTGTGGCGCAAGGCACAGGAAGCGCTCATCACGTTCTGGCTTGAGAGTGAATATTCGAAGGACGAAATTCTCACGCTTTACATGAACCGGATTTATCTGGGCGCCGGTACCTACGGGGTAGAGGCTGCCGCCCAGTTCTATTTCGACAAGTCTGCACGCAATGTGTCCCTTGCAGAGGCCGCCCTCCTTGCGGGGCTAATCAAGGCACCGACGCGCTACGCACCCACAAACGATCTGTTGCGTGCCCAACGTCGTGGCGAGCTGGTTCTTCGTCGTCTGGTGGAAGCCGGGGAGCTGACCGAAGGTCAGGTCTTTGCCGCACGCGCCACACCGGCGACGATTGTTGAGCGCCTTTCTCGCGAAGGGTCGCAATATTTCGTGGATTGGATTGCGAGCGAAGTTCAAACTTTGCTTCCCGGTGTCACCGGTCAATTGATCGTTGAAACGACCCTGGACCCAATCCAGCAGGCTGCGGGCGAGATGGCAATTGGGGACGCGATTGCCAATCGTGCCAACATAATGTCTGCCAAAGCAACCGATGATCCTGATGCTCCCACCGAGACACCGGTGCAAGGGGCCCTCGTCTCCATGGAAACCGATGGAGCCGTCCGCGCCATGGTCGGCGGCAGGAACTATCTTGAAAGCCAGTTCAATCGCGCGGTACAGGCCGAGCGGCAACCGGGCTCAGCTTTCAAACCCTTCGTCTATCTGGCGGCCCTTGAACAAGGTATGCAACCGGACACCATGGTGAGTGACGCGCCTATTTTCATCGATGGCTGGGCGCCTGAAAATCTGGGGCGCTTTCGCGGCGAGGTTTCGCTTCTGGATGCAATGAAATATTCGATCAACACTGTTGCCGTCCGTTTGTCTGAGCAGATTGGGCGCGACAAGGTCATTGAAGTTGCTGAACGGTTGGGCATCCGCTCGCCGCTTGCTTCCCACGCCTCCATTGCCCTTGGTACAGAGGAAGTCACGCTCATTGATCTCACCTCTTCCTATGCCGTTTTTGCCAATGGCGGCTTGCGTGCCCGCCCCTATGGCATCAGCCGCATTCTATCTCCACTGGGAGACGTGCTTTATGAGCAGCAAACTCTTTCAACGCGGATCGTGGCACCAGGTGCTGCCCGCTCCATGAACTATCTCCTTTATCAGGTCATTCTGTCGGGCACCGGCACGCAGGCCAACATTGGCGGTCGACCGGCCGCTGGTAAAACCGGCACATCCCAGGACAGCCGCGATGCCTGGTTTGTCGGCTATACCGCCGATCAGGTGGCCGGGGTCTGGTTCGGTCATGATGATGCAGCTCCGATGGCGGATGCGCAGGGCGGCGGCATCAGTGCTGAGACCTGGGCCAGTTTCATGAAAACAATTCACAGAGGTCGCCCGATCGCCAATCTTGAGGGCGGGAAAGTCGCTCCACTGCGTCAACCTTCCGCATCGCAGGACGACACACCAACTGAGCCAAATGATGCCATGGCCACACAGCGCGAGAGGCACCGCTTTTATTCGTCTCTCTCAGCCCTTTTCCGCCAGACCCACCGCGATCAAAGCAATCCAAATCCTGGATTTCGTCGCGGCGGCGAAACGCTGACCCGTTAACCAAGTGAATTTCTGCCTCTGGTGTTCTTGCTCCCATCTTTCTACACTCCCAGGCACTGGGGCAAAAGAACACCCGCGCGACTGGCAAAGGGTAAGCGGGGCGGATAAAGGGCAAACGGGGGACTTCCATTGAATTTGCTGCTCAAACTTCTGGGCTGCCTTGTCGTGGCGGTCGCGCTGGGGCTCGGCTCTGCGTGGTGGTTGATTAATGCGGGGCTTGGTTCGGCTGTCCAAAATGGTGCATGGGCCACTGATCCTGCCATTGGCGCAACAAATGCGGATCCTTATACGCGGGCCGCAGTCGCCAGAGCCGGGCTGCTTGCCCTCAACATCACCGAGACCGCCTATTTTACAGCCGTGATAGATGATAGCGGTGAGCCTCTGTCAACCGCCTGCACCTACAAGCTCACAGGGGCCACGGCGCTCGCGACCCGTTGGTGGAGTATTACCGCCTATGGCGCAGATCATTACCTGATCCCGAACGAGGCAAAACAATATAGTCAGGCGATGAATTCTGTTTCACCACGCACGAGCGGCGGTTTTGAAATCAGTGTCGGACCGGACGCGGAAGGCGCAGATGCCATTGCAACCGGATATAGCGGCACGGGCGTGGGCGATCCGTTTAGTCTGACCCTCCGGCTCTATAATCCGTCGAGCGCCATCTACGACCATCTCGCCTCTGTTGCCCTTCCCCGCATCGTCAAGGAGGGCTGCCAATGAAGTCCTGGCCCTATTTGCTTGCCGCCACGCTCATACTCGCCGGCATTATTCACATTACCGCTGTTCTGCTCTGGCCCGGATTTGTCATGGCTCGGTTGGTCTCCGGTCTTGAAACGCAATCCGGGATCAACCTTGCGGTTCACGCAACCCGCGCTGACGAAAATTCACGGACTGTCGTGCGCCCAAGCCCTGATCTGATTTACACGATCTGTGCCTTTGATGTGTCCGAGCATCCGCTCAAGATTTCAGCGCCGGTGCCCGACGATACCTATTTCTCGCTGTCCATGTTCGGGGACAACACGGACAATTTCTTCGTCGTGAACGATAGTCAGCTCACAAAAAATGTGGTCGAAATTGTGCTGGTCAAAGACGATGATCAGCTCACAACACTTGGCGGCCCGCCGATGGTGGTAGCGCCCAGCGAAACGGGTGTCCTTCTGTTCCGTACCCTTATCCAGTCCGAAGACCGATTTGCCGAACTGGATGCGATCCGCAAACAGGCAAAATGTGAGCCAGTGATTCCCACGCAGTGATCCACACACCCTGAGCCGATGGTGTTGCTTAATGGTATGCAAATGCCCGCAGCCTGATAAACTCCTCTCTAATCAGGTTTGGGTCGGGGGGCAATATGATGGACCGTAATGTGCTTATTGGCAGTGGGGCTGTTCTAGTCGTTCTCGCCCTCTTTTCCTTTTCGCTTTATGCGCCTTCGCAAAAGTCTGTGGACACAAGCGGCAAACGCGCCATCTCCTTCGTCACCGACTGGAAAGCGCAGGCGGAACATGGCGGCTTCTATCAGGCGCTTGCCAACGGTTATTACGCAGATGCCGGGCTCGACGTCACCATCCGGCAGGGTGGACCGGGCATCAATGTGCCGCAATTGCTTGCCTCCGACAGTGTGGATTTCGGCATGGGGTCTAACAGCTTTATTCCGCTGAACATTGTGGCAGCGAATGCCGGTGCCAAGGCCGTGATGGCGTCTTTTCAAAAGGACCCGCAGGTCCTCATCACTCATCCGCGCGATGATGTGAAATCGCTGGAGGACATGGCGGGCAAGCCCATCATGGTATCGGATGCGACGATCAGTGCCTTCTGGGTGTGGCTGCGATCGCGCTTTGGTTTTACGGACGACCAAATCCGCAAATACACGTTCAACCTCGCCCCTTTCCTGACCGACCCGACGGCCATTCAGCAGGGCTATCTTTCATCGGAACCTTATCTGATCGAGAAAGAAGCCGGGTTTACCCCACAGGTCTTCCTCCTCGCGGATCATGGCTATCCCGGCTATGCGACCTTCATTCTGGCCAACAATAAAATGATTGAGGCAGAGCCGGAGCTGGTCCAGGCCTTTGTCGATGCGACAATCAAGGGCTGGTATTCCTATCTCTACGGCAATCCCGCACCGGGGAATGCGCTCATTCGTGCTGACAATCCAGACATGAGTGAGGATGTGCTGGCGCAAGCGATTGTCAAATTGCGGACCTATGGGTTGGCAGATAGTGGTGACGCGTTAACAGGCGGCATTGGTGCGATGACAGATGAACGCTGGCAGATTTTCTTTGACGTCATGGCAGCCAACGGTGTGTACAAAGCTGACCTCGACTGGCGGCAGGCTTATACGCTTCAGTTTATCAACAAAGGCGTTGGTCTTGATATGAAGCGCGAGCTGGAAGCGGAATGACGTCTGACCCCAGTGCTGGCGGGGAGGCTGGTGATGGCGCGGGGTTCGGTGCGCCACCGCTTCTCTCGCTATCCAATATTTCCAAGTCGTATGGTGATGGTCCGGCTGCTGTGTCCAGCATCAATGTCGATATCAAAGCTGGGTCCTTCGTCTCTCTCGTTGGTCCGTCCGGTTGTGGCAAGAGCACGCTTTTGCGCCTCGTTGCCGGATTGCTTGACCCGAGCCAGGGCACGATGACCTGGCCGCAGAGCGGGCAACAGCCGGAACTTGGTTTTGTCTTTCAAGACGCGACGCTGCTTCCCTGGGCGAACAGTTTTGACAATGTCTATCTTCCGCTCAAACTGATGGGCACAAGTCGCGAGGAGGCCCGCTCGCGCGTTACCGCCGCCCTCTCTCGCGTCGGGTTGGAAAATGATCAGGATAAGCGCCCGCACGAACTGTCGGGCGGTATGCGCATGCGCGTATCCATTGCACGAGCGCTTGTGACGGAGGCGCCGGTTCTTCTGATGGACGAACCCTTTGCCGCCCTCGATGAGTATACCCGCGAGCTGTTGGATGATGATCTGCTCACGCTTTGGCAGGAGTTCAAATGGACGGTGCTTTTCGTCACGCACTCGGTCTATGAAAGCGTTTATCTGTCTGAACGCATATTGGTTATGGGAACGGGGAGCGGCTCGGGCCGCATTCAGGCAGACCTTGCCATCGACGCGCCCTATCCGCGTGGTTATGAGTTCAGGCAATCGAAAACCTATTTCGACCATTGCCGAAAGGTTTCAGCAGCACTTCGTGGGGAGATGCCGTCATGACGCGGAGCCGCTTCTTTTCGGTCCTTGTTCCGCTCCTGGTTGGGGTCGGGCTATTGGGATTTTGGGAATTTGCCGTCACCGCGTCCGGCACGCCGGAATTCATCTTGCCGTCACCCAGCCGCATCGCGGCCGCGCTCACTGAAAATTTTTCGAGCCTCATCCAGTCTGCCTGGGTGACACTTCGGATCACGCTGTTGGCCTTCGCACTCGCAACACTTGGCGGGGTTGCACTCGCCGTCTTGTTTTCACAAAGCCGGTTTGTCGAGCTCGCCCTCTTTCCCTATGCCATTGTCTTGCAGGTAACGCCGGTCGTCGCCATTGCGCCGCTCATTCTGATCTGGGTCGGGTTTGACAATGTGAACACCGCGCTTCTTATCCTTGCCTGGATCGTCGCCTTTTTTCCTGTCCTCTCAAACACCGTATTGGGTCTCAGATCCGTTGACCGGAACCTGATGGACTTGTTCACACTGTATGGAGCAAGTCGGTCGCAGCGGCTTTTCAATCTGCAGCTACCTGCAGCAATGCCCTATATTCTGGGCGGCATGAAAATTTCAGGCGGCCTTGCCCTGATCGGTGCTGTGGTTGCAGAATTTGTTGCTGGCTCCGGCACCGGAACCGGACTTGCATGGCGGATCATCGAAGCTGGCAATCGCCTACAGGTGCCGACCATGTTCGCCGCGCTCCTGCTGTTATCGCTCCTGGGTGTGCTGATCTTCTTCGCGCTCTCCCTGCTTGAACATCTTGTGCTGCGGTCCTGGCATGAAAGCGCGCGCCGCGCCGCCTAACCTAAGCAGCACCGGTTCAAGCGATAGGGGACCGCTTTATCCGATTATTGTAGAATCTCGCCACCGAGCCCCAGAACAGGTGCTGACCCTTCCGGGCATTGGCCGCCCTTGGCGTATTTGTCCGCAATCTCCCGCGCCATTTTATTGGCGTTCCGGTTGGCGAGCGCATCAATATAGGCGACGTGGCAGCTTTCGCCCTCGCGGAAGCGCGATACAACAAGGACCTGGCCCTCATCGGTTTCATCGGGATCTGCCTGATAGCGGTAGCGCACAATGGTCGCAAACGGTTCCGCCCCGGCTTCTTTGCCCAAACGCCATTCAAGCTTTGGCCCCAGATTGTTGAACGGCGGGATCGTCTGCCCGAGTGAGCGGTCGCCCGCTTCCGCCTCATCTGATGACAGGTCGCTATTGGTTTCGGTATCAGATGGCGTTACTGGAGCGCCATGCAGCTCACCCTTTTTTTGGTAGGCGAGGTAAAGACGAAGGTCTGCCTCGGTCGCGAGAATGTCGTAGCCATGGTCGCCCGCGCAACGCCACTCCACCAAACCAAATTCGGAATCTTCGTGAACGATTTCACATTTGGCAAAATCGAGGTCCGAATAGGTGCTCATGTAAGCGCTTTCAGCGGCTACCGCTGTCGGCACTGCGAGCGCCGACAGAACAATCACACTATGAACAGATTTTGCCAAAGGCATTTTACGTCTCCGCAACGAGCTTGTTTTTGACCCGGGTAACGCGGTGTTTCAACTCGAACTGCATCGCTTCGCGACCCTGAACCTTGTCGAGCAGAGTATCTACACTGTCTCGCGCCTCTCCCGCAAGCGGCTGATAGAAATCCAGCACCCGTTGCAGCATCCATTGGCTAAAAGTGAACATTCCGCGTTCGGCTGTGACAATTTTGCCGTCCCTTTCTTTCAAGAAAAAGCTCTGCTTGCCGATGGTGCGGGGGATGGCGCAGGGAATTGGTTCTTCCGGGTGCGCCTCAATCCACTGACCAAGCGCGTCCACCATGACGTGGAGCGGCGGGAATTGCTCTTCAAAGATCCGCCTGATCACCGGTAAAAGTGTTTCCGGAACTTCGTCATCCGCCAGAAACCCTCCTTGTTTCACGTCCGGGGCATTCATCCGTTCGACCCATTTTGCGACGTTCGGGGCAATGCGCTTCATGATCTCGCCAGACGCTGGATCACGATATTGATGTGCGTAGAGCGGACCCATGAGGCCAAAATCACCGATGCTTGGCCGTGTGCCAAACAGAAAGGGATAGATTTTGAAATGTGCATCGAGATCGCGCAGCAATTGTTCGTAGGATGCCTCAATCGCCTTTTCCGTCGCCGGGGTCACGCCCAGGATGGGGAGTGCGCCCTTGAACGGCTTGCACGTCTCTTTGCCCACCTCCACCTGTTCCGCCTCACTCAATTCCGGTTGTGAGACCTTGCCGAACTCCAGATACATGGCGTCCGCATTATGGTTCCAGCGATAGTGCATGGCGGGGATCACCAACCACTCGTCGCCGTAAAGCTCAAACAGGCGCGCGATGGTTCCCTGACGCGGTGTCGCGGGAAAGACCGACGGGTTAGGGAAACGCATCTCCAGAAAATCGATGATCTCACTTGTGTCCTGCACGGCAATATCATCGGGGGTCATCAGGACCGGGATCATGGCCACGCCAGTGCGCGGCAAAATTGTGCGCACATAGATATCGCGGGTTGCTCGCACGTCCTCAAAGGGAATGCCCTTGTAGCGGAGATAGGCCCTCGCCTTCCCCGTATAATAGGAAATGTCAGCGCCCAGAAGCTGGTATGTATCACTCATTGTTGACCCTTCATGAATTGGCATGGCTCATGTCGATTAAATCCAACCTAACCAACAGATGGCTGCATTCCAAGCCCTGAAGGCAAATTGTTCATGCTTGCTTCATACCTTTTTTAGGCTTTCCCGGCACATTGGCCCCATGAACGCAGTCACTGCCCATAGCCGCGATCCGGATCGGCGTCGCCGCCCTCGTGTGGCCACGAACATCTATGGGCGTATCGTTTATGCGGGTGTGGATGTGGAATGTCACATCCGCCAGATGTCTGCGAGCGGTGCGCTTGTGGAAGTATTGCCGCTGCCCGCGCTCTGCGTTCCGCTGGCACTTGATGTGCCCGGGATCGGTTTTGCCCGGGGCGAAGCCGTCCGCTATGTCGGAGATTATGTCTGTATCCGATTGGCACCTTCGCTCCGACTGGAGCAAATCATGTCCGATCGGCTGGCAGAAGAACACCGTCGCACGCACCCTTCTTGATTGATCGCTTTATCATTTCTGGTAGCACCCTCCCTTTGCCCGTGTATATTTTCTTCCAACACCCATAATGGGGACAAAAGGGAGAAAGACATGAAACTGGATGGAGCTGTCGCGATTGTAACCGGATCCGCTGCCGGGCTCGGCGCCGCCACCGCCAAACGCCTTGCGGCTGCGGGTGCGAAAGTTGCGATCAATTACACCAAGTCAGTGGATGAGGCGAAAGCCATTGTTGCGGAGATCGAAGCGGCGGGCGGTGCTGCCATCCTTGCCCAGGGCGATGTGTCCGACGATGCCGCTTGCCGCAAGATTGTCGAAACAACCATCAACAAATGGGGTCGGGTCGATATTCTGGTCAACAATGCCGGCACGACCGTGTTTGCTGATCATGATGATCTGGACGCGCTGACCGCGGACGATTTCCACCGCATTTACGGCGTCAATGTTGTTGGCACCTACCAAATGATCCGTGCCTGCGCCCCTTACATGAAGTCGCAAGGGGCAGGCTCCGTCGTCAACATTTCTTCCATTGCCGGTGTCACGGGCATCGGGTCATCTGTCGCCTATGCCGCATCAAAAGGGGCGATGAACACAATGACGCTCTCTCTTGCCCGGTCACTTGCACCAGAAATTCGCGTGAACGCTGTTTGCCCCGGCTTTATCGGCACACGCTGGTTCAAGGACAGGTTTGGCGATAACGGGTTCAAAAAGATTGTCGCCGGACAGGAAGAAAGCACGCCGCTCCAGCGCGCAGGCACACCTGAAGATATTGCCGCAACGGTCGTCTTTTTTGCCGGTGAAGGCTCCGAGCATATTACCGGCGAAACGCTGATTACGGATGCTGGCATGCATCTGGGTTTTGCACCACTTTCTGCACGCTAAGCCTGTCTTACAGCGGCGGGCGGTTTACGCCCGCTGCAAAAACTCAAGCACGACCTTCTTGTAAGTCGGGTCCCCCACGGTGCGCATATGGTCCCGCTTGGGGATCGAGATGGCTTTGCCGTCCGGCAGCAGATCGGCGAGCCCCGCCGGGTCTCCCGCCATCTCGTCCCGGTCGCCTGCGACCACCAGGATCGGGCAGGTTGCCTCTTTCAATTTTTCGGGGTCCAGGGGTTCCCGCGGTACTCCGTAGCAAATGGCCAGCGCCTGCCGGTTCTGGCCATTGCGATCCGCAAAGGACCGGAAGGCCCGCCCCACCGCATTTTTTGACGCCCGAGGATCATCTGCCATCAGCGCATCCACAACCTCCGTCCCGCCACCACTTGGCAGAAGGAAGTGCGCGCCCACGCCCGCAAGGATCGCCCGGCGGCACATGTCCCCATGGACACGGGCAAACCGCAATGTGAGCATGGCGCCCAGAGAATAGCCCATCACATCCGCTGATGTGTGCCCCAGATGGGTCAGGAGGGCTGCAATGTCCCCCGCCATTGCGGTGCGGTCATAGTCCTTTTCATCGAAGAGTTTCTCACTCTCGCCATGACCTCTCAGGTCAAACATGATGACCTGCCGCCCGGCAGCCACCAATGTGTCCACCCATCCAGGTTCCACCCAATTGACAATATGGCTCGACGCAAAACCGTGGACGAGCACAATGGGTTCACCCTCTCCCACCACTTTGTAGGCGATCCTGACATGGCCGTTCAGAAAATGTTCCATAAATGCTCCCATTTTGCGCGGTGCAGTCTAATCAATCGGAGTTGATCTGGAAACATGGCACGTGACCGGATAAGCTTGCCGAAAAGGGAGACTGACATGACCAACGCCGCCACACTGAAACGCGCAACCTGTGATGCGATTGACGCGATGGCAGGCGATCTCATAGCCATCTCGCACGAAATTCACGCCAATCCGGAGCTCGCTTTCCAAGAACACAAGGCTGCTAAAATTCTCACCGCGCGGCTTGAGCAAGATGGACTGGCCGTGAAACGCAATGCGTTCGGGCTTGATACGGCCTATGCTTCCAGTTTCGGCAGCAAGGGCGTGGAAGTTGGCATCTTGTCGGAGTATGACGCACTGCCCGGCATCGGCCATGCCTGCGGACATAACATCATCGCAGTGACGGGCCTTGGTGCTGCCCTTGCGCTGTCAAAACTCAATGGCTCTCTCCCCGGCCGTGTGCGTTATCTTGGCACCCCGGCGGAGGAGCAAGGCGGCGGCAAGGAACTGATGGCGCAGGATGGTGCTTTCGACGGGCTCGATTGCGCGATGATGGTGCATCCTGCCGGGGTTGATCTTACGACCATGCCTTGTATCTGCGTGTCAGAGGTTGAGGTGATTTATCATGGCAAGAGCGCCCATGCCTCTGCCATGCCCCATGCCGGGCTCAATGCGCTTGATGCGCTGATCACTGCCTATCAAACCATTGCGCAGCTGCGTCAGCACATTAAGCCCACCGAGCGCATTCACGGGATCATCAATGAGGGGGGTGTTGCGCCCAACATCGTGCCCGACCGGTCTCGCGGTGTGTTTTATGTGCGTGCGGCGGACGCGATTGAACTGGCGGCCTTGAAGAAACGTGTCCATGCCTGTTTTGAGGCGGGCGCACTCGCAAGTGGTTGCCAGGCCGACATTCGCTGGGCGAAGGCTGACTATCTCGATATGAAGACGAGCTGGCCACTTGCGGATGCATATGAGACCAATGCAAAGTCACTGGGACGCGACTTCTTCCCGCTCGCCAAGATGCCGTCCGGGTCTGCGGGCAGTACGGACATGGGCAATGTCTCTCACCGTGTGCCCAGCATTCATCCGATGATTGCCTCAGCCCCGCCAAGCGTGGTCATTCACAATCCGGAGTTTGCGCGCTGGGCGGCGTCTGACCTTGGGGACAAAGCCTGCCTTGATGGCGCAAAATCGCTCGCCATGACGGCCATAGATTTCATGCTCGACAAAAATATGCAGGAAGCCGCCAAAGTAGAGTTTGCGGAAACAGCTGAAAGCTCCGCCCGCTCTGTGCGCGCGGCGTACAATGATAGTGGCTCCATTGCACTTGGTGGGTGTGGCTGCTGCTGATCACGGAATGTGACCTTCGTCAGCCTCCCATTCTTCCACCTGCCGCTCGTCAATGATGCGGCGGAGTTCCTGCTGTTTGGCGAAGTCGATGGGAAAGCCCCACATCAGCAAAATGACAATCAGATTGCAGGCCATCGGGATGCCGAAAAAGATAAGCGCAAGACCTCTGACTGCTTCAGGCGTGTTCTCGCCCGACGCCTGAAAGCCGATGGCATCCAGCGTCCAAAACACGACACCCACGGCAATGGCCGCACCGGTTTTCTGTGTGAAGGTGAGGAGCGAATAGAAAAGTCCGGTCCGTCTCTGGCCTGTCTCGACCTCATCAAGGTCGCCGACATCAGCCATTATGGCGCGGTAAAGAATAGACGTGCTGCCAACATTGATGCCCAGGAAAACAAGCATGGCAGCTACGATCAACGGCTGTCCGGGTGGCACAATGAAAGTGAACGGGACGAAAATCACGGTGAAGCTTGCTGCAGCAATCAGCGCGCGGTGTTTGCCGATTTTGTAACTCACTTTCAGCACGACCGGCACGAAGGCAACACCTGCAATAAAATAGATGAGGAGGAAACGGCCTGCCCAGGCTTCTGCCTCCCACACATAGCGGACTTCGTATAGAAACAGCGTGCCCAATGATGCGCCGGAAACGCCGGAGAAAAAATCTGCGGCCACAAGACGTTGCAGTGCATTGTTGCTTTTAAGCGGTACAAGTGCCGCCTTGATGCGACGAAACGAGAGCTGTCTGAAAATCCCTTCAAACTGTTCCCGCACCGGTTTTTGTGTATTTCTGAACCGGGCCCGCTCCGGCACCGTGCGGACGGACAGAAAGACCGTCAGTGGCAGGAGGACGATCACGAATATGCCCATTGCCGCAACCTGTTGCGGCAGCGGGTCACTTGCCTCTGAAAAACTTTCAATGATCACAGGGATCATCATGACGAGCGGCACGCCAAGGATCACAAAGCCTTCCCGGAAGCCCTGGATGCGCGATCGCTGGTTGTAATCATCATCAAGCTCCGCCCCCCAGGACATATGAGAGAGCGTGATCATGGTCCAGCCAATATAGAGCACCATCATCCAGCCAAAGAGATAGTATGCAGAGGGGTTTTCCTGCGGGAGGAAGACCATAAAAACCGAGAGCATGAGGATCGGCACGGAGGCGACGATCCAATGGCGGCGCTTTCCCCATTTGGTGCTGATCTGGTCAGACACGGCCCCCATGATCGGATCGGTGATCACATCCCAGAAGCGTGCAATCAGAAAGATTGTGCCCACCGTTGCAAGGCCAAGCCCCATAGGTCCGGCAAAGAATTGTGGAATAAAAACGGTAAGTGGTAATCCTAGTGCCGAGATCGGGATCGCGGGCCCGGCAAAGGCCATGAGTTTGGTAGTGTTGATACGGGTTTTCTGGGGCATTTGTTTCCTGTCTTCTTTTTTTTCTTGTTTGAAGCGCAAACTGGCAAGAAAGCTAAGTCCAGCCTGTCAAGAAATCGATCACCGTCCCTTTGAACGCCCCGTTGGTCAACAAATACATGTGATCTGCCCCCGGGATCAGCTCTGACTTCGCGCCGGGAATATGCGCGGCCAAGGCAGCCGGGTCCCCCGCAAGATCATCACGTTGCCCGGCAACCACAAGCGTGTTTGCGCGGATCGCCATCAATTCCTCATGCTCCGGATTCTCTCTGTGGTGAGAGACACAAGCCGCGAGCGCTTTTAGATCCTGGTTCAACTGTTCGGCATAAAGCCGGAAGCCGCGCGCTGTCGGGTTGCTGATCTCATCGACGGACGCTGCAGTGAAAATTTCAGCACGAAGCCCCGGATCACTTTCCTCACGCGCCAGCATTTTACCGCCAACGCCGGCGAGTACGAGGTCACTTATTCGCGAGCCCTCCCGCACGGCGAGACGAAGGCCGAGCCCCGCGCCCATGGAGAAGCCCATTACCGCGCAGGATTTAATCTCCAGATGGTCGAGCAGACGAATGGCGTCCCCCACCATCATGTCCGTGCCATAGTCTGCCGGATCATAAAGCTTGGCGCTTTCCCCATGGCCGCGCCAATCCATGGCGATCACGCGGCGACCGGTCTTCTGCAAAGTGCCGTACCAGCCCGTGCGCGACCAATTGTCGGTTCGGGTCGAAGCAAAGCCATGCAGCAAAAGGATCGGCTTGCCCTCACCAATATCGTCATAGGCGACCCCGACGCCGTTATTTTCAAATATTGCCATGGCACCGCTTCCCCCTTATTAGGTTTTTGGGTTCTTGGTTCTCTTCAGTCAGCGCTGATGCCTGACGATTGCGCATCAGACGGTTCACCTGTTCTGTCCACTATGACAGCCGCCGCCGCATCCAGCATCTGTCGCTCAATGACCTTTCGGTTCTTAACCTGGGTTGCTTCATCGAGAGGGAACCGCCAGATGATGACCGCAATAAGAAAACTCACTACAACTGCAGGCCAGACATAGACGTGACGAAGCAGGTCGAGAATTACATCCGAATTCTCCCCACCCGGTTTGAAACCGATCATGTCGAGAAGCGCAAAGCCCGCAAAAATGGCAAAAGCCGCGCCCAACTTATTGGTCATGGTGAGCAAGGAATAGAATAGGCCCGTGCGCTGCTGCCCTGTTTCGATGGCATCATGATCTGCAACATCTGCCATGATGGATCGGTAAAGGAAGGAACCCGCTGCCATGTTAAGCCCGAAGACCACCCAGACAATAAGCGCAATTGTCTTGTCGCCTTCCGGTACCAGCAACACAAGCGGGATGGTCACGCCGCTAAAGACTGCGGAGATTGCTGTGGCCTTGTGCTTGCCGACCCTGCTCGCAAGTGCAATCCAGAAAGGAATACAAGCGACACCTGCGATAAAATAGAGAAGCAACAAGAGACCAGAGAACGCACCCAGCTTTAAGGCATCCTCCGTCAGGAAGAGAAAGAGGCTGGCCACGAGCCCGCCACCGACACCGCCCAAAAAATCACAAAGGAGAAGGATTTTCAGCGGCCCATTGCGGGCGAGTACGCTTAGCGCTTCTCGGAATGGTACATGCTTCGGTGTGGGCGTCTTCTGTTCCTTGACCGTCCGCACCGCGATAAAGACCGCAATGGGAAGGAAAATGATTACAAAGAGGCCCATTGCTCCGACGCGTGCACGGTCGAGATCCTCAACCTGCATCTGCTCAATCACAATAGGCAATGCCAGCACGAACACCATGCCGAGGATGAGCGCAATTTCGCGCGCGCCCTGCACGCGGGAGCGTTCATTATAGACCGGTGTCAGCTCCGCTCCCCATGACATGTGGGAGATCGTGAGCAAGGTCCAGCCGACATAGAGAACGACCATCCAGCCCAACAGATAGAGCGCGCCGACACTTTCAAACGGCGGCAGGAAAATCATGAACACAGACAAGAGCATGATCGGCACGGAGGCGACGATCCAATGTCGTCTGCGCCCCCATCTCGTCTCGAACTTGTCGGACAAAATACCCAGCACCGGGTCTGTGAAAACATCCCAAAAACGGATGATCATGAACAACGCGCCAATGACTGTCAGCTCAAGACCTGTCATTTTTGCATAGAAGGGCGGTATGTGGACCACGAGGGGCAGTCCCAATGCCGCGATGGGGACTGCCGGTAGCGCAAACGCAAATAACGTCGAGCGAGCGAGCGGAGTTGCTCCCCCTTTGGCCTCTTCAGCCATATTATTCCTCCTGCACCCGCCGATTCTATTGTGGTCTTATGCGATGATCGTTATGGGCATTTGCCAAATTATAGGCAGAAGGGAACCGCGAGCGCTAGACCCTTGTAAATACATACATTTTGTGAGGAATGATTGCGCGGTCCGGCGGGGCGTATTCCGCCTGGTGTCAAAGCGCTGGAAATTGCCTGCGGGCCCTTATAGGGTAGCGCCCAATCAGACCTTTTCAGGATCGACGGCATCGCCGTCCAAGCGTAAGTGGCACAGACATGGCAAGCGGCACACATACTCCCAAATTCCACAATAATGCTGGCGTGAGAGAAATCCGCATCGGCGTGAAGGAGTTCAAATGTATGGGAGCAACACCGCCAAATGATCACCCCCATGTGTTTTTGGATATGGGTGACGAAAACGAAATTGTCTGCCCTTATTGCTCAACGCTGTACAAGCATGATGCCGCGCTACGTGGTGCCGAGGCGATCCCCGCCGACGCCGCCTGGCGCGAAGCGTCCTGACGCCTTAACCCGGCAGATTGAAAACGCGGCGGGCATTGCCTGACAGGAAAAGCGCGCGCGTTTCGTCATCAAAACCCAGATCATCCAGTTTTGACAGGCACCGACAATTTTGAGGTCCGGGAAGTCGAGGAGGACGTCTTCAAGATAGGGTATCAAACGACCGGGCTCCGATCGACAGAAAGGCCCCGTGTGCCCGATCTGCGTACAAAACGGAATCTCGCTAGAAAAGTTTTGTGATATCGGCGAGGGGGTCTTCGATACCGAAGGGTGTGTTCACCGCGAAAAGGCCACTTCCCAGCGCGCGGGAGCGGCGGGCGGGATCGAACGAAACCTGCTGTTCCCAGACCTTGGGCAGGTCCGCCTCTCTTAGACACGCCAACATGGGGAGATGCAGGCCTCTTTCCAGTACCGGATACCAGAGCAGAATAGTGGCGACCGGCCATTTGGCGTGAAGTGCCAGGACGAAGTCTGCGGCGTCTTCATACTCGCTTTTCACCTCGTAAGATGGATCGATCAGCACGAACCCGCGGCGCGGATCAAAGGGTGCACGGCGCAGAACATCTGCGTATCCATCCTTCTGCTGGATCTGTGCACGTCGCCCCACACCGGCGCGGAGAGCAACAACCTCCTTCGGGTGTAACTCACACAGATGCATGCGGTCGCCCGCTCGCAGCATCTGGCCTGCGATCAGTGGGGAGCCTGGATAGGCGCTCTCGCCATGCGTTGCGCGAAACGTCACCAACATGCGCGCATAAGGGTGATCTGCGTGCAGCTTCCCACCCTTCAAGAGACGGGTAATCCCTTCCGCCGCCTCCCCGGTCTTGCCGGCTTCTGGCGCGCTGAGATCATAGAGCCCGCGCCCGGCATGGGTCTCAACATAGGTGAGTGGCTTTGGTTTTTCGATGAACCTTGCCAGCATCAAGGTCAGCACCGCGTGCTTGTGCACGTCCGCCAGACCGCCTGCGTGATACATGTGTTGATAGGAAAGCATGAACCGTTTGCCCGACTGAAAAACCCCAGCCTGAAAAACCCAGGCTGAAAGAACATGAGGGCCATCCTTCTCAAATTCTGACCAACTTGGCCAGATGCAAATTGAGACAAGCTGACATTTGTCCTGTTTTCAGGGGCAAACGGTTTCTCAACGAGGCGCTCCAGACGGCACCCCTCTTCACTTCTAAGAGCTTACTTCTCCATAGCGGCGAACGCACCACGGAATCCCTCCAATGGGAAGGGTAAAGTAATCGGCTGCTTGAATCCACGGAGCCTTTTGGAGATATGAAGGGTGCGCGCTATGTCATCACCTCCCAGGCACCAATTCTGCGCGGCATCATTGACAATGTTTTCGTCCAGCATGGACTGGAGCGGCGGGCAATGCTGGAAAAACTTGTGGAAAGGACTTACGATCCTCCCGCAATATGTGAGGTGGGGCCATGAAAACATTCAGCGACGAGATAAATATCGCTACCGACCCGGCCGCCATATGGGCGGTCCTCACTGATGGCGCTCGCTATCCGGACTGGAACCCGGAGGTCGTGCGTGTTGAGGGCACTTTCGCACGCGGTGTCACACTCACCATGTACCGTAATAAGGAGCCCCGCCGCTCTCCCGTTACTGTCGCGGACTTTCAGCCTGGCCGCCTGCTTGTGCTCACCAGCTCCGGTGGTATGCCTTCTTCACTCGTCAAAGCGAAACATACCTTCACATTAACGCCCGTCGGAGAGGGCGAGACCAGGGTCGCTCAACGTCTGGAGTTTGCCGGTATGATGGCGGCAACACTTATTCGCACTATGCCGGACCAGACCCCGGCTATGCGGGAGGTAAACCGCGCTCTAAAAGCCGTCATTGAGGGCTGACGCGGCCGACCTTCACACTGACGATATTGATCATATCTGCGCGATTCTCCGGCGGTTTCGTCCATGATGTCGATATGGCTTCTCTTCTTTTTGATGCCATTATGATTGGTTTTCCGGGCGGTGCCTCAGCCCGCCTGACGGTAATCTTTCAGCTTGCGGTCAGCTCTTACAATTGACACAATTGAACAGGAGTTTCCCGCCCGGCAGCCACAAGAAATGCGGGGCTCCGACACACATCTCCGGAAACCTCAGCGAATAGCCCTCGAAAATCATGCACCACACGCGCGCCTTGTCTCTTGCACTGGCAATTCTTACTTTTGTCCTTATCTCACACTCAGCCACAGCTGCCTCACGCGGGAAAGAAGTTGAAGCTATCGCTGGCTGGGTTGAGCATGTCACCCTCCCCTCCTTCGACCGCCTGATCATCGCGCGGCTCGACACGGGTGCCAAAACCTCCTCCATCTATGCGACAGACCTTGTCGTCGAAGAGCGCGATGGACGGTCATGGGTCAGCTTTACGGTGCCTGGTGACGAAAATGGGGAAGAGTTGCGACTTGAAAAACGGGTACGCCGCTCGGTGCTTATCAAGCGGGGGACGGACGAGTATGACCGGCGCTATGTCGTTGATATGGAAGTCTGCTTCAACGGACATACCTACAAGACGCAGGTCAATCTTGCTGACCGCGCGCATCTCAATTATCCGATGCTGTTGGGTCGGCGTTTCCTAAGAAACGTCGCGCTCGTTCATTCGGGCAAAACATTCATTACTGAGCCGACATGCGGGGACGATTCTAATGGGTAACCAGATTAAAATTTACACCCTTTCAGCGATTCTCTGTGCGATCGGTCTTAGCATTTTTCTCTACAAGCATTTTGAGCTCTACATCCCGCTTGTCCCGCATGCGAGTGTTACCGCCTGGACCATTGATGCTCAGGTCGATTTTCGGGTTGATGCGAATTTGCCGCCGAACGTTGAGCTGGTGTTGCCCGGCCAGACCCCCAACTTCCGCATTCTGGACGAGACGTTTGCAAGCCCTGGCTATGGCACGGCGGAAAGTTCAAGTTCCGGCAATCGTGTCCTCACCTGGAGCAAGCGCCGTGCCCGCGGTGAACAATCCCTGCTCTACCGCGCTGTGATTGTGAGCCGCGACGGCGAAGCGCCGCTCGACGCTGACGATGTGCTGCCGGCGACGGTACCCGAATATCCTGAGCATTTCCGTTATACCGCTCTCGCTCTCCTAGACGAGACGCGTGCGCAGTCGGCTGATATTCAATCGTTCACCGTGCAGCTACTTCATCGTCTCTTTCAAAAACCGATGCGTGAAGACACCAAATTTCTCATGGACGGGACCCGCAATGTCGTCGACAAGACGGAGCGGACTGTCTACATCCTCGCTGGTGCCCGCATTCCTGCCCGCATTCTGCTCGGCCTGCCTCTTAAAGAGAGCAGCACCCATGAGAAACTCGTACCACTCCTTCAAGTGCATAATGGCGACGCCTGGCTGACTTTTAACCCCCAAACGGGCGAACAGGGTCTACCCGAGAATTTCTTTGTCTGGTCTGTTGGCAATTCCGATGTGCTCGACACGCAACATGTCTACCGTCCGCGCGTCACCTACTCGGTGACATCGAACATCTATGATGCGGATTACGTGCTTGCCCAGGAACGCGATCTCACGTCGAACGTGCTGGAACGTATCTCTCTCACCACCCTGCCAGTCGATTTGCAGAACGTCTACCGCCTGCTGCTACTTGTCCCGCTGGGCGCGCTGGTTATCGTCGTGCTGCGCAATATTGTTGGCCTGAGCACCACGGGTACCTTTTCGCCCGCACTTGTGGCTCTCTCCTTTCGCGAAACAGGCTTCCTTGCTGGCGTGCTGCTGTTTGTCGGCGTTGTCGGCATTGGGCTCACCATGCGGCTTTACCTCGAAAAGCTGCAACTCCTCGTGGTGCCGCGTATTGCCGCTGTGGTCTGTATCGTCATTATGATGATTATGGTGCTCAGTCTTGTGAGCCATGGCGCCGGGTTCCAGATCGGACTTTCCGTCGCGCTCTTCCCCATTGTCATT
>JAVKCY010000037.1:0-2745 GCA_040223265.1 Parvibaculum sp. | reverse complement strand
GGCCGCTACCAATCATGCCTGGCGCGCCAGAGTTGCCGCGGAAGCGGACCTCACGGCGCACCATATCCGGCAGATCCGACGAGACGCGCCGCCATGGCCTCGTGCAGCCCGGCCTTCAGAATGGGGTACCAGACCATGACGGTCGCCTGCGGCCATTTTTCGTGCAGGCCGATAACGAAGTCGGCGACGCGGAGATACTCGGTCTTGATTTCGTAACTCGGATCAATCAGTACCAGCCCGCGGCGCGGTGTCGGCGGCGAGATCGCAAGAACCCCTTCGTAGCCATCCCGCTGATGGATATGGACATTGTGCCCACGCATGGCGCGTTTCAGCGCTTTGTGCTCCGCCGGATGCATCTCCATCAGATGGATCACGTCGGTCGATCTGAGCAGCTGAGCGGCGATCAGCGGCGAACCGGGATAGAAGCCCGCGCCGAACCTCCGCTCGGTCATCCGCGTCGCCTCCGCCAGCGGCTGATCCGCGGGAATGGCGCCGTCGGCAACCAGTTTCAGGACCCCGGCCTTCGCCTCCCCGGCTTCTCGGACTCCGCGGAGGAGAGATCGTAGACCGCGCGACCGGCACGGGTTTCGAGATAGCTGAGCGGTTTCGGCTTTTGCCGAAGATGCGTGCGGAGGGCCGCGAGGGCTCCATGCTTGAGAACATCGGCGAGGCAACCCGCGTGGTAAGCATGCTGATAGGACAGCATCGGTCTTGCTCCAGACTGATACGAGCTGATTTCCGGGCAGCAAACAATGGCTTAACCTTTATGGTCAAGCCGTTGTTTTATTTGGTTGCGGGGGCTGAGTTTGATCAAGGACCTACACTCGCAAGCACTGTCTAAAATCGACCGAAGACCAATCACAAAAAACATTTGGCGTAACTTCCTTTATTCGGGGTCAGATTTTCTAATTATTGCGATTCAAAAAACACCGAACGACGTCGAACATGCTCGCACTCCCATGAAATGCTCTTCCTTTATCTGCACTTCCGGGAACTATACGGTTGACGTACCACGAATCGGAATTACTTAAATGGGCGACAGGCCGGCGCTAGTTTTGGGTTATTTTCAGGATTTCTCGGCGGAGTGCGGTGGCAATGGAATAGGCATCGCTGTCAGTCATTGCGCGCTTAGGCCACCAGAGTGTTCCCGGAGACGGGGGCCAAATTTGGTCGAGCACGGCAGCGGCCTTGGGTTTGATCCTCACCATGTCGAGCATTTCATGATGCGGGGAGCTGAAGACCAGTACATAGAGCTTTCCGACTCCAAAGGCGCAGGTTTGCGTGTTCTGAATAGTCGGATCTTTGTTCGGGTCGGCTAATATCTCTGCTTCAGTGTAGATTGAGTGGGTTGATTTCGCAAAAACTGACCGGTCGTCTGGGCAGTCGTATTTGCCGATCCAGATTTTGAAGGTGTCGGGGGCTAGTTTTTTCTCTCGAAATGCGCTGCGCTGCTCCGGTGTGATGGCTGGCGCGTGATGCCTGTCGTATTCAACAGTTACCGCCACGCTCGTCGCCCAAGCCGCAATGGCGGCTTTGGATGCGTGGTCCAATAGGATGGATTTCCCATTCGTCATTGGGCCAACGACGAGTTTGGCATTTTCTTGAACGTCCCCCATCCATCCAGAATTGCAGGTTTTGCACACGCACCGAATTTTCCAGCTGACGAGCGGCGAGTTTCTCGGGTTTATCACATTCATTGAGGTCGGCTGTGGCTTGTTGTCTTTCTTGCCGCCACGAAAGAAGGCGACCGCCCTTTTTTTGTTTTTCCTGGGCAAGAAATTCTTGAGCCAATCGCCGAACACATGTTCTGCGTTAAGATCGGTTGATCCGCAGTAAATGCAGTTTTTCACATACATGGCTGAGGTGATCCGTGAAGAAAGCTAAGACGGACAGCGACTACCCGCAGGAAGAAGCTGAGAAGCGCCGCGACGAGCTTCTAGGCAATCTGTTGCGCACACCGCCGCAGCCGCGTCCAGAGCGCGACAGGACGCCGAAGCACGAGTTCGTCGTCATGGACGGCAAATTCAGAGTTGCGGTTATTAAATCGCAATCTGACGGTCGCATGATCGCTGACGTTTATAAGAATCTAGACGATCTGCGCGCCGGACAGCCAATCGAACGAGACGCCCATCTGACGGTTGGTTAAGTGTCGCCAGCCATATCGTCGAGGTTGTTGCGCTTCTGCCCGTCGGGGTTCGTCCGAAGGTGCGGTTTGGCATTTTGCCTGCGGACGGTGTGGGCGTTGCTCAGTTGCCCCGCGTCGGCCATCCGCATGGCTTCGCCAACGGATGTGAAACGCTGGTTGCCTTCGAGAAGAACGTGGGTAATGTCTCCTTCCGCGTCAGCGCGGGCATTAATGACTTTTCTTTCTTTCGCCATGACAAGCTCCTTTGATCATGGTGTTGCGGGAGGTGGGGGAAGCACGGGTCGCGAAACTGCGTGCATTCCCCACCCCGCATTTCTCTCAAATTCGGGACAAAATCAAGTGTTCAGGATTTGTTCTATTGAATCATGGGGTTGCACGTAACGCGATTCTGTGAATCCCGAATCGAATTGCTCTGGTTGTGGTTAGATTCGCCGCCGCCAGCGGATGAAGGCTCGCGCCTTCTGCTTAGGCGTGACCGGCCTCACGAGGTTGATGGTACATCAGCCGCTTACCGGCTGCCGCTTTGAGCAGGGCGATAGTCGTCTCGGTGTCGCTCATCTTGCGATGTGCATAGCGGAAATCGAACTCTGCCAGATACC
>JAVKCY010000034.1:0-11251 GCA_040223265.1 Parvibaculum sp. | reverse complement strand
TTCGGGGAGAAGCTGCATGTGTGGACAGATTAGAACAGAGCGCCAGGTCACCGGTAAATATTTGCCCGGTGTCGTTTCGTGCGCGCTGTCGTCCTAACGCAAGACCCTTTCTCTTCCACGTGAATAGAACCCGGTTTTGCCGGGTTTTTTCTTTTCTACGTCTCCTCGGGTTTCTTCATGTCACATCTTGTTCCCCATCGTTTGCCGATCATTATCGTTCTGGTTGCCGCCAATATGCTGGCACTTGCTGCAACCGACCTTTACCTGCCGTCCGTGCCTTACCTCCCGGCCATATTCGACACCGGTATTGAAGAGGTGCAATTCACGCTCGCAGCCTTCAGCTTAGGATTTGCGATCAGCCAGATTTTATTTGGCGCGGCGGGCGATCTGTGGAACCGGCGATGGATCCTGGTCGGCTCGATGGCGGTCTTTGTGCCGGCATCGCTCTGGTGCGCGATGGCCGAAACAGTGGAGACGTTGATTGCCGCCCGCTTTCTGCAAGGGTTTGCGGCGAGTGCGTCCGCCACACTTACCGCACCCATGATCAAACCTCTGTTTGATGAGGCACGGGCCGTGCATGCACTATCGGTCATTGGCGGGATTGATGCGATCATTCCGGCCCTTGCGCCCATTCTTGGGGCCTGGATCTTTTCGCTGTTTGGTTGGGAAGCAAACTTCTGGATTATTGTGCTGATCGGCCTGCCGCTATTTGTTGCCGCGATTTTTTATATTCCCAATGACCGGCCTGAGAGCCATCACACTTCCATCTGGCCGGTGTTGATGGGCTTCTTTGCGCTTCTGCGGCACCGGCAATTCATGGGCTATGCGGTGAGCCACGGCTTGTCGCTTGCGGGTCTTCTGGCGGTCGTCTTCTCTGCGCCGACGCTGATTGTCGAACATATGGGTGGCGGTCCGGCTGAATATGTCTATGTGCAGATAAGCTGGGTTGCGATCTTTTTGGTAGCAGCAAACGGCACCGGATTTCTTGCGCGCCGGATGGATGCAGACGATCTCATCTGGTGGGCCAATTACGTGCAGATCGCCAGTGCCGGTGGGCTGCTTGTCTATGCGCTTCTTACCCCCTTCCCCACCTGGTGGGGGCTTGCGCTTGGTGGCATTCCCTATTGCATCGGCCTCGGGCTTCGTGGTGGGGCCGGCTTCTCCCGTGCGCTGGATGTTGTGCCGGACTATGGGGCGCGTGCCTCCTCCCTCATCATTTTTTTCTCGATGGGGTTCACGGCGCTCGGCACCGGGGCTGTCGCGCCGTTTATCGATCAGGGCTTGTGGAGCGCAGGCGCGGCTATGCTGCTATTCTCACTCGGTGCTCTGGCCGTGTTGCCACTCATCAAAGCTCGGACTTAGGTGGTTGGATTGCCGTCGAAATCCACCCAGCATCTGCGCTTCATATCGATGAGCTTGCACTTGCGAACAATATCGAGATAGCGGCCAAGGGTGAGCTTGTAGCAAATCACGTCATCGCCGTATGTGCGCAGGATCGCCGCCTGCGCCGCCGGCACATTGTAGATCGGCACCGTCATGTAGGCGTGATGGGCTGTGTGGTCCATCACCTCCTGGTAGAGAGGGAAGGCCTTGCGAACCACCCAGGGAAGGATCACATCTGTGCTGCCTTTGATCTGGGCTTCGTAATAGGACCAGTCATCTTCACTCTCAAACCAGAGAATGTCCGGATGCGTGTGCTGCAGATAGATTGACGCTGAAATAATCCACATGCCTATCATGAACGGCAGCGCCCAGCCGAGCAGGACCGAACCCCAAAAGGTGCGCGATGGATCAAGCATTGGACCGATGATGCCGACAAAAAGAATGAGGGCAGCGACACCTAACACCATAAAGGCAATGTCGGGCGCAAAGCGCCGCCATTTGTTGGGCGTATCCATGAGGAATGGCAGACCGCCGCGCGTCAAAAGGATGCCCCAGTAATAAAAGGTGAGGCCGCCAAAGGCTGAACGCTCAAACCGTTCATAGGCTCTGCGAAGCGGACCAGCGTTTTGATAATCTTCAAGCGTCATCGGTTCCCACACACCATCCTTCTTCAACACATTGGTGAAGCGGTGATGGATGACATTGTGTGCCTCCGCCCAGACGGAACGGGAATGGGCGGGGAAGATGAAGGCAATGCGTGCGAGCCAATCGTTCAACACTGTGCCTGGCGCGAAGGAACGATGAGCGGCTTCATGGCCGATCAGATAAAGCAGGCCGATGGCAAAGCCATTGAGCAGGCAGAAGCCCAGGCTCACCCATAGGGGCCAAGGCGCCAGAATACCGAGCAGCGATGCAAAATAAAGAGAGAGGTGAGAGAAATACAATACCAGCGCTTTGGACATGGAGCGCTTGGAAATGCTCTTCATCTCATCCGGCGTCATCCATTCCGCCGGGTAGCCGGTGCGTCCATCGCGCGGGGCCGTACCGCGATTTCCTGCCGGTTCCATCCTCGCACTTACATCTACGCTTGCCACTTTGCCGCTCCCGCACTCACCACTGCTAAACTTGGCCCTTCAGTCTAGGAGTGTTTTACCCAAGAGGCAATCAGACCGATAGTTTAGGCCTCTTGCTGAAGTTTGGAGCGGATCTCAGCGAGGGTCGATTTCTGCCCCCCGGTCTCGTCAAAATTGTCAGGGGCAAGCCAGGCGTCAAAGGCGGCCTCAGCGCGCGGCCATTCACGATCCAGCATGGAAAACCAATGTGTGTCCCGGTTCTTGCCCTTCATTACCATGTCCTGACGGAATGTGCCTTCGAAGGTGAACCCGAAGCGCGTTGCGGCGCGCGCTGATGCCTCGTTCTTTGCGTTACATTTCCACTCATAGCGGCGATAGCCGAGATCGTCGAACAGATGCCGCGCCATCAGATACATGGCCTCCGTCGCCGCCGGGGTGCGCTGGAGGCGGGGCGAGAAAATCACGGACCCCACTTCAGCACTGCCATGCTCCGGGCGAAGACGCATATAGGAAGACATGCCGAGCACTCCTCCGTCTGGCCCATCTGGTCCCGCCGGCCCGCGAAAAATGTAGGTGATCCACCCAAGCTTATCGTTTGCGAAATTGAGAAAGCGCATGAGGGCCGTCGCATCCTCAAACGGCCCGACCGGAATGTGGTCCCACAGGTGAGCCTCTTCCGCGCGACCGATTGCCTGATAGAGTGCTTCCCCATCCCGCGCGGCCTCATAGCGCATTGCGGTCACGAAGCGTCCTTCAAGACACGCCGCATCCGGCAGGGAACAGGCTATCCATTCAGCAAGGTCGCTCATCATCTCTCCGCTTTGTTTGGGGCGAAAGGCCGCGCCCATAAAACGGCCAAAGTGGCTCCTGGTCAATGAGCCAATCGGAGGTGACGGGCGGGCCAATTCACGTACATCCCACACATCACATGTCATGCCCGGACTTGATCCGGGCATCCAGTGGCAAGTTGTTTCTTGCGCTTGGGGCTTCTGGATTGCCGGGACAAGCCCGGCAATGACAGGCAGAGTAGACCCCGGCTCAAGGCCGGGGTGACGTTCTTGAGGAATACTCAGTCGAACGCTTCGTCCCAATTGCCAAGAGTTGAGGCCTTTGAATATTCCGTCGAGCGGTTTTCAAAAAAGTTGGCATGCTCAACGCCGTTCAGCATCTCGTCCATCCAGGGCAGCGGGTTTTTGTCCACACGGTAGATCGGCAAGAGCCCGAGCTGCGTGAGGCGGCGATTTGAAATCCAGCGAATGTAGGATTTCACGTCTTCCGCCTTCATACCTTCCACCGCACCCATCTCAAACGCCAGATCAATGAACGCATCTTCATGGGTGATGATGGTTTCACACGCCTTGTAGATGTCTTTTTGCAGCTCATCGTTCCACAATTCAGGATTTTCATCGATGAAGGTGCGGAACAGTTTGATCGCGCTTTCGGTGTGGAGTGACTCGTCGCGGGCTGACCATGTGATGATCTGGCCCATGCCCTTCATCTTGTTGAAGCGCGGGAAGTTCAAAAGGATCGCGAAGCTTGCAAAAAGCTGTACGCCCTCCGTGAAGGCGCCGAAGACCGCGAGGGTCTTTGCGATATCGGCCTTCGTCTCCACGCCCCATTCCTGCATATAGTCATACTTGTCCTTCATCTCTCCATATTTGAGGAAGGCTTCGTATTCGCTCTCCGGCATGCCGATCGTGTCGAGCAAGTGGGAGTAGGCGGAAATATGCACGGTCTCGATGTTGGAGAACGCGGACAGCATCATCTGAATTTCCGTCGGCTTGAAGACGCGGGAATAGTGACGCATGTAGCAATTGTTCACTTCCACATCCGCCTGCACGAAGAAGCGGAAAATCTGGGTGAGCAGATTGCGTTCACCTTCGGTCAGGACCTTTGCCCAGTCCTTCACATCGTCGGCAAGCGGCACTTCCTCCGGCAGCCAGTGAATGCGCTGCTGGGTCAACCAGGCGTCATAGGCCCATGGGTAACGGAAGGGCTTGTATGTTGCGCGTTCTTCTAGCAAGGACATGTCTGTCCGCCTCCTGGCTTCTATTCTTGTAGCTTCGACTCTCGGCTACTGCGTTCGGTCACAACTGCCGTTCACGGCGTGAACATTACTGGCAGGCGAGACACTCGTCATAATCGTTCATCTCTGCCGGGTTCACCTTCTGAACTTGCGGTTCGTTCTTGGCGAGACGGCTTTCGACCGCAATCTCCGTCAGGGTGCGGAGCGGAATGTCTGCTGCACGACCGGCTTTGGCTGCCGCACTTGCGGCATCGTTCGCTGCCTGTTTCACCAGATGAGAGCTGTCGCTTTCCGCGCGCTGAATGGAGAGCGAGCGGCAATAGTAAAGCGACTTCACACCCTTCTTCCAGGCTTGGAAATGAAGCTGATGCAGGTCCCGCTTGTGCACATTGGCTGGCACGAAGAGATTGACGGACTGTGCCTGGTCGATCATCGGCGCACGGTCGCCTGCATGCTCAATCACCCAGCGCTGGTCGATTTCAAAAGCTGTCTTGAAAACATCTTTTTCCTCATCGCTCAGGAAATCCAGATGCGCAACAGAGCCACCATTGGTCACGATGGATGACCAGGTGTCATCATCATTGCGGCCCTTCTCGTCCAGGAGCTTGCGCAGATGACGGTTGCGCACATTGTGCGAACCCGACAGGGTTTTGTGCGTGAAGCTGTTGGCAGCAATCGGCTCAATGCCGGCGGACGTGCCACCGCAAATGATCGAGATAGATGCCGTTGGGGCAACCGCTGACTTGTTGGAGAAGCGTTCCATGATGCCATAGTCGGCGGCATCGGGACAGGCGCCCCGTTCTTCCGCCAGCTTGCGCGATGCGGCAGAGGCCTGATCGTCAATATGCTTGAAGACCTTCTTGTTCCACACTTTCGCCATCACGCCTTCGAACGGGATCATGTTTGCCTGCAGGAAGGAATGGAAGCCCATCACACCAAGGCCGACTGAGCGTTCACGCGCGGCGGAATATTTCGCCTTTGCCATTTCGTCTGGCGCGCGGTCGATAAAGTCCTGAAGCACATTATCGAGGAAGCGCATCACGTCTTCGATGAAGGTCGGATGGTTTTCCCATTCTGCATAATTCTCGACATTGAGCGAAGAGAGGCAGCAAACGGCGGTGCGCTGATTACCCAGATGATCCAGACCGGTTGGCAGGGTAATCTCTGCACAAAGGTTTGAGGTCTTCACTTCAAGGCCCGCCAGCTTGTGCTGCTCAGGACGTGCATTATTCACAGTGTCCTTGAAGATCATGTATGGCTCGCCGGTCTCGATCCGTGCGGTGAGCATGCGGATCCAGAGCGAGCGGGCAGAAATGGTCTTCTGCACGGATTTGTCCTTGGGCGACAGGAGTGCCCATTCCTCATCAGCCTCCACCGCACGCATGAACGCATCAGAAATCAGGATGCCATGATGCAGGTTGAGTGCCTTGCGGTTCGGGTCCCCGCCGGTTGGACGGCGGATCTCGATAAATTCTTCGATCTCTGGATGGTCAACTGGCAGATAGCAGGCCGCCGAGCCACGACGGAGCGAGCCCTGGCTGATGGCGAGGGTGAGACTATCCATCACGCGGATGAACGGCACGATCCCGCTTGTCTTGCCATTACCGCCGACCTTCTCCCCGATGGAGCGAAGATTGCCCCAATAAGAACCAATGCCGCCGCCCTTGGCTGCCAGCCAGACATTCTCGTTCCACAGGCCGACAATGCCTTCCAGCGTGTCATTGGCTTCGTTCAGAAAACAGGAAATCGGCAGACCGCGCTCGGTACCGCCATTGGACAGGACAGGCGTTGCCGGCATGAACCAGAGCTTCGAAATATAGTCATAGAGGCGCTGCGCATGAGCTGCATCGTCGCCGTAATAGGACGCCACACGGGCAAACAGGTCCTGAAAGCTCTCGCCGGGCATCAGATAGCGGTCTTTCAGGGTTGCCTTGCCGAAATCCGTCAACAGGGCATCGCGCGACCGGTCCACCTTGACCGACCCGTGACCTTTGACCTGTACGGTCTGATCTGCAGCTTCAAATGGCATTTCCGGCTCCGCTGTGTCGTCGCCTTTCACACGGCGTACCGCCGCGCGTTCACCTGTGATAATCGCCGAAACGGTGGCCTCGATCTCAGAAAGATCGACCGATTTTGACGTGTCATTAAACATTGTAGCCTGCCCCCGCATATTGCCTCTTCGCCCGTAACGCCGCTTACAAAACGGACAAAAATCCCTCGTCATGCACACGCATGTGCGCAATCCTCACTGCCCCAATACGCGTGGCAGAACGCTGTAAATTCTGTGAATTCGCTGTGCCCCGAAGTCGCCCCCGCAGTGCCCAGCGCGTCCAGATATAGTAGTCACGCTTGCGCTTGCGTCAACAGCTAGTAGGAAGGTGGGCAGAAAATTTTGGTTAATAGAAGCTTAACTACCTGTTTTCACAATGCAATTTTTCGGGCACATCTGAAGAGAAAATTTTCACGCGGGCCGCGCGTCTTGGAACCGGGAGCAAATCACCAATGACCTACATCCAACCTTCAACCGGAGATGAGCGACGCGGCTTCTATCCTGAAATCACCGCACGGCATTCGGGGACACTTCAAGTTTCGCCCGTCCATACGCTGTTTTATGAAGAGTATGGAAACCCCGACGGCAAGCCCGTCGTGATCCTGCATGGGGGGCCAGGCGGCGGGTCCAACCCGACCATGGCCCGCACACACAACCCTGAGCAATACCGAATCATTTTGTTCGACCAACGCGGGAGTGGCCGCTCCACCCCCCATGCCTCCCTAGAGGCGAATACAACCTGGGATCTAGTCGCTGATATTGAGCGGCTCAGGGAACACCTCAAGGTTGAGCGCTGGCAGGTCTGCGGCGGCTCCTGGGGGTCGTGCCTGGCTATTGCCTATGCCGAAACCCATGCCGCACGTGTGACCGAAATGATCATGCGCGGTATTTTCACGCTTCGACCGCGCGAACTGCACTGGTTCTATCAGGAAGGCACGGACGCCCTCTTCCCCGATGCATGGGAAAAGTTTGTGGCACCCATCCCTGAGGCCGAGCGCGGCAATCTGATGGCCGCCTATTACAAGCGGCTCACGGGAGACAATGAAGAAGAAAAGATTGCCTGCGCGCGGGCCTGGTCTGTGTGGGAGGGTACAACGCTCTCGCTCCATGCAGACCCCGTGCGCGTTGCCCGGTTTGATGACGCGCATTTCGCCTTGGCGTTCGCACGGATCGAGTGCCACTATTTTATGAACCTGGGATTTTTTGAACCACAAGACCAGCTGATCCAGAATGCGCACCTTTTGAATGGCATTCCCGGGGTGATCGCACAGGGCCGCTATGATGTGGTGACGCCGATGTTTACCGCGTGGGACCTTGCCAAGGTCTGGCAAACCGGCGATCTCCACATCGTGCCGGATGCGGGCCATACCGCAACGGAACCGGGTATTGTGGATGTGATGGTGCGGGCTGCCGATCATTTTGCGGGGCTTTAGATGCCGGAACCCGTAGCCAGAGATCGCTCAACCGTCTAAGAAAGCCCAACATTGGTGACCGTCCACGCAGAAGAAAGTGCCGCATGACCGATATGGCAACATTGCTTGAGCGCAACCGGCTTTGGGCCGAGCGGATCAAGGAAATCGATTCTGACTATTTTGAGAACCTTTCAAAGCAGCAGAACCCAGAATTTCTGTGGATTGGCTGCGCGGACAGCCGCGTCCCGGCAAACCAGATCCTCGATCTGCCACCGGGTGAAGTATTCGTTCACCGCAATATTGCCAATGTCGTGGTGCCATCAGACCTCAATTGTCTTTCGGTGCTTCAGTTTGCTGTCGAAGTGCTGGGCGTAACCCATGTGATTGTCTGCGGACATTATGGCTGTGGCGGTGTCGCCGCGTCTATGGACAGTGCCGATCACGGGCTCATCGACAATTGGCTGCAGCATATTCGCGCCGTTCAGCGTCTGCATGCCGATGAGGTCAATGCGATCAGCGACCGGACGGAGAAGCTCAACCGGCTGTGCGAACTAAATGTGATCGAACAGGCGAACAATGTTTGCAACACGACCATCGTTCGTGATGCCTGGAAGGCTGGCAAGGATCTCACCGTGCACGGGATTGTTTACAGTCTGAAAGACGGCATCTTGAAGGACCTCACCATCCGCACAGGTCCTGACGCTTCAGCGATCGTGCTGCGCGATTGATTTTTGGCAGCTTGCCTTGATGCCTTGATGCCTTGAAAAAAATACGACCCGGTCACCAGACCGGGCCGCACTTTACGCCACGCAGACAAACGCAACCTACATTTGACCTAGTTGAGCCCGACTTCAAAAATTGATGTGGTGCCGCTCACCTCGTTGGTGACGACCAGCATGTCCCTGCCTGTCGGCGATTGGTTTGACGGGATGAAGGTGAGACCTTCCGGTCCCAGATCGCCTGCCTTGCCTGCCGACGCACTGCCAGACCAGTTGCGGTTGTTCTCATACCCAAGGAAGCGTGGCGCGCGCGGATCTGTAACATCATAGCTCATGACGCCACCGACACGCTCCAACCCGATAAAGGCGATGGTCCGTCCTGCAATCTCGCCAAGCACAACACCTTCAGGCTCTGGCCCCTTGTCGTCCGAGCGCTTGTCGCCACTTTCGTTTTCATCATTGTTGGAATTGAAATTGTCACCGAGGCGTTTGGACGTGATGCGCTCAAAATCGTCCCCTGAATCGTAGATCAGTTCACCACTGTCTGACCAGATGGAGAAGGAACGCGCGCCAAAAGCGTAAATCTCATCATGGTCCCCATCACCATCGGTATCACCCATGGTGGTTGTGGTTTTCAGTTTGCCCAGTGCGCCTTCTGCCTGAATTTCCTCTGCATTCGGGAAAGCGGTTTCGTCGAGGGTGATATCCGCCACGATTGCTTCTTCGGACCAACCGTCATAGTCGCGGGCATCGCCCTCGTTTGCGGTCACGAGATAGGTCTTGCCTGCAACCTCGTAGACTGCGATGGCGTCGGGCTGATACATGCCCTTGACTGGCCAGGTGCGAATGTTGCGTCCGCCATCCTTGTTGGAGGCATCCATCGCATGAATGCTGTGATCCTTGTACCCAAGGCCGATGAGGCTTGTCACCTCCGCGCTTTCAAGATCAACGACCGCGATGCCATTGTTTTCCTGCAACGTGACATAGGCGGTTTTGTTGTCGCGGGAGATGCCTACATATTCCGGTTCCAGATCCGCGGCAAGACTTGCGCCGGGCTTGACGATCCGCATTCCTGCCGGCACGTCGTCAAACCGGGCGAAGTCCACATGGGCGACTTTCATGTCAGCGATAGTGATGATGCTGATCGAACCTTCAGGATCCACCGTGTAATCGTCGGAAGGTTCGCCTTCATTGGCAACCACGAGTTTGGCGCCGTCATGGGTGAAGGCGACCATGTCCGGATTGGCGCCGACGGTGACAACGGCCTTTTCCTCACCTTCGAGCGACAGGAAAATGACCTTGCCGGGCTGCTCAACCTTGTCGCCTGCGACCGCGACGGCCACCAGGTCGCCAAAGACAGCGACAGAATTTACCGACGCCCCATGTTTTGCAAAGGAAAGATGATTGACCTTGGAGGGCTTTGCAGGATCACTGAGATCGAGAATGTCGATCCCTGCGGCGTCCGCATTCACAACGTAGAGCCGGTTTACTGATGGTGCGAAAGCCGAAATCTCCGCTGCGCTCTTGTCAAACAATTGCGTCTCATACGTTCCAAGCAAGTGCAGCCTGAGTTCGTCCTCGGCCAGGGCCGTCCCGGGAAGAAGTATGGCGCCCGAGAACAACCCAAGGCTGGTAAGGATCGATAAACCATGAATGCGCATGACGGTCTCCGTAGATGGTGCGTTGCCGGGAAACTACTCAAATCGCCGGGTCCGCAGTGCGAATTTTATATGACAGACCGGCCGACAAGCGACACAGACACCTGGAAATTAAGTGGAGGTTAAGAGGCTCGTTTTATGGTCACTGTCAAAGCGGAGGTGATCCATGCAACAGCCTAACGAGGAGAAGCGGCGCGCCGGGCGTGACCTTGATCAGGATCCGGTCCTGTCCGCCGATGACCGGATCACCGTTGCCGCCGCACTTGGCGCACTGGTTGGCAAAGCGGATACGCCAGACCTGCACCGGCAACAGGCCCATGAAATTCTGAGTGCGCTGAGCAGTGATGCGGTTGTCGATGTTCGGGCGGCGTTGGCGCGCGCCATCGCGGAATATCCACTACTGCCGACAAAACTTGCCGAGACACTTGCCAGTGATGTGGCGGATGTTGCCGTGCCCATGCTTCGCCATTCGGTGGCGCTGAGCGATGAATTCCTGATTGGTCTCCTGGATGCAAGTCTGGATGACCCTGAGAAGCATGCTGTCCAGGCAACGATTGCGGCGCGTGAAGATGTGTCGGCAGCGGTCACGACCAAACTTCTGGCCGACTGTCATACAAAGGCTGTTGAAACGGTCCTCAGCAACAAGAGTGCGACAATTGTTGACGCTGGTTTTGAAGCGCTGTTTGCGAGACGGGACCTTCATGCAAACATATTGTGGCTTGCGGCTGCACGTGATGACCTGACAGGTCACTCGGTGGAGGCATGCCACAGACTGGTTCTCACAGATGTTTTTGAACGGCAAATGTGTCGGGACATAAGGCTGAAATTGATCGAAACCTACTCGCTGCCGCCAGCGATGGCCGATGACATTGTCAAGGCAGCGCAAGAAGATGCCCTTGCCCGCGCGACCGACACGCAGTCACCAGCAAG
>JAVKCY010000024.1:0-77468 GCA_040223265.1 Parvibaculum sp. | reverse complement strand
CGTCAACACCGCCAGGCACAATCGCCTTTATCTGATCCAGAACATTTCCAGCTGAAGGATTGATGACATGAGTTGCACCGAACGCCAGAGCCAATTCACGGCGAGATGCCACGGGATCCACTCCGATCACTGGAAGCCCGCCTGAAAATGCAGCCGCCATACACGCATTTAACCCCACCCCACCGGTTCCAAAAATCGCAACTGCGTCGCCTGGCGTCACTTTCGCAACGTTCAGAATAGCGCCCATGCCTGTCGGCGCAGCACAGCCCAACAAAATGGAAAGATTTTCTGGCAGTTGCTCGGGGAGCGCCGTCAACCGATTTTCGCTTACTACTGCATGGCGCTGAAATGTCGTGACGCCACCGGCATTTACGTTCTTGCCATCCCAAGTATAGACCACTCCGCCTGCTTCAATGCCATTTCCCTTGATCCACGAAAGTACAACTTTGTTGCCAGCTTTTACCTTGGTAACACCGGGGCCACATTCAAGGACGCGTCCGGTTCCTTCGTGCCCCAAACAGTGCGGCAACCACTTGTCCTCGCCGCGGTGGCCACGTGCCTCAAGAATTTGCGTATGGCAAGCGCCTGAGTAGGTCACCTCGACCAAAATTTGCCCGGGCTTTATGGCTGGGAGCTCCAGTTCCACTAGCTCCAATGGTTTGGACGTATCTATCAGAATGGCTGCTTCGGTTTTCATGGTCTTCCTTAGGAATCAGGATGTCAGTTTGGACGAGATTCGATCAGCAATCTGGTGCGCACTCAAACCCAACTGCTCTCTCGCATATTCTTGCTCACCTGATTTTCTGAAAAAATCGTCCGGTGTTGCAAAACGTTCGAGCTTCGCGGTGGGCATATGATTATCGGCCAACCATTCGGCAACGGCGGCGCCAAACCCGCCGATCAGACTGTGCTCTTCTACTGTTGCCACCAGCTTGTACTTGGCAAACGCTGCCTTCAGACAGGCTTCATCTAATGGCTTCACCGTATGAAAACTGATGACGGCAGATGAAATACCCTTTTCCGCCAACAGATCCGCCGCGATCAATGTTTCAGGCAGCATGTTGCCTGTTGAAAGCAAGACAGCATCCGTTCCCTCTCTCACCGTCAGAGCGCGACCGATCTGAAAATCCGCTGGTATTTCCGAATGAACAACGGGTTCACCTTTTTTTCCCATGCGAATATATACCGGGCCATCTTGTTTCAAGGCTGCACGCAATGCTGCCCGAACCTCCCATGCGTCGCCAGGACAGACGACTGACATGTTCGGCAATGAACGAAGAAGGGAGATATCTTCACAAGCATGATGCGTTGGACCAAGACCGGCGTAGGCAAGACCTGCTCCAACGGCTACGATTGTGACGGGCACATTGTGATAACAAACGTCTACGCGGATTTGCTCAAGACACCGCGTCGTCACAAACGGAGTTATGGTGTAAGCAACCGGACGGAACCCGGACATGGCCATGCCCGCGCCAACGCCTATCATGTTTGCTTCAGCAACGCCGCAGTTAAAAAAGCGCTTGGGATGTGCGTCCTTGAACTTGTCAAACAGGCGATTACCAATATCACCCGACAACATCACGACACGGTCGTCGGCGTCACCCAATTTCGTAAGCTCGTCTGCAAAAGCATTTCTCATTTCAAACCAAGCTCCACAAACGCTGCATGAAGTTCTTCTGCTGTTGGCGCGCGATAGTGCCAGTTGTTATCGTCTTCCATGAAGGACACACCCTTCCCCTTCACCGTATGGGCTATAAACGCGACAGGTTTTCCTGAACCGTTTGGCATTACAGCCATGCGTTTCGCCAGGTCGGCCACATCATGACCGTCCACCTCATAAGCGTCCCACCCAAACGCTTGCCATTTCTCGCGCAATGGAGCGAGCGCTAAGGTTTCATTGGACCGCGCTGTCGCTTGCCATTTATTGTAGTCAACAATAACGCAGAGATTGTCGAGTTTCTGGGCTGCTGAAAACATTGCGGCTTCCCATACAGACCCTTCGTTGCACTCACCATCTGACAGCAAACAATAGACACGATAAGTCTGATCTCGCATTTTTGCTGATAATGCCATGCCAGCTCCGATCGGCAGACCATGGCCGAGCGAACCTGTTGCTGCTTCCACGCCGGGTAGCCCGTTCGCCGGTGGGTGTTCCGCCAGTTTTCCACCGTCTTTTGTGTAAGTATCGAGAAGCTCCTCGGGAAAGAACCCACGCGCGGCAAGAATGGCATAAAGTGTGGTGGCCGCGTGTCCTTTTGACAGGATAAAGCGGTCCCGATCAGGATCAGATGGATTGGACGGGTCAATATTCAGGACATGCCAATAAGCTGCCGCGACAATATCGGCGCAAGAAAGCGACGACCCCAGATGAGCCGTTTTTGCCTGATGCGAAAGCGTAATCACCTGCCCCCGAAGTTTGGCTGCGTACTTTTTTAGCTCCGCTGAATTCGGTTCTGAATTGCTCATGGGTTTACCCATATTCCATTATTCCCTTCGGACCCGATCTGATGTTTTTTGCGAAAGCCGCCCGTTAAGGCTTGTGCACGTAGTTCGGATCGGTTGCAACCAATTCGTCTTTGAATTTGAGCGCCCAAGCGACCGCTTGTGCGAGACCATCTTCGAGTGTTTCTTGATCTTTCCAACCGAGTTCAGCCCTAATTTTTTTGCTATCTAGCATGTAGGCACTGTCTTTGCCGGGCCGCTCCGGCCCAACCGTAACATGGGATTCGAAGTCACAATTCAAGTCACAGAAGATCTTCTCCACTAGCTCGCGGATGGAGATCATTCGATCAGTTGAAATGTGATACGTATCCCCGACCTTGCCTGACAACGCAACTTTCAATGTCGCGTCTGACACATCTCTCATGGTGATGAACGAGCGCGTAGAAATGCCGCCGCCGTCCAATGTGAGCTTCCCACCCGTGAGCGCCATCAATATGGTCCTGGGAATAATTCGGTAGAGTTGCTGACCCGGTCCAAAAACGTTGGCGGCGCGCGTCGATACAGCTGGAAATCCATACTGGTTCACGTAGGTTCGCAAGCTCATGTCGGCAGCAGCCCTCGATACAGCATAGGGTGTGCTCGGATTAAATGGGGCATCTTCTCTCACCCACCCTTCCGTACTGCCATAAACTTCTGGCGTCGTCACATGGACGTATTTTTCGAGCCAATCACACTTTCGAAGACAATCATGCAGTTGCACTGTGGAGACCACGTTGGTCATCATCCAATGGTCTGGATTATCCCAACTCTGTCCCACCATGCTTTGGGCCGCAAAGTTAACGACATGGGTTGGTCGCTCGGCTTTGAGCAAGGCGTCCAGCTTGCCTAAGTCATGATTGAGATCAATGGTTTCAAACCGAACATTGCCTGCCCGCCTCTGCCATTTATACGGTAGGAACGCATCGGATGGCTGTGCCGACCGACTGGTCGCAATGACATCATGGCCGCTCTCAGCGACGAAATCCGCAAATGTGGCCCCCGAAAATGAATTGGCACCAAGGATTAGAAATTTACCAGCCACTCGAATAACTTTCGATCAATTTTCTATGAATTCAGAACGACGCGCATAAAGCCATTGCATCAACATATGACCGATAATCAGCTGCGTATCTTCGGAAATTTGCATATCGTCCAGCGCAAAGTGAATTGGCACATCCGCCAATTGCTTCGCCTTCCCTCCACTATAGCCGAGGATCGCATAAGACTTAACGCCTCGAACTTTCGCCTCTTCGAGCACGCGCAAAATATTTGGAGAATTTCCGGAGCCAGAAAGGACAATCAGCACATCGCCGGGGTTCGACAGAATGCTGAGCTGTAGTGAATAGATCTGATCATATCCTTCATCATTTGCGAGACAGGTTAACACCGCCGGATTTGCGGGCAACGCACTCACTCGCAGCCCCTTTCCTGCGACCTTTGAAACGCCATACAAAAAGTCGTTTGCCAAATGTATGGCATTGCCTGCGCTGCCGCCATTACCAGCTATGAAAAGCTGGTTGCCGGATTTGCAGCATTCCAGCAAGTCGTCCGCCAATTCTTTGACTGGCGACCAATCAAAGCCCAGAAGCAAATCACTTAGTCTACGGCTGTAATCTTGAAAATGATGAAGTCCATCGGAGGAAGCGGTACCCGTCATTTGTTCAACACTTCCTTTTCCATCCACTTCAAGTTGTGGAAATGATCTTCGTTCTTCAGTACTCCCTGCCGATAAAGCCCGACAATTTCTTTGATGGCGTCTGATACGGTTTTCTTGGGTCGAAACCCGGTCGCCAAAAGCCGATCAGAGTTTACACGATATGAACGTGGATCGTTGGACGGGGAAACCTCAATTTCGGTTTCGACCTGCTCTTTTACCATCTCTGCAATATCCAGAATGGAAATGTTCTCGAAACCGGCATTAAAAACGCCAGTATGCTCCGGGTTGTTCATCAAGAAGATATACAAGTCGGTTATGTCATCGATGTGAATGTTGGGTCTCGTTTGGTCGCCACCGAACACGGTAATTTTTCCATTGGTGAGGGCCTGCATCGCGAGCATATTGACCGCTACATCCAAACGCATACGCGGTGAATAGCCGCAAACCGTCGCAGGACGGACAATCTGCACCGCCATCCGATCAGAATAAGACAGGACGATCCGTTCACCGCACATTTTGGTTTTGTTGTACTCAGATATTGGGAAAAGCTCTAGATCCTCTGTCACCTGATCTTCATCTTTGACGCCATAAACACTTCCGGACGACGCGTAGATAAACCGCTTAATTCCACATCGAGCCGCCTTGTCGGCAAGCTGCATTGTTGCCAAACAGCTAATTTCCCAGGTCAATGCAGGGTCCAGATCCCCACAGGGGTCATTTGCGACGCTTGAGAGATGAATGACGGTGTCGATCCCATCCAGGTTGATTTCGTCCACATTGCGGACATCCCCCTTGACCATTGTCAACGCGGGATGAGGCTGCAAAAAGTTGCCAAACCATTGGATATCGAAAGCTGTGACTTTGTGACCGGCTGCCAATAGTTTTGGCACCAAAACTGTCCCCTTGTATCCGCATGCACCGGTTACAAATACATTCATTTCAAATTCCACAAAAATTTCCACTGCATTGATCTAACCTTTAAACTCAACTTCTTTATTAAACAATAGCGCCGTTACAAGGGAAACAGCACTATGGTCGCATCGGAAAAACCACATTTCGATCAGTAGCGTAGCCCTACCGTAGGATCAAGAAAGCGGAGCAGAGCCAACCACTACGGCGCCGGCATCAGCCGAAAAAGCGCACCAAAACCGCCCGCATTGCGCATAAAATAACTCGCAAGGCCTCTTTCCCTCAGTAGTCGCTCAGAGAAGCTTGCAAACAATACAGGGACATCTTTGTTTACGAAGTATTCGTCCATGTAAATAGCACTATCTTTGCCCATCAATTCAAAAATGAAGTCAAAAACCGTCTCATAAGATGACGTAATATTGCAGTCTAAGAAAGCGTACCCAATCTTTCGTCCCTCACCTAAATATTGCGCCTTGAACTCATCCGTCAGCGTCTCTTGGAAGTAGCCAGGCCGCACAAAGCACTGATCAACCATAATACCATGACCGCAGATGTAATTGTGTGCTTCCTCCAGCTTGTTCGACGACCCATTGGCCCAGGCCGGAAAATATTCGGGATCGATTTTTGAATGAGCGTCATCGTTTGTCGTTTTGCCAAAAATATCAAATGCATAAAATCGCGTATCGGAAAACCGAGTGGAATGATCAAAAATGTCGAACGCAGTCAAAAAATTGCGGAATGTGCCCATTCCATCACTTCCAAACTCAAAATAGTCACCGCCAAAATATTCAAATACACTTGCAACATCGAGCGAGCATTCAGCGCGAGCACGATAAGGATAATACAGGGCTACATCTCGCAAATCTGATTTATTGCTCTGTGCGGTAGAAACCAGTACGCCGTGTGGCCCAAAAATGCCCTCAAGAGATAGGGGCGCAACGTCGCCTTCAGGCACCGCATTATCCTGACACATCACCGATGGACCAGGCAGAGAATCTTCCAGCGATGACACACTGCGTTCAGCAACGCTTCGATTGGCCGTGCTTTTAAAACACTCTAATCGAGACAAAGATGCCTTGAGCAAACTTTGAAGTATCTTAATTGAAAATTTTCATTGAGCAAGTTCCACAAACGGCTGCTTTCACACCAAATTTGGCTGAACGAAGATATTCGAGCCCTCACCAAAATTCAACCGCCATCTCGCGTTCGGCGTTTCGTTCGATAAGAACTTAGAGACCAACGATGAGAGGATTCGGAAGATCATGAACAATATATAATGCGCTCGCAACAAGCTAAAGAATGTGGTATTTACGTGCGTCTCATGAGTTCCATTGCTCGACCTGAGTGTCTGGCTTTTTTCAACCTTTCAACTCACAAATAGGATCAGCCAACAGATGTTCTGTCCAATAGGAGGCCGGCAAAGCTCAATCGTGAGGCCCGAGATACAGTGAAGGCGCAGACAGTTTCCAAGTCTAATATTCCGGCCGCAGATATCTTCAATAGCCTGTTCCACTACGAACTTTGGGTACGGTTGGCGTTCAGCGACATTCAATCCAAGTATCGGCGGTCCTTTTTTGGGCCCATGTGGCTCGTGCTAGGAACGGGCATTACCATCGGCCTCATGTCAATATTGTGGACAACGATCTTCAATTTGGATTGGAGATCGTATTTGAACTACATTGTGGTTGGGATTGTGACTTGGACCCTAATCTCTAATGTCATCATACAATCGTGTGACTTGTTTGTTAGAGAGGCATCCCCATACCTCAGAGCGACGCCGCTACCTGCGACTTTTCACGCGCTCCGCTTTGTCGCGCGCACTTTTATCATGTTCTTCCACTATCTTATTATCATCCTGATGTCCCTTTTGATCACCTGGCAGATTCCGTCAATTGTGGGGGTGAGCGCATCACTCGCGGGGCTTTTGGTCATGGCGCTGAATTGTTACTTCGCCTCGATTACCTTTGGGATCGCAGGCGCCCGGTTGGGGGACTTTTCGCCGTTTGTCACCTCCATTATGGGACCCCTAATGCTGCTCACCCCAGTAATTTGGAAACCTGAAATGCTCGGTCAACGCGCCATTATTGCAGAGTTCAATCCTTTTACCCACTTCCTGGCGGTCGTGCGGGATCCTTTGCTGGGGAGCATCCCCGGCATCAATACCTATATTACGGTCTTCGCAATCACCATTGGGAACATCGTGTTGGCTACTTATCTTTACCATCGCTTACGTGATAAAATTGTGTACTGGATCTGATGAAACAAGCAAAGCTACGGCTCAACAACGTATCGGTTTTCTATCCAGTATATACCAACGAGGCCCGCTCTCTCCGAAATCTCATCGTGGCCTTCTCTACCGCTGGCCGCATTATGAGTGCTGCGTCCGGTCCAATGATCGTGTCTGGCATGCAAAACGTGTCCATCACACTCTACCCGGGTGATCGTGTTGGTCTAATTGGTGCTAACGGCGCCGGAAAAACGACGCTGCTAAAAACACTTGCAGGTATTTACCAGCCATCAGAAGGCGAGATTGATGTCAATGGCAACATTGAGAGTCTTCTTGAAATCGGGCTCGGTATGGATGAAGAATCCAGCGGTGTGCAGAATATCTATCTCTCAAACTACCTTCGTGGGCGAAAAAAATCGGAGGTAGATGCAATCGTCGATGACGTTGTGAGCTTTGCGGATATCGGTGACTTCATTCACATGCCGATCCGAACATATTCCTCGGGCATGCGAATGCGCCTAGCCTTTGCAATAGCTACCGCCATAAATCCAGATATCATGCTTATCGATGAAGTGTTTTCGGTAGGAGATTCCAGTTTTGTTGACAAAGCAAAAAATCGAATAGAGTCACTCATCTCGAAAGCGAATGTCATGGTTTTCGCGTCTCACAGCGATGCGTTACTTAGGCAATTTTGCAACAAGGGGCTCTTCATGAAGTCCGGCCGGGTCGAATTTTTCGGCGATTTCGAGGAAGCAGTCAATATGTACAATACTGACGCTAATCTCAGCACATAGATTTGCTCAACACGCTAGCCTTGCGTGAGCGTATCAACACTTTCCATCCAGCTTGGCTGCCTCAATCCCAACGATGCGAGTGCCCCGCTGTCAGCCAAGCTGGTGTATCGCGGATTGTGAAAGAAATGCACGCCCTTCGAGGCCGAGGTTACACCGCGCACTTTGTTATGGTCAAAGCCGGCTCGAATTGCCCACGCGTAGCAAAACGCCGCGTAACTTACTTTATCGTACGAGCTCGCGTGAACAATGCCGCTTTTTCGAATCCGCAATACTTTCCACAGAACCTCTTCGACAAACCGAAGGGAAACTGGAGACATAAAGTAATCCGTAAATGGCTCGACAAAGCCACCGCTCACCAATTTTTCCTGCCATTCGACAAGGATCGGTAAGCTCTGGTGGACCACTTTTCCCAGCCGACACACAGCGTGCGGACCTATTTCACACAAGTACTTCTCGACCTGAGATTTTTGTGTGCCGTACGGCTCAACGGGGTTTACTGCGCAATACTCTTTGCAAGCCGGTTTTCTTCCGTCGAAAACCAAATTTGTTGAAAGGAATGTGACGTGAACGCCCTTTTCAGAAAGCTCTCTGATCAGCAGCTTCGTCATTTCGACGTTTACGCGATCCGTTGCTTCACGTTCGGTCCGACAGACCGCCAGATTCGCCTCTGACGCACACAGAACGGCATGAGTGATGCGGTCAGGGATGTTTGTGAAAGACGAAGGTTCCGCGAGATCCAAATAGATATTGCCATCTTGCACCATGCTGCTGCGCCGAGACGTTGCGACGACAGGCACACCTTCAACTTCACACCTTTTTCGAACGGCCGCTCCAATAAGCGACTGACCGCCAATGACGAGTATGGTTGAGCCCAAAATATTCTCTCTTCGTTGAAATTGATCAAATCTGGCGCCTTGATCGGCTCTTCATTCGGTTGGCCCGGTGGTGTGGAACTGTGCGGCGAACCGCTTTTGCAAAACCTCTGCTTCTCTCGCCGCAAATGGAAAAAAGACCTCTGCGGAACGAGATACCTGGTTTGGAGAGACAATCGGCTTTCCCAAATGCCGACGCCCCACTCTGGCCTCGTCTTCATCCACAAAAAAATCAAAACTATCCTGTGCCAATGACGCTACCCAAGTGCCGGATATCGAAGAACCAAAAATACCAAGTTCCCCCTCGCACTTCTGGCTTCTAGCTAACGCTTGTTCTCTCACAGTCGCCAACCAAGTCAGCTGCGGCCCCAGAAGAAAATCCAAATTTTCGGCACCGACCACTGGACCATCGGCTTCCACAGCGTCCTCACCCACAAATGCTACAATTGAAAGCTCCTTCAGATTCCAGTGATCAAAAACTCTGACTGTTCCGAAACCGGCTCGCTTCAGTAGATGATAGAGTGTTTCCCTTTTGAAATGAGAACAGTGATCGAAAATGAGAAGATCGAATGCGTTTCGCGCGATATTGGGCACTTGAAGGAAAAGGCATCCGTCCTCCAGCAGGAGCGTGCGGATTTTTTTTAATGCAGCTAAGGGATCAAACAAATGCTCGAGGCAATGAATAAGAGAAATAAAATTGTATTTGTCTGACAAATCAAACAAGTCCCCCTCAACGAACTTAGAATTGTCAGAAATTTCTTCTATTACCTTTTTGTGCTTCGTACCAAGATCATTTCCACTCAAAGTCCAATGGGGACGCGACTTAGAAAGCGCTCGAAGAAATGCTCCATTGCCGGCGCCGACGTCAAGCGCACTTCCGTTCACGGAGATATCAATTTCAGTTGCCAGCAACTCCACCAAGATTTCGCTTCTGGGCCGAAAAGCACCGTGTTCATCTTTCACTTTTTGTTCCGCACCATCCGCCTGATGATATATTAGGTACGTCTCATAGAGCCTCGAAACACTGTCCTGCCAAATTTTATCAGTGCGTTTTCCAATATGGCTGCAGTCTCGGCACTCATAAAACTCAACCTGACCTGCCCAAGATCGACAATCCGATGAAACAAAATGATCGAAGCTTGGAGCCGAGACGACCACACCTCGGCTACCGCATACTGCACAAACGACATCCTTGCGGGTATTTTCCGTCATCTTAATCCACTTTCTCTGTACTCCAAGATCTCCTTGATCTTCCAATAAACATCCGTATCAATATACGCTTGACGAACCTCGTCATTCCGGAAAAAAAAGTTTTACATTGAGCCTTGACGAATATGGCTACTTTTAAAAGCAAACGTAATATCGATATAAGGTGAAAAGGGTAAAGCAACCTCGCTACCCAGTGCACCCGGCTTACTATTTTGACGATTTCATCCGAGTGTCTAAAAAAAACACCGTCTTCCTTTTTCAGATCTCTCGCCTTAATAACAACACGCTGGCCGAAAAATTTCCAATGCATGCGATTTGCGTAGTTCAAACCGAACCATTGGACAGAACGCAGTCGTGGCTCTCGAAGTTCCACTCCACCCCAATCCCTAGTTCTTGGTGAGAGCTCGATACCCAGCAACGCGTCTGAATCAGTGACGACATGGACATTGCCACCCGTTAGCCCCACCTTGATCAAATAGTCACCATCGATCGTTGACTTAATATTGATATTGCGGCGACGTTTTGGACAGCGCACCACCAAAGGATGCATGTGGAAATTGTGACTTATGAGCAGTTCATCATCAACCTTCCAGTAGATATTTGAAGGCCAACTATTCAGGAACGCCTTTGAAAACCATAAGTGCGCACGCCCAAGTTGATGAAGGTGACGAATGGCCAATCCCGCAATCTCTCTATTGTTAAACGGGGCGGCCGTTCCCTTCGTTCGTGCAATAGCCGAATTAAGGATTGGAATCATAGCCTCCCTGTTGGTGCGCAGGCCAACAGTCACTAAGGCCTTCTTCCCCGAATCCATTATCCTTTCGGCATACTCGAATGATCCATCCGACCAAAAACTATCTGGAGTCAGAAAGACAAAATTGGTAAAACCAGGGACAACTCCTTCAATCGACATTCCGAGTTGATAACATTTAGTCATGGCCGAGTGGGTCCTTCCTGTGTCAATCATCCCATCAATCAAAACAATTTCAACTTGAACAACATCACACAGCCTTCGATAGGCCTCTGAAGACTTGAGGGCCCGAAAATCGTCACCTCCGCATACAATGACAAAACACGCGTCACTTCTATCTCGAAACTTATTCAAGTTTCCATCGGTTAACATCATCGGCAGACATACATCTGAGAACATACGCATATATTCCACACCCCATACGGGCGTAATGAACACGAATTTGTATTCCAATTTTTTGCTCTCGTTCTGGCGACTCTTCATGCGCCTGCTTCAGTCAATCATTCGTTTAGCGTTTTGGCATACAACCAAGAACAAGGACGTAATGCGCCATTTTGGAGAAGCCTGTATGGATAACTTCGTCATTCATTGAGAACAAAAAACAATTTTCGAAAAACTCCTCCATCAACATCTTGAAATCCTCACCCGACTTGCAATTGACATGACCTTCCTTGCTCTGAGGTGATGCGTAGGCTTGAGACTCCAACGAAGGCATCCCGACAATTGCGACGCCAGTGGGCGTTAACGATGATGCTACGTTGCCCAGAAACGCACGTTCGTCTTCTGCTCGAATATGCTCAAGCACATCCAGACTATATGCGGCATTGAAAGGCCCCTCAATTGGTCCGGCAATCATGTCATGCACACGAAGCTCCAAAGGCCAGCTTGGGTCCATGCGGTTTTCTGCATCCTCAATAAATATGGGATCAATGTCGGTAGCGACCACGCTGCCTACATGTTGCTGCACGATCCTAGTCCCGAATGCGTCGGCACATCCGACCTCGAGGACTGACGCCTTTCCCGCAAGCATTTTCCCTACGAACTTGTAACGCGCCAAAGTAAACAGTGTTCGTTTGGGATCGCACGCCCAAGACTCATTCGCCATCAATCCAAATGATGCAATCCCATGTTTCTCCTTCACATCCATCAAAAGTTTGTACTGCGGTTCGACGGTTTTTTGCATCTCTCATCCTGACCATATTTCAGCGATATACAGACGATCTTTATCAGTCACATTCGCGATCCGCAATTTTTTTGCTTGAAAGCTGTGTCTGTAGGTACTGTTTTGTCTCCACAACGACATATCCGCACTGACGTGCTCCCCAGTTTGTCCTCGTTTATAAGTTAGCTTTGTTCTGGTTTTGGTCCTCATGTGACCGGTTAGCGTACTCCCACGGTGTCAGCCCATTGAGGCTGGTGTGAGGTCTTTGGTGATTGTAGTCATTGCGCCATGCCGCTATCAAGCGGCGAGCATGGCGCAGGGTATCGAAGTGGTGCTCATTCAAACATTCATCTCTGAGGCGTCCGTTGAAGCTCTCGACAAAACCATTCTGCATCGGCTTTCCGGGAGCAATGTAATGCCATTCAATCTGGCGCTCTTGTTGCCACTTGAGGATCGCATTGGAGGTGAGCTCAGTCCCATTGTCGCTAACCACCATATTCGGCAATCCTCGCATCTCTGCGATCTGATCCAGCTCCCTGGCAACCCGCACCCCGGAGAGTGAGTTGTCGACGACCGTCGCCAGACATTCCCTGCTAAAGTCATTGATGACGCACAGAATACGGAACTTACGTCCATCCACCAGCGTGTCGGAGACAAAATCTAAGCTCCACCGTTGGTTCGGTTCCTGGGGAACCGTCATAGGGGCTCTGGTCCCAAGGGCGCGTTTGCGGCCTCCACGCTTGCCAACGGTGAGCCGCTCTTCTTTGTAGAGCCGATAGAGCTTCTTCCAATTGAGGTAGAAGCCTTCTCGCCTCAAAAGGATGTGCAGACGCCGGTAGCCAAACCGGCGTCGCTCTGAAGCTAGTTCACGCAGTCTCTTCCGCACAGCTGCATCATCCGGTCGAGTGGGCCGGTATCGATAGACACGCGGGTCAATGCCTGCGAGTGCACAGGCGCGTCTCTGTGAGACGTTTTGTTCGGTCATGGCCCAATCCACAGCTTTCCGCTGTGAACCAGGCTTTAGAAGTTTTTTCCGAGCATCTCTTTCAACGTCGAGACATCCATCATGGACTCCGCCAGAAGCTTCTTCAGTCGGGCATTCTCCGTCTCCAGGGCCCTTAGCTTTTTCGCATCAGAGGCTTCCATACCGCCATACTTCGAGCACCATTTATAGAAAGTGGCATCGCTGATCCCGTGTTTGCGGCACAGATCCTTCGCCGAAAAGCCCGCCTGATGCTCTTTCAGTATCCCGATTATTTGCTCTTCCGTGAACCGTGATCTCTTCATCGTCTGTCTCCTCAATCAAGGAACAGACTAACCGCTAAATGCGGACATTTCTGGGGAGCACGTCAGCACCCTCCGATAGGTCCGATTGCCTTAAGCGCGCTCCAATATTAGGCATGAAATTGTCGGCGCGTGAGAAAACCCTCTAGGATATCACTGACAGGTTAGATTTTCCTATGGTCGGACCTCCAAACGACCTGAGTTTATTTTACCCATAAGCCAGCGGGACGGCTCTGTGTTGTGGAAAGGGAAGCTGGCTGTACTTCAATCTCATGCGAGGGCACTTAAGAGGCTGTTGGGTTTTGATTTGTCAATCACGGGTAAGAATGGGATGCTCGCTCCTCGGTGACGCGCGCCAGCTCCTGCTTCAGCCACCTGATCTCTGACAACTGATCGTCTTTCGCAACACCACCGGAAGACGCTGAAGACCGCTTCACCCAAGCATAAAGCGAGTGCATGCTGACGCCCGATCTCTGCGAAACGCCACCAACGGAATAGCCCCGTCCGGTGATCTGCTTGACCGCATCAATCTTGAAATCTTCTGGAAATCTGGGATGGCTCATGTTGATCTTCTTGTCCTCAATTCTAGGGAACAAGGTGTCTGCAAATCTAGGGGATATTCAACCAAACGCAATTTTTGCGACAAGACAACAGAGCTACACTCAAGCATGAGATTGATGTTTGTGAGCAGATGCTTGGATCGGTAACTCAGCCATCGCCCTTTCATGAGCGATTGGCATCACGCCAGTATTTGCGAACACAATACCAACACGCTGTGGATCATGCGAACGGGAGAAAAAATTCGAATTCGCTCACTCCGACCATTCTTTCCATTTCCAAATGTTTGATCCACGTCAAGGCATGAACCTGACCGATGCGTCATAAATAAACGCAGCATTACGCGACACAAATATGCCTTCGATGGCTGCCTAGGTGTTGAGAGTCCTCCAGCTCCGACACCTAATTGGGCGCTTCTTCAGCAAGAAGGGGCGCCCTTTTTGTTGGGCGACGCGCGCTCGGCCTGGCAGCGGTTAGTCATTGCTTCACTGACCGGTGAAGTTTGCCGCGCGCTTCTCCACGAAATGGGCGACGCCCTCTTTGAAGTCATCACTAGCAAAACTCTTCTGCATCTCTACATCCGCCATGGAGGTGGAATTGTTGAAATCCTGAAAGAGTGATTTGTAGACTTGGCGCTTCATCACGGTCATGGAGCGCGGGCTCACCATCTTCGCCATGTGCCGCGCATAGGTCTCGACTTCACCCATCAGCTCATTGCCAGAATAGGCTCGATTGACGAGGCCGAGGCGCGCTGCCTCCTCACCGGTAAACTTGCGGGCCGACAGGAGAAGGTCGAGCGCGTTTGCCGAACCGATAAGGCGCGGCAGCAGCCAGGCAATACCATGCTCTGCGATCAAGCCACGGCTTGCGAACGCGGTCGTGAATTTTGCTGTGTCACTAGCAAAGCGCATGTCGCAGAACATCGTCATGACAAGCCCGATACCTGCGACAGGCCCGTTAATGGCGGCGAGGATTGGCTTTGGACATTCGAACATGTAACCAAACCGGCCCTGAAAATGCTCCATCACCGATGGGCCATTTTCATTGTCGAAAGAGACCTCTGCTTCCTCCCCCGCTTCGACGATACGTTTGCGGCCATCGCCTTTTGCATCGATCTTTTGCAGCCCATCCATGTCCGCCCCAGCACAAAAGCCGCGGCCCGCACCGGTGATGACAATCACCCGCACGCTGTCGTCCTGCCCTGCGCCGCCAATGGCACGACGCATTTCGTTTTCCATAGTTGCGGTCCAGGCGTTGAGCCTCTCCGGCCGGTTGAGCGTGATCGTCGCCAGCCCGTCTGTCACATCATAGATAATCTCTTCAAATGCCATGCTTCAGCCCTCCCTCTTTGGCCCAGTCTCTTTGAGACCCATTTGACCAATTTCAACTTTTATTGCGATTGAGATAGCCTATCATCTCTCTCGGCCTATAAAAGCGAATTTGGGAAGTGCAATTGGGGAGGCTTGGTTGACAGATTTCCACGACATTCTGGTGGATGATATTCGCGCCCATGTGCGGCGCATCACGCTCAATCGCCCGCAGGCGATGAACGCCTACACGACGCGACTATGTGAAGAACTTGCCACCGCCATTGATGCCTATCTGCGCGATGACGACACACGCGTGCTTATCCTCACCGGTGCGGGCCGTGGCTTTTGCTCCGGCGGCGATGTCAGCGGCAGCGCGAACGCAGACCATGCGGCGCTGATGGCCTCGCAGCTCTCCCACGGGCGGGAAATGCGCGACGGCATGCACAAGGTTATTCTTGCCCTCCACCATTGCGACAAGCCCGTCATTGCCATGATCAATGGGGCTGCTGTCGCGGGCGGGCTGGCGCTCGCGCTTTCGTGTGACATACGCATTGCCTCTGACAAAGCGCGGCTTGGCGACACGAGTGGTCGCTTTGGCCTGTTGCCGGACGAAGGGGGTGCATGGCTTTTCCCCCGTGCGATGGGGCTCGACCGCGCGCTCAAAATGAGCCTGCTTGCGGAAACCTATGACGCAAAATCTGCTATGGCGCTCGGCCTTGTGACCGAGGTCGTGCCCCATGACGCGCTAGAAGCTGAAACGCTGAAACTTGCCGAGCGTATTGCCGCAGGCGCGCCATTGGCGGCCCGCCTTGCCAAGCAGATGATGACGCGTGGCCAAGAGATGACGCTTGCTCAATCGCTCGGCGACGCAGCCCTTTCGGTGATGATCACCAACCCGTCGCGCGATGTACGCGAGGGAGTGAAGGCGTTCTTTGAAAAACGAACGCCAAAGTTTGAGGGGAAATGAAATGAGCTGACCTGATGGCTCAGACCGGCTCACATCTGGACGCTCCCTAAACGCGGCCGAGGTTGAAGATCTTACGCCTTCTTTTGATTGTGTTCGCTGACAATCTTTAATGATTGCCGTTCAGCAAATCCATATATGCCTTTGGACATAAGAGAGACCTCAGCTTTGCGCCGCGCGCCATAAACCTCAGCGCGAATGCCGTGAACCTCCATATCATCCGGGGCTGCAAGACCTGCCATTTCAACAAGATGACAAGCCACGCGCAGATCGCCGTCTATTACAAGAGCGGCAGCACGTTTGGCAAGCGCCTTGGGCCCACCTGCAAGTGCCGCCATCTCAGCGGCCAAGACAGCATCCGCTGCCGGTTTCAGGTTGGCGGGATTGCCATCATACCAACCGCCATAGAGACGCCAGATATTGTGGATCACAAATTCCGGCTCGTCATAAACGGGTTGCAGATAGGGCTTGTTCATCAAGTTTGCGGGCAACTTGATCGAGTGGATGATCTCATCCAGACGGGCGCCCTCGTTCATCATGTCCAGGGTTTGGCTCACCAAGGTCTCAAGCGCTGTTGCGATATGGTCCAACACAGTCGCGATCCGCGCTTTACCCCCAATGGGAAGCCCGTGCGCAGGCAACAGAAGTTCAGGCCCTTTTGCGATCATCTCCCGCAAGGCTTTGGCCCATTCAAGAGGATAGCGCTGCACCTTTTGTGGGTTGCCCGCATTGGGAAAAACCCAGGTGACAAAATCGCCCGAGCAAATTGCTTTGTGTTCGGGTATCCATGCCCACAGATGATCGTCGGTTTCGCCGATCGCGTGATGCAATTCGAAATGGGTGTCACCCACTTTCATATCGAGACTGTCGCGAAAGGTCGTGTCCGGGTCGATCCAGGGATCGGGACCGAACCGACGCGCGCCACTGCCTCCTCCACCACCGGCCTCGCCCATTCGCAATTCCGTGGCGGGGGCAAATTGGCGGGCATTGATCGTAAAATTGTAGCCGTTAGTCGCTTCGTAGCGGCGGAAGCGCGGGGACACATTTTCGTGTGCCACAATGCGCGGGCGCCGATGGCCTTTTTCGCAGGCCTCGCAGACAAAATGATTGGTTCCGCCTACATGGTCCGCGTGGCCATGGGTGTAACAAATGTTTGAGACGGGTTCATCGGTCCATTTGCGCAAGGAACCCAGCACACCGCCACCAAAAGCTTCGAGGCTGGTATCGAAGAGAACCAGGCCATCGCCCGTTTTGAACGTCACAACGTGGGAAAAGGCCTCAATGAGGGCGATACCATTGCCAAGCTCGGACAATTCCATTGTCGGACGGTTGACCAAACCGGCCCCTTCGTAAATGTCATTGTCGATAAACCGTTCGGACAGCGCCAGCAGATCGGCCATAAACTTCCCCTTTCGTCCTTCAATTTCTTGCCTGCACACAGGGAACATATAAGCTGTTTAGCGTCGAGCGCATTGGCCCCTAATTCCACCGTGCGGGATTTGTTGAGCCCATGTGCGGACGATGGCATTCACGCAGAAGCGCCAGTCAGATTTGAGACTTTTGGATACATAGGATTTCGGGGGAAAATACGACATGAGTTTCAAGATGCCAGAACAGGGTCGCAGCTGGGATATTCTCTCCAAGGAGATGATGGACCGTGGCGGGTCGGACGTGAAATGGCGCGACGGCAAAACGGCAGTCTATGTGTTCAATGCAGGCGATGATGTGGCGCGTGTGCAGAAGGGCGCGTACACGATGTACATGTCCGAGAACGGTCTTGGTCCCCTCGCCTTTCCAAGCCTTCGGCAGATGGAAGAAGAAGTTGTGGCCATGGGCCTCAACCTTTTGCACGCGCCGGAGGGGGCGGCAGGCAACATCACCTCTGGCGGCACGGATTCCATCACCATGGCGATCAAGACGGCACGCGACTATGCCCGCGCCAATGGCAAGGCAAAGGGGAAAGCGAATGTTGTCGCGCCCTGGTCTGCACATCCTGCGTTCGACAAGGCGTGCAAACTGATGGACATCGAAATGCGGCGCGTCCCCTGCGGACCCGACTTCCTGGCTGACGCAGCGACCATGGGCACACGCATTGATGATAATACGATCATGATGGTGGGTTCAGCACCCTGCTTCCCATATGGCTTGATGGACCCGATTGAACGGCTCGGCGCGGTTGCCAAAGCGCATGACGTTTGGCTGCATGTGGATGCGTGTGTTGGCGGATATTTCGCGCCCTTCGCCAAAATGAATGGCGTCCCGTTGAAGCCTTTCGACTTTGCAGTGCCCGAAGTCAAGTCGATCTCCGCCGACCTTCACAAATACGGTTATGCCGCGAAAGGGGCGTCCACAGTTCTCTTCCGCACGGCTGAGTTGCAAAGCCACATGATCTTTGATTGCGCGGACTGGCCAGGCGGACGGATGATCACACCGACCCTTGCAGGCACGCGGCCCGGCGGGGCGATTGCAGCTGCCTGGGCTGTCATGAATTATCTTGGCATCGAAGGCTACAAACAGAAGCAGGGAACGGTTTGCGCGGTGCGCGAACATATTGAGCGCGGCGTGAAACGCATGGGCTTTGAGGTGATCGGTCATCCACAGCTTGGCCTCATCGCCTTCCACCACCCGAAATATGACGCGTTTGCGCTCTGGGGCAAGATGATGGAGAAGGGCTGGTTCACGTCGGTCACGACCGAGCCCAAGTCACTTCACCTCATGCTGTCCCCCTTCCATGCCATGGTGCAGGATCAGTATCTCGCCGACCTGCAAACCGGCATGGCGGAAATTGATGCCGGTAATGCCGGTGCCGTGAAAGAAGTCCGGTACAGCTAAGAGGCCCGTTGGTCCTCCTTGGTTATGGGCCGGGCTTGGCGACACGCATTTGGCTTAGTGGATGAGCTGCACGAAAACGGGACCCTCGGGCTCACATGCCCGAAGGTGCCCCCAATGGCGGTCGTGGTGAGCGCCTTCCAAAGATTAGTAGGCACTAGCTTCAACACTCAAAAAGCCCGGTTTTTCGGCCAATAGTCGAAATGTCGCAGGCTACATCCACCCTGCTTACAATCATTTCAGCAAATCGTCTTGAAACTGTTGTGCAGTGCACCTAAGTAGGGAGTGTTGAACAAGAGCTGGCAAACAGCCGGATTAAACAGGAACGCTTCTCAGCGGGCTTAAATCCGCTAACCCTTTGATCTTGGAGAAAGATCATGAATATTGCAAACCTGAAGACCAATCCAAACACGTCATCTGCGGATGACAAGAACACCTTCGCAACTGCGAAGAAAACGGTTCTGGACGGCCTGAAATCCTTCGGTATCGAAGATACGAGCGATTTCGTGACCGCCGCAGGCTACCTTTTGGTCGGTGCTTACGCGATCACCATGGTGATCAACCTGATCGGCCAATACTGATTTAAGTGGTCGCCTGGCCCTCCTCCCCCTCAAAAAGGGCAAAAGGCAGGCCGCTTAGGGCTTGAAGCCCTCCCGCTCTGCCGTCATTCTGCGCCACAAGCACAGGAGGCGGCATGGCGGTGAAAATACCTTTCGTCCACGAAATTGACATTGAGTATGGACGTGTTGACCAGGTGAGCCCGCTCATCCGGCGCGTGACAGCCAACAATCCCGGTGGCTTCACGTTCAAGGGAACGGGTACGTACATTATCGGCCACGGCAACGTCGCCGTGATTGACCCCGGCCCGTTGGATGATGCGCATGTTGCCGCCCTGCTCAAGGCGGTTGAAGGCGAAACCGTCACCCATATTCTCATCACCCATTGTCATATGGACCATTCCCCGGCCGCGGCGCCCTTCAAAGCAGCGACGGGCGCCAAGACCTATGCCTATGGCCCGCACGGGTCTGGCAAGGCTCAGGACACTGTCGAAGTTGAAGCGGGTGCTGACCGTGCCTTCGTGCCGGACGTTGAAATCCGCCATGGCGAACTGATCGAGGGAGACGGCTGGACGGTCGAATGCGTTTTCACGCCCGGCCATACGTCCAACCATATGTGCTTTGCGTTGCGGGAAGAGAAAGCTCTTTTCAGCGGCGATCATGTGATGGGCTGGTCAACCACTGTGGTGAGCCCGCCCGATGGGGACATGGCGACATACATTGCCTCTCTCCAGCTCCTGCTGACCCGCGACGATGAAATTTATTGGCCGACACACGGGCCCGCGATCACAGACCCCAAGCCTTTTGTCAAAGCCTATATGGACCATCGGGATGACCGGGAGCGGCAGATTATCGAGCAGATTGTCGCCGGGCGCACAACCATCCCGGACATGGTGCCGGTGATGTATGCCGCTGTTGATCCGCGACTGCATGCACCTGCTGCACGGTCAGTCTTTTCACACCTTATTCGCATGGTGAGTGATGGTCGCGTGGTGTGCGACGGGGAGCCTGATCTCAAAACGGTTTACCGGATCGGTTAGGACAGCGCGTTTGAAAAGTTGGCTTTGCCCTCCCACCAACCCTCCACTGTCATGCTCGTGCTCGACACGAGCATTCATGAAACATCCCAACGAAGGGGAAAGTCCTATGGACCCTCGTGTCGAGCACGAGGGTGACAGATATTATTTAAAGGACAGGCCGCGCCGGGTGCGGTGGTGCGGCACACCAGGCGCAACAACACGCGTTATCCGCGCCATCTTCCCTATTCCTCTAACTTCAAACCGTACCTATTTAGTGCACTGTCACCGTAATCTCGAAACGGGATCTGTTACCTGTATCGGGTTTGCATTCCTAATATCGTAATAGAATCCAGATCGATTCTCTTTGTGTGTTGCAAGAACAAGGATGCCCCCGTCATTCAACTCCTTGTAAGTGTAATTGTAGCCTGTAACTTCCACACTGCCGCCCGCAACCTCACCGATCCAATAGGAGAGTTCAATACCGGCAGTTTGAATCGCAATACTGGTGTTCGGCACCCCCCAAACAGATGGAACAAAAATTTTGTCGGTCGTTAATGTAACGGTTTCAACCTCGTTCAAAGAAACCCCCTTGAAAGCTAGCAAATCAAACCTGAAACAATTGCACTTATCGCGGCAAGTAATGCCGAAGCCGCCATCAATACCTTCACAAGGAGCAGGAGCGTCTTTTTACCCTGAGGATCGTCATCGCGCGCCACCCTGTAGCATTTCCCATCAGTCCAAACATAAGCCAAGGGTAAACTGATACAGAAAAGAATCATCGCCACAACCACTAGCCAATCTGCGTTACACTCCATAGTTCTACCGCCAAGCCTTGTGACCACCCCACCCCAAATTTTGCGTTCCAGTTTGGGACATGTGCAAGCACCAATTATGCATCTGAGAAAATTTGATGTGGATAAGTTTGTCGTCGATTTTCGCTTGGGACAAATACACACCAATGTTCGCGACATGCGTGCAGCGCAAGCCCATGTTCGCTATATAGGCTGTTTCGTCAGGCAAGCTTTATCGCGTGCAAAATTGCATAGGTGCAAAAGATTCGGACCGACACGGTCTCTCATTGCCCTCGTCTCTTTAAAGGAATTGGGACGGCCTCACATCCGCCTGTCACCACGCTCTCATGAGCGCGTCATTGATACCGGGCGTTTGCGGGTTTGGCAGGGCAGAATCCCCAAATAGGACCGTCACCCTCGGACTTGTTCCGAGGGTTCAGGAGCGTTTCCCGCCAGAATAGTTTATTCAGCTGTCAGTTTGGCCCGGAAGGCACGAATGCGATTGGCGTTTGCGCCCAGATCGCTTTCGCCAACGCGAGAAACCGAGCGCACATCAACCAGTGCCTTGCCCTGCTCTTCGCGCACGCGGATCACGATATCATCCTTGAAGCCCATTATGAGGGTTGTGTCTGTTGCTTCAATGCGGCCTTCCTCCACCGCGACAGAGACAATCTCCCAGCCCATGTCTTGCGCGACCACGACGGCAGCCTCAAACACTTCGCCTGGATGTTTGTCGATCATGATCGATGACAGGTCCGGGTAGGCGGTGAGTTGTAGCGCGCCCAAGTTCGCCGGTTCTGACCGGTCCAGTGAATTATGCGCCGGCGTGCGCTGGGCACGAACCGCTGCAAAGGCTGGTGGGTCCGTCAGGTCTGTTGAGATATCGTGGATCGGGGGAACCGAACCGCCTGCCCGCATCGCGCCGCCCATTGGCAACACAATTGCGAGGCTCAAAAAGAGAGCCGCAAAGGCAGTCCCGCGACCGCCTGTGCCGTTTTTGAAGGTGAGAAAGAGGCCAATGATGGAGACCAGCGCCGCGACAAGAGCGATCAATGCGCCACCGCCCAATCCGGCAAAAAGCGCAAGGCGAAGCGGCATGACGCCGAGGCGCACACCCAGCACTGCCAAAACAGCGATCACCGCCGCCAGGAGTGCCAAACGGAACCCCCAACTTACCCATGCCGACCGGTCTTCCATTTTAATTCCCTTTCACGCCAAACCTAATGCAGATGTTTATTCCGCTGCATTGGCTGTTGGCAATTTGTAACCCTTAAACTTTTCGCGAAGCGCGAGCTTCTGGATCTTGCCGGTGGCGGTGTGCGGGATTTCATCCACAAACACAACATCATCCGGCATCCACCATTTCGCAATCTTGCCCTCCATGTAGGCGAGCACGCTTTCCTTGGTGAGTTTGGCATCAGGTTTCGCCACGACGATCAACAAGGGACGCTCATCCCATTTTGGATGCACGATGCCGATCACTGCGGCTTCTACCACGTCAGGGTGACCGACAGCAGTGTTTTCAAGTTCGATTGATGAAATCCATTCGCCACCCGATTTGATCACGTCTTTTGCGCGGTCGGTGATCTGCATGAAGCCAAGTCCGTCCAGCGTTGCAACGTCGCCCGTGTCGAACCAGCCATCCTCATCGAGAATATTGCCGCCCTCGCCTTTCAGATATGCGCCCGCAATCGCAGGGCCCCGCACCATCAGATGACCAAAGGCAACACCGTCGCTCGGCAATTCCTTGCCATCATCATCGGTGATTTTCATTTCAACCGTGTAGATGGCACGACCCTGTTTGGTTTTGATGTCGAGCTTCTTCTCAAACGGCAGATCTTCCATGCCCGCTTTGAAGGCACCGAGTGTCCCCATCGGGCTCAGCTCGGTCATGCCCCAGGCGTGCATCACGGTCACATCATAATCACGCTCGAATGTCTCGATCATGGAGCGTGGCGCTGCCGATCCACCAATCACAACTTTGTTAAGCGCGGGAAGTTTTGCGCCCTCCTTCTCCAGATGACCGAGCAGCATCAACCAAACCGTTGGTACGGCAGCCGACATGGTGACTTTCTCCGTGTCGAGAAGCTCGTAGATGCTGGCCCCGTCCATATTGGCACCGGGCATCACAAGCTTTGCACCTGAAGCCGGTGCGGCAAAGGTGATTGCCCAGGCGTTCGCGTGGAACATGGGGACAACTGGCAAGATCGTATCGACAGAGCGCAGGCCCATCGCGTCAGCAGAGTTTGCCGCCAGCGCGTGCAAGACGTTCGAGCGGTGCGAATAGAGAACGCCCTTCGGGTTGCCTGTCGTGCCACTTGTGTAGCAAAGGCCGCAGGCATCGTTTTCATCAACCTTTGCCCATGCGAAGTCGCCATCTTCCGCCTCAACCAGCTCGTCGAAACAATAGACATTCTTGAGCTTGGTTTTTGGCATGTGCGCCTTGTCGGTCAGGATGATGAACCCCTTCACGTTGGGGATCGTATCCGCCACGGCTTCAATCACAGGCACAAAAGTCGTGTCAAATATGATGAACTTATCTTCTGCATGATTGATGATGTAGGTGAGCTGCTCTGCAAACAGGCGCGGGTTCAGTGTGTGACAAACAGCACCCATCCCCATGATGCCGTACCAGGCTTCCATATGGCGATAGGTGTTCCACGCCATCGTCGCCACGACGTCACCCGGTTTCACACCCAGTTTGGTCAGCGCTTGAGCTGTCTTGCGGGCGCGCAGGTGGACGTCGGTATAATTTGTCCGATGAATGGGCCCCTCGACCGTTCGCGTCACAATCTCGCGCTCGCCATGGAACCGTTTTGCGTGATCAATAATGCTCATGACCGTAAGCGGCCAATCCTGCATCAAGCCTTTCATCGTCGTCTCCCTATATTTTGATCGGATTATCCCCGTTTTCCGGTACTTTAGAGTGTTCCGTGCCGGCAAACAACGGTAGAGACCTCACATCTCTTCTCTGGCCTTTTTGAGCCATTTCCGGTTGCGGATAAGCATAAGACCATTAGGCTAGCGTGGAAATTCGTTGGAGGGATAAGTATGGGCGATTGGCACCACAAATCGGCAACAGCGCTGCTTTTGGCGATGGAAAAACGGGAGGTGAGCTCCGCTGAGCTGGTGAGCCATTTTCAGGAGCGCCATTCCCGCGTTAATCCCAGCATCAATGCCATTGTGACAACCAATTTTGCCCAGGCCCATGCGCTGGCGGCGGAGGCCGATACAGCGCGCGCCAAGGGGGATCGCTGGGGACCGCTCCACGGCCTGCCCATGACGATCAAGGACGCGCTGGAAGTTGCCGGGATGCCAGCCGTTGGCGGTGCGCCCATGTGGGCCAATCACCGCCCGGTAAAACATGCCGACGCGGTGCAGCGGATTGTGGATGCAGGTGCCATCATTTTCGGCAAGACCAATGTGCCCTTCATGTCCGGCGACCTCCAGACCTACAATGAAGTCTATGGCACCACGAACAATCCCTGGGATGTGGCCTGCGGACCGGGCGGGTCTTCGGGCGGGGCGGCGGCGGCGTTGGCGGCCGGGCTCACACCACTGGAGCTCGGTAGTGACATTGGCGGATCGATCCGAACACCCGCTCATCTTTGTGGTGTTTATGGTCATAAACCAAGCTACGGGATCGTTTCCAAACGTGGGCACCTGCCCGGCCCGCCGGGTGCGCTTTCAGAGTCTGATCTATCCGTCGTGGGGCCGCTTGGCCTTTCCGCCAAGGATCTGGATCTTCTCCTCGGAATTGTTGCCGGACCTAACAAAGCCGCCGGTACTGCCTGGCAGCTCAACCTGCCAAAACCGCGCGCGACATCGCCCAAGGGGCTTCGCGTTGCGGTCTGGCTTGATGATCCCTATTGCGAGATCGACGCTGACAGCGTGAACCTCATCACCGACGCTGCGAAGGCGCTTGAAAAAGCGGGTGCGGAGGTTGATTTCAATGCGCGGCCTGCCATGACGCTCGCAGAGATGACGGAAGCCTATCTCATCCTGCTTCACTCGGTCGTTACCCAGGGCATGCCGGAAAAGATCAAAGAGAAATGGCGCGGGCTGCTGGCCACCGCCGCCCCCGGCGACAAGAGCCATGAAGTGCTGCAAGCGCGAGGCGGTCTGCTTTCCCATAGTGACTGGCTTGTCTGGCATGAAATTCGCGAACAGATCCGCGCGAAATGGGCTGATTTCTTTCAATCCTATGACGTTGTGCTGGCGCCAACACTGGTGCGGCCAGCCTTCCCCCATGACCAGACACCAAACTGGAGTGCGCGCAAGCTCTCGGTGAACGGCAAAGAGCGGCATTATATGGATGTGCTGATCTGGGCCGGGCCTGCGGTCCTTGCCTACCTGCCGGCAAGCGTTGCCCCTGTCGGGCTGAGCCACGACGGATTACCCATTGGCGTTCAGATCATTGGTCCTTACCTTGAGGACAGAACCACGATAGAAGTGGCTGGTATGCTGGAAGAGCTGACCGGCGGGTTTCGTGCACCGCCAGGCTTTTAAGGTACTATCTGTTTTCGCTATTCAATATCTGCATTTCCTACCAACGACAGGACAGTCAAAACATGTCGACCCTAAGCAATGCCGCCACCCGTGATATCGAGACCCTCATACACCCCTACACAAATCTTGATGCGTTTCGCAAAACAGGACCTTTCATCCTGGAACGCGGTGAGGGCATTCGCGTCTATGACACGGACGGCAATGATTATATCGAGGGCATGTCGGGGCTTTGGTGTACGGCACTTGGCTATAGCGAGCAGGAACTGATTGACGCTGCCATGGCGCAGATGAAGCAGCTTCCGTTTACCCATGTGTTTGGTGGCAAGAGCCACGAGAAAGCAGCAGAGCTTGCCGAGCGGCTGAAAGCCATTGCGCCGCATGATGCCTCGAAAGTGCTTTTCTGCGGATCGGGTTCTGAAGCCAATGACCAGCAGATGAAGCTGGTCTGGTATTACAATAATGCGCGGGGGCTGCCGAAGAAGAAGAAAATCATTTCGCGTATACGCGGCTATCATGGTGTAACCGTGGCATCGGCCAGCCTCACCGGCCTGCCCGCGAACCATGCTGACTTTGACCTGCCCCTGCCCGGCGTGTTGCACACGGACTGCCCGCATTATTATCGCTATGCGGAGCCTGGCGAAAGTGAAGACGAGTTCACCACACGGCTTGCCAACAATCTCGATCAGATGATCCAGCGGGAAGACCCGGACACGATTGCCGCCTTCATTGCAGAACCGATCATGGGTGCGGGCGGTGTGGTCATTCCGCCAGACAGCTACTTCCCTAAAATTCAGGCCGTGCTCAACAAGTACGATATTTACTACATCGCGGACGAAGTGATCTGCGGTTTTGGCCGCACGGGCAATATGTTTGGGTCGGAGACGTTTGGCATGAAGGTTGACAGCATCTCCGTTGCCAAAGCGCTTTCATCCGCCTATGTGCCGATTGGGGCCGTGACGGTCGGCGGCGACATGTATGAAGCCATGCTGGAGCAGAGCAAGAAGATCGGCACGTTCGGCCATGGGTTCACCTATACCGCCCATCCGGTGGCGGCTGCCGTCGCCTGCAAGACGCTTGAAATTTACGAGAAGCGCGACATTGTTTCCATGGTGCGCAAACTTGCTCCAACCTTTGAGAAGCGTGTTGCCAAACTGGCAGACCATCCGCTGGTCGGCCATGCCCGCGCCAAGGGTCTGATCGGCGCGGTTGAGCTTGTGGCCGACAAGGCGACCAAGCGGGCGTTTGATGCGGCCAAGGGTGTTGGTGCGGCGGCGATGAACAATGCGCAGAAGCACGGTCTCATCGTGCGCGCCATGGGCGGCGACATTGTTGCCTTCTGCCCGCCGCTCATTATCTCCGAAGCGGAGATCAATGAGATGTTCGACAAGTTCGAAAAAGGCCTCGACGACACGGACGCCTGGGTTCAAAAAGAAGGCCTGCGCTGAACGCATGAAGACCTATCGCTATCAGGTGACGTTCACGGGCCGGGTGAGCCCGCAAGACGATATGGGCACCGAAATGGGGATTGAGGCTGTGGGCCCGCTTGGGCCGGGCTGCGATCCCCTGTTCGGCGCACCGGGCTCGCCTGTGCGACTGGGTGTCCTTGTCAGCAATGATGAGGATGGCGCGTTTACAGTGCAGGGCGAAGTGACCTTGCCCGGCGGTACGCTCACACTAGGCAGCGATCCGGCCCCGGCGCTGCGGGACCTGCCCGACCCGCGCTTGCAAAGCGGTACGCTCACCGCGCGGATTGAAGATGGCAGTGGCGCACTCTCAGGTGCGACGGGCTCCGTCTTCATGCATTTCACGGTCGATGAGGACGCGGTCTTTATTGATCTGCAATCGGGGCTCGTGTTTTTGGGGTGAGGGAGAAACGTTTCGCGCTTGGCGGGGCGAAATGCAAAAACCAAAAGCAATTAGTGCACTGTCACCGTAATTCCCGTAATTCCGAACTTCAAGCTGATCGAAGAGCCCAAGCTCCAGATCACTCATATACGCAAGTTCATTGCCGAGTGACAGCGCATACAAGTCTCGCAGATTGACGCCTTCTTTGATTTTCATGCGCTAGTTCCTGTTCACATAATTTCCGGCACGTAAAAACTCTCCTACCGGAATATTGTGTCCACTGACCCCGCGACATGCTCGGTTGTACGGTGGCGAAAAATTCAGGTTGAGATACATATAGTAATTGTGCTCGACGAGCACTTCACCACTCATTCGATCACGAACAATTTGATGATAGGATTCAACGAAACCATCTTCGCCTTGGTAGTCTTCCCGTGAAATAAAGAAAGAATCCCGAAGGTAATCATAGCGGGCAGTAAAATCCGAGATTGGCTGCGCGACCAGACACCGATCTCCAATTTGATCCGCGAATTCCTCAGCCACACGTTTGACTGGTGGATAGGTGGCAACTAGGTAGTCATAGTTGTTGCACATGCCTTCCGACCGCGGCCGAAGAGAATAGCGAAACTTTCCGCTCGACCTCGCATAGTCGTTGTTGCGCAGACGGGTTAGATCTTCCGGTGCGTGATAGGTTGCTTCAACAAATTCAAAGCCATCTCTAACTAGGTATTCCAGGCAATTGAGACACCCATCGCGACCTTGGTCGGTGACAGGACCGTCCGACCCTTTGTCAAAAGATCGCCGCGGATAGAGGACAAACCCCTTCGCATCGTCGACGGTTTTGTAGACATGAAGTCCGCCTTTTGTGTCACACAGTTCCTGAAAGCCCGGAATTTCCAATCCCTGCTGCGCATAAGGCTTCGTATTGGTGAAGAGTCTTGCTGGCGAACAGGACAAGACCACAGCGACAAGGCTCATCAGACAAAGCAGCCGACCTGTCAGTCTCCAGCTCACAAAGGCACTCCCCACCATCCAGGCATCATCCTCACCCCGAATTCTGCGTTCCAGTTTGGGACAGATGCAAGTGGCAATTATGCAGCGCATGAAAAAGCATGTGGATAAGTTTGTCGTCGATTTTCGCTTGGGACAAATACACACCAATGTTCGCGGCATGCGTGCGCGTAAGGATTGCCGGATCAAGTCTACGGTGTCCGGTTAAGAATGTGGCTTGGTCGTCTGCGGCGAGAGGTTTCAAGTTTGGCAAGGCGGAGCCATAACTAAATCGTCACCCCGGACTTGATCCGGGGCCCATTGTGACCCCGTCCGGTGCATAGACGCTTCATGGATCCCGGCTCGGGCTTACGCCCGTCCGGGATGACATCGGAAGACAAATGACATCACGCCCCCAACCGAAAGCCCTCATAGTCTGCGGCAACGACCTCCGCGAGCTTCTCGCCATAGGTTGCGACACCACCTGGATAAGGCATGAAGACGCGGGGCTTGCCCGGCACGTTCGCGCCCATGTACCAGCTATTGGCTTCCGGGTAGAGCGTAACGCTTGCCAGCTCGTTCACATGGGCGACCCAATCATCTTCCGCCTGCTTGTCCGCTTCGATGGTGCCGAGATTGCCGCTCCCCAAGCGACGGATGCAATCGGTGATCCAGTCCACATGCATCTCAATCGAGACGATCATGTTGGAGAGCACGGACGGGCTGCCGGGCCCGGTGATGAAAAAGAGATTGGGGAACCCGGCCGAGCCCAGCCCCAGATAGGTGCGTGGACCCGCCGCCCATTTGTCAGAAAGCTTCTCTGCGCCTCGTCCCCTGATATCAATCGCATTGATTGCACCTGTCATCGCATCAAAGCCTGTGGCGAAGACGATGGTATCCACCTCATACTCTTTGCCGCCTGCACGGACCCCCTTCTCGGTGATCCGTTCAATCGGGTTCACGCGTACGTTCACCAGGTCCACGTGAGGTTCGTTGAATGTCTCCAGGTAATGTGTATCCAGACAAAGCCGCTTCACGCCGATAGGGTGATCATTGGGGAGAAGTTCATCTGCCAGCTTTTCATCCTTGACGAGCGCCCGCATTTTCGCGCGGGCAAAATCGGCGGCCTTGTCGTTCGCCTCATGGGTCATCACCATATCCCCGTGCGAGCCGAGGAAGGAGAAGCCACCCGCCTCCCAGCGTGCGTTGTATTCCGCACTGATCTCGGCTTCCGTCATCTCGGTTGAGAGAGCCTCGTTGCCGGGATAGGCAATGATGCCCGCGCCCGTAGTGCGCGCATAGGCGCGATCATCCAGCAGCGATGTGCGGGAGCGTGCAATCTCTTCCGGCTTCAACGGACGATTTCCCGCGGGCAAGGTGAAGTTGGCCGTGCGCTGAAAGATGGTGAGATGGCTCGCCTCAGCCGCAATCAGGGGGATGCTCTGCACGCCGGATGAGCCGGTGCCGATGACGGCAACACGCTTGCCGGTAAAGTCCACGCCCTCGTGCGGCCAACCGCCCGTGTGATACCAATCACCTTCGAAATTTTCGAGACCTTCGAACTTTGGCAAGCTTGTGGAGGAGAGGCAGCCTGTTGCCATGATGACAAAGCGGGCTTCCAACCGGTCGCCCTTGTCTGTCTCCACCGACCAGCGATTGTTGGCCTCATCATAATGAGCGGAGGTCACACGGGTTTTGAACTGAATGTCACGACGCAGGTCAAGCTTGTCTGCCACGTAATTCTGGTAACGCAGAATTTCCGGCTGGGCGGCATAGCGTTCCGTCCAGGTCCAGCCCGCCTGAAGGTCACTTGAAAAGCCGTACTGATATTCAAGGCTCTCCACATCGCAGCGTGCACCGGGATAACGGTTCCAGTACCATGTGCCGCCCACGCCGTCGCCCGCTTCAAACACCCGCGCACTCAACCCCTCGCCCCGGAGCTTGTGCAGCATATACATGCCGGCAAAGCCCGCGCCGACGATCACCACATCTGTTGATGCCATTATTCCGTTCCTCCCGATCTGAATTCTTATGCGGGAAGTCTAGAGGGGCAAATCAGTGGCGAAAACCACCAAAGGGAGAGGTGAGCGAGAAAAGCGTGAAATTTCCGGGAAATGGTACAGCTGGGAGGAATTGAACCACCGACCTCTTGATCCACAATCAAGCGCTCTAACCAACTGAGCTACAGCTGCACATTTCAGACAGGCATGAGCCCGTAAGCCCCGCCGTGTGAGGGCGGAACTTACTGGCCTTGGGGCTCCCTTGCAAGGCCCGAAATGCCTTCTTTTCCCACAAATAGCTGGTTTGAAAGGGCAGATTTCTGCCCTATTCGCCCCCCATCGTCAGAAGGTTGGTTACAAACTCTGGCCAGACGGCAGATGCAAAGATAACCAGCACGGCGAGCGGGCAGACAATTCGCACCAGGAAGTACCAAACACCGAACCAAGCGGGTGCTGCCCCCTTCATGTTCAAAGCCTCCATCACGGTCTCGCGCGACAGCGCCCAGCCTACGAAAACCGCCATCATGATGCCCACGCCCGGCTGTACCCAGCTTGTTGCCACAAAGTCCAGCACATCGAAGACGGTTTTCCCGTCGAGCAGGCCGATCATCGCCAGCGGATAGAAGGCCGACCAATCGTTGAAGGAAAAGGCACTGGCAAGACCCACAAACCAGCACACTCCACCCACAGTCAGCGCCATGGCCCGTCTGGAATAGCGGGTTGCCTCCTCCATATAGGCGACGGCAGGCTCCAGCAGCGAAATGGCGGATGTAATGGCTGCGACCGACAAAAGCAGGAAGAACATGGTGCCCACCAGAAGCCCCGCATCCATTTGACCAAAGGCTACGGGCACGGTGACGAAGACAAGCCCAGGGCCGGCCGAAGGTTCCAACGCGAAGGAAAAGACCAGCGGAAAGATTGCAAGCCCTGCCAGAATAGCAACACCGGTATCCGCGAGGGCAATAATGACGGCGGAACTAGGGATCGAGACATCCTTATCGAGATAAGCGCCGAAGCCATCATCGCACCAAGCGCCACGGAGACCGAGAAAAAGCCCTGTCCGATTGCGAGCAGGAATGTGTTGGGCGTAACTTTGGTAAAATCAAACGTGAACAGGAAGTCGACAGCCGCCCCAAAGCCCGGTGTTGACGCCGCGTAGATCACAAGACCCACAAGCAGCAAAAACAAGAGCGGCATCATGAAGACGACGGCGCGCTCGATCCCTTTGCGCAGTCCACCAATAACGATCCCGATATTGATGGTCATAAACAGCGTGTGCCAAAAAACGAGACCCCACCCGTCCCCGGTAAAGCCCGCAAACAATTGGCCTGAGGCCACACCGTCAATGCCCGCAAACGCGCCAGACAAAGCGAATGTTGTGTATTTCAACGCCCAGCCGCCAATGACGCTGTAGTAAGAGAGAACAAAGAAACCACCCAACGTACCGCCCCAGGTCATGATGGCCCAAAGGAGAGATTTTTTGTGTTGGCGCGCAATCGTGATCATTGAGTTGATCGGGCTCTTGCCTCCCATGCGACCGAGCATGATCTCCGCGATCAGGATCGGCAGCGCAATGGCCGCCATTGTAACCAAGTAGATGAGGATGAAGGCCCCGCCCCCGTTCTCCCCTGTGATGAAGGGGAAACGCCAGATGTTTCCCAGCCCGACCGCTGACCCGATGGCAGCCATCAAAAAGACAAAACGCGATGACCATCGCTCGTGCACCATTGTTCCCGTCATTCGTTCCCCTCACGTCGCGACGGTGCCACAGACGGTGCACCCTCCCAAAGACCCATTATTTCCCTCGGAGGTCAGTTTAGCGTGGTTTTATGCCGCTGTCAGATCGCCTATATTCATGTCCACACAAGGAGACCGAAATGAACAATCCAGACCATGCGCCTGAATGTCGGACCGAAATGATTTCGGCGAATGGGCTGACCTTCGAGACCGACATTTATGGAGACGGTGACAAGTTTGCGCTCCTATTGCACGGGTTTCCCGAGAGCAAGTTTTCGTGGCGGCACCAGGCACCGCTGCTTGCATCGCTCGGGTATACGGTCTGGGTTCCCAATCTGCGCGGTTATGGCGGGAGCTCCCGCCCGCCAAAGATCGCCGATTACGGCCTCAACCATTTGATGGATGATGTGGGCGGGCTGATGGACGCGGCGCGTGCGCGAGGGATTAGCGGCCCGGTGACCCTCATGACCCATGATTGGGGTGGGGCCATCGGCTGGAGCTTTGTCCTGGCCAACAAGCGGCCGCTTGAGCGTTTCGTGGTGATGAACCTGCCGCACCCCACCGTCTTCATGTCCAAGGTCGGAACATGGGAACAGCTCAAAAAATCCTGGTACATCTTTTTCTTCCAGATCCCCTGGTTGCCAGAAAAGCTGATGACCGCGCGCCGGGCGAAAGCGATTGGCGATGCGTTTTACAATATGGCCGTCGACAAAAAGCATTTCACCGACGACGTGCTGAATGAGTATCGGCGCACCGCGCTTATCCCCGGTGCTATGCGGGCGATGATCAATTATTATCGTGCCTCCTTCCGCTCAAACCCGATGAAGGATATTTGGGAGAATCCCCCAAAGATCGACATACCGACCCTTATGATCTGGGGTGAAGAAGACGTAGCGCTTGGCAAAGAGCTAACATATGGAACAGATCTGCTGGTGACAGACTTCACTTTGCGCTATCTCCCCCATGTGTCCCATTGGGTACAGCAAGAGGCACCGGAGAAGGTAAACGCGATGCTGGAGGCCTGGCTGACGGACAAGCCTGTGCCCGAAGCAAATGAAACGAGGGTGTGATGAGCGGCGGAATTAACAACGAGACAGATGAGAGCGGCGAAATACAGATCGGCCCGACATCCATGGGCATGGTCCGGATCTTTTTCCGAACATCTTCGTTCGAGCTGCCCATGGACTTTCTCCCCGAGGAGGCGGAGGAAATTGCGGCCGAAATTCTGGAAGCCGCAGAGATGGCCCGGGCCCAAAAAAGCGGGGGCAAAGCGGCTGCATCGTCCTCTTCGAAGCCGGTTGCCAAACCGCCGGTCGCCAAGCCGTTGCGGCCAAAGTCAGCAGACCCGAAAAATGGCGGAAAGCGTCGCCCCTAACCGAAGCTGGACCTTTGCCCCTCAGATAGCCTAAATTTACGGCCTGTTTGAGTAATCTGACCTGAAGCTCCTCCTCTATGCGGAATGCGGCGTTCCGCTGAAGCGCTTCGGGTCATCACATTGACGCGCTGTTGCACGCGCGGCGATGCTGATCTGTTGGGAGCCTGCCCGTTTGAGTATCGCCGCGACACCTCACCTTGAAGACCTGATCGACGATCCCATGCCTGCATGGCTCTGGGATGTGGATCGCCACAAGATTGCCTGGGGCAACGGCGCTGCCATCCGCTTTTGGGGGGAGGACGGCCTGCTTGATCTGATTGAGCGGGACTTTGATCCTGACGATCTCGCCGCGCTGCATATTGCGCGCCTTGCACATGAAACGCCCGAAGGCGATTTCATCAAGAAGTTTGAGTTTGATCTAGCGGGTGAGCGGCAGCTTACATCTTGCCGGATTTATACGCTGACGCTGGATGATGGTCGCCCTGGCGCACTGGTGATTGTTGAACCAGCAGAGAGCCTTGCCAGCTTCACACGGTTCGGCGAAATGGTGCAGGAAGCGCCGCTGCCTATGCTGCTCTTTTCGGACGCAGGTCAATTGCTCCATCAAAACCGAGAGGCCGAGAATGTATTCGGGCCGCGGGCGCGCGAAGGTGGTCTTCTGGCCCTGCTCGCCGACACGGTGTCGGACCCAGGTGAAGTGCATGACCTGATCACACAAACCGTTCGCGCTGGTACGTTGAGCCGCAGCCTTACGCTCAGGACACGTTTTGGTCCGCGTGCGTACCGCGTCACCCTGCGGCGCGTCGTTGATCCGGAAACGAGATCACATGCCGTTTTGTTTTTGGGCCGCGACATTGGGGACCGGCGCGCCATTGAGATCTTTCAGAGCAAGCGCAGCGGTGAGCTGCAGGCCATGCTCAATAATGTCAGTGATTTCCAATGGCGGCTTGATGGAGACCTTCGCTTTACGCAGTTAACCGGACGATTTGAAGAAACGCTTGGGATCAGACCGGAACAGTTGATCGGGAAAAGCTGGGGCGAAGCGCTCGCGCAATTTGAGATAGAGCCCGATGCCGCGCTCGACGAGGCGCTAACGTCCCACGTGCCCTGGCGCGACCACACGCTTGTGTGGCGATTACCGATCAAGGGCGCAACGCGCGCGCGAAAAAGCTTGCACCTTTCAATGACAGCCCTGCCGCTCTTTGCAACGGATGGCAGTTTTGCCGGGTGGAACGGCCTTGCCATCGTGAAACCGGCGGACGAAGGCGAGACAGCACACCCATCCGTCTCCGCCGACCTGCTCCTCGACAAGTCCCATGAGGCTATCCTAACGCTCGACAGCGCCGGAAAAATCATACGCGCCAACGAACTGGCCGTGACATTCTTTGGCGAAACCGAGGGGCGGTTGCTCACGTCTGCTGTTCTTCCATCGTCGCGTCCGCGCGTACAAAATTACCTCGATAGTTTCAATCTGCCAGCCGACGCGCCTTATGATGATCATTTTGGGGCCGGGATTGAGATCAATTCAAATGCTCGCCCAGGGAAGACGCTGCTTTTGAACCTGCGCCCATTGGGCACGGGCGGCACGAGGGCTGCCTTCACCGCCATTGTCCGTGATATTTCCCAGTTGAAAGACACGGAGGCCGAGCTTCGGCGCGCGCTTGGCCGCGCCAAGCAGAGCAATGATCAAAAGTCTGAGTTCCTTGCCTCCATCGCCCATGAATTGCGCACGCCGCTTAATGCAATTATTGGCTTTTCAGAGATCATGCGCGATGAGCACTTAGGTGCGATCGGAAGCGAGAAATATCTGACCTATGCTGCGGACATACATGAGAGCGGCAAGCTACTGCTCAGCCTGATCAATGATTTGCTTGATCTTTCCAAAATCGAGGCCGGGAAATTTGAACCTCAGTTCGAGCAGGTGGATGTTGCCGCGGTTATCGAGCAATGTGTAAACATGGTGAAACCCGCCGCCGCTGACGAGCGCATTGCTGTGCGTACCCAAATTGCCTACCACACGCCCCACCTTGTCGCCGACAAGCGGAGCCTCATTCAGATCTTGCTCAACCTGCTATCGAATGCGGTCAAGTTTACCAGCGCCGGGGGGCAAGTGACGGTCTCGACAGAAATCTCACCAACCGGCGATCTCACGGTCAGTGTGCAGGACACGGGCGTTGGCATGTCTGAGGAAGATCTCGACCGGGCGCTTGTTCCCTTTGGCCAAGCCCGCCATCAGGCCCGCCATGCGGCCAACCCCAAGACAAAAGGCACGGGGCTTGGGCTGCCCCTGTCGAAAGCACTCACCGCCGCCAACCGTGGCTCTCTCAAGATCGAGACTTCGCCCGGCAATGGCACGCTGGTGCAGCTTGCCTTCCCCTCAACGCAGGTATTGCAAGACTAACTTTTACTGCGTCAGGTTTGAAGCTCTGCGAGGTTCCGGTAAAGCTCAAGTGCATAGGGGTTTGCAAGGGCTTCCCGGTTTTTAATGTCCCGTCCCTCGATCACATCGCGGACAGCAAGCTCCGTGATCTTGCCTGATTTGGTGCGCGGTATGTCACTCACCGCAATGACTTTGGCCGGTACATGCCGCGGACTTGCACCAGAACGAATGCTACTGCGAATTGTCTTGATCAACGCGTCATCCAGTGTTGCACCGTCGCCGAGCACAACAAACAGGATGACGCGCACATCGCCTTGCCAGTTTTGTCCAACGGCGATGGCTTCCCTCACCTCCGGCAGTTTCTCAACGACGGTATAAATCTCAGCCGTCCCGATCCGCACCCCACCGGGGTTTAGTGTCGCGTCTGAGCGGCCATGGATGATGATGCCACCATGCGTCGTGATTTCCGCGAAGTCACCATGGTGCCAGACACCGGGAAAACTTTCGAAATAGGCCGCGCGATATTTTGCGCCTTCACGATCGTTCCAGAAACCGATGGGCATGCTTGGGAAAGGCTTCGTGCAAACTAGTTCGCCCTTGCCCTTCGACATTGGTTTACCTGCATCGTCCCAAATCTCCACCGCCATGCCGAGCCCCTTGCACTGGATCTCGCCGCGATAGACAGGCAATACGGGGTTGCCGAGCACGAAGCAGGAGACAATATCTGTACCGCCGGAAATGGAGGAGAGCTGTACGTCCTTGGCGATGGAACGATAAACATAATCAAAGCCCTCGACTGTCAGCGGTGATCCCGTCGAGAGGATTGCACGAACGTTTGTCAGATTGTGGGTTTTGGCGGGCTCCAACCCTTCCTTGTTCAAAGCATCGATGAACTTGGCAGAGGTACCAAACACGTTCACACCCACGGCCTGCGCATAGTCGAAGAGGACGTTGCCATTGGGATAGAAAGGCGAACCGTCGTAAAGCGCCAGCGTTGCCCCGACACCAAGTCCCGCAACGAGCCAGTTCCACATCATCCAACCGCAAGTCGTGAAATAGAAAAGCGTGTCGCCATCGCCCAGATCACAATGAAGGCGATGTTCCTTCACTTGCTGCAACAAGGTCCCGCCGGCTGAATGCACGATGCATTTTGGCGCGCCCGTCGTGCCGCTCGAAAACATGATGTAGAGCGGATGCGAGAACGGTAATTGCTCGAAGACAATGTCGCCGGGCGCAAAGCGGGCGAGTGTGTCTTCCCACGCTACGGCTTTTTCGATGCCTGTTACCGGCTCGTCGATGAGAGACACAATCACAAGCTTCTCAACGCTCGGGAGTTTTTCGCAAACCGCCGAGAGGTTGGTGGCAAGGCTCAAACGCTTGCCATTGTAGCGATAACCATCACAGGCGATCAGGACTTTGGGTTCGATCTGCCCAAAACGATCCAGCACACCGGTCGGCCCGAAATCAGGCGAGCAGGACGACCATGTTGCCCCCACGCTGGCGGCGGCCAACATGGCGATAATTGTTTCGGGCATGTTGGGCATGTAACCTGCCACCCGGTCCCCCGGCGTGACACCCCAGTCACGCAAAGCCTGCGCAAATTGGGAGACCTTGTCGTAAAGGCTTGACCAAGCCAGAGACGGCTTCATCTCACCTTCATTGTTGAAGTGGAGTGCTATACTTCCATCTCTTTTGCGCAACAGGTTTTCTGCAAAGTTCAATTTCGCATCCGGGAAAAATTCTGCACCGGGCAGACCCGTTTTTCCAAGCACGCGCGCGCCCTTTACGCTCGCGCGAATATCGCAGAAGTCCCAGACAAGATCCCAGAACGCGGCTGTTTCGCTCACAGACCAAGCATGCAATGCATCATAATCCGCGAGCGGGCGCGACGCCTTTTCCGCTGCCACCACGCGAAACTTTGTCATCGCGGCATTCCCAATGCGTGTGGGCTCCGGCTGCCAAATCGGCTGCTGACTATTGATCGCCGTTTGATCGTTCGTCATGGAAACACCTCTTTACTTGCCTCGTGACAGGCAGGTTTTAGGCCGCGCGCGCTCAGCTTGCAAGCGAGCGCGGCCTATGCCTGACTGCTTTAGTCGCCCATGGCGTCCATCCGCTCCTCTGGTTCATCGGCAGGACTTAAATCGTCCTCAGATTGCACCGCGTGGAACCGTGCAAGATAACCACCGCTGATGGCGATCAGATCATCATAGGCACCGTCTTCGACAATCTTTCCCTCATCAAAAACGAGGATACGATCCACCTTTCTGACGGTGGAAAGCCGGTGTGCGATGATGAAATCATCCGCGCGCGTGCCAAGTCACGAATTCGGCAACAGGCGTATTTCACCCTGTTTCCCCAAAACATGTGACCCAAAAACCGCAGGTTTCGCTATCATCATTCTGCCATACTTGAATTTCATAATCACACTCCGATCCAAATCTTCATTCCGCAAGACATAGAGGGCAGACATGTCGCGCTTTTTCACTGTTCTGATCATTCTGGTTCTTCTGGTTGCGGGCGCTCTGATCGCCGCGCCGTCTTTCATTCCGGTTGAGACCTACAAGCCGCAAATTGCCAAACTGGTGAAAGAACAGACCGGGCGTGACTTGACCATCAATGGGGGGATCAGCCTTTCGTTTCTCCCGCGTGTCGCGGTGACGGTGGAAAATGTGACTTTCTCCAATGCAAGTTGGGCCGACAATGACCAGATGGCGAGCATGGAAAGCCTGGAAGTTGTGTTGCAGGTCCTGCCCCTGTTTAAGGGCGATATCGCTCTCGATCGTTTCGTTCTTGTGAAGCCCGACATTGATCTTGCCGTCAACCGGCAAGGCGTCGGCAATTGGGTGTTTACACCGGCCACGGGAACCGCCCCTTCTTCGAGCGCACCCGCCACACCCGGAAGCGGGTCTGACAGCGCTGGTCCCGCCATTCAAAACGTACAATTGGGCAAGATCGCGATTGAAGGCGGCAGCGTTCGCTATAGCGATGCGCGCTCCGGTGCAAAATATAACCTGTCCGCCATTGATATCGATCTTTCACTCCCAAGCCTTGATGCCCCCTTGGGCCTTGACGGTTCTTTCATCTGGAATGGCGACAAGGTTGCGCTCAATCTTGATGTCGCTGCACCCCGCGCGCTTTCAACAGGTGGCTCGTCGGCGATTGAGCTTGTGCTTGATGCACCGAAGGTGAAGGCGACGTTTGGTGGCAATGCCACGATCAGCCCTGTACTCACGGTAACAGGCAATGCGGAACTTTCCGTTCCCTCGGTACGTGAACTTGCGAGTTGGGCAGGACAACCGCTTGCACCGGGTGATGGTTTTGGCCCTCTTGATCTGAAGGGCGCTGTGGATGTGAAGGGTGACGTATACCGCTTTGCCGATGCGGCCCTTTCTTTCGATGGCATGAACGGCAGCGGGGACCTTGCTGTTGACGCGGGTCGCGCGCGGCCGAAACTCAGCGGCTCCCTGGCACTGGACCGGCTGGATGCCAATATCTATCTCGGCGACGCCGACACACCTGGGGGCTCGGGCTCTACACCGGCGAGCACAAGTGGTGGTAGCGGCGCGGCGGCTGGCGGTTGGTCGGATGCCCTTATCGACATGAGCGGCCTCAAGGCTGTTGATGTAGATCTCAACCTCTCCGTTCAGGAGATTTTCTTTCAGGACCTCAAGATCGGCGAGAGCGCTGTCGGGCTTAACCTCGTTGGGGGCAAGCTGACATCGCAACTGACAAAGCTTGATCTTTATGACGGCAAGGGCACGGGCCAGTTGGTGCTGGATGGCTCACGCGGCACTCCCGGCATTGCAGCCAAATTTGACCTTGCTGGCATATCCGCCTTCCCCCTGTTGCGTGACGCGGCAGGTTTTGAGCGGCTGGACGGTGCAGGCACCATCAGCATTGACGTTACAACAAGCGGCAACAGCCAAAAGGCGATGATGAATGCTTTGAACGGCAATGGTTCCGTGCGGTTTGCCGATGGTGCGATCCGCGGCATCAACATTGCCCAGCTCATGCGGAATGTATTTTCAGCTGCGACCAGCGGATGGGAATCTGGCGGGACACAGAGCACCGATTTTTCAGAACTGGGCGGCACGTTTACCATTGCCCAAGGCGTGCTGACAAACAACGACCTTCAAATGCTCAGCCCGCTCGTTCGGGTGAACGGCAAGGGCAGCGTCAACATGCCCAACCAGACACTGAATTACCGCGTTGAACCGAAACTCGCCGCAACCCTTGAAGGACAAGGCGGCGGATCAGAGGTAAAAGGTATTGAGGTCCCGGTCATGATCACCGGCTCATGGTCCGACCCCAAATTTGCGCCAGACCTTGCCGCCGTTCTCTCCAACCGCGAGGGCATCAAGGATGCCATTGATGCCGTTAAGGAAGATGGTGGCAAGGGGCTCCTGCGTGGGCTTCTGGGCGGTGGTCAACAGCAAGCACCTGCGGAAAGCGGTGCAACAGATGGAGCGGCAGAAGGAGCCGTAGAGGGAGCCGTAGAGGGAGCCCCGGCGGCTGAACCTGAGAAGGTCAAACCTGAAGATGTGATCCGCGGCTTGTTTGGCCGCTGATCACGGATCCACCTTCTTGATAGAGGCGATATCGGTGTACTCGCGCGCGCCATTGATCCGGTACTGCCGAAGCTGCAGACGCGGGTAGGTGCAGACATCAATCTCTGATCGGGTTCCCCCCATCAGATAGACCAGATCCTCCGGCCCCTCGTTTCTCATGGCGTGGGCCGGACCATTTTTGGGAAATAGCATGACATCGCCCGGCGCCACGATGATCGTGTCATTGCCAAGAAGAGCCGTCCCCTGCCCAGATATGATGTAGACAAACTCCTCATCCTGCCCGTGGAAGTGAAATTCGGTCGTCTCAAAGCCCGGCTCAATTCTCACCATGTGGAGCCCCATGTCCGTCAATCCGGCCAGATCCCCTATTGATTTCACCAGCCGGACCGCGTTTTTATTGTGTTGATGGACGTGGCGATGCTCTTTCAGCGACGAAATCCGTGGTTTCGGGAAGTAACATTGTTCCCGCTCGGCTATACTCATCGTTTGCTACCTTCCCGCACGCGGCACGCGCTGCTATTCTTTTTCAAGTTTGCCCCCTCGCGGGTCGTGTTCCAAAACTACTTTGTTCCAAAACTACTTTGTTCCAAGCCTACTATGTCACAAAGCTACCATATGGTGTCCCTTGCTCTATAACAGCCTCGCTGCCTTGGTGAAGTTTGCCATTGCCTCTGTGGCGATTGGAACGGCGCTGTCGGCGATGGACATTACGGCGGCCGAAATTCTGATCGATATGGGCATAACGCCGGACCGGGTCCTCTCGCTCTTCTCAAATGCGCTCGACTGGGCGCTGCCGCACTTTCTGCTGGGCGCGATGGTTCTTGTGCCCATATGGCTTATTGTCTTCCTGTTGAAGCCGCCGGGCTTTGGCAAATAGGTTTTGCCCCTTTTCACGCCTTAAAGCGGCACGAGCGTTTTTACCTGATTTTATCCCGATCTGGAGAGAGAGATGAAAAAAGCAAATTTGGCCACGGCCCTCGCGACAGCAAGCCTTGTTGTGACCAGCCTCGCCTTCGGTGCCAGCGTCGCAGGTGCAGATGTTGGTGCCGGCCTGGTTGGCAACACCGTCACGCTCACCAGCAGCGATGGTGCCGAAACCCAGATCTATTATGCAGATGGGTCCAAGATCGTGATCAAAACATCGGAGGGTGCGGAGATCCCCGGCACCTGGCGCGTGGAGGGCAATACGATCTGCACCAGCGCTGGCGATGCGCCGGAAAGCTGCACTGCACCGATTGACGAGGCCCCGATCGTCGGGAGTGCGGGCTCGATTGAAGGCGAAGCCGGGTCCGTCGCATGGGCGGTCAGCGCCGGGCGCGATTTTTAGAAACTAGATGGATAGTTTTACCTTCTGTTTCCGCTAGACTGTATCATTCCGTTCCAACCCGTCCTTGAGGGGTGTTAAGGGCGCACGCTGCTCGCAAATACGCCTCCTTACAGTAGAATGGCGGGAACAAGCGATTCTTATGGGAGAGAGTTATGGCACGTCTGGCAGGCAAGAGCGTCATTATCACCGGAGCCGGTAGCGGGATTGGGCGCGCCAGCGCACTGATTTTTGCGCGCGAGGGTGCCAATGTTGTGGCCGTTGACCGGGTAGAAGCCGCTGTCGACGAGACCGCCGAAATGGTGCGCGCGAAGGGCGGGTCGATTAAAACGGTTGCAGCTGATGTCGGTGACGAGCTTGCCGTCAAAGGCTATGTGGATTTCTGCATGACCGAGTTTGGTGCAATCGATGCGATCTATGCCAATGCCGGGATCAGCGGCGGTGCGGTGCCGATCCAGGATCAGACGCCGACCTTGTGGGAAGAAATTCTTCGTGTGAACCTGATCGGCCCCTTTCTTGCGATCAAGCATGTGTCTCCGCACATGATAAAGCAGGGCAAGGGTTCAATCGTTTGCACAGCCTCTGTGGCAGGGCTTCGCGCGAATGCTGGCAACACGCCATATTCGGCCTCCAAAGCAGGTGTCATCAGCCTTGTGCAAACGTCGGCCAATCATTTTTATGGCACCGGGGTTCGCGTCAATGCCATCTGCCCCGGCCTGATTGAAACCGGCATGACGGCACCCATTTTTGAAGGTGCCCGTGCGCGCGGCAGCGAAGCCAAGATCGGCCAGCTCAATCCGACGGCGCGCTATGGTCATCCAGATGAGATTGCCAATATGGCCCTGTTCCTCGCAAGCGACGAAGCCTCTTATGTGAACGGCCAGGCGATCCCTGTATGTGGCGGGCTTTCGAGCACACACCCGTTCGCGCCCAGCCGACGCGGTGCATAAAGGTCTGCATCAAGACCATCCGTCAAGGACCGCCTCATGAGCAAACTGCCCTCCCCTCGCCTTACCTGGCGCGACGATGGCAGCCCTGTCTCTTCTGATTTTGGCGACATCTATTTCTCTGTGGAAGATGGTCTTGCCGAAACACGACATGTGTTCCTAGAAGGCAATCATCTCCCGGATGCATGGTCTGGCGCACACCATTTCACAATCGGCGAAACAGGTTTCGGCACGGGGCTCAATTTTCTAAGCACCTGGGCCCTGTGGCGGGAAACCGCGCAACCCCATCAGCATCTTCATTATGTATCTGTCGAGGGCTTTCCGCTTTCGAAGGCTGAGCTTGCACGCGCGCTCGCAAAATGGCCGGAGCTGGAGGCTTTGTCTGCACAGCTGTGTGCACGTTACCCTGAACCCGTTCGGGGAACACATCTTCTGCATCTTGCCGACAATGTACATTTGACGCTTTTGGAAGATGACGCTCTACCGGCACTTCGAAATTTTTCCGGTCAGATAGACGCTTGGTTTCTGGACGGATTTTCTCCTTCAGCCAATCCGGACATGTGGTCGTCGGATCTCTTTGGGGAGCTGGCTCGCCTGTCACATGTGGGGACAAGCTTTGCTACCTTCACGGTTGCGGGCGCCGTCCGCCGCGGGCTTGCGGACGCTGGCTTTGACGCTCAGAAGATCAAAGGCCATGGCCGCAAGCGTGAAATGCTCGCAGGCATTTTCAAGGGTGGCGCGCCGCACAAAGAGATGCGCCCATGGTTCCAGATACCGACACCCGCGCCATCACTGGGCAGCGTTGCCGTGCTTGGCGCAGGCATTGCCGGGATGTCGACCGCAAGGGCGCTCCGCCAACACGGATTTGAGGTCACACTCTTTGATGCACAAGGCATCGGCGCCGGTGCCTCCGGCAATCCCGCCGGGCTCATCATGCCACGGCTTGCGGCAGATGAAAGTGCGGATGGTCGCCTTCACGCCGCCGCCTATCTGCATACGGAACGCTTTCTGTCACAAAGGGATGACCCGGATATTTTTCACGCGACCGGCGTTCTTCAGCTCGCACGCACCAAAGAGGAAGCTGGTCGCTTCGAGACTATCTCAACGCTTGCTCACCTGCCTGATGACCATATGCAGTTTCTCTCACCACAGCAGGTGACGGCGCAAGCGGGCCTGCCGACCAAATTTCCAGCGCTCCTGTTTCCCAAAGCTGGGGTCGTTTATCCAAAACCGCTGCTTGAATGGCTCATTGCTGACGCAGAATTTCAGATTGCTGAAATTGCCACGCTGACCCACAGCGATAGTGGTTGGTTGCTGTTGGATCGCGACGGGCGCCGCTTCGGACCGTTCGATCAGGTCGTGCTGGCAAATGGCACGGGCATGACCGCGTTTAATGAAGTAGCGCATTTGCCGGTTGAGCCCATACAGGGGCAGGTGAGCCTGGCGCCCGCCGGTGCGCTACCGCCGTTGGCATATGCGCTTTCGGCGGGCTCCTATGCGATTTCACTCCCGGATGGGCGGACGCTGTTTGGTGCAACCTATACGAGGACCGGTGATGCCTTGCCGACCGAGCCGACACGCGCCGCCCATCAGCGCAATATCGCAGCGCTTGGTGAAGGTCTCCCGTTTCTTATGGCACCTTTGACGAGGCTTGATCCCGCTTCGCTGGAGGGACGAGTTGCCTACCGCGCGCAAGTGCCGGACCGCATTCCCTTTGCCGGGCCCGCGCCGGACCATGCAGCCTATCTCAGCTCCTATGACCGGCTTCGCCACGGGGACCGGTTTGCCGACTATCCCCCGGCACCCTGTCATGCGGGCCTTTTTGTCATCGGCGGGCTCGGTGCGCGAGGTTTTTCAACATCGTTTCTTCTCGCCGATCTCCTCGCTGCGGAGATGGGTGGTGCCCCCTTGCCGTTGGGGCAAGACCTGCTGGACGCTGTTCACCCGGCGCGCTTTATCATCCGGGCTTTGCGCAAAAATGCGTGAATGCGAGCCTGCTCCCGCTTTCATTCGCTGGTGAACGCGCTATCCTCCTTTTATCGATATTTCAGCTTCAGGAGTTTCATCATGCATTTAGGATTCAGTCAGGCCGACGAAGCCTTCCGTCAGGAGGTTCGCGCCTTTTTCAGGGAAGAGTATCCGGCGGAAATTCTTGCCAAGGTACAAAACGGGCAGCAGCTCACCAAACAGGATTATCAGCGCTCTGAATCTGCCCTCAATGAGCGGGGCTGGGTTGCGGTCAACTGGCCCAAAGAATATGGCGGCACGGGCTGGACGGCGACGCAGAAGTACATTTTTGACGACGAGTTGGAACGCGCAGGCGCGCCGAGCGTCATTCCCATGGGCCTTCTCTACGTCGCGCCGGTCATCTACACGTTTGGTTCCGAAGCACAGAAGAAACGCTGGCTGCCCGACATTCTGGCGAGCCGCACCTTCTGGGGACAGGGTTATAGTGAGCCCAATTCCGGCTCCGATCTTGCCTCACTCCAATGCAAGGCGGAGCGTGACGGCGACCACTACATTGTCAACGGGACAAAGATTTGGACCAGCCAAGGACATTATGCCGATTGGCTGTTCTGCCTCGTGCGCACCGATAATTCCGGCAAGAAGCAAGAAGGCATTTCATTCCTCTGCATGGATGCGAAAACGCCGGGCATCACAGTGCATCCGATTGTCACAATCGATGGCAGTCATTACCTCAACCGGATCGAGTTTATCGATGTCCGTGTGCCCGCTGAAAATCTGATTGGTGAGGAAGGCAAAGGCTGGACCTATTCGAAATATCTTCTGGGTCATGAGCGTACGTCTTATGCGCATATAGCCGGCAAACGCGCTGACATTGCCCGGCTGAAAGAGATCGCAGCGACCACACCCGGTGATGATGGCCCGCTTCTCAACGACAGCGCGTTTGCGCGTAAGCTTGCTGAAGTAGAGGTGGACTTGACCGCGCTTGAATTTACTGCGCTCAGGGCGCTTTCTGCTGTGGCTTCTGGGGAGGCACCGGGGGAGGAAAGTTCAGCGCTCAAAATCCTTGCCACTGAAAATGCACAGGCAATTACAGAACTGTTTCTGGAGACAAGCGGTCAGGCGGCCCTGCCCTTCTTTGAGGATCGGACCGAAACAAACTGGAACAAAAATAGCGGCATTCCGTCTTTCGCCGCGCCTTCAACTGCCGCCTATTTCTTTCACAGAGCCCAAACCATCTATGGCGGGGCGACGGAAGTTCAGAAAAACATCATTTCAAAACAAGTGCTTGGACTGAGCTGACGGCCCTGCTCATGTGACAGCTTGAATTTGTTTAATGTTGAACTATATTAGTTTAATGTTAAACAAATTGAGCTTTGTCATGACCACTCGTCGTCGTTTCCTCAAAATAGCCGGGTCCGGTGCCGTCATTCTCGCGGCGGGTGCTGGTTCCTTCGCCCTCACACGGACACCTGAGAAAGCTCTCGCTCCCTGGGCGCAGGCGGGCAATGCAGAGCTCTATGCGGACCCGCGTGTACGTGCGCTCTCTTATGCAATCCTTGCACCTAATCCTCACAATCGCCAACCCTGGCTTGTGGATTTGAGCGAGCCGGATATCGCAACGCTCTATTGTGATCTTGATCGGCTCTTGCCAGAAACAGATCCGTTCGACCGGCAAATTCTGATTGGGCTCGGTTGCTTCCTGGAATTGGCGCGTATGGCAGGTGCTGAAGAAACCCGGCTGGTCAGTCTCACACCATTTCCGGACGGCGTTCCCGGAGACCGCCTCGACACCAGACCCATTGCCCGTCTGCAGTTTGGTGCGAAGGGAAGTGCGGCGCCTGACCCGCTGTTTTCGAGCGTATCGCTCAGACGATCTCTCAAAGAGACTTATGACACTGGGCGTCCCATTGCTGATGACACCCTCAGCGCTTTGCGATCAGTTGTGCCGAACACGATCCATAGCGGTTTTAATCTCTCGCCCTCTCTTTTGGCTGAGCTTCGTGATCTTTCATGGGAGGCGCACCAGATCGAAGTGAAGACACACCGCACCAATATGGAAAGTGTTGACCTGATGCGTATCGGGAAAGCCGAGATCAATGCCAACCCGGATGGGATCGACATTGGTGGGTCCGCTTTCCTTGATGGTCTTGCGCTCGCTGGGGTCCTCACGCGCGAAGAACTGGCCGACCCGCGCTCCGCCGGTTTTCAACAAGGGCTTGATATGTACGAGGCGATGATGATGAGTGCGATGGGGCATTTCTGGATTGCAAGTGACGATAATTCCCGCGCATCCCAGCTTATGTCAGGTGCCGCCTGGCTCCGCGTTAATCTCAAGGCGACAGGCTTGGGACTTGGCATTCATCCTCTTTCCCAGTCCTTGCAGGAATATGCAGAGATGGACGATCTCTATAAGTCGCTTCATCAGAAATTGCCTGGCGTCGGCACACGCCGGGTGCAAATGTTTGCACGGGTCGGTTATGGTCCAACCGTTGGGCCGAGCCCCCGCTGGCCAATTGAAACAAAGGTACGATCTGCGTGACATCCAAGACGAAACCGACCACTCACCTTGATGAACAATCAATCCTGACCTCCTTCTTCACCGAGGTAGGGATCATTCAACAATTGTCTTCCAACGCGATCCGACCCTTGCTGCCGGCAGGCCTGTCCATTGCTCAATATGGCGTACTCAATCATTTCGCGCGGCGGGGCGGGACGGAGACCCCTGCCCAGCTTGCCTTTGCTTTTCAGGTCACAAAGGGAGCGATGACCAACACGCTGCAACGACTGGAAACGCAGCAATTCATCAAGGTTGAAACGGACCCGGCGGATGCGCGCCGCAAGCTCGTGAGCATCACCAAAAAGGGCCTTAATGCCCATACAAAAACAGCGAAAGCGCTTGCGCCCTCTTTCGTTCAAATGATGCAAGGGCTCGACCTAAAAATGCTTGCCGCAGCACTTCCCGCGTTGCAAGCCGTGCGCCTCTATCTGGACGATGCTCGCAATTCCAAGGCCACATGAAGCTCTCCCGTACATTAACCTTTGCCGAATCAGTTCAATTGTCTCAGAATCGTCACATACATTTCGTCTGCATTTTTTCTGGAGGAAAAGTACATGCGGGGAATGCTCTTTGTTATCTCAGCCCACGTTGCGCTGTGGACAATGATTGGCGGCACGATCTTTTGGATGACCTCACTCTAAGTCAAACGAAAGAAGCTTTATCGCCTCTGATGCCTCATTCGTGAGAGGCCAAAGCCAGATGTGCGGAATTACAGGGCTGACCACCATTTTAAACGTGTTGGCCACCATTTATGTGAATTTCAGCACCGTTTACATATGAAGACTGATCCGTGCAAAGGAAGTAGATCGTCCGCGCCACTTCCTCCGGTGTCCCCAGCCGTCTCATAGGGATTTCCGCGACAATCTTTTCCGTTCCTGGTGACAGGATGGCCGTGTCGATCTCACCCGGCGCAATGGCATTCACGCGAATGCCAAGGCCGCCAAAATCAGCCGCCATCTCCCGTGTCAGTCCTGCCAATGCGGATTTCGATGTCGCATAGGCTGATCCGGCGAAAGGATGAACCCGTGTTCCCGCAATGGACGTAACGTTGACGATTGAGCCTTTGGCCGCCTTCAGCTCTTCCACCAAACCGCGCGCCAGCGTGACGGGCGCAAAGAAGTTCACCTCAAAGACCTGACGCCAGACATCCATATCGGTTTTGAAGACATCAAGACGGTTGCCACCCTGGTCTTTAGGCGAGATCGCCGCATTGTTCACCAGTGCGCTCAGGCGACTGCCTTGCGCCTTCAGCCGCTCACGCATCACTGCCACGGCTTCCAACAGATTTGCGGGATCGGCAAGGTCCACCTGAATGTGGTCCTCGGGCCCGGCTTCCCATGGACAATCCTCAGGGAAAGGATGGCGCGAACAGGTGATCACCCGCCATCCTGCACTTGAGAAACGCTTGACGGTCGCATGACCAATACCACGGCTCGCGCCGGTCAGAATGAGTGTTTTCTTTTCACTGGGTGAGTTTGTCATGGCGGCAATCTAGTTGAACGGACGGTTTTTAGCCAGTCGGACATTGTAACAGGCATGTGAAGTTCTGTCAGAACCCAGTTTCATGGGGCCTGTTGGTTCGAGGATCTAATGGGACGGGTGGAGAGGCCCGTCTCAGGTCCGCTCAAACGCCGTTATATGCTCCGCGCCTACCGGGTCCTGATGGGAGATCACCTCGCAGTCAGGAAAGGCCTGCTGGACCGCAAGTTCCACCCTGTCGGCAATCACATGGGCCTGGTTCAGGCTCATCTTCCCATCCAGTTCCAGATGAAACTGGATGAAGCCCTGATTTCCTGCCATCCGGGTCCTCAGGTCGTGCATATTCACGACATCCTTGTCGGCCAGAATGATGGCGCGCATCCGCTCACGGTCCTCTTCGGGCATTTCGTGATCCATCAATTGGCGTACGGCTTCGCGGACGATTGCAATCGCGCTCATCACAATAAAAACTGCGATCAGGAGACCAAAAACCGGATCCGCCCACCCGAACCCCTGAAAGGCTGAAAGCGTAAGCGCCGCGATCACAGCCAGGTTCATCAACAGGTCGCCCTTGTAATGAAGCGAGTCTGCGGCGATTGCGAGCGAGTTTGTCTCTTTCACAACCTTTGACTGGAAGGTGACAAGCCCAAGCGTGAGGCCAATGGCGATCACGGTCACGATAATACCGGCCGTGCTTTCGGTCACCGGTTCAGGCACGAGCAGACGCCCAATTGCCTCGTACACAATGTAGACGGCTGAAAGAACAATGATGGCCGCTTGGCCCAGCCCCGCCATGGCTTCCGCCTTGCCGTGGCCAAATCGATGCTCATGATCTGCGGGCGTCAGCGCGGCCCGCACAGCAAACAGGTTCAACACTGAAGCTGCCATATCCAACGTTGAGTCAAACAGGGTTGCAAGCATGGCAAGCGAGCCTGTGAGAATGTAGGCACCGCTTTTCAACGCAATGAGCGTGATCGCAACGATCACGGCGGCATAAGTCGCACGCCGCATCAGTACGCCGTCTCGCGTTTTTTTGTCCAGAGCGCTCACGGGAACAAACGACTTGTTGTCCAAGCCCCCTCGATGGTCGCACGATCAAACACAAAGCGGTCATGCAGTCGGAAAGGCCGGTCGCGCCAAAACTCAATATGAAGCGGCTGAAGGCGGAAACCCGACCAATGCGGCGGGCGCTCCACTTTCTTCAGCGCATATTTGGCGGCGTAGCGTGCCACTTCTTTCTCCAGCTCAAAGCGACCTTCGAGAGGTCGTGACTGGCGCGATGCCCAGGCGCCGATCTGGCTGTCTTTCGCCCGGCTTGCGAAATAGGTATCTGCCTCGCCGTCTGAGACCGGCACGATCTGCCCACGAACACGGACCTGACGGCGCAGCGACTTCCAATGAAAACAAAGGGCCGCACGCGGGTTCTGTGCGAGCTCCGTGCCTTTGGCACTTTCCAGATTGGTGTAGAACACAAAACCGTCTGCTGAAGCCTCTTTCAGCAAAACCATCCTCACGTCCGGGAAACCCGACGCATCTGCCGTTGCGAGCGACATGGCGGTCGGGTCATTCGGCTCAGATTTGGCCGCATCCTTCATCCATGCGTCAAACAGGTGAAATGGATCGTCACCGGTGATAATCTCTGCTTCGGCTTCCGCCATTGCGATCCTCATTTGGATAGTCTTCAACTTCGGGGGGCATTTCCCCCTTATACATTCGTCAGACCCAGCTGTCGCCTGACAGGCTCAAAAATTGACGACAAAGGCAATATTAGCGCCATGCACATGACCGTAAGCCGCAGATGACATTCATTCGCATGATCTTTCCGGGTTTACGCGTTGTCCTGACAATTGTGGTGGCGATTATTGTCCTGCCGCACTCTTCTCCGGCCGCCGACCTTCGCCGAGAGCTATTGAAACTTTCACAGGCCCCCTTGGCGGGGAACCAATCTGTTTTTGATGAGGGAACGGTTGCTTACGAACAAGGCGATTATGACCGCGCCTATGCCATCTGGATGCCCCAGGCAAAAGCAGGGGACCTTGGCGCGCAACGCAATGTTGCTCATCTTTTGCGCCGTGGCCTCGGGACCGAATTGGACGCAGAGCGCGCGCTTTATTTTTACGAGCGCGCGGCACGGGCAGGCCTTGCAGGGGCGGCGCTCAATGCGGGCATGATGCGGCTCGAAAAAGACGCCCCCTATTTTGACACCGATGATGCCGCCGAATGGTTGAGCCTTGCGGCGAGCGCGGGCAGTCCCATTGCCAGGTGGGAGCTTGGTCAGTTGATGGAGCGCGGTGATGGGCTCCGGCAAGACAAGGAGGGCGGGCTCGCGCTCATCAAGGCTGCCGCTGACGCAGGCCAGGAAGACGCGATTGCAGAGCTGCGTCACCGCGGGATCTTGCCGCCCGCGCCGCCGCCCCCATCGCCTCAAGGTCCGTTTGAACCAGATGTCGGTGCCGCCTTTACGGAAGGGGTGTATGCGTTCCAGGCCGAGCGATATGCGGACGCCATATCCGCATGGTCTCCGCTTGCAGAAGCAGGTGTTCGAGAAGCGCAGTTTCGTTTAGCCCAGATCTATCATTTGGGCCTCGGTGTCCCTGTCGACCTGATGATGGCCAGAGCGCTCTACCAGAAGGCTGCTTTGACAGAACATGAGGGCGCAATAGCAGCTCTTGTTACCTTGCCGCCCGATGCCGATGCTGTGAACGCCAATCCAGGCGATTGATCCGGCATTTTAACGATTTGGTATCGGCTTCGCGGCTAAGGTCGGGTCATCTTTTCTTAACCATAAATTGAGCTTTACGCTCTCGATTGACCCGTATGCGCAATCCCTACCAGGTGCTTGGCGTTTCGCCGCAGTCCGGCCCGGACGAAATCAAGGCTGCTTATCGGCGGCTGGCAAAAACCTATCATCCGGATTCTGGTGGCACTGATGCAAAATCACAGGCCCGCTTTTACGAAGTGACCAGCGCGTATGAATTGCTTCAGCGCAAGGATGCCACTCAAAGAGCCAATGCCGCCCGCACAGCGGCATATGCAGCGCAAACCGCGCGACCAAAGCAACCTGATGCGGCACCCAAAGCAAAACCTGAGGCAAGACCTGAGCCAAAACCCGAAGCAAAACCTGAGGCTGAAAAATCTGGGCCGAAGCAAACTTCGGATGCGCGACGTGATGCAGGTTCGGCATCCCATTCATCACCAGATGATGCCGCTCGCAATAATGCGAAGTCCGAGACTTTTGCCGAGCCTCGAAAACCGGTATTCGCCGATTTTCTGAACCAAATTAAATCAGCCGGACGCCGCGCGTTAGGCGGGCGAAATTCCGACCACGTCTACGAGGTCAATATTCCGTTTTCGGATGCGGTAATAGGCACGAAGCGGCGCGTCACACTTCAAAATGGCAAATCACTTGATGTGCATGTGCCCGCCGGTGTGGAGGATGGTCAGCAAATCCGCCTGCGCGGACAAGGTGCTGTGAGCCTTGGTGCGAGAGAGGCTGGAGACGCATTTGTCAGCATCGCCATTGCCCCGCACCCTGTTTTCAAGCGCGAGGGGGCGGACATTCACGTTAACGTCGCCGTCTCCCTTCCTGAAGCTATACTAGGCTCAAAGATCAATGTTCCGACCATTGATGGTGATGTACAGGTCACGGTCCCTGAGGGCTCGAACAGCGGCTCGATCTTGAGATTGAAGGGCAAGGGCCTCCCTTTTCCACCCGGCAAACGCCGCATGGGCCGGGGCGATCAATATGTCACGCTGACCCTCGTGTTGCCTGACAAGATAGATGATCAGCTCAAGGACTTTGCGGCCACCTGGGCACCAGGGCTGCAACATCGCCCCCGGAAGGTTTAATTCCTTCCCTCATTAACCTGATCACACCTGTGTAATTCTTTGTAATATAAGCACTTTATGGGTCCTTTTCGCTAGACCCGTTAAGGCATTTGTGTAGGATGCCGCCCAAACGGTAGGTCCGAGTGTGGCTTAGAATTCAAGGAATGAGGGGATCTCATGAGCAATCCGGCTGGCCTGATGCAGGGCAAAAAGGGCCTTATCATGGGCGTTGCAAACAACCGGTCAATCGCCTGGGGCATCGCGAAAGTATGCGCAGAGCACGGTGCCGACGTTGCTTTCACGTTCCAGGGAGAAGCACTTGAGAAACGCGTCAAGCCGCTCGCTGCGTCTATCGGGTCCGACCTTGTGCTTCCTTGCGATGTGACCGACGAAGCCTCCATGGATTCGGTTTTCGAGACGCTGAAGGAAAAATGGGGCAAGCTCGATTTTCTCGTTCATGCGATTGCCTATGCGGACAAGTCGTCTCTCGATGGTCGCTATATCGACACAACCGCTGAACAGTTTACGCAGGCGCTGTCGATCTCATGCCACTCCCTCGCCGCCGTCGCGCGCCGCGCTGAGCCGTTGATGACGGATGGCGGGTCGATTGCGACGCTCACCTATTATGGTGCGGAGAAAGTTATCCCCCACTACAATGTTATGGGCGTGGCAAAAGCGGCACTCGAAGCCAGCGTGCGCTACATGGCTGTCGACATGGGTCGCAACAATATTCGCGTCAACGCGATCTCCGCTGGCCCGATCAAAACGCTCGCCGCCTCCGGCATTGGTGATTTCCGCTATATCTTGAAGTGGAATGAGCTGAACGCACCGCTGAAGCGCACCGTGACGATTGAAGAGGTTGGCAAGACCGGCCTCTATCTTCTCTCCGACCTTAGCTCGGGCGTCACCGGTGAAGTACATCATGTGGATGCAGGCTATCATGTTGTCGGCATGAAGGCGGAAGATGCACCGGATATGGCGATCGCCTGATCTAGCTCACATTGAGCGTCAGTGCGTGTGCCCTCCCGGCGGTATCATCAAGGCAGCGATTTTCTCCCTTTTGGTTCCGTTTTCGCCCAATTTGCTCTAGAACCGCTGAACCACTTCGTTCACGCACTTCCGGCAAGGCTCTGGCGTCATGTCCCATAATACATTCGGTCACCTGTTCCGCGTTACCACCTGGGGGGAGTCGCACGGCCCTGCTCTTGGCTGCATCGTCGACGGCATGCCGCCTTTGGTTCCGATTTCTGCTGAAGAAATACAGGGTTTTCTGGACAAGCGTCGGCCCGGACAAAACCGCTTCACGACCCAGCGCCAGGAACCAGATCAGGTGCGCATCCTGTCCGGTACGTTCATCGATGCCAGCGGTCAGGAAGTCACGACAGGTACGCCGATCTCTTTGATGATCGAAAATACCGATCAGCGGTCCAAAGATTATGGCGACATCAAAGACACGTTCCGCCCGGGGCATGCGGATTACACCTATGAAGCCAAATACGGTATTCGCGACTATCGCGGGGGTGGCCGCCAGTCCGCGCGGGAAACCGCGGCCCGCGTTGCAGCCGGTGCCCTGGCTCGCAAAGTGCTACCGGGTGTTCAGGTGCGCGGGGCGCTTGTTCAGATGGGACCGCACAAAATTGACCGCGCACGCTGGGATTGGGCCGAGGTCGAGCGGAACCCGTTCTGGTGTCCGGACCCGATTGCCGCCAAAGAATGGGAAACCTATCTGGACGGCGTTCGCAAGGCTGGCTCCAGCTGTGGCGCGGTCATTGAACTTGTTGCAAGCGGCGTTCCCGCCGGCCTTGGTGCGCCTATTTACGGGAAACTTGATGCAGAGCTTGCAGGCGCTCTGATGAGCATTAATGCCGTCAAGGGCGTTGAGATTGGCGACGGCTTTGCAGCCGCTGCCCTCACGGGCGAAGAAAACGCAGACGAGATGCGGATGCAGGGCAACCAGGTTGCCTTCGGGGCCAATCATGCCGGTGGTGTTCTTGGTGGCATCTCCAGCGGGCAGGATGTTGTTGCCCGATTTGCCGTAAAGCCCACATCCTCCATCCTCACACCGCGTAAATCGATCACGCGTGATGGGGAGGAGATCGACGTGATGACCAAGGGTCGGCATGACCCTTGCGTCGGCATTCGCGCCGTGCCCGTTGGTGAAGCCATGATGGCCTGTGTCCTTGCAGATCAATGGCTCCGTCATCGTGGTCAGGTCGGCACCAAGTAACCGAAGGACCTGTCAGCATGGCCGATCAACTCCCGGTATCACGACAACCTCTGATTGTTCCCTTCGATCAGCGAAGCGGCGAGATGATGGTCTATGGGGGTGGCTTTGCTGCGCTCTTTGTCCTCACCATCGCCCTTGCACGGGGGGAGCTCGGGTTCTACCTGGCAAGCCTTGGACTTGCGCTTCTTGCCTTCCACTTCTTACCCTTTGTCAGCAAGAAAGTGCCAGCGCTTGCCCTAAGCTCCGAAGGTATCAGAATTTCTGGTGTTGGGGTTGTTGCCTGGGAAGCCATTCGTGCGGCGGAGATCATCAACAAGTCCGTGCGCTCCATCCGTAATGCTGAGCTTCATCTCACACTCACGCAACCTCTGGCCGAAGCAACGCGCACACCGGACCCGGGTGGCTTTGGCCGCAAGCTGATGGTGCAAATTGCCCGTGTGGAAGGGTCTTCGCTTATCATCAAGCTGGAACCGCTTGGCACCTCACCGGAAGTGATCCTTGCCTCTGTCTCAAGTTTTCTCTCTCAGCGCTGAACGTCGTTCTTCTCAAAACACATGATCTTGGTGAGATAGCCGGATGCCTCGCTGATCAGCGACATGTCGTCTTTCAAATGATGCGCAAAATCCTCCGCCAGATATGTCTCGAAATAGGGCTCATGGAAGGCGCGCGGGAAAAATTCCAGCAACCCATCCAGCGCCACCCTGTCTCCGGTCTGAAGCGCATCGATCAAAATGAATTGCCCGCCCGGATTCAGCACGCGAACAATCTCGCGCAAGGTACGGCTGCGCACCTCAGGCGGCAATTCGTGGAACAGGTAGGACGCCGTCACAACATCTTGTGACCCGTTTTCAAAGGGCAATGCCTCCGCCGGAGCCTGCACCGTTTGTGCGCGAGACCATTTTTTCAGTGCGCGGTTCGTCTTCTCAAGATAGTCGGGGGCAAGGTCCAGCCCCGTCACCTGCATTCGCGGCCAATTGCGTTTCACTTCGCGCAGGAACCGCCCTGTCCCGCACCCGATATCTGCGAGCGAGACATGCCGTTGATCACGTGCGTTCATGTAATGGGCAATCGGCACGAGAGCCTGCCGCCGCATGGCATCCGCCGTTCCTGCGAACAGGACTTCGACCTGCGTGTCGTAAAGTTCCGCAGACCCCTCCGATAACCAGCCATCGGTCTGGTAGTGGAAGTTCTGCAAGTAATAATCCGGATAGATGTTGGAGCCTTCATGCGGCTCCACATCCTTGTGACGACGCGCCTGTCTGCGTGCCTCCACCCGTCGCGCATCCAGCAGAAAGCGCAATGATTTATCAATGAGGCGGCGCGGGTCGTCCCTCATTTCCGGTGCACGGTAAAACCCATGAGCAATGTTCGCCAAATCCCGGTCGAAAAGCGCCCTGATCTCTTTCACCAGAGACTTCATATCGGGTATCGGTGCTGACGGTTGAAACGGCGCGTCGCCAGGGCGTGTGAGCGCACCGCGAATGCGATTGATCGCAGCGTAATGCCCTGCATACCAGGCGACACGTGCGGACTGTCCTGCGACGTAGGTCCATTTTTCGAGATTGGAGATGGCTTTACCCATCGGGCCTCATCCCTTCTTAAACACACCCACAAGCTCAACATGGGGTGACCACAGAAACTGGTCCAATGGTGTCACTTTTTCCAGCACATATCCACCGTCCAGCAGATGGCGCGCATCGCGGGCGAAAGTCGCCGGATTGCATGAAACGGAGACAATGGTCGGCACCTTCGATCTTGCGAGCTCGGTCATTTGCGGGGCCGCGCCTGCGCGTGGCGGATCAATGACCACCGCATCATACTTGTTCAATAGTTCAGCGGGGAGCGGGCGACGGGCGAGATCGCGATGTTCAACCTCGAACGGCTTCAGCCCCACCGCCGGACCGTTGCGACGTACCGCCTGCTCCAGCGCCTTGCATTGTGCGTTCGCGCCCTCCAGTGCGTAGACGTGCGCTCGGCGTGCAAGTGACAAAGAAAACGTACCGCAGCCCGCAAAAAGATCGACGATGTTTGTGGCCTCTCCCACTCCCTCCGTCACAAGCTTCACCATCAAGGCTTCGCTTTCCCGCGTTGCCTGCAAAAAGGCGCCCGGCGGGAGTGCAACATCTACGCCGCCAAAGTTGAGCGTCGGAGTCCGCCGTTCCGCCACGATATCGCCCTCCCAGGAGAGGCGCGCGAGATCCGCTTGAGCTGCGCCTTCTGCCAGGATCTGCCTCAGGGTAACATCCAGTTCGTTCTTGCCGCCGGTCACGTCTACATCGAGCCCGGTCTTGGTCATTGTGACCTGAACGGACGCCTGGCCCTTGCGGGTCAGCCCAGGTGCGATGAGGGATGCAATTTTTGGCATCGCGGCTTCAAGCTCAGGCGCCATGACGGGGCATTGTTTCACGTCTACCAGATTGTGGCTGCCACGCTCAAAAAAGCCATAGCGAACAGTTTTCTTTGTGCGCATGGCCGCAAAGACAATGCGCCTGCGTGTACTCGGTGCACAAGGCAGGCATTGTTGAACCGCAACATCAATGCCTTTCATCTGCAGCGCGTTTTCAACCATTGCGCGCTTCCACTCCAGATAGGCATCTGCCTTCCAATGCTGCATCGCGCACCCGCCACAGGTGCCAAAATGAGCACAGGCGATGGTGTCTTCCCTGTCAGGTGCTGGCTCAAGCACAGCTTCGAGACGCGTGTGTTCCCCATCATGGGCAATCCTGACGTGCTCACCCGGCAGCACATAGGGCACATAGACCTTCGCGCCCTCCAGGGTTGCGACGCCGTCGCCCTTTGCGCCAACCTCATCAATCGTTAGCTCGGCTATCAGTTCTTGTGTCATGGTCGCCGCGCTCCGATCAGAAATTCTTTATTGCCATCGCCACCGGTGATCGGACTATCGATAATGCCCAAAACATCCCATCCCATGTCCTCAGAAAGCCAGCGTTGAATGCGCGTGCGGACCTCTTCATGCAGTGTCTCGTCCTTCACGATGCCGCCGCGCCCGACCTTGCCGGGGCCCACTTCAAACTGCGGCTTGATGAGCGCAATCAGATGCGCGCCGGGTGCGGCCAGTGCCAGTGCTGCGGGGAGCGCCTTTTCCAACCCGATAAAACTCACATCGCTCACAATGATTGATGGTGGTTCATGAATGATCTCTGCCGTCAGGTGCTTCGCATTCACGCCTTCCAGCGAGCGGACGCGCGGGTCCCGCCCCACCTCATCTGCCAATTGCCCATGGCCCACATCGACGGCGTAGACGCGCAGGGCGCCACGCTCCAGCAACACCTGGGTAAAGCCGCCAGTTGATGCCCCGACATCAAGCGCGATCTTGCCTTCCGCCGCAACATGGAATTCATCGAGCCCATGAACGAGCTTCAGGGCCGCGCGGGAGACGAAATTGTTCTTTGAGGCGGCAAGGCTGATCTCAGCATGATCGGCAATGGCCTGTGCCGGTTTGGCGACGACGCTACCGTCAACTGATACACGCCCCGCCTTGATTTCGGCCTGTGCACGGGCGCGTGTGGCAACGAGGCCGCGCGAGACGAGTGCCCGGTCCAACCGTTCTGTCATCAAGGTCACGATTTCGCCGGATGTGCCCGGCCAACCTCATGAGCGAGATCAATCAGCTCTTTTTCAAAGCCGAGTGTCTGGAGCGCCTTCTGCGTGATATGCGCTGCGGTCAGTCCCGCGTCCACATACATGGCTTCCGGCTTGTCATGATCCTGGAAAATATCCGGCAGGCACATGGTGCGCACTTTAAGGCCGCGATCCATCAGACCATTTGCGCTCAAAAACTCCAGCACATGAGAACCAAAGCCACCGACAGACCCTTCCTCGATGGTGATCAGCACTTCATGCTCTCGCGCAAGCCGCGCCAGAAGGTCCTTGTCCAACGGTTTGGCGAAACGTGCGTCCATAACGGTGGTCGTAATGCCGCGAGCTGACAGGTCTTCAGCCGCCCGCAGGCTTTCCTGCAAGCGGCACCCGAAGGAGACGAGGGCCACGCTTATGCCCTCCCGCACGATGCGCCCCTTGCCGATCTCAAGCGGCGTGCCGATCAACGGCATCTCAACGCCAAAACCCTCGCCGCGCGGATAGCGGAAGGAGGAAGGACGATCATCAATCTCAACGGATGTTGCCACCATGTGCATCAGTTCGGCTTCGTCTGACGCCGCCATCACCACAAAGTTTGGCAAGCAGGCAAGAAATGTCGTGTCGAATGATCCGGCATGGGTCGGACCATCGGCACCCACGAGGCCCGCCCGGTCAATCGCAAACCGGACCGGTAGGCGCTGAAGCGCCACATCATGCACGACCTGGTCGTAGCCGCGCTGAAGGAAGGTTGAGTAGATCGCCGCAAAAGGTTTCAAGCCTTCCGTTGCCATACCGGCCGCGAAGGTCACGGCATGCTGCTCGGCAATGCCGACATCAAAGGTGCGATCCGGAAATTGCTTTGCAAAAATATCAAGCCCGGTGCCGGACGGCATCGCAGCGGTTACGGCAACGATCCGATCATCTGTCTGTGCATGTTTCACCAGGCTCTGCGCAAAGACCTTTGTGTAACTTGGCGCGTTTGCCGGTGCCTTGGCTTGCGTACCGGTAATGACATCGAACTTGCTGACGCCATGATATTTGTCATCGGACGCTTCAGCCGGGGCATAGCCTTTCCCCTTCTGTGTCACCACATGCACAAGGATCGGGCCTTCGTCCGCGTCACGCACATTTTTCAGCACGGGCAGCAGGTGGTCGAGATTGTGACCATCAATCGGACCGACATAGTAGAAACCCAGCTCTTCAAACAGGGTGCCGCCGGTTGCCATGCCGCGGGCATATTCCTCCGCGCGCCGCGCTGTCTCCTCGATCTGTTTGGGGAATTTCTCTGCAATCTGTTTTGCAAAGTGCCGGAACCCGCGATAGCTGCCACCGGAGATCAGGCGCGCCAGATAGGCGCTCATTGCACCCACGGGTGGCGCAATGGACATGTCATTATCGTTCAAGATCACGATCAGGCGGCTTTGGCCTGAGCCAGCATTGTTCATGGCCTCATACGCCATGCCCGCGCTCATCGCCCCATCGCCGATCACGGCAATGACATTGTTCTTTCCGCCCTTAATGTCCCGTGCCACGGCCATGCCGAGCCCGGCCGAAATCGAGGTTGAGGAGTGTGCGGTTCCGAACGGATCATATTCGCTCTCCGCCCGCTTGGTGAAACCGGAAAGCCCGCCCACCTGGCGAAGGGTGCGGATACGGTCGCGCCGTCCTGTCAGAATTTTATGGGGATAGGCCTGATGACCCACATCCCAGACAATGCGGTCATCCGGCGTATTGAACACATAGTGAAGCGCCGTCGTCAGCTCAACAACACCTAGCCCTGCACCAAGATGGCCACCTGTAATGGAAACAGCGTCGATCAGCTCCGTGCGCAACTCATCAGCAATCTGCCGCAGGTCACTTTCAGCATGGGTACGCAGATCCGCCGGGACCTTGATCTGGTCCAACATAGGCGTTTTGCTTTCGCTGCTCACTCTCTTCCTTCTCTGGCGTTACTCACGCCCGATTGATACCGGCTCTCTGCCCCAGGGCTGCACATTCCAAGGTGGATGCGGATTTTTCCGGGCTGGTGGTCTTCTGCGTCGGTTGCAGCCGACATTCGGACGCTCGGTAAATACCCTTTACCCAAGGTCCCCCTTACATCGTGCGGTTTATAGCGAAGCTTGCTGCACTGCGCAAAGAATCTGCCTTTCCATCAAACAAATCAAGGTGCTGGATCGCCTGGTCCGCCAACATACCCGCCTGTTCGCGGGCTCTTTTGACCCCCAAAATGGTCACAAATGTGGCTTTTCCGCTGTTTTTATCCTTACCGGCAGTTTTGCCCAGGGTCTCGCTATCGCCCTCTTCATCCAGCACATCGTCAATGATCTGGAAGGCAAGCCCCAGATCGTGGGCATAGGCGTGGAGTGCGTGGCGCGCCTCCTTGGATGCTTTGCCCAGAATGGCACCAGACTCGCAGGCATAGGCGATCAGCGCGCCGGTCTTCAATTGCTGCAACCGGGTCAACGCCCCGATCTCCAGCATTTTGCCTTCGCTGAGCATGTCGATCATCTGCCCCCCCACCATGCCGTGCGCACCGATGGCCTGGGACAGTCCCACCACGAGATCAGCTCTGACCTTTGCATCATCATGGGTTGCCTCATCTGCCAGAATTTCAAAGGCAAAAGTGAGGAGTGCATCCCCGGCCAGCACGGCGGTCGCCTCGTCATAGGCTTTGTGGGTCGAAGCACGACCGCGCCGCAGGTCATCATCATCCATGCAAGGCAGGTCGTCATGCACGAGTGAATAGGTATGAACGCACTCGATCGCGGCGGCGGTACGCAGCGCCCGATCTTCGCTCACGGTGAAGAGCTTTGCCGCCTCGCAGGCCAAAAAAGGACGAAAGCGCTTGCCGCCCCCAAGTGCCGCATAGCGCATGGCCTCTGCCACCCGCCCTTCCGGGCCAGAGGCTGCAGGTAGAATGCTCTCCAGCAAAGTCTCCACCTGTTTTGCCGTCTTTTCCATGCTGTGGATCATATTGGGCTCCGCGCTCTGGCTCTGGTTCTGGCTTTGGCGGTTCGGGCACCTCGCCGCTGAAAATCGCTTAGTCGATATTGGCCGGTTCTGTCCCCACCTCGCCGGACGCGGAGAGTGTGATCTTCTCGACCTTGGCTTGGGCTGCCTGCAACCGCGCCTCGCAATGAGCTTTCAGTTGATTGCCGCGCTCATAAAGATCGATGGATTTTTCCAATTCCGCCTCACCCGATTCGAGCTGGCGGACAATCTCTTCCAGCTGGGCGAGCGCAGCTTCAAAGCTCAGCTTCGCAATTTCGGCGGGAATATCTGCTTTTTTTGCGGCCATTCTGTCCTCAGGCGGTGGTTTTTGATCAATTGCCCATCAAGGCCCTAACATGGGCCTCCGCACTCCTTGCAAGGGCTTCCAAGTCATACCCCCCCTCAAGCGATGAGACAATGCGTCCTTCGCACGCATTGTCAGCCACGCGCATCAGCTCGCGTGTCGCCCAAGCATAATCAGCTTCTGTGAGGTTCAAACCCGCCAGCGGGTCGTCTGCATGGCCATCAAACCCGGCTGAAATGAAGATAATGTCCGGATTGAAGGCACGCAGCGCTGGCAGCAGCAGGTCGCCCATCACATGTCTGAAATCATCGCCGCTTGCCCCTACCACAAGCGGCAGGTTCAAAATATTGCCAACACCTGTTTCAGACGGTGCCCCCGTCCCCGGATAAAGGGGTGACTGGTGGGTTGAGGCATAAAAGAGGTCGGCATCCGCCTCGAACATCGCTTGCGTGCCATTGCCGTGATGCACGTCGAAATCAATAACGGCGGCTTTTTGCAGGCCATGCTTTTTCCTCGCGTAGAGCGCACCGACTGCAACATTGTTGAAAAGACAAAAACCCATCGCCTGACCGGGCTCCGCATGATGTCCCGGCGGGCGGACCGCACAGAATGCATTGCGCGGTGTCCCCGTAACAACCCGGTCGACGGCATGGATCACCGCACCTGCCGCCCGCAACGCGGCCTCCCCGGAGCCTGGAGAGATTGCCGTGTCCGCATCAATGCGCACGAAACCCTGATCCGGCATTCGGGAGAGAAGGCTTTCCACGTAATCACGGTCATGCACACGAGCAATATCATCAAGGCTTGCGCGCGGTGCCTCTTCGCGCATCAGAAATTGAAAGGCCTCACCCTCCAGCGCATGCAGAACGGCGCGAAGCCGGTCCGCACATTCAGGATGTCCCATAGGTGTTTCATGGGCGAGGCAGGCGGCGTGTGTAACAAGAAGTGTGCTCATGGTGTAAGTGTCGCGCGCGAACGCACTTCAATCAAGCGAGCGATTTTTCGTACCAGTCCACGCCCTTGTCATCGCGGTTGACGATGATGTCACCGCGCTCCCGAAGACAGGCCAGATGTGCAAGGCTTTCACCCGTTGCCATGAAAAACACATCCCGCCCGATTTCGCGTTTGAAGAGCGCTGAAAATACATCGATGGCGCGTTTGGGCTCGACCAGCATTTCGTTCAGTTTGGCGAGCCCGTCTTCATGCCCATCCACCAGCGCATCCAAACGACGATGCAACCCGTAGAAGGGCTCATTATGTGCGGGCAGAACCAGCGTGTCGTCCGGCAAAGCCGCTTTAATTTTTTTGCAGCTATCGATCCAGTCCTGAAGCGGATTGGCAAGCGCCTCTGTCGGGTGAAGGCTGACATTTGAAGAGATGCGCGGCAGCACTTGATCGCCGGAGATCAAAATTTTCAGATCATCACAATAGAGGCAAATATGTTCAGGCGCATGGCCAGATCCCACGATCACCGCCCAAGTGCGGCCGCCAATGGTGAGCTTGTCCCCTTCTTTCAGCCGCTTGAATACGTCCGGCAGGCGTGAAATGCGTTCACCAAAACCACCAAAGCGTTTGGCGTAGGCATCCACACCGCGCGTGGAGAAGCCTGCGGCGCGATAGAATTTCAACGCATCATCGGGGGGCGGGTTGCCGGTGTCTGCGGCTAGGGTGCGGCACATAAGATAGTCGGTCCGCGACATTTCGAGCGTCACGTCAAATTTCCGGGTGATCCACCCTGCCAGCCCCACATGATCCGGATGCAGATGCGTCACGATCAGTCGCTTGATCGGCCTGCCGCCCAAATGTTCATCGAAAATCTGCTGCCAGGCTTCTTTCGTGCGGTCGTCGCCCACGCCCGTGTCAACCAGCACCCAGCCGTCACCATCGTCGAGCAGCCAGAGGTTGATATGGTCGAGCGCGAAAGGAAGCGGCATGCGAACCCACAGGATGCCGGGGGCGACTTCGCGCACCTGCCCATGGGCCGGTGCGTCGCCGCACGGATAGCTCAAGCCTCTTTCGTCCACTTCCCCCAACGACACATCGCTCATAGGATTTTCTTCCCAAAATATTGATTTGCCGGAGTGTGGCCCCTGCGCCTTTGTCGGGTCAAATGGCGTTCTTGCACATCAGGGCTGAAACATTTGCACATCAAGAGCGAAAAGTGACGCCGCCCCTGCGGTCGCAGGCGTCACGAGCCCTGCGCACAGCGGCAAAGTGTTTTCAGCAAAGAAGCGCGCCATTGTCTTTTTGGCGGCAAGGTAAGAATCATCGGGTGCTTCTGCCGACGCAAGGGCGGCTCGCGCCAGGTAATACCCCCCCGCGACATTTCCAAAGAGACGTACATAGGGCGTTGCGCCTGCCAGGCAATCGTTTGGATTGGCGGCAATGTTTTCCAGCATCCAGTCGGTCGCATCTTCCAGCGCGTCGAGCGCATCCCCCAATGCATGACCGACAATGTTCAGGTCTGCATCATTGTGAGCGCTTGCCTTCTCCGCCGCCTCACGAATTTCTGCGAGATAGGCTTTCACCACCTCTCCATTGCCAAGCGGCAATTTGCGCGACACAAGGTCGATTGCCTGAATGCCGTTCGTGCCTTCATAAATCGGCGTGATCCGCGCATCGCGGTAATGTTGTGCCGCACCCGTTTCTTCGATGAACCCCATGCCACCATGGATCTGCACACCGATGGAGGCGACTTCAACGCCGATATCCGTGCTCCAGCTTTTTGCAATCGGTGTCAGAAGGTCAGCGCGTGCTTTGCCTGCGTCCCGCACGGCGTCCGTCGTGCCTGCATGGGCTGTGTCAATCGCAACCGCGTTGGCATAGCAGATGGCACGTGCGGCCTCCGTCATGGATTTCATGGTCATCAACATGCGGCGCACATCCGCATGGCCGATGATGGCACCCATTTCGCCCTCCGGAATGTCTTGGCCCATTGGGCGGCCTTGCTTGCGATCCATCGCATAAGCGAGTGCCTGCTGGTAGGCGCGTTCGGCAATCGCCACACCCTGCACGCCGACCAGAAGACGCGCATTGTTCATCATGGTGAACATGCAGGCGAGGCCGCGATTCTCTTGCCCGATCAGATAGCCTTTGGCGCCGCCTTCTTCGCCAAAGGCCATGACGCAGGTTGGGCTGCCATGAATGCCCAGCTTTTCTTCAAGACCAATGCATTTGGCATCATTACGCGCGCCCAGCGTGCCGTCCTCATTCACCAGGAATTTGGGAACAATGAAAAGCGAAATGCCTTTGGTACCGGCGGGCGCATCCGGCAGACGCGCCAACACAAGATGGATAATATTATCCGCCATGTCGTGATCGCCATAGGTGATGAAAATCTTCGTGCCCGTGATCTTGTAGGTACCATCACCCTGCGGCACGGCTTTCGCCTTCAATGCATTGAGGTCCGAACCTGCCTGCGGCTCTGTCAGGTTCATGGTCCCGGTCCACTCCCCCGAAATCAGCTTGGGCAGGTAGGTCGCGCGCTGCTCATCTGTTCCATGGGCTGTGATCGCTTCGATGGAGCCTTGAGAGAGTATCGGGCAGAGGCCAAATGAGAGACAGGCTGCATTCCACATTTCCTGCAGGACCGCAGACAGAGCGAGGGGCAGGCCCTGGCCCCCAAAGTCCGGCGATGCGGCGATGGAACCCCAGCCCCCCTCCACCCATTGTTTGTAGGCGGCGGCAAATCCAGGTGGTGTTGCAACCCCATCTGCACTCAAGCTCGCGTGATGTGCCTCGCCCGCGGCATTGAGCGGTGCAATGACATCACTTGCCAGTTTGGAGGCTTCTTCCAGCACCGCCGTCAGCAGATCATCGGACAGGTCCTCATACGCACCCGTTTGTCGGAGAGCATCAAACCCAGCCAGTGATTTGAGTGTAAATGCCATGTCCGACACAGGGGGGCGATAGGTCATGGGAATTTCCTTCTGACAATGAAACCGAATAATGCGTACAAGATAGGCGCGCAACAGGTGAGCGCACCGGGTTTTTACTGTATCCTGCGTCCAAATCTAACCCATAAATTTATCAGGTTTATCCGCATGAATGATCGTTCTTCCGAAAACCGCCGCACCGCGCTGATTACGGGTGCCTCAGCTGGCATTGGACGCGAGATTGCTCTGGTTTTCGCAGAAAATGGTTTCGATCTGGTGTTGGTGGCGCGCCGCGCAGAGCGATTGCAGGCGCTGGCCCAGGAAGTTCGCGGGAAATACGGTGTTCACGCGGACATTTGTGCGATGGACCTGTCTGATCCTGCCGCTCCCGCCCGGCTGGAACAGGAGATGGAGACGCGCGGTATCAAGGTCGATGCGCTGATCAACAATGCCGGATACACAGTCACCGGCCATTTCCGTCACACGGAGTGGGCGGCACAAGCTGCCCTTATCCAGGTCATGGTCACGTCTTACGCTGAGCTTTGTCATCGCTTTGGGCCAAAAATGGCCGCGCGCGGATATGGGCGGATCATCAATGTTGCTTCGCTCGCGGGGCATCTTCCCGGTGCGGCAGGCGGCACACTTTACGCGGCCGCCAAAAGTTTCATCATCAAAATGTGCGAAAGCCTGTCGCTGGAATATGGCAATGACAATGTGCATGTAACGGCACTTTGTCCCGGCTTCACCTATTCTGAATTTCATGATGTTGCGGGAAATCGCGACACGGTCTCCAAAATGCCGGCAGCGCTCTGGATGCAGGCAGATGTTGTCGCCCGCCAAGCCTTTGATGCAGTGATGCGGGGCGACCCGGTTTACATTAACGGACGCGCCAACCGGATGGTCGCGCTCTTTGCGCGACTGATGCCACAGGTCCCTTTGCGCAAGCTGATGGCGCGCAATGAGCGGAACGCGGTTGCCCGTGACAAGTAAACTTCTCACTCCCCATGCTGACACGCTTGAGCGTGCGGGCATCGCACTCCGCGCTGGAAAGCTCGTCGCCTTCCCAACTGAAACCGTCTACGGCCTTGGTGCAGATGCGACCAATGATCGGGCGGTTGCCTCCATCTTCGAGGCGAAAGGCCGTCCAACCTTCAATCCGCTTATTGTGCATGTGGCAAATCTTGACGATGCGAAACGCTATGCGGAAATTGATGCGCAAGGTGAAAAGCTTGCAGCCGCTTTCTGGCCCGGTGGGCTTACCCTGGTAGTGAGGCGGCGCGCGGATTGTCCGCTTTCTCTTCTGGTGAGTGCCGGTCTTGATACGGTGGCCCTTCGTGTGCCGCACCATGAGATCGCGCAAAGCCTTATTGCACGCGCGGGGCGTCCGCTCGCGGCACCGTCTGCCAACCCGTCCGGCCGGTTGAGCCCGACAGAGGCCGCCCATGTTGTTGAAGGATTGGGGGACGCGTCTGCGCTTGCCTATATTCTGGATGGTGGGCCTTGTGCGCTCGGCCTTGAATCAACCGTTGTGGGTCTGCCGGCAGATGGGCCCGCCACGCTTCTCCGCCCCGGTGCCATCGCGCGCGCTGAGATTGAAGCTGTTCTCGGTGTACCGCTTGCTGACCCTGCCGCGCAAGGTGAGACGGATGGTCGCTCATCGCCGGGCATGTTGACGAGCCATTATGCGCCCGATGCGCCGATCCGGCTGAACGTCACCTCGCCACACGCAGATGAATTGGTGCTTGGATTTGGTGATGTCGCCTGCACGCTCAATCTGAGCCCCAGCGGTGATCTGGGCGAGGCTGCGGCGCATCTCTTTTCCATGCTCCGCATACTTGACGCGCAAGCTAAAGCGACGGGCGCGCGCCTTGCGGTGAGCCCCGTGCCCTCCCACGGGCTTGGCGAAGCGATTAACGACCGGCTCATGCGGGCGGCCGCACCGCGTAACTAGCATTCCCGCATCACGCGCCGAGATCAGGACCGATCAGAATGGTGGGGATGCCATGTGTCTCCGGCTTGATGGTGGCGACCATCGTGCCTTTCTTCCGGCCACGGGTCACATCAGACATAATAGCTCCAGCGGCTTTCAGGCGGGCCTGTGTCCGTTCAACATCCGGGCAGCGATAAGCCATGCCCCATAGACTGTCTTGTGTCGGCTTTTTATCCTTGGCAATCGGTGTGATGATTTCGAGCGTGATTCCTCCAAAACGGAAGAAGAGTTGGCGCACGCCCCATTTCTCAATCGTGTGATCGAGCGCCAGTCTCAAACCCAGCTTGTCTTTGTAAAACGCAATCGCGTCATCGGGTGTCGGCGTTTCAATGACCACATGATCGACGATTTCTGCTGCTGCGGCACCCTCCACACCGGGGGCGAGCGGTGACAGCGGCAAGGCAAGACGGTCTGCCTGTTCGATGATGAACATGAAGATGCCGCCGGTCTCCTCCGTCTTGAGCATAATGTTTCGCCAGGCGCGTTTGTTGCCTTCTGCATCCGCTGCGCCACCGGGCAGCGGGTCCGTCGGGTTCAAGCCCTTGTCGCGGAGATATTTGACGCAGAGATCTGCGTTCACCGTGCCGAAGGCGAGGCCCAACAGCCCCTCGCCGTCCCGATCCAGCTTCTCGCGAATAATGTCCGCGAACGGTCCGTCACCTGTTGCCTGCACAAATTCAAGATAGGTATTGCGGAGGCGGTAGATGAGATTTGCCGAGCCAAGGCCCGGATGCTCTCCCTTCCAGGTGGGCAGGCGGCCCAGAATGCGTGTGTAGGTTTGTTCGGCCTGTTTCAGGTCCCGAACGGCGATCAGAATATGGTCCAAAATGTCTATCATGGGTCAAATCTAATCCGATGGCCTTCCGCCGCCAAGTTCGCATTTCCGCCAAACTGATGGCATGTTTGCTAGATTGAACTCTCGTGTAACCTGATGTCTGAGAAACATGCCCTATTCCAACGTCTCGGCCCCGCCCTCCCTGTCCGATTTCACTGATCTTGTGCACCACTTCCATGTGCCGGGTGCAAGCCTTGCCGTCCTGCACGGGGACCAGATTTATGAGCTGGCGGCGGGTGTTACCAATCTCAACACGCGCGTAGAGGCGACAAGCGACACGCTCTTCCAGATCGGGTCCATCACCAAGCTTTATACAAGCTGCCTGATCCTCCAGCTTGTCGATGAGGGCAAGCTTTCGCTCGACGATCGCGGGCGGAAACATCTTCCGGACTTCCGACTGGCTGATGAAGGTCTCGCGGCCCAGGTCACCATCCGTCACCTGCTCACCCATACAAGCGGGATCGACGGTGATTTTTTTGTTGATGCCGGGCGCGGCGAGGACCGGGTGGAAAAATTCGTCGGCATGCTGGGTTCACTTCCAAGCCTCCACCCGCTCGGAACACATTTTGCCTATTGCAATGTGGGTTATGTTCTTCTCGGACGTATTCTAGAAGTGGTTGGCGGGGACAGATGGGACAAGGCCATTCGCAACCGCATCGCCAAACCGCTTGGCACGCCCGGCTTTTCGACATTGCCGGAACAGGCAATGCGCTTTCGCACAGCCATTGGTCACTTGCGAAACAGTGAAGACGGGCTTGTTGCGACGCCGCTTGTCTATCTCGCGCAATCGAATGCCCCTGCAGGCTCCATGTCCATGGCATCCGCCCGCGATGTCGTCCTTTTCGGCGATATGCTTTTGCATGATGGTCGTGCGCCGAATGGGACAAGATTGTTGAGCGAGGCGAGTGCGCGCGCCATGCGTGAGGTCCAAAAAAAATGTCCGCCTGGCAGTCCGCTTGATGCGATGGGCCTCGGCGCCTTTCTTTGGCATTGGGGGCCCAAGGGCGGTGGCGAAGTCTACAATGTCTTTGGCCATGACGGATCAACGATCGGGCAATCTGCCTTCTTGCGCATTCATCCGGAGAGCGGAACGATTTTTGTGCTGCTTACCAATGGGGGCGACGGCAAGGGATTGGCGCATGAGCTTATGACCCGCGTGTTTTCGGAAGCGGCAGGCGTCTGCCCACATGAGGTGCCGCAGATTGTCGAAAGCGCCGGAGATCTCACGAGGCTTGCAGGCGTTTATGGCAAGTCGAGCGAGACCGCAGAGGTCCGTGTCATTGACAGCAAACTTTATGCGACGATCCGGCCAATTGCTGCCTACAATGTGATCGGCGGCGGACAACAGACCGAGCTCTTGCCCGTTGGCCCAGACCGCTTCATCGGCTATTCAAAAGGGATGACACAGCCTGTGAATTTCAACTTTCTTGACATGGGGGCTGATGGCCGCCCTGCTACCCTCTACACAGGCGTGCGCCTCTTTACGCGCACCGGGGGAGGCACATGAAACAGGATCCGTTGATCGAACGGCTGCGGGAGATTGTTGGTGAGGCGGGCCTCATCACCGACCCGGTGGAAATGGCCCCCTACCTTGAAGAACGTCGGGGCCTTTTCCAAGGTCACGCACGCGCGCTGGTAAAGCCTGCAAGTCTTGCGGAGGTATCTGCCGTGATGACTTTGGCCTATGAAACCAATACGCATGTCGTCCCGCAAGGCGGCAATACGGGCCTTGTTGGTGGGCAGATGCCACGGGCGGAAGATCATGCCATCCTTCTCAATCTTTCGCGCCTGAACAAGGTCCGCGCCGTTGACCCCGCCAACAATACGGTCAGTGTTGACGCCGGTGTGACCCTTGCGCATTTGCAATCAGTGGCGGAAGAGGCTGACCGGCTGTTTCCGCTCAGCCTTGCCTCCGAGGGCACGTGCCAGATCGGCGGTAATCTTTCGAGCAATGCAGGAGGCACCGCGGTTCTGCGATATGGCAATGCGCGCGATCTTGTGCTCGGGATCGAAATTGTTCTCGCCGACGGGCGCATCTGGGACGGGATGCGGGCCTTGCGCAAAGACAATACGGGCTATGATCTCAAGCAATTGTTTCTGGGCTCAGAAGGCACACTCGGCATCATCACGGGCGCGGTGCTGAAGCTTTTCCCGCGCCCCAGATCAAAAGCCGTTGCCTTTGTGGCGGTCCCAACACCCGCCGCCGCTGTCTCTCTGCTGCGCCTTGTTGAGGCAATGAGTTTTGGCGCGGTGACGAGTTTTGAACTGATGCCCCGCATCGGCATAGAGATGGTGACGCGCCATGTGCCCGGCACACGCGACCCGCTCGACACTCCTCATGATTGGTACGTGCTTATCGAACTCTCCTCAGGGGACGAGGGCGATGTGCTGACAGAGCGGCTGGAAGCCATTCTTGGCGACGGTCTTGCCCAGGGTCTCCTTCTCGATGCAACGCTTGCCCGCTCCGATGCACAAGCAAAAGCGCTGTGGCACGTGCGGGAGGCGATGTCGGACGCGCAGCGCCATGAGGGCGGCAGCATCAAGCACGACATTTCCGTGCCTGTGTCAGAGATTGCACTCTTTCTTGAACGCGCACTCACCCTCGTATGTGCAGAGATGCCGGGTATCCGCCCGGTGCCCTTTGGCCATATCGGTGATGGCAATATTCACTTCAATCTCAGCCAACCTGTCGATATGGACGAAGCCGGGTTCCTTGATCAACGGAGCCATTTCAACGAACTGGTTCATACGATAGCAGTAGAGCTTGGCGGTTCGATCAGTGCAGAACATGGCATCGGGCAATTGAAACGTGATGAACTGAAACGTCGAAAATCACCGGTCGAGATTGATCTGATGCGTGCGCTGAAAGATGCGTTGGACCGGAAGGGTCTGCTCAATCCCGGCAAAATCCTGAAAGACTAGGCACACACAGCGCAGAGCATGAGGCTCAGGCCTGTTTCGGTGCTTTCAGCATGACATTGTTGTTGGAGGCTGCTGGGTTGTTGGAGGCTGCTGGTCCCGGTTCGTCCGCAATCAGGAATTCGCCGATCGGCAGATTTTGCGCAGGCACGATCAACACCTTGTCGATGCGCGGACCATCCATGTCCGCTACCTCGAAGCGATAGCCGTTCCAGGCGAAATAATCCCCCTCGGTCGGCATCTTCTCAAACCAGTGCAGAATGACGCCTGCGAGCGTATTTACCTCACCGGACTTGTCGCCGGGCAAATGAGTGAGCAACAGAAGCCGCTTCACTTCATCGACAGACACGACGCCATCCACAAGGTAAGAACCGTCCTGACGTTTCACGATAGCCGTGTTGTTGGTCGCCGCATTGTCAGATGTGTCCCCCACAATGGCGAAGAAAATTTCGGCCATCGAGAGTGTACCGACAATGTCACCATATTCATCGACGATGAACGCCATGAACTTGCTTTCAGCCTGCAAGAGGCTCAGCGCCTTCAATACACTCGATGTGCGCGGAATGTAGAGCGGCTTGGTCATCTTGGCGAAGAGTGCATCATTGTTTGCATCTTCAATGTTGGAAAAGAGGTCCTCCATCCGCACCATGCCAATAGTCGGGCCATCATTGCCCGCCCGCACAGGGTAGCGCTGATTTTCGTGAATGCGGATGGTGCGCATGTTCTCGTCAAAACTTGCCTGTGTATCGAGCCAGACAAGTTGCGTGCGCGGACGCATAACCTCACTCACACGCATGTCACCCATGCGCAAGACCCGGTTCACAATGTCACGCTCGACACTGTCCACCGCGCCGGTTGCAACGCCTTCTTCCACCAGATGCCGGATTTCCTCTTCCGTCACTTCCGGCACAGACTGCCCGGCCGCGCCATAGGCTTTGAGCACAGCTTCCGTTGAGTAGGAGAGAAACGTGACTGCGGGAGACAAAACCTTGGTCACCGTCACCATGGGACGGGCGATGACGGCGGCAATGGCTTCCGGGTTGGCGAGCGCAATGCGCTTGGGCACCAGCTCACCAATGATCAGCGAGAAATAGGTGATGGCGACAACCACCAGCACGAAGGCAATGGGCTCTGCATATTCGACAATCTCTTCGATGCCCAGACCAATGATCATTTCCCCCAGCGGGGCCGCCAAGGTCGCGCCACCAAAAGCACCGGCGAACACACCAACCAGGGTAATGCCGATCTGCACGGTCGAGAGAAAGCGGCCCGGTTCCTCGTTCAACTCAATCGCTGTTTCAATGCCACTTGTGCTGCCCTGGCCCTTCTCCTGACGGCGCGTCAAATTGGCGCGCAGCCGCTGACGCCGCGATGACACGACCGCCATCTCGGACAATGAGAAAAAACCATTCAGACAAATGAGAACGGCGAGAATTATAATGTCGGCTGCCATGACGTCTCCAGACTGCGATAAATAGTATATCCCGGTCTGCTTTCAAGCGGAAACGCTTGAGCCTCAGTTTCTTTCACCAAATATCTCTTATGCCTTTCAGAACTACAAAAGGCTCAATTGGTCCTTATCGTTCTTTTTGACTGCTTTTGAGGGGGATTTCGAGCTTTCCGCGTCCGGATCAACAGGATCGAGCAGGGAAGCCCCTTCTTCGCCTGCCTTGTTCACGCGCGGTGAAACGGGCTCTGCCACAAGCAAATCATTGGCAGCAGGACGCATGAGTGGGCTCACATCGCGCGATCTTGCATTGCTGGCCCCCAGCCATTCATCCCATTCGGGCTGCGGCAGAATCACCGGCATGCGATGATGGATATGTTTCAAGCTGTCATTGGCCGCCGTGGTGACAATCGCGCAGCTATCCAGCTCCGATCCATCAGGGGTCAACCAATCCTCCCATATGCCCGCCATGGCGAAGGGTTCATTGTCCCGGCGGTGAATGTGAAATGGCTGCTTTGCGGCCCCTCTCGTCTGCCACTCAAAAAAACCGTTCGCCGGGATCAGGCAGCGGCGATGACGGAAGGCCCCTTTGAATGAAGGTTTTTCTTCAATCGTTTCCGCGCGCGCATTGATCAGCACGGTTTTCGGCATTTCCTTTGACCATGAAGGGACAAAACCCCACCGCACGAGGCGAAAATGCCGCTTTCCATTCATCAGGTGAACAATGGGGACGGGTTGCGTCGGAGCGATATTGTATCTTGCTGGAAAATTGGGCTGTTCCATGTAGTCGAACAGCGCGCGAAGCGCTTCGGGTGGAGTTGTAATGTTGAAGCGGCCACACATATCTGACGCCTGACTTTTAGCGGGTTGCCTTGGGCTGGTTGCCTTGTCTCAATAACCTTCAAACTAACCCATATTTTGGACATTGCTCAAATCATCCCGCCTCAAATCGACTTAAAGCGCGGCATGCGCTAGGGTGCGCAGCTTTTCTCACAAGGATCCCGCTGGCCCCATGTCGAAATCTCATGTTGCGCCCCCTGCTGATCACCCCTCGGTGCCACCGTCTGACGGGGCCCTCATTTCGCTGCGCGACGTCAGTGTCCGTTTAGGCGAGCGTGACGTGCTGGTTCATGTGGACCTTTCGATTTCAGCGGGCGAAATCGTGACACTGATCGGGCCCAATGGCGCGGGAAAGACCACCATCGCCCGCACACTGCTCGGGATCTTGAAGCCGGTCACGGGCCGCATTGAGCGAAGGTCGGCGCTCAAGATCGGCTATGTCCCGCAGCGTATCGAGCTTGAACGTGCCTTGCCGCTCACCGTGCGGCGCCTTCTCACCCTCACCGCGACTTATTCAGAGGCGGCGATGACCGCCAGTCTCACGGAGGTTGGCGCGGAACATCTGATTGACCGACAGGCTTCCGAGCTTTCAGGAGGCGAATATCAGCGCGTCCTGCTTGGCCGGGCGTTGCTTGGGGAACCTAACCTCCTCATTCTGGATGAGCCAACGCGCGGCATCGACTTTGCGGGCCAAAGCGCGCTTTACGATCAGCTTGCGCGTATTCGCCGGGAGCGTGGCACCGCCATCTTGCTTGTGTCCCACGATCTGCATGTCGTGATGGCCGCGTCAGATCGCGTCATCTGCGTCAATGGTCATGTCTGCTGCGAAGGAACGCCAGAGGCGGTGACAAGCGACCCGGCCTATGTTGCACTGTTCGGACCCGGACATACAGAATCGCTCGCGATCTTCAAACACCATCACGATCATGTGCATGACATATCAGGGGATGTGCACGACGCACACGACCATGCTCACCCACACGATCATGACCACACGCACGGGAACAAGGGAAATGTTTGAAGAGTTTTTCGTCCGTGCTTTTTTGGGCGGACTTGGCGTCGCACTGGTGGCCGGCCCACTTGGTTGTTTTGTTGTGTGGCGCCGCATGGCCTATTTTGGGGACGCGCTCGCCCACTCCGCCCTCTTGGGCATTGCACTCGGCCTCATTCTCGGGATTGATCCAACGTTCGGTGTGCTGGCCGCCAGTGTGGTGCTGGCGATCGCCTTCACCTATTTGCAGAAACAGCAGCGGTTTGCAGCGGACACTGTGCTGGGCCTCCTTGCCCATTCCGCGCTGGCGCTTGGTCTTGTGACACTCGGCCTGATGGAAAATCTCCGAGTGGACCTGCTTGGTTATTTGTTTGGCGATGTGCTCGCGCTCTCGTGGGAGAACATCATGGTCATCTATGTTGGCGCTGCCATCGTGCTCATCAGTCTTCTGCTCATTTGGCGGCGTTTGCTCGCGGTCACGGTGGACGCGGAGCTTGCCCAAGCCGATGGCATTGATCCGTTTCTGACACGGCTGATCTTCAGCCTGCTTCTGGCCGTGACGGTTGCAATGGCCATGCAGGTTGTCGGCGTCCTCCTCATCACGGCGCTGCTCATCATCCCGGCGGCAACGGCGCGCCGCTTTGCCACCACACCGGAGCAAATGGCATTGCTGGCGGCAATGACGGGGGCGCTCTCCGTCGGCTTTGGCCTTTTCGGCTCGCTCAACTTTGATCTCGCCTCCGGGCCTGCCATCGTTGTTGCCGCCATGGGACTGTTCGTTGTTGCCAGCATTGCCGGGCTTGTGTGGGGCAAACGTACGTCCCCAACCTGAAAATCGGGCCCTTTTCCTTAGGGAATGCTCAGTTTTTCTGCCGCCAACCCTTCATTTTGACAACTAAATATCAAGGTCTACACCGTAAAACTAGAAGGTGTACGTCAACTCAACTATGCGGCGAATGGGGGACGGGTGGTGGAGAACGGGGGCAAATCCCTGACCAAGACTCAGGACGCCCGGATCCAGGCAATCCGGGACGATATTGAACGGCCATCGGACGGCATCGGCTTTCCGCGGACGTTGCGTCGTCTTGTCCAGGGCAAAAATATTCACGCCGACACATTGCTCGCGACCGACTATCTCAATCATTTCAACGAAATCGTCATGCTGCTGGAAATCGTACCCGACATGCCGGAGTGTCTGGATGATGCGCTGGAATGGCAGCCAAAATCCTATGAAGATCATTTTGCCGACTCAACCTTCCAGGACAAAGCGCTTGCCGCCCTCGCCTATGAAAACGCGCCGCGTCGCTACCGAGAGCCTTTTGATCAGCTTGTCGCCCAGATGGACCACACGGTTCTTAAGACCCTTGTGCAAATTCAAGACGCGATGAAAGCGGGGGACCCGGAACGGGTTCGTCATATTGTGGCGACCACATCGAAAAAAATGCAGCGCTATGTTGATGTTGCCAGTGCTGTCATCCACGGACGGGCCCTCACCTCTGGTCAGGACGAGATTGATACCATGCTGGCCGAGATTGAGGTGGATGCGAACGCTAACACGTCTTCCGCTAAACCCCCTGCTCCCGAGCCCGCCCCCGAGCCCGCCGTTACGGAAACGGATGAAGGCACCTCCCAGGCTGATATTGACGCGCTTTTCGACTGACGGCAGCAGCTTCCATCTTGTCCTCCACAATTTGAAAGACAGGCTCGTACTGACATCTGGCAGTGCTATAGTGGCCTCATCTACATTTCAACAATGGGGAGGCCCGCATGGCTTACAAACCTTTTGATCTCACAGGCAAAGTCGCACTTGTAACCGGTGGCAATGGCGGTATCGGCCTTGGTATGGCAGACGCTCTCGCGGCATCCGGCGCTGACGTTGCAATCTGGGGCACGAACGAAGAGAAAAACGCGAAAGCAGCCGCCGCGCTGAAGGCGCACGGCACGAAAATCATCACACGCCGTGTTGACGTGTCAAACGAACAGGAAGTTGTGAACGGCGTGCTTGCGACCGTCAAAGAACTGGGCCGGATCGACAATGTAGTCGCCAATGCTGGCATCGGTTTTGGCTCACCCTCGTTCGTTGACATGAGCACGGATATTTATCGCAAGACACTTGCCGTCAATCTTGATGGTGTTTTCTGGACGCTGCGCGAAAGTGCACGGCACATGGTTGAGCGCGCGAAAGATGGCGACAAGGGTGGCTCGCTTGTGGGCATTGCAAGCCTTGCCGCAATCGAAGGGGCCGCCCGCAATCAGGCCTATGCCGCCACCAAAGGCGGTGTCATCTCCATGATCCGTGCCTGCGCCAGCGAGTTTGGCCGCTATAACATTCGCGCAAATGCGATCCTGCCCGGCTGGATTGCCACGGACATGACGGCGAATGCGCAGGCCGCGCCTGCCTTTGCTGAAAAAGTGATTCCACGCGTGCCGATCCGCCGTTGGGGCGAGCCTGCGGACGTTGGCGGCATGGCCGTCTTCCTTGCCAGTGACGCCTCCACCTACACAACAGGCACGACTATGGTCATTGACGGCGGGTACTCAATCTTCTGATCGAGAGCATTTAGC
>JAVKCY010000023.1:0-31345 GCA_040223265.1 Parvibaculum sp. | reverse complement strand
CATTTTTTGCGCGTATTCCAAAACAAGGGACATGTAGGCCGGGTCGGTCGCACGGTTTGTCCGTTCGCCGGGGTCCTTCTCCAGATCGAAGAAGAGCGGTGGCAAGCCGGTGAAATGCACATACTTGTATTTTTCCGACCGGATGATGTTCATCGTGCATTGATGCAGCGTGAGGCCGAGCGATTGCTCTGCCTCGTCGTCTGCGGGGTCGCGAAAATCATATTCCCAATGCGCTTCTGTCCGCCATGTTGCGGGTGCCCGCCCACTCTCCAGAAACGGATCGAGCTTTGCGCCGTCGCAATGGGGGGGGATGGGCGCGCCGATGGCCGAGAGCATTGTCGGCATGATGTCCACATTCTCTGTGAACGCATCAATGCGTTTGCCACGTGTGTTGTTTGCCCGCGGGTCGCGGATGATGAGGGGGATGTGGTAGGAGCCGTCGAAATAGCCACATTTGCCGATGAGCCAATGATCGCCCATCTGTTCCCCATGATCGGAGGTGAAGATGATGAGTGTCTTGTCGTAGAGCCCGCTCTCTTTCAGGAAGGCGATGACACGGCCAAGGGCTGCATCCACTTCGCTCATCAGGCCGTAATAGACGGCCTTCATGCGGCGCTGCTTCTTGTCATTCTCCGGAGCACGGTAAAGCCGGTTGGCGAGCTGGTGTTCAAGCCAGGGATGTTGTGCGCCTTCAGCATCCGCGTCTGACGCGCGAATGTAGCCGGGCAGCGCTGCCGGATCATACATGCTGGCATAGGGCTCGCTCGCCACCCATGGCGGATGGGGGCGGAGCAGGGACAGGTGCATGATGAAAGGGTCTTGTGCCTCTCCCATGAACTCCATGCATTTTTCGACCTGATAGGTCGTGTCATTGTCTTTGATCGGATAGATGAGCGGCTTTGGTCGCGCGCGGCCATGCTCATAGTCCGGGCCGTCTTCACGCAGTCCATAGGTCTGGCGAAGATCGTCGGGTAGCGGGTAGCCCTTGTCGGTCAAAAAGTCTGCCCAGGGGCCGGGCCAAGTACCCATCATGGCAAGCGGGCGAATGCCGGGGAGCGGGCCTTCATATGTCTTGAGCCAGGGACTGTCACCCTGGAGGGCGCGGGGGTCGTTTGCCGTATCCGTGTAGCCGATCAACACAGGGTCGTAGCCCTGCTTGCGGGCTTCCAGTGCCCAATTGGTGTGGCGCGCATCCAGCGGTGTGCCATTGGTGCAGGCACGGTGGTTCTGCAGATAGAGACCGGTATGGAGCGAGGCGCGGCTTGGCGCACAGGGGACGGCATTGGCGTAATGGCGCTTGAAGAGCACACCATCGGCGGCAAGAGCGTCGAGGTGAGGTGTTTTGACTGTAGGGTGATCAAGTGTCGACAGGCAGTCGCCGCGCCATTGATCTGCCGTGATGAAGAGAATGTTGAGCTTGTCGCTCATGAAAAGTTGATCCTTGATCTGTCTCGGTTGCTGGCTTCGTGAGGATTCGTCAATTAGGCTTTGCGTGACTATGCGATGGGGGGACGCCCCAAACAATCGGGAGCGCTGAAAAAAGGAGAGCACAATGAGCCGACTGGAACCGCTGAAGCGCGAAGATGTGCCGGAGCTTGAAGAGATATTTCAGCTTGCGGAAGGGGCGATGGGGTTTCTGCCCAATTCGCTGCTCATCATGGCGCGGCGGCCGGAAATGGTGAAAGCTTTTGTCGGCATGATGGCGCAGGTCAATCTCGGTCATGCTCTGGAAGGCGGGCTCGATCGGCTGATTGGGTATATGGCGAGCCGATCTGCCGGGTGCCTTTATTGTCAGGCCCATACCCATCACGGGGCGGCTCATGCGGGTACGCTGGATGAGGCCAAGCTTGAGGCGATCTGGGAATACGAGACCTCTCCGCTGTTTTCCGAAGGGGAGCGGGCGGCGCTCAGGCTTGCCCAATTGGCGGCTCAGGTGCCAAATGGGGTGACGGACGCTGATTTTGCGGCCCTTTCCTCTCATTTTTCGGACATCCAGATTGTTGATATTGTGGCCGTCATTTCCGCTTTTGGCTTCCTCAACCGCTGGAATGACACGTTTGCGACGACACTGGAGGCCGCCCCTGTGACACATGGCCATGCATTTTTGGCCAAATCCGGCTGGACGGCGGGTAAGCACGCGTGATATTTCCCGCTGGTCTGCCATTTTGGACAGGTGGGGAGGTTTCTTGACGCCAACCCCTTGCAAAATTATGACACAGGCGTCATTTTCAGGGCGCGAGGCGGCCTGACTTGGGCTCGCATAATCAGAAACGTAAAGCACTGACGGGGAGCCATGGCGAAGATCACCTTTATCGAACATGACGGCACGTCCCACAACATCGAATGCGAGAACGGCATGACGGTGATGGAAGGGGCCATCAAGAATTCAGTTCCGGGCATTGACGCGGATTGCGGTGGCGCCTGCGCTTGCGCAACCTGCCACGTTTACGTGGATGCGGCCTGGAAGGACAAAGTGGGCACGGCCCAGCAGATGGAAGAAGACATGCTGGATTTCGCATTTGACGTGCGCGAAAACAGCCGTCTTTCCTGCCAGATCAAGATTTCAGACGAGCTGGACGGGCTGGTTGTGAACCTTCCTGAAAAGCAGTTCTGACCGAGATACGCGATTAACAGGGTGGTTACCCTGTTCTAACGCCTCTTTCCGCAGGAAAGGGGCGTTTTTTATGGCCAAGCGTTGGTTTGGAAAGAAGCCGTTAACCATTTTTCATCATTCTTGCAGAAGGTATTCCAGGCCCGCATTGGGCCTAATCATGCTTGGCGGCCCGATCGGGTTCGGGTCTATGCGGGCGGGCTTCGAGGAATGGATTGATGGTCGACGGATTTGGTTCTGACAAACTGGGCGCTGACGAGGTTTATGCACAGGCAATTCGCAATTGCGCTGCGCGCATGGAAGGCGAGACACCGCTTCATGCCGCTGAAGCTCTGCAGGATGAACTTGCCCGGCTGAAGCGCGCGACGGAACGCGGTGCGGTGCGACCACGGCATGTGCTGGTGATCGGCGGGGCCGGCTATGTGGGCTCCGTCATGGTGCGCGATCTTCTGAAGCGCGGTTATCGCACACGGGTGCTGGACAATTTCCTTTATTCCAACTCGCTGTCCCTTGAAGGGCTTTATGACGAGCCGGGTTTCTCGTTGGTGATGGGCGATCTGCGGGACCCGGATGTGCTTGACCGGGCGATGGACGGTGTCACCGATGTGGTGCTGCTCGCCTCACTCGTTGGTGATCCGATTTCGAAAAAATTTCCTGATCTCACGCGGTCTGTCAATCAGGCAGGGTCTGAGACTGTATTTCGCGCGATGCAAGGGCGCGGCATTCACAAGTTTGTCTTTACCTCGACCTGTTCGAATTATGGACTGCGCGAAGACAATAGTCCGGCTGACGAGACGTCGGAGCTGCGACCCCTTTCCATCTATGCGGAAACGAAGGTCGGCTTTGAAAAATTTATTTTGAACAATCTTGACGAGGCGGACTTCACGCCGACGATCCTGCGCATTTCAACGGCGTTCGGGCTGAGCCATCGGATGCGTTTCGATTTGACGGTGAATGAGTTTACGGCAGCGCTCGCGCGTGGTGAAAGTCTCGATGTGTTCGACAAGGATACATGGCGTCCTTATTGCCATGTGCGCGACATCGCCCGTGCGGTGATCCGTGTGCTGGAAGCACCGGAAGAAAAAGTGCGCGGCGAAGTGTTCAATGTTGGATCGGACGACAATAATTACACAAAGGCGATGATCATTGACGAGATCCTGAAGCACACCAAAGGCGATGTGCATTATGTGGAAAAGGGAAGTGACCCGCGCAATTACCGCGTAAACTTTGCCAAGATCCGCAACGTGCTCGGGTTTGAGACAAAATACTCAGTGGCGGCTTTTGTACCGGAGCTTATTCAGGCTGTGCATTCCGGCCTCTATCTCCGGTCATCCGAAATTCCAGGCTTTTATGGCAATTATGATGTGCGGGCGGAAGCTGCGGCAGCGTAAGGGGCATTGATATGGCGCTCGCGCCGATTGCAACAGGCAGGGTTGGGGTTGATCCGAAGGCGGTGATTGACGCCATCCGGTCGGCTATTGGCTTGAGCGAGGGGCACAGGTTTCAGCCACTTCATGCACCGCATTTTGAAGGTGCGGAATGGGACTATGTGAAGGACTGTCTGGACACGGGCTGGGTTTCTTCTGTTGGGTCCTATGTTGAGCGGTTTGAAAAGGATGTTGCCACACATTGCGGGGTTGCCCACGGCGTGGCCGTTGTAAACGGCACGGCGGCGTTACAGATTGCCTTGCAGGTCGCGGGAGTGGGCGCTGACGATGAAGTCATCATGCCGGCGCTTACCTTTGTTGCGACGGCGAATGCGGCAACTTATCTCGGCGCGGTGCCGCACTTTGTGGATTCAGACCCGGACACGCTGGGTCTCGATCCTGCCAAACTCAACGAATATTTGGGTCATATCTCAGAGCAGACGCTCAATGGCGTGCGGAACCGGCTCACCGGGCGACGGATTGCGGCGATTGTGCCGATGCACACGTTCGGCCATGCGGTGGATATGGAGCCCTTGATCGCGATTGCTGCGCGATATGGGATCGTTCTGGTTGAGGACGCGGCCGAGTCGCTCGGCTCACTTTATAAAGGCGAGAAGTGCGGGTCCCTAGGTCGGATTGCGGCGGTCAGCTTTAACGGCAACAAGATCATCACCACCGGCGGCGGTGGCGCAATTGTCACCGATGATGTTGATCTTGCCGCCCATGCCAAACATTTAACGACAACAGCGAAGGTGCCGCACAAATGGGCCTTCAATCATGATGCGGTGGGTTACAATTACCGTTTACCCAATTTGAATGCAGCCCTTGGGTGTGCGCAGCTTGAGAAGCTTGACGATTATGTTGCGCGCAAACGGTCGCTTGGTTCGCGCTACCTTGCAGCCTTTGAGACAGTGTCTGGTATTTCCGCCTACCGCGAGAGATGCTTTGGGCAATCCAATTACTGGCTCAACTGCCTGATGCTGGATGAGCCCTCGCTTGAGATGCGTGACGCTGTGCTGACTGCTACCAATGATGCGGGACTGATGACCCGTCCCACATGGACGCTGATGCCGGACTTGCCCATGTATGCAGCGTGGCCGTCCATGTCACTTGAGGGTGCGCGGAATATCGAAGCTCGGCTGATCAATGTGCCTTCCAGTGTTCCTTCAGACGCGTCTGCTACCGGCGATGTCGCATGACGCGCTCACGCCGTATAGCGGTTGTGACCGGCTCGCGGGCGGAATATGGCCTGTTACACCGGTTGATTTGTGAGATTGAAACATCCGCGCTGCTTGAACTTCAACTGATCGTCACCGGCACACACCTGTCAGCCCGCCACGGGGCGACGGTCGATGAAATTGAATCCGACGGACATAAGATTTCTGCGCGCGTTGATATGCGACTTGATGGGGATGGGCCTGCCGCACTCACAAAAGCTATGGGGCGCGCGCTGATCGGTTTTGCAGATGCCTTTGCCGAACTTTCGCCGGACATGGTTGTTGTGCTCGGCGATCGCTACGAGATATTGGCAGCGGCGGAAGCTGCCATGCTAGCGCGGCTTCCGATTGTGCATATCCATGGTGGGGAGGCGAGCGAAGGCCAGATCGACGAAGCTATTCGCCATGCGATCACAAAAATGTCTCACTATCATTTCGTTGCTGCTGAGCCTTATCGCGCGCGGGTGATCCAGATGGGGGAGAACCCTGAGCGTGTCTTCAATGTGGGTGCACCTGGGCTTGACGCGATTATGGATGCAGATGTGATGACGTTTGAGGACGCGATGGCGAGTGTTGCATTCATAGCCCGCGCACCGCTTTTTCTTGTGACATACCATCCGGTGACGTTGCGCAAGGGTGCGGCTGCCGATGCCTGCGTCCTTCTTGAAGCGCTGGACGGGTTTCCAGATGCATCTGTCATTTTTACAGGAACGAACGCCGATACGGATGGTGACGAGATTTCCATGCTCATCGATGCATATGTGGAGCGACATGGGGACCGCGTGATGCAAATTGCCTCGTTCGGACGACGGCGCTATCTCAGCGTTCTGAAAGGTGCTGACCTTGTCATCGGCAATTCCTCAAGCGGCATTATTGAAGCTCCCGCGGTCGGCACGCCAACGGTAAACATTGGCGTGCGGCAGCAGGGACGCTTGCGTGCGCCCTCCGTCATTGATTGCGCGGAGGATGCAGGCGCCATTCGCGCCGCAATCAAGATAGGTCTTTCACCAGATTTCAAAATGCTCGCTGCAAAATGTGAGACGCCTTACGGACAGGGAGGGGCGTCGATAAAGATGGCTCGCCTGCTTGAAACACTTCCGCTTGAAAATGTTTTGATGAAGAGGTTCCACGTGATGGATGCCGCGCTGGAGATTGCATCATGAGCAAGCCGCACCATGTTCTGATCATTGCGGAAGCCGGGGTCAACCATAATGGCTCGCTTGACCGCGCGCTTGAAATGGTAGATGTCGCGGCGGATGCGGGGGCTGACATTGTTAAGTTCCAGACCTTCAATTCGTCGGCGCTGGCCACCAAAGCTGCGCCAAAGGCAGCCTACCAGAAGGTGACAACAGATGTGGGGCAAAGCCAGCTTGATATGTTGAAGGCGCTTGAGCTTGATGAAGCCGCCCATGTGGCGTTGATCAAGCATTGCGCCGAGAAGAAAATCGGCTTTCTTTCGACACCGTTTGATCTCTCCAGCCTTGATCTGCTGGTCAATCGGTTGAAAGTACCGTCGCTCAAGATCGGGTCCGGAGAGCTGACCAATGCACCTTTGCTTTTTGCGGCGGCGCGGTCTGGCCTTGATATTATTCTTTCAACCGGCATGGCAACTCTTGATGAGACGGAGAAGGCACTTGGCGTGTTGGCGGCAGGTTATCTGGGTGTGGCAGAGCCGTGTATTGAAAGTTTTTCAGCTGCGTTCCAGTCTGACACAGGGCAGGCGACGCTTAAGTCACATGTGACGCTGCTTCATTGCACCAGCGCTTATCCGACGCCGGATGAGGATGTGAATTTGCGTGCGATGCATGCTCTCTCCCACCGCTTTGGTCTTCCTGTTGGCTTTTCCGATCATTCCGTTGGTACGGTTCTATCGGTCGCTTCTGTTGCAGCGGGTGCGAGTGTCATCGAGAAGCACTTCACTCTTGACCGGGTTTTGCCGGGGCCGGATCACAAAGCGTCGCTGGAACCACAGGAGCTGTCGGCGCTTGTTGTTGGTGTCAGGCGCGTGAGTGCGGCTATGGGTGATGGGGTGAAGGCACCGCGCGGTATCGAGAAGGCGACGGCGGATGTCGCCAGAAAGTCCCTTGTTGCGGCACAGGCGATTGCGGCGGGGGAGATTTTTACCGAAGAAAATTTGACGGTGAAGCGACCGGGCACGGGGCTTGACCCCGCGCTCTACTGGTCACTGCTCGGGACACATGCCGCACGGGCCTACGCGCCTGACGATTTGATCCACCAATAGGGCTGAGAGGAAGTATCATGGCAGACTGGAAAAAGGCTATTCTCGACCCATCAGCAACTTTGGGTGTGGCGATCCGCAATCTGGATGACAGTGCGCTTCAAATTTCTTTGGTGGTCGCAAGTGACGGCAAATTGCTCGGCACAATCACCGACGGGGACGTGCGCCGCGCGATCTTGCGCGGGGAGACGCTTGAGGCACCGGTCGACCGTGTGATGAAAGCCAATCCGATTACCGCAGGCCCGGAGATTGACCGCCGGACGGTTATGAAGTGGATGCGGCAATATAAAATTGCTCAGGTGCCGATTGTTGACGAGCATGGTGTGCTCACGGGCCTTGAAACCTTGACGCGGATCATGCAGGGCGACCGCGGCGGGAACTGGGTTGTCATCATGGCGGGTGGCCTCGGTACACGGCTTCGCCCGCTTACCGAAAATCTTCCCAAGCCATTGATCCCTGTTGGGGGCAAGCCGGTACTGGAGAGCATTATCGAGCGGCTTGCGGATCAGGGCTTCACCCGCATTTTCCTCTCGGTGAATTATCAGGCGGAGAAGGTTGAGGCTCATTTTGGGAACGGATCCGCCTTCGGTGTTGAAATTTCCTATCTTGAAGAAAATCAGCGTCTGGGCACCGCGGGTGCGCTGACACTTTTGCCAGATATGCCAACGGAACCTTTTCTGGTGATGAATGCGGATCTTGTGACGGCCATTGATTTCAGGCGGGTGCTCGACTTCCATCTCGACCAAGCTGCGGATGCGACAATGGGTGTCCGGGAATACCGCTTTCAGGTTCCCTATGGCGTGATCGAGAGGAGTGGCAACCGGATTACCGAGATCAACGAGAAGCCGACACAGAGCTATTTTGTGAATGGTGGGATCTATGTGCTCTCGCCATCGGTTCTAAAATATGTGCCCAAGGGGCAGATGTATGACATGCCGACCCTCTTTGACCAGTTGATCAAAGACAAGGGTCTGCCTGCGGCTTTCCCGATCCATGAATATTGGATCGATATCGGTCAGCTCGACGATCTGCAGCAGGCGCAGCGCGAGTTCGGCAAAGTGTTTGGCGAGAAGGCTGCAGAGTGAAACGGCTCTGCACAATTTTGGCGCGCGGCGGCTCCAAGGGGGTGCCGGGCAAGAATGTCCGTTTGCTGGCTGGCAAGCCCCTCATTGCGCATTCGGTGGAGCAGGCAAGGGCGTCTGATCTCTTTGATGTGATTGCGGTCTCAAGCGATGAAGCAGCGATTTTACGGGCAGGCAAAGACGCGGGCGCAGATGTACTTGTGGAGCGCCCGGCTGATCTCGCAACGGATAAGGCGGCGAAACTACCGGCGATCAGGCATTGTGTGGAATGGGTTGAGGCGCTCCATACATGTCGGTTTGAGACGATCGTTGATTTGCAACCGACATCGCCTTTGCGATTGCCGGGTGATATTGTTGGTGCTGTCGCTCTTCTTGAAACAGGTCAAGCGGAGAACGTGATTACCGGCAGTCCGGCCAAATGCTCACCCTATTTCAATCTGGTGGAGACGCGGGTGGATGGCACCGTCGGGCTTTCAAAGCCCACGGACCCGCCCATCATTCGGCGGCAGGATGCACCTGCCACGTTTGATATGAACGGTTCCATCTATGTTTGGCGTCGGGATGTGTTGATGAGCGGGGTCGGGCTTTTCCTCCCCACGACGCAGCTATACGAGATGCCGGAAGAGCGATCCGCGGACATCGATACTGAGACGGATTTTCGGTTCGTTGAGTTTTTGGCGGAAAATCAGACGCGGACTAGCGCGTCTTCCTGATGTCATCAAAAGTGCCGAGCTCGTGTTCGATGCTTTTCTCGATGAGGAGCCGCCAGACGGGCTCCGCGATGGCGGGGGAGAGGCCGGTTTTTTTTGCTTCGCCGAGCACGTTTGCTACGACCTGTTCAACCCGTTCTTCATCGCGGACGAGATCCCGGCTCTGCTTGATCCGTGCGGCCTCGTCCATCATTGCCTGGCGCGCTGTTAAAAGCTGAACCAGTTCCCGGTCCAGGCGGTCAACCTCACGGCGAACGTCGGCCATGGTTTCGCACTTGACGGATTTCGGGGGCATGGATTTCTCCAACGGTCAAAAAGGGGACGCGCGCCCTGCAGGGCGTGTGATTTCAAGCCGTAACATAAGCATTTGAGGCTCGTTGTCACGGGGGCAGGGCGTCGCAGTGCGACGAATTGGAAGATTTACCGCAGATGGGCCGTTTTTGCATTTGATTGCGCCCGAAATTGTCCCATGCTGGCGGGCCTGTTTTTGAGGAAGCCTGGAGACGATATGAGCCAAGATGTGATTAAGACGGATGTTGTGATTGTTGGTGCGGGGCCTTGCGGCCTGTTTGCGGTGTTTGAGCTGGGTCTGCTCGATCTGAAGGCGCATGTCATTGATATTCTTGATCGACCGGGCGGCCAGTGTGCCGAACTTTATCCCGAGAAGCCTATTTACGACATTCCGGGGCTTCCTATCGTGTCGGGTCAGGAGCTGACGGACAATCTGATGGAGCAGGCAAAGCCGTTCGGCCCGGAGTTCCATTTCAATGAAATGGTGGAGCAGGTTGAGAAGCTGTCCAATGGGCATTGGCAGCTGAAAACGGATGGTGGGCTCATTTTTGAGGCACCTGTCATCATCATTGCGGCGGGTGGGGGTAGCTTCCAGCCGAAGAAACCGCCGATCCCAGGTATTGAGGCGTACGAAGGCACGTCCGTTTTCTATTCCGTCAAGAAAATGGAAGCGTTTAAGGGAAAAAATATTCTGATTTCCGGTGGGGGCGACAGTGCACTCGACTGGACGATCAATCTGCAGCCTTTGGCGGCGAGCATGCAGCTTATTCACCGTCGCGACGGGTTCCGCGCGGCGCCTGATTCTGTCAACAAAATGCATGCGCTGGTGGAAGAGAAGAAGCTTGATTTCCATCTTGGTCAGATCACCGAGTTGCACGGCGAAAAGGGTCAGCTTGAGGGCGTGACCTTTAAGTCGAACGAGGGGGAGCTGGTGCGCATTGCCTGTGACACGTTGCTTCCGTTCTTTGGCCTCACCATGAAACTTGGCCCCATTGCGGATTGGGGGCTCAATCTGCATGAGAACCTGATCCCGGTGGATACGGAGAAGTTTGCAACCAACGCGGATGGCATTTTCGCGATTGGGGATATTAATTGGTATCCAGGCAAGCTGAAGCTCATTCTATCGGGTTTTCATGAGGCAGCCTTGATGGCGCAGGCGGCGAAGAAGATCGTCGATCCGGACGCCAAGGTGGTCTTCCAGTACACGACGTCCTCATCGGCACTGCAGAAGAAGCTGGGTGTTGCCTGAACCTTCTTGAGCCAGTCTGGACAAGTTGGAGCGTGCAACAAACATTATCAAAATGTGATGGAAGAGCCGGAGAGGGGGCGCCCGTTCCGGCTCTTCACATGTTAGGTTGACGCAAAATTGACGGAAGCAGGGGAGACAGACAGATGATCAAGGAGCGCATTTCAGGATTGGGATGGTTTGCCATCTCGGCAGTCTCTTCGCTCATTCTCACGACGGAGGTGAAGGCTGCGGAGCTTGTGGCCACGCGCATTACAGAGACGAATGCGGCTACTTATGTCCAAGGTGGGCCTGATGCAGCTGGTGGTGTTGGTGACTGGGTTCTGTCCAACGGATCTGTTTGCGCCATCATCTCCGATGTATCCCATGAAAGTGAGCTGTCGACGCGGGGTGGGGTTCTTATTGATCTGGGTTTTTGTGGGCGTGGAGATGACCATTATGTAGGCGCACAAGACCTGATTGACAGTTCGCGGGAGACGCCTGTGAACATTGATGGTGTTGATGCGAAGGTGGGGTCTGCCTCTGCCGTTGTCCGCACGTTTGGCGGGCATGGCGGTGTTGTTGTTGAGACGTCTTATCGGCTGGATGCGGACAATCCCCATACACTTTTCATCACCAAGCGCCTGACACAGCGTGCTGACGAGCCGAGTGTGGCGCTCTATACGAGCATCTTTTTCAACTATCATTCTCTGGTGCCGTTTGTGGCGTCCACACGTGAACCCTCCCGGTCTAACGGGTTTGTGCAGGAAAGCTTTGTCAGTCGGGGACCGGCGGAGATTGCGACCTTCGCGCGGACGGCTGATCTGATTGTGGCGCTGTCTCCCGCTGATGCCGACGCGCCCATTGCCTATGGCTGGCAGATGCTCTCTGCAGTGCGGCATCAAGCGGATGGCGAAACGGTCGAACTTCCATTCTACGCACTCGCCGATTTTTCGGCCCTGTCTTTTCTGGCGGTGACGGAACCGTTCCTTACCGGTGATGGTGCGGAGATCGGACTTCTTCAATTGCTGGAGGTTCCTTTCACTGACCTGGCGCCGGGGGACGAGATTGTTTTTGAAGAAGTGCTGATGATTGCCCCGCGCGCGGATGTGGCGGGTATCACTGACATTCACTATGCGAAGTCGCCGCTGGTTAGCGGCCACGTTTTAGGTGGTTCGGCAGTTGTGCATATTGATCTTGAAGACGGAACACCCTTTACGCAGATCTTGACCGATGAGGGGGGGCGCTTTTCCCTTCACCTGCCTGCGGGCTCTTACGTTGCGCGCGGTGTTGCGGATGCCGAGCGTGTAGGCACGCTTAACTTCACGGTTGATCGTGAGAGTGTGACGCTTGCGGCGCTTGATCTCGGTGTGCCATCACGGGTGGCCTTGCCGCGCGGGCAGGCGATGCGGCTTGTCTTCAAGGGTGTTGACGGCACACTTGATCCCGTCTTTGACGATGACCTGCTGGGTGCGCGGGAAATCAGTGATCACGGCATCTATGAAAAAACCGGCGTTAATCAGGTCTTTCTGATGGGTGTGAATGACGACCCGGTTGCACTCAACATCGCACCGGGATCGTACAAGGTCTATGCAACCCGCGGGCCTGAGTTTTCTCTTGAGAACACCCAGTTGATGGTTGAGGCCGGTAATGATGCGGTGCTGGAGATCGCAGCACCTTCGCGGCTAGTGGAAACATCTGGTTGGATATCGGCAGACTTCCATGTTCATTCCGGTCCGAGCTTCGACACGGTTCTCTCGCCCGCCAAGCGGGTTGCCAGCTTTGTGGCGGAAGGGGCGGAAGTTCTGGTTTCCACCGAGCATGAGACGGTTTTTGATTTTCACCCACTGATCAAGGCGTTGGGTGTTGCCGACAGTGTGGCGACCGTCACGGGGACGGAGATCACCAGTGAAGTGCAGTCTGACCGCACGCCCTATACGCTGGGGCACGGAAATGCTTTCCCGGTGGAGCTGAAGCCGCATGCGTTTCGCCGTGGGGCCTTTTCAAATGAGAACCGGCGCTGGCGGGAAGTGATTGCCGACCTGAAGGCGGGTGATCCGACTGCGCTGATGCAGCTCAATCATGCGCGGGAAGATGATCGGTTTCGCCCGGGCGCGGAAGCATGGGACGAAGATTGGTCTGGCGAACGGCAAGCCTATTTTGATCATATGGGTGTTGGGCGTGCCTTCAATGCGGGGCTGCCTCTCAGCGACCGCCACAATGCCCGGCTTGTTGAGCCTGATCCGGTTACGGGCGTCAGAGACATTGATTTTGATGCAATGGAGATTCTCAATGGTCCGATGCGCAGCTTTCAACCAGCGCTGCGACGTGACTGGCTGGCGTTGATATCTCAGGGACATCGTTTGACAGGAACGGCGAATAGCGATTCCCACACGCTTGGCGAGCAGGTGGGCTTGCCACGCAATATGGTGGCGGTTTCGGATGATGCTTTGTCTTCGTTTTCAGAGCCTGGTTTTATCGATGCGGTTCGTGAGGGACGTTTGTTTGGTACGACCGGTCCGATGCTCAATGTCACACTGAACGACGCACAGCTTGGCGACACGTTTCGAGATCAAGCTGGCGTGCTGCGTGTGGCTGTTGATGCCGCTCCCTGGATTGATGTTGAGACCCTTCAAATAAGTGTGAATGGCACCGTCGTGGAGGAGGTTTCCATCGGTGCCGGTGACGTTTATGAAAAGGAAATGCAGTTTGAGACCGATAGTTTTGTGATTGTTGAAGTTAGCGGAAAAGCCGGCGCTGATTATGAGATGATCTATCCGGGCTTTCACCCTTACGCCTTCACAAACCCGATTTATGTGGACGCGAACAAGGATGGCCAATGGGAGGCGCCGGGGCTTCCACAAATGGCGGCGGAGTAGTTTTTCCATTGCTAGTGTGAGGCATGCGTGACTGTCAGAATTGTTGAAGGTCGGTCGGGGTCTTTTTTGCTGAGCCTGAACGGGGGTGATGCAGAGGTTGTCCGTGATGCGTTGGATGCAGGGGTGGTGCGCCTTCAATCGTTGGAGGCCGAATGCCTGCCTGATTTCGATCTGATTGAAACCGGATCGATTGATGTGTTGCCGCGCAGTGCCGTCATGCGCCGCGCCATGGAGGTTCTGCGGCAGGGGGTTGTGCAGACTGGCATTGAGTATGACGCCTCGTATGTACCACCAGTTTTGCTGGGTGCCCTTGCTGATGATGTTTTGGCGACTATGCTTGATGGTCGGCATTTTGATAGCGCTTATGTCGTCTCGGGTGAAAGTGGTGCCTTTCAAATCGATATGGAAGGGGTGCTTGATGTGCCCTCTAAAACACGCGGCGCTTTGTGGCTTGAAATGATTCATGGATTGCGGCCTGGCATGGTGCGCGGGGGCATTGCGTTCGCCGGCCCCCGTTTCGGCAATTTTGGTAACGCGCTGACGAGCGGCGCAGATATTGTATCGCTGCATGGCGCAACGGCAGCGGAGACGGCGCTTTCCGCTTTGCTGGTGGCGGGGGCAGCGCAGTTGGATGCAAGTGCCCGAACGGCATCCGTTCCGCCGGTTGAGGCGGTGTGGGATGCGCTTTCCGCGGGGGTGCGGCTCCTTTCTGTCCTTCGGAATCACCGGTTTGTGCGCAGCGGCGTTCTCACATTGCGCGGGCGGGGGCGTAGTGTCGGGCCGATCCGTGTCGACAGGTTGGTACGGTTTGGCGTTTCTGACTGGCGCTAACCCCCCATTTTGGGCCTATACTCTCTACAAAACAAAGGGGAGGCTGAAATGGGCTTTTATGACAAATATATCGTTCCACGCGTTATCAATAGCCGATTTGCATGTGGCGCGCCGCCCATTGCCTATCAGCGCAAAAAAGTCGTCCCATTGGCAGAGGGGCGGGTGCTTGAAATCGGCATCGGCACGGGCCTCAATCTCGAACATTATGATGCCTCCCGCGTGGAGCGGGTGATTGGTCTCGACCCGTCTGAGGAAAGCTGGAAGATTGCCGGTAAGCGCGCTGAGGGGCTTGGCTTTGATGTTGAGTTCATTGGGTTGCCTGGCGAAGAAATACCGCTGGAGGCCAATTCAGTGGACACGGTGCTAGTGACTTATGCGCTTTGCACTATTCCAGACACGCGTAAAGCGCTTGAAGGCATGCGCCGTGTTTTGCGACCAGGTGGCAATCTGATTTTCTGCGAGCATGGTTGTGCGCCGGACCCGGAAGTTGAGGTTTGGCAGAACCGGATCAATCCGGTCTGGAAGAAACTGGCAGGCGGATGCAATCTCAATCGGAAAATTCCAACCTTGCTGGAAGAGGGCGGCTTTAAGGTGACGAAGCTTGAAAGCATGTACTTGCCCAATACACCTCGCTTTGCAGGGTTCAATTATTGGGGTGCTGCCCAAGGGGATTGACATATGGACGACAGATGGGCCCCTAAACCTCTTTTCTAACATTCACTTAAATCGGAAAGACCAATGACAGATCTGTTGCAACCGCTTTCGTTTACACGGGGGCCGGACATGAAGAACCGTTTCATGTTGGCACCGCTCACCAACACGCAGAGCCATGCTGATGGTGTTCTCTCTGATGAAGAGTTTCACTGGCTCACCATGCGCGCGAAAGGCGGCTTTGGCCTCACAATGACCTGTGCGGCTCATGTGCAGGCGGTGGGGCAGGGGTTTCCCGGACAGCTGGGTATCTTCTCGGATAAACATCTGCCGGGCCTTACCCGGCTTGCGGCGGCGATCAAAGAAGCGGGAAGCAGTTCGGCTGTGCAGTTGCACCATGCGGGTATGCGCTCGCCCAAGGAATTGATCGGCGAGACTCCTCTATGTCCGTCCGTGAATGAAGAATTTGGTGCGCGTGCGATGAGCACCCTTGAAACGGATGAGATGATTGAGGCTTTTATTCTTGGTGCCATACGTGCTGAGAAGGCAGGCTTTGATGGTGTTGAGCTTCACGGGGCGCATGGCTATCTGCTTTGTCAGTTTCTAAGCGCGGGCGTCAATCAGCGTGATGATAAATATGGCGGGTCGCTTGAAAACCGGGCGCGGCCTTTGTTCAATATTATTGACGGGATCCGTGCGCGCTGTCGTCCTGACTTCCAGTTGGGAGTACGTCTTTCGCCCGAGCGATTTGATATGAAGCTCGATGAGATCATTTCTGTGGCGCAGCGCCTTATGAAAGAAGACAAGATCGACTATCTTGATATGTCGCTTTGGGATGTGTTCAAGGAGCCGAGTGACCCCGCCTTCAAAGGTAAGTCGCTCATGTCCTGTTTCACGGAACTTGAACGGGGCAATGTCCGGCTTGGTGTTGCGGGCAAGATTGCGCGACCGGAAGATGCTGAGTTTTGTCTCGCGCAAGGCTGCGATTTTGTGTTGTTGGGCCGGGCGGCGATCCTCACTCATGATTTCCCTAACCAGTATGTCAGGGACAAGCGGTTTCAGCCTGTCAGCCTGCCGGTGACAGGGGCTTATCTCAACCGCCAGGGATTGAGCGACACGTTCGTTGCTTACATGCGGCAATGGCCGGGGTTTGTTGAAGGGTGAACTGAGACGGCGCGGCTGAACGGTCACGGTGGGTTTGTTTCAGGCACGCGGTCCAGCAATAGACACAATTTTTGAACGTGTACTTGTCAAATGGTAGTCCTTATTAGGGATTGGCCGGGGGCTTGCAGCGCTTGGGTGTGGTGAGCCCTTTAGCGAGTACGGCGTGTCGGAATGAGACAAAATCAACGGAAAAAGCGGGTTTTAGTGTTTGGGGATGACACGCGGAGCTTCCTAGCGGTTGTGCGTTCGCTCGGGAGACAGGGGGTGCAGGTGGATGCCGCCCCGTTCGACCCGCAAGCACCGGCACTTTCCTCCCGATATATTCAAGATGTGGTCTCCCTCCCTCCCTATAGGGGAGAAGGCGATTTGTGGCTGGCGGTGCTTGAGCAGCATCTTGCCACCCGGACCTATGATCTGCTTATCCCGTGTTGCGACAGATCCATTCTGGCGCTTAATCATCATCGCGCACGGTTTGCCGGGCAATGTCTCGCAGTGCCTGATGTTCACGCCATCCCGATCCTGTTTGACAAGCTTGCGGTCAAGGAACTTGCCGGGAATGTGGGGGTGCCGGTGGCCGCGGGTCGTTCTCTTTTTGCCCAAGACAATGTTGAAACCTTGGTGCAGGCGTTCGGATTGCCGCTCCTTGTCAAACCGCGTGCATCCTACAAGCTCGACCAGATGGACACTCGGGGCAAGGTGGTCGTGGCCCGCAATGTTGATGAGATTACTGAGGCGCTTGGAGATGTACACCGTCCCAGTGAATTCATGGTTGAAGAATATTTCGAGGGCTATGGCGGCGGCCTTTCCACCCTTTCGCACAAGGGTGAGGTCTTGCTTGCTTTCCAACATCGGCGGTTGAAAGAGCCGCGTACGGGTGGCGGTAGTTCGTTGCGGGAGAGTGTGGCGGTTGATCCGGTCATGCTCGCGGCCTGTGCGCGGATATTGCACGCACTCGATTATACCGGCGTTTGCATGTTTGAATTCCGGCAGGCGCATGATCGGGCTGACTGGATATTGGTCGAGATCAATGCCCGCTTCTGGGGCTCACTGCCTTTGCCTGTGTCACTGGGTGTGGATTTCCCGTTCCAGTTGCTTGAGATGATGACGGGTGAGACCGTTGGTGCCCAGCCTACATACGCTCAGCCCCCTTACACTGTGGGTGTGAAGGGTCGGAATATGCTGATCGGGGCTTATGATACGCTGTTCAAAGACCGGAAGAGTGTGGGCAGTCTGGTGCCCCTGATGCGGGATCTGGGGGGGCTTGCGCTTCATCCGTTCAAACTTCTCATCGGGTCAGAGACGTCGGATGTGTGGGTGGGGGATGACCTGAAACCAGCTTTTGCCGAGATTTTTTCCCTGCCACGTGTTGTGCGTGCGCGGTCCGGCGCGGTGGGGGCCGTATTGCCGTCGTCCAAGATCGTGGCTGACACCGCGATGAAGCGCTGAGGTGTGACATGAGCGATACCGGTCTCGTTCGCCCGCTTTCTGTTTTTTCGTTTCAGCGTCTGCGCGCGCTTTTTGTGGGCAGCGAGATTGCCGACCAACGCCTGGAAACCATATTGCTTTTCCTTTTGCGCGGTGCGGGTGCGGTGTTTGCCTTCCTCACACAAATTGCCATTGCGCGGTGGGCGGGTGCCGATAGTTTCGGCATTTATGCGATAGCCTGGACCTGGATTATTGTGCTGGGCACCTTGGCGCAAGGCGGTTTTGGCATTTCCATGACACGCTTTGTGACGCGCTATGGTGAGCGCGGGCGGTATGGGCGGAGCTGGAAAGTGATCGGTTTCGCCGCAAGCTTTGTCGGTGGCGTGAGCCTTTGTATTGCGCTTGCGGGGGCCGTGTTTGTTCTGATGTGGGGCGAGGCAGTTTTGTCTGCGCGCGACATAGCCCTCTTGATCGCGATGGCGGCGGTGCCGCTTTATGCCTTTAGCGAATTAGGGAAGGGCGTGCTGCGCGGGCTTGGGGACAATGCCATGGCCTATGCACCTGGTTACCTTGTGCGTCCGTTGCTTTTGTTTGTGCTGGTTGCTGTCGGTGCCTTTATGGCGGCGCAGGGAGATTTTGATCTGGACCCTGTGTTTATTCTTTCTGCGTCTTTTGCAAGTCTTGCCATTGTGGCGCTATGGCAATGGGGTCGGATTGTTTGGCGTCGGCGCGGGAACCTGACAGCGAATGCCGGGTGCAGCAGATGGCATGCGCGGCACTGGCTGGCTGTCTCTTTGCCTATGGTGATGGTGGACGGGCATTACCTGCTTGTGTCCTATATGGACTTGCTGGTGCTTGATCTCTTCGTTCCGGCGGAAGAGGTTGCACGCTATTTTGCGGCGGTGAAAATTATCGCGCTCGTCTGGTTTGTGCCTTTTGCTGTGTCGGGGATCGGGGCACGCGTGCTTGCCAAGAGTTTTGAGCGCGGTAATGGGCCTGAGTTTGAAGAGGCCGTTCACCGGTTTGCACATTGGAGCTTCTGGCCGACGTTTGGCCTGGCGCTTGTGCTGTCGCTTTTCGGGGAGTATGTGCTCCTGGCTTTCGGGGCGGTTTTTGAGGATGGTATCTGGGTGTTGCGCCTGCTCGCCCTAGGGCTTGTGCTGCAGGCTGCCTGCGGGCCCGTCAAATTTCTCATGACGATGACGAGCGAGCAGAATGCGAGCGCAATTATTCTGATCGGGACGGCGCTTGCCAATGTGGGACTCAATTTCTCGCTGATCCCGATCTGGGGGCTGGAAGGGGCGGCGGTCGCAACTGTTGTGACCCAGACCCTGGCCAGTGGGCTGATGGTCCTGCAGGCCAAGCGGAAGCTTGGCGTCTGGTCGTTTGTGATGGGCGGGCTTTTCAGCAGGCAAAAGACGGGCTGATGCCTGCTTGACTCTGGTTTGCCGGAATGAGAACATAAGAGGAACATTTAGAGTGATGTTCTATGCCCTTGTCGAAAAAATCAGAGCTGGTAGCGGGCCTGCGTGCGCAGATTGCCGAGCTGGAAACACCGTCCTCGCGCGATGGGCAGCCACAATTTCAACTTGGGTTGGCCGGGCTAGACGCGCTTTTACCTGAGGGAGGGTTGGCTCGCGGTGGCGTGCATGAAGTGGTCGCCGGATCCTATGGGGATATGGCGGCGGCGATTGGTTTTGCCGCGGCCCTTTGCGTCCGGGCCCGCGCGGGGCGTTATGCGGGACCTATTGTCTGGTGTCAGCAAAACTGGGGTGCTTATGACATGGGCTCGCTTTATGGGCCCGGGCTTGCCGGGTTTGGTGTTGACCCCTCCCGATTGCTGCTTGTGAACCCGGCACGGGAACCGGACATGTTATGGGCGTTGGAGGAATGTTTGCGGGCGGGGGTGCTGTCCGCGGTTGTTGGTGAGGTGCCGTCTTCGTCCCGATATTTCAATCTTCGCGCGAGCCGTCGATTGCAGCTTGCTGCCGAAGATGCACAGACACCTCTCGTTCTTTTGCGTGGCTATGGAGAGGGGTTGAGTGCGAGTGCCGCTGTTACGCGTTGGCGCATTGCTTCGCGGCCCGCGCGGGACCGGGGTGATCTCCTTGCCGCGTCACAGCCTTGCTGGGATGTGACACTTGAGAAATGCAAAGGCGGTCCGTCTTTTTCCCGTCTGCTTGTCTGGGATGGGGTGCAGGGCTGTTTTGAAGACGCAAAAGACCGCGCCTCGCACAAACCGTCTGTAGCGCTACCGATACAGGCGATGGAGGAGAGCTTATTGTCTGAAACCGGCTGACCGCTTCACCAATAAGGGTAGCGGCGGCCGTAGGGATATGGGCGATAGCGATTGTGAATACTGTACCAGGGCCAGAACGGGTCGCGCTGTACATTGTTCAGCGCACGGGTTTTAGCTTCCTGTGCGCGGATTTCTTTCAGGCGCAGCAGACAGTCAGCAAATTTCTCCGTACCCGGTGTAAAGCCAAGTCGCGTGCATTCTTGGTCGTCTGCATTAATTTGTGCGGCCGCTCTTGCTGCGCGTTCTTGCGGGCTGGCACAAGCGCTCACAAGGAAGAGTGTCGCGAGCAGGCAGAGGATGGAAAGGGGGGCGCGGGGTATCATTATAGTCCGATCCCAATGCCGACGCCGACCCCGAAGCGCGTATTGTTTTCAGGTTGTTTTTCGCTGGCGCGGATCTCTTTCAGTTTCAGCCGACAATTGCCGTAGGCCTCTGTGTTGGGTTCAAAGCCAAGGTCGAGACAATGCTGATGGTCTGTTCTGTCGTGCAGCGCTTGTTCGCGTGCCCGGTCTTCCGCACTGGCGCAGGCGGTCAACAAGCCTCCCAATAAGCTGACAATGAGCAGACATGTGAAGGGGCGGGAATGGATCATGCAAACCTCCTGTGTGAGCGATTAAGCATACGCGAAAATTGACTCGCGTTGGATCACGCTTTTCGGCAAACTCAAATGTTCTTATTTTGTTCTTATCTGGATTGAGTGGCTTATGGAGCCGGCATTGGCATATTCACACGCAAAAAAGGCGGGGCGGCAGGCCGGTCGGCGGATCTTGTCGATCTGGTTGCCGGACTGGCCGGTCTATCGGTTAGCGCGTGCGTGCAAGCTTGATGTCGCAAAACCCTTGGTGTTGCGCGCGGCAAGGCAAGGGGGGGAGCGCATTGTTGCATTGAACGAGGCTGCAAGGGCGCTGGGCGCAGCGCGTGGTCAATTGCTCGCGGATGCGCAAGCTGTTGCCCCTGGTCTTTCGGTCTTTGGCGAAGACCCGGATGCGGATCGGCTGGCGCTGAAGCGTCTTGCAGACTGGTGTGAGCGCTATACGCCCTGGACGGCACTTGATCCCTCGCCTGTCTATGAAGAACCGGATGGTCTGTTTTTCGATATTACCGGATGCGCCCATCTTTTTGGGGGGGAGACAGGGCTTGTGCAAGATCTTATGGCGCGGTTCGCGGGGTTTGGGTTTCCGGCTCGCATAGCGATTGCGCCTCATCCGGGCGCGGCCTGGGCGCTTGCGCGATATGGGCGGCGCGCAATCACTCTCATCGGGCCTGATGATGTACGTTCAGCGCTTGATCCTCTGCCATTGATGGCGTTGCGCATTCCTTTATCCATGGTTGATGATCTGGCGCGGCTTGGTGTGAAGCGGCTTGCTGATCTTCACAGGATTCCCCGCGCGCCTCTCGTGGCACGGTTTGGAAAATTTCTCGCACAACGGTTTGACCAGGCGCTGGGGCATGATGCGGAGCCGATTTCCCCGAGTGCCCCTGAGATTATTTGTCGCACGCGCTTGCAGTTTGCTGAGGGGCTTGTCAGCCTTCCTGATATTGAGCAAGCGATCCGCCTTCTGTGTGATGAGATGGTACCGCTTCTGAAAGGGGCAGGACGGGGTGCCCGGCGTTTGCAATTGCACTGTTTTCGTTCAGACGGTGTGCGCTTTGCGATCATGGTGGGGACGAGTGTTCCCAGTGCTGATGGGGCACATTTGGCGGCGCTCTTTTCTGATCGGGTCACCGGCTTTTCTCATAATCAAGGTATTGGCGGTCTTGAGATCGGGCACGGCATTGAAACCATGGTGCTGCATGTGATGAATGCAGACATGGTGCAGGCTCATCAGGAGGCATTGGAAGAAAATGCACGCAAGACCCGTCTTAAAAGGCGGCCTGCCGATCTTGGTTTTCTGGTTGACCGGCTGGGTAACCGGTTGGGTTTTGAGCGGGTTGGCCGGGTTTGCCCGCGCGAAAGCCATCTGCCGGAGCGGGCGGTTGTTTTTATCCCGGCGGTTGCGGGCATTCGGCCACTGGAAGAGGGGCGGGACCCGCATGACTGGCGTGTTGAAGAGCGCCAGCGGGTTGGGCGGCCTTTGCGCATGTTGCCGTGTGCGGAGCCGGTGGACGCCATTGCTGAAGTGCCCGATGGGCCACCGCGCCGGTTTCGCTGGCGGCGGGTGGTTTATCAGGTGGCTTTTTCAGAAGGGCCGGAGCGGATTTCCCCTGAATGGTGGCAGGCAGGTGCCTCTGTTTTTGCGCGGGATTATTACCGGGTTGAAGATGAGGAAGGGCGTCGCTTCTGGCTTTACCGGGATGGTGTGCTGGGGCGTGAAACAGCGTGCCCACAATGGTATGTGCATGGGGTGTTCGGGTGAGCCAGATCTTTTCCGCAGAACTGGCGGTGACCAGCAATTTCAGTTTTTTGCGCGGTGCGTCGTATGGCGATGAACTGGTCATGACTGCAAAGGCGCTTGGGATCGCGGCCATCGGGATTGCCGACCGGAACACGTTTGCCGGCATTGTGCGGGCACATAAGGCGGCGAAAGAAAACGATCTCCGGTTTCTGCCCGGTGTGCGGCTTGTCACGCAGGATGGGTTTGAAGTGATTGCCTATCCGACGGACCGGCCTGCCTATGCGCGGCTTTGCCGTCTGCTGACCCTTGGCAATCGTCGTGCCCCAAAGGGTTCCTGCTATCTGACCCTGGAAGATATTTTGGCGTATGGCACGGGCATTTGCTTTGTTGCCATGCCGCCGCGCGTGCCGGGCAAATTATTTACGGCAGGGCTTGCCAGGCTCGCCCAGGCTTTCTCTGGTTCTGTATGGCTGGGAATGGCTCGGCTTTACGGTGCAGATGATGCGCGGCGTCTGAAGGCGCTTTCGTGTCTATCGGACGATCTTCAAGTGCCCCTGCTGGCCACGAATGATGTGCTGTATCACGAGCCGGAGCGGCGGCAATTGCAGGATGTGGTGACGTGTATTCGTGAGCATTGCACGGTCAAAGAAGCAGGCTTCCGATTGGAGGCGAATGCTGAACGCCATCTCAAACCACCAGCAGAGATGGCACGCATATTCAAAGGCTATGAAGGTGCTCTTTGCGAAACAGAGCGGCTCGTCGAGCGATGTCATTTTTCGCTTGATGAGCTGGCTTATGAATATCCAGATGATGTGTTTGATGACCAGCTTGCGCCACAAGCCCTTCTGGAGAAACTCACTTATGAAGGTGCTGCGGCGAAATATGTGATGGGTGTGCCTGAGAAATTGCAGGCGACGCTTGCCTATGAGCTGAAGCTGATTGGTGAGCTGAGCTACGCGCCTTACTTCCTCACCGTTTATGACATTGTACGTTTTGCCAATGAGAAAAATATTCTCTGCCAGGGGCGAGGATCGGCTGCTAATTCTGCCGTTTGTTATTGCCTTGGGATCACGGCGGTGGACCCGACGGAGATTGACCTTCTGTTTGAGCGTTTTGTCTCAGCGGAACGGAATGAGCCGCCGGACATTGACGTTGATTTTGAACATGAGCGGCGCGAGGAAGTGATCCAGTATATTTACGCGAAGTACGGGCGTGATCGGGCAGGGCTTGCTGCGACGGTTATCACCTATCGGGCCCGTAGTGCCATTCGCGAGGTGGGGAAAGTTATGGGGCTTTCTGAAGATGTGGTTGGTGCGATGGCGAAGATGACCTGGGGCTGGTCCTCGACGGGTGTTTCGCCAAAACGTGTGCGGGAGGCGGGACTTGACCCGGATGACCGGCTAGTGGCGATCTCTCTTACGGTTGCCAGTGAGTTGATCGGCTTTCCCCGGCATCTGTCTCAACATGTGGGCGGGTTTGTGATCACGCGCGGTGCGCTTGAAGAAGTTGTGCCTATCCAGAATGCGGCGATGGATGACCGCACGATTGTGGAATGGGACAAGGATGATCTGGATACGCTTGGTATTTTGAAGATTGATGTGCTGGCGTTGGGCATGTTGTCGTGCATTCGTCGCGCCTTTGATTTTCTGGAAGAGAGTTATGGTATTCGGCACGGGTTGCGCACCATCCCGCAAGGGAATGCAGCCGTGTACGATATGTTGTGCGAAGCGGATTCTGTTGGCGTGTTTCAGGTGGAGAGCCGGGCGCAGATGTCGATGTTGCCTCGACTGAGGCCCAGGACATTTTACGATCTGGTTGTGGAAGTGGCGATTGTGCGGCCCGGGCCTATTCAAGGCGACATGGTGCATCCCTATCTTCGACGACGAAATGGGGAAGAAGCGGTTGATTATCCCTCGGAAGAGCTGAGGCAGGTACTTTCCAAGACCATGGGGGTACCGCTTTTTCAGGAACAGGCGATGAAGATTTCGATTGTCGCGGCCGGGTTCACACCGCCGGAGGCGGATGGGCTCCGCCGTGCGATGGCGACCTTTCGGCGCAACGGCACGATCTATGATTTCGAACATAAGTTCATCAATGGCATGATTGAGCGTGGGTATGAGCCAGACTTTGCCGCACGCTGCTTCAAACAGATTGAGGGGTTTGGCGATTATGGTTTCCCTGAAAGCCATGCAGCGTCGTTTGCCCTTCTGGTTTATGTTTCAGCCTGGCTCAAATGCCATTACCCGGATGTTTTTTGTGCGGCGATTTTGAACTCTCAGCCGATGGGTTTTTATGCGCCTGCACAATTGGTGCGTGATGCGCGGGAGCATGGGGTGGACGTGTTGCCCGCTGATATCAATCATTCAGATTGGGAGGCGAAGCTCGAGTTTGTGAACGCAGTTTCCGGTTCTGAGGCTTCTGCCGGTTTTCCATCGTACCGCAAAAGATGGGGCAGCAAGCCCCGGCATCGCTGTGCCGTGCGTTTGGGGTTGCGGCAGATTAAGGGCTTGCGTGCCGAAGCGGGGGGGGTGATCGCCGACCGGCGGCTGGCAGGCTATGATTCCGTGCGTGACCTATGGCTGCGTACCGGGCTTAGCCCTCGCGTGATAGAGCTGCTTGCCAATGCGGATGCGTTTCGGTCTGTCGGCCTTGATCGACGGGATGCGCTTTGGGGCGTGCGTGGTCTTGGTGGATGGGGTCAGCACAAAAAGGGGCAGAACGGGAAGATGCCTGCCACGCTACCGCTTTTTGCTCATCTGGAGAATGCCGGATTTCAAAGCGAGCCGGATGTGTACTTGCCACCAATGCCACTTGGCGAGCATGTGGTGAACGATTACGCAACGATGCGGCTTTCGCTCAAAGCGCATCCTGTTTCCTTTTTGCGCACGTCGCTCCAGGCGCGCCGTGTGATTACCCATGCCATGCTGGATGAAATGAAGGATGGGGCGTGGGTGAGCCTTGCAGGGCTGGTGTTGGTGCGCCAGCGACCGGGCACGGCGAGCGGGGTTATCTTTGCCACGCTGGAAGACGAGACGGGGATAGCAAATATTATTGTCTGGCCGAAAATCTTTGAGCGCTACCGGAAAATTGTTTTGCAATCCCGGTTGTTAGCCGTGCGAGGGCGTGTGCAGAAAGCCGATGGCGTCATTCATATTGTTGCGGACTGGCTTGATGACTGGACGCATGAACTGACCAGTCTGACCGATGGACGCGTTGGCATGGATGAGCATGGGCTTGCTCCTTCCGATGGGGTTAAAAATCCGGTGGGAGACCCGCGTGAAGATGGTCTGCGCAAGCTTTATGAACGTCAGCTCCGCGCTGCCCGGCTTATGCCGAAGAGCCGGGACTTTCATTGACCGGGTCCTGGCCCAGGCAGAATTGCCAAATGGCGCCCACCAGTTCTGTCGCGACAAAGATCAACAGAACGGGTGTCACTGATCCCGCGATGTGAAAGAGCAAAATCGCCGCAACGGTAAGCCGGCCACAGGCATCAATATGCGCATAGGATCGAGAAGGCGTGCGCCATCTGACAATCGCCCAGATGACGGCCAGAATGCCCACAATGTTGACGAAAAGCATGGTGAGTGGCGCGCCATCCCAGGCGGGTTGAGGGGCAAAATCCAGCGCGTCATGCATCCAGAAAACAGTGTTGAGGTAGATGCTTGCGGTCCAGGGCAGGACGAAGGGCAGCGTTGTGAGAAAATCAAACGCTGCAATTGCTTTAATGACCTGTCTGTTCTGCATCATTTCTCTCATTCGTCAGTGGGTGTTCAGTCTGCGGGTTGCGCGTTTGCCAGTGACTTCTGCCAACGCAATTCATATCCAGGCACCGGGTGCGACGGGATCATCTGCGACAGGACGAGAGAGACCGCCGCCATTGCCGCGCCGGCAAGGAAAACAAGGCTTGGATTATATAACCAGATCAAGCCAAAGGCCGCAGGAATGATAACGGCGGCGATATGGTTGATAGAGAAGGCAACCCCTGCCGTAGGTGCGATGTCAGATGGATCGGCAATTTTCTGGAAATAGGTTTTCATGGCGATGGCTAATGCGAAAAAGGCATGGTCGATCACATAGAGGATGGCAGCCAGTGTGGGGTCCTCCACAAAGGCATAGGTCGTGAACACGCCGATAAGGCCGATATATTCAAAGGTGAGCGCCCGACGCTCCCCAAAGCGCACGATGAGGCCACCGATCTTTGGTGCGAGCAGCATGTTGAAGGCCTGGTTTACGAGAAAGAGCAGAGTGATGGCTGTGACGGAGTAGCCAAACTTCTCCACCATCATGAAGCCTGCAAAGACCACGAATATCTGTCGGCGCGCACCGCCCATGAAGGTGAGAGCGTAGTAGAGCCAATACCGAGACCGCAGAACCAGATGCTTGCGTTGGGGGACGGGTGCTTCAAATGTGGGGAACGCCATCCAGGCGGTGAACGCAATGGCGATGGTCACCGCGCCACCTGCGAGATAGACCCATCGATAATCAAGTTCGAACCAGTTCCAAATCAGGAAGATCAGCCCGTAGGCGAGCAGGCTTGCAAAGCCACCGACGGCGAGGAGGCGACCGAGTAGGACAGGTGCCTCTCCTTTTGGTAACCATTGGAGGGCGAGGGATTGTTGCGCTGTTTCATAATAGTGATACCCGACTGACATCAATACGGTCGTGCAGTAGAGACCGATTATGGTCGGGAAAAAGCCTGTCATGGCTGTGCCAACACCCAGCAGGGCGAGCGAGATCAGTGCGAAGCTCTGCTCCTTCATGACCAGCAGAACGAAGATGAAAGTGAAAGCGAGAAAACCTGGTATCTCCCGCAATGATTGGAGAATACCCATTTCCGCGCCCGTGAAAGCCACACGCTCAATCGCAAAATTGTTGAGGAGCGAATTCCATGTTGCAAATGAGAGTGGTACTGCAATAGCCATCAGCATCAGAAGAATATCTGGGCGGCGCCAGCCACCTTGTTGCAGGCCGGAAAGAAATTTTCTCATCACTCGCTCCTTCAATGGCGCACAATAGCTTATTCGCATGCTTTGCCAATTTGCATTTTCCGTTGGCGCACTTGCTCCAGGAAATATTTGCAATTTGGCATCAAATTCCCATTTTTGCAGTGTGAATTTGGGCTGTTATGTCTCCCCCGCATTGGTTAGGGTACCTCAAACAGAAGTGAGGCCAGAGTGACCCAACGAGCATGGATTATCGGCGGCATGTTGATCGCTGCAGGCGCTGCAATAGCGATCTATTTTTCTTTCTTCTCGAGTGAGACGCTGACGGCTTACCAGCCGACAAGAGGAAAAGCGGTGGAGGCCGTGTATGCCACGGGCACGGTGGAGCCTGTGCAGGTGTCGCGGGTGGGTGCCAAAATCTCCGGACGTATTGCGCAGCTTCTGGTGCGGGAAGGGGAGAGTGTTGTTGAGGGCGGCGTGATTGCCATCCTCGATAATCGTGAGGTGAGTGCGTCGGTGCGAGAGCTTGAAGCACGGCTCTCCTATGCGAAATCTGAGGTGGATCGTTTTCGCAGACTGTTTCGGTCCGGGAATACAAGTGCTGCGGCGCGCGATCAGGCAGAAGCCAATTTCCAATCCGCTGACGCTGCGCTGGAGGCAGCGAAAGTTCGCCTCGAAGAGCATTTTATTCGCGCTGCGATTAGCGGACAGGTTATGCGGTCTGAACAGCAGCTTGATGTAGGTGATCTTGTGACCGCCGGCAAAATACTCTTCATGATCGGCGACCCACTATTTTTGTGGATCGAAGCGGAAGTCGACGAAGAGGATATCCCGCGGGTGAAGATCGGGCAGCGGGCCCTTGTTCGCGCGGACGCCTTTGCCGATGAAGCGCTGGAAGCGCTCGTCTCCAAAATCACGCCCTTTGGTGACCCGATTGCACGGACCTACCGGGTCCACTTGACGCTGCCTATGGGCTCGCCGCTCTTCTCTGGCATGACGACGGAGGTGAACATTATCGTTCGCGAAGAGGCGGAAGCCCTTTTGGTCCGCACCGGAGATAGTGTGGGCACCTCGGTCTGGATAGTTGATGAAGAAGACAGGGCACGCGCGCAGACCATTACGCTTGGGGCCATTGGTGCGGAGAAGACGGAAATTCTGTCCGGTCTCGCCGATGATGCCTGGGTCATTGCCCGCCCGCCGGGCGGTCTTGTCGAGGGTAAGAAGGTTCAAGTCGAGCGGGAAGGCATGTGATCCATGGCTGGATGGGTCAACTTACAAATCGCCATCGCGCATCTTGTTCACCGTACGCGACAAACGCTTGTCTCGGTGCTGGGTGTAGCACTTGGTGTCGGATTTTTCATTGCCACTTCCGCCATGATGCAGGGTTCAGAGCAGGATCTGACCAACCGGCTTGTTGATAGTCAGCCTCATGTGACGATCAAGGACGAGTTTCGTACACCATCCGTTCAGCCGATTTTCACACAATTTCCAGAGGGCGCAATTGAGCTCAAGGGGGTGAAGCCCCGGGAGCGGTTGCGCGGGATCAAAAGTTATAAAGCCAAGGTGGATGAGATAGAGTTGCAGCCGGGCTTTGTCGCCTCGCCCGTGTTGACCGGTCAGGCGATTGTTCGTTTTGGCGGGAAGGATCGAAGCGTATCCATTCTGGGGGTTGATCCGGACAAGGAAGTCCTGCTGACGACGATTGAAGACGACATGATTGAGGGGAGCATGGCGGCGCTCAAGACCGTGTCTGATGGCATTGTTATTGGGACGGGGCTCTCGCGGCGCTTGCAGCTTCAGGTTGGCGATCTGGCCTCCGTCGTTTCACCGACGGGTCATGTAATGCATATGAAAATTGCGGGGCTGTTTCGGGCGGGTAACATCCTGCTGGATGAGGGGCAGGCTTATGTGTTGTTGAAAGACGCACAGGTGCTGATGGGCAAACCCAATATTGCCGATCAGATCCGCGTGCGTCTGCCTGATCCTGATATGGCACCGCAGATTGCCGAGAAATATGAGGCGCGCTGGGCCTATCGCTCAGAATCCTGGCAGGAGGTGAACGAGGACTTTCTGTCTCTCTTTGTGGTGAGGAATGCCATTCTCTATTCCATCGTCAGCGCGATTATGGTGGTGGCTTCATTCGGCATTTTCAATATCATCTCGACGGTTGTGATGGAGAAGCGTCGGGACATTGCCATTCTCATGTCGATGGGGTTTCGGGCGGGCGATATTCGGCAAATCTTCCTGCTGCAGGGAATTGCGCTTGGCCTCATTGGTATGTTGCTTGGCTGGGGCGTTGGCTATCTGCTGGTGGAGGCGTTGGGCTCACTCCGGTTTGAGCTTGAAGGGTTCTACGAAGACTCCACGTTGCCGCTTGATCGCGGTTTTTATCAATATTTGATTGGCGCGGTGTTTGCGCTTGTATCATCCATTGTTGCGGCCTGGATACCAGCTTACCGGGCGTCGCAAGTTCGCCCTGTTGAGATCATTCGAGGTGCTGCATGAATGATCGCCGGACTGTCATTGAAACGGAGAATGTGACCCGGATTTTGGCGGAGACTGTACCCGTTACGCTCGTTCGCCAGATCAATTTCAAAGCGCGGGCGGGTGAGTTTGTCTCGATCACGGGACCGTCCGGCTCCGGCAAATCATCGCTTCTCTATCTATTGGGCTTGCTGGATGCGCCGACCGAAGGTCGTGTGATTGTTGATGGTGAAGATACAAGTCTGCTCGACCGGGACGAGCTTGCGCGCTTCCGACTGGAGCATCTGGGTTTTGTCTTTCAGTTTCACTTCTTGCTGCCAGAATTCTCCGTGCTTGAGAATGTTGCCATACCCATGCGACGGCTTGGCAAATTGAGCGACAAAGAAACGCGGGAGAGGGCGGTTGAGCTGCTGGACGGTCTTGAGATCGGCGATCAGGCGAAGAAGTTTCCTGATCAATTGTCGGGTGGTCAAAGGCAGCGGGTTGCGATTGCGCGCGCCCTTGCCAACCAGCCCACCATTATTCTGGCGGATGAACCAACGGGCAATCTCGATACTCGCAACTCTGCTATCGTGCAGGATATTTTTGTCCGCCTCGCGAAAGAGCAGGGGACGACGATCATCGCCGTCACCCATGATATTGAGTTTGCAGAAGCGGCTGACCGCAATGTGCATCTGGTTGATGGTCAGATCGAACGTGACGGACCGCCAGTCACTCAGTCCCCATCCGGAACTTGACTTCGTCTGTCTCCTGAAAGGTAATGGTTTCAAGAAACTTTGTGATGGAGGCGCGGTGCTTGTCGTCAAGACCGGGGGACGTGTCTTCATCGTCATCCCAGCGTTCAAACAGAACATAGGCAAAGTTGCCGCGATGGAAACTGAGGGAGGTGTAGATCAGTTCGCTGTCCGGTCCTTGCACAATTGAAAAATGTGCGGGCTTGCCGCCGATATCGATCCAGCTTTCGCGAATGGGTTCGAGGGTCTCTTCCTCGTAGCTGCTTGCCCAAAAACTTTGTGCCGCTGCGACGGCGCTTTTCAGCGCTGCTTCATCCATCCCGCCTTCGGGCTGCGCGATGCGGTTGTAAGAGAGACCCCAAAGATATGCAGGTTCCGGCAAATCGGAGATGATCAGATATCCGCCGAGCGGGTGCGTGCCGTCGAACATTTCCGCGCCATCGGGCATGGTGAGGGAAAATCCCGCACTGTCTGACACATATTGATTGCCCGACAGGCTGCCCTGGTGGACGGCGTTGCCGGCCCATAGTGGCTGGGCTGTCAGTCCGAGAACAAGTGTGCTGATGCTCAACAATTGGCGGAAGTTCATTTTCCTGTGCCTCACTGTGATGTACAGCTAGAACCGTATAGTAACAAAAATTTACTTTCAACAAAAAGCGAGCGTTCGTTTTTAGTCAAAGTGGAAACGGGTGAAAAATTTGGGAAAACGAGTGCTTACTTCGGCAAGTGACCTGTCTTCTGATAAATGAGAGCACCGCTCTTGCTTGAGAGTGCATGGCGGGTGTTGTGGGGCAGGC
>JAVKCY010000012.1:0-16479 GCA_040223265.1 Parvibaculum sp. | reverse complement strand
CCGCGCTCTCCAGCCGCACGATAGGCGAGGACAATGGCTTGTCTGAGTTTGGGAAATGGAAAGGCTGAACCCGGTTCTCCACAATGTCGGGGATCGGCTCAAGCTTGGAGAGCGCCTTGATCCGACTCTGCGCCTGACGCGCTTTGCTCGCCTTGTAACGGAAACGCTCGACAAACGTCTCCATATGCCGGCGCTCATCATCCTGCTTGCGTTTTAGCGCAAGCTGCAGTGCTTGCTTCTCACGGCGGACGCGTTCAAACGTCTCGTAATTTCCCTGATAGTAGGTGAGCTTGCGCTGGTCGAGATGCAGAATACCGCTCACCGACCGGTTCAAGAGGTCGCGGTCATGGCTGACAATCACAACGGTGTAGGGATAGGTTTTGAGATAGTTTTCGAGCCAGATCGCCCCTTCAAGGTCGAGATAGTTTGTCGGCTCGTCAAGCAGCAGCAGATCAGGCTCGGCAAACAGCATGGCTGCAAGCGCCACGCGCATGCGCCAACCGCCGGAGAAGTCGGAGCAGGGCCGCGCTTGGGCTGCCTCATCAAAGCCAAGGCCGGAGAGAATGATGGCCGCACGGGCTGGGGCCGCATGGGCATTCATATCCGCCAGCCGTGTCTGAATTTCAGCAATCCGGTGCGGGTCTTTGGCGGTCTCTGCTTCTGCAAGGAGGTCAGCTCGCTCCTTATTTGCGGCAAGAACCGTATCAATCAGGCTGGTCGGTCCGCTGTCTACCTCTTGCTCCACCGTGCCAATGGTTGATCGCTTGGGGAGCGAAATACCGCCGGTTTCCGGCTCGATTTTGCCAAGGATCAGGGCTAAAAGCGTCGATTTCCCGGACCCATTCCGCCCGACAAGGCCAACCTTGTGGCCGCCTGGAATGGCGGCGGTCGCATGGTCGATCAGGAGCTTCCCCTCGATGCGGTAGGTGAGATCATTTATGTGAAGCATGGGGATTTGGGACCGGATTTAAGACTGGAAAGCCGGATATCTATCACGCACCGGTTGCCGATGCCAGAAAGCACCGCTATAACCCGCGCGAAATAACGTCTGGCCCATCAGGACCCGCCGGACACGCCGGAATTACCCCTGCCTGTGTCAAAACAGGCCTCATGTGAACTGAAGGAATGCCAAATGGCTCTCGAACGTACATTTTCTATCATTAAACCAGATGCGACCCGTCGCAACCTGACTGGCGCTATCGTTGCTCGTTTCGAGGAAAATGGTCTCCGTGTCATCGCATCAAAGCGCATTCAGATGACAAAAGCACAGGCTGAAGGTTTTTACGCGGTCCACAAAGCGCGCCCATTCTTCAATGACCTCGTGTCTTTCATGGTTTCAGGCCCTGTTGTTGTTCAGGTTCTCGAAGGCGAAAACGCTGTCGCCAAGAACCGTGAAATCATGGGCGCAACAAACCCGGCTGACGCAGCTGCAGGCACAATCCGTAAAGATTTTGCTGAGTCGATCGAAGCAAACTCTGTCCACGGGTCAGATGCACCTGAGACAGCTGCGGAAGAGATCAAATATTTCTTCAAAGATTCTGAAATCGTCGGCTAACGGCCGATTTTACGTTAAAGCGGGCCTGCCTTCCAAACGTCGCTTATCCAAGCGGTGGAACGAAGAGCGGGCCCGTTTCCGTTTTGCCTTCGGATTTTCCGCCGAGCTGAAGGGCGACGCGCTCGCCCTGCACGCGGGCCTTGCCTTCAGCAACGAGCCGCAGCGCCAGCGGGTAAAGAGCGTGCTCAGCTTCCAGAACGCGGGCGCCAAGCGTCTCCGGCGTATCGTCAGAATGAACGGCCACAGCAGCCTGTGCAATGATCGGCCCCTCATCCATCTCCGTCCGCACAAAATGGACGGTGGCACCGGTAATACGGCTGCCCGCCGCCAAAACCCGTTCATGAACGTGCAAGCCTTTGAACGCAGGGAGTAGGGAGGGGTGAATGTTGAGTTGCCGGTTGCGCCAGCTCTCGACAAACCCATTGGTGAGAATGCGCATAAAGCCTGCATTGCACACAAGCTCAACACCGGCAGATTTCAGCGCCGCATCAAGAGCGGCATCAAACGTCTCACGGTTTTCATATTCGCGGTGATTAATCACATGGGTCTGGATGCCAGCCTTCTCAGCAATGGCGAGGCCTTTGGCACCAGGATTGTTGGAAATGGCAACCACGATCTCAGCCGGAAAGCTTTCGTGTGAACAGGCTTCAATCAAAGCGGACATGTTGCTGCCGCGCCCGGAGAAAAGAATGCCAACCTTCATGCAAGTGATCCCAGATTGCCGTTAATGACGACTTCGCCCGTCTTGCCTTCACGAAGGTGGCCAATGCGTGAAACAGTTTCGCCTTCCGCCTCAAGGGCAGCCGTCACGGCATCCGCTTCCTCAGCGGAGGTTACAATCACCATACCGATACCACAATTGAATGTCCGACCCATTTCAGCATTCTCGATACCACCAAGTTCCGCCAGCCATTTGAAGACGAGTGGCCAAGACCAGCTCCCACCCTCAATTTCAGCGGCGATATTCTCAGGCAAAACACGCGGGACATTCTCCGTAAACCCGCCGCCCGTGATATGGGCAAGGGCCTTGATCGCGTTGGTCGATTTGATCGCCGCAAGCACCGGCTTTACGTAAATGCGCGTGGGTGCAATCAGCACCTCGCCAACACTCTTCGTCGGGTCGAGCGGGAAGGGCGCATCATAGCTGATCTTGTGGTCAGCAATCAGACGCCGCACCAGCGAATAGCCATTGGAATGGACACCGCTGGAGGCAAGGCCAAGAAGCACATCGCCAGGCTTGATGTCAGTGCGCGGCAGCACCTGATCGCGCTCAACGGCACCAACGGAAAACCCGGCAAGATCATAATCGCCAGGGGCGTACATGCCGGGCATCTCAGCCGTTTCACCACCAATAAGGGCGGCGCCCGCCATTGCACAGCCTTTGGCAATACCGGCAATCACGCGCTCGGCGACACCCAGCTCAAGCTTGCCCGTTGCAAAATAATCAAGGAAGAAAACGGGCTCCGCGCCCTGCACAATCAGGTCGTTAACGCACATGGCAACAAGGTCGATCCCGACCGTGTCATGCGCTCCCATATCAATGGCAATTTTGAGCTTTGTACCGACACCATCATTGGCAGCAACCAGCAAGGGGTCTTTGAAGCCGGCAGCCTTGGGGTCAAAGAAACCACCAAATCCACCAAGGCTTGCGTCCGCACCAGGCCGCGCAGTTGCGCGGGCGAGGGGGGCAATCGCTTTCACGAGCGCGTTTCCGGCGTCGATATCGACCCCGGCATCACGATAAGTGTAATGATTGGGGCGCTTTTCCGGCGGTTGGGTCATGGGATGATCACGATGGCTCAAAATGGGCGCGGTCGAGCGGGAACGGGGCCCGACCCCTCAAAGTCGCGCCCAAAACACTCCAAATCGGTCGCCAATGCAAGATTAACTTGAGAAAGAAGGGCTGCTTTCGCCATCTCTCCTTCATGAGGACGGTTCAATGATGTAAATTGCCCCGAACTTAAGGGAATTTCGTCGGACCTCCCTGCCGGTTTGGCAGCGGGCGGCGCGACTAGAATGAGGCAGAGACCGGGAATGCTGAGTAAAGACATCTGGATGCACATTGGAAGCCGTGTGGCGGCGATTCTCTTGGGGCTGGCGATGGTCGGGATCCCGGCTGGTGGTGCGATGGCGGGTGATGTTTTTACGGTCCGCAGCGTGTCTATTGATGCCACGGCAGAAAATGCGACAGCTGCCCGGGACGCAGCCGTACAGGCGGGGCAACTCCGTGCGCTCGACCAGCTCCTGAAGCGCCTGACCCTGCCAGACGATTGGGCACAATTGCCGCAAGTGGATGCAGCCCTGGCCCAGGGTATGGTCCGCTCATTTCAGGTGGCGGGCGAAAAGCGCTCAGGGACACGCTATCTGGCAGAGCTTTCTGTGCGGTTTCAGCCAGGCAGCGTCCGCAGCCTTCTCTCGGCCCGCTCAATTCCGATTGCCGAAGCACAGGCACGACCAGCCGTACTGGTGACGCTCTTTACGAGTGGAAACGACACGAAGCTGTGGAACGAGGGAAATCTTTGGAACGCAGCATGGGGTCGGCAGGATCTGCAAAACGGTCTTGCACCTTTGACCATTCCGCTGGGCGATCTCGGTGATATCTCCGCACTGAATGTCGATCAGACATTGGCGGGGGACCGGGCAGCGCTTTCCGCACTGGCGAGCCGCTACAGTGCAGACCGTGTGATTGTCGCGCACGCAACGGCTGGCGCTGCGGCAGGGGAGATTTCTGCCAAGATCGTCACTTACCCGGCGGGTGAGGGGGCGGCAACGGCCTGGAATGGGAGCGAGAACGCGCCTTCAACCGAAACCGGGGCTTACCGCCTTGCCGCCGCCTTCCTCGAAAAACTTGAGGCCGACTGGAAGCGCAGTTCAATCGTCCGCTCCAGTGATCGCGCTATTTTGAGCGCGTCTGTCGTATACAATTCGCTTGGGGAATGGCAGACCATTCGCACGCGTCTTGCTCAGATCCCGCCGATCCGCTCTGTCAATATGGTGGCCGTTTCTGCAGGCGGCGCTCAGGTCGAGCTGGATTATGCAGGCACGGTCGACACGCTTGAACTTAATCTCGCACAACAGAACCTGGCCTTGACCAATCTTGACGGCTATTGGTACCTGGCGATTACGCGCTGAGCAGACGCTTGTTTTTTGAAACGACGAGAGGCAACAGATGACCTTGCAACGTCAGGCCTTGATCTGGGTCCTCGCATTTTCAGTCTTTATTTTTCTGGTATGGGCATTGAGTGGCATTCTGTTGCCCTTCGTTGCGGGCTTGGCGGTCGCCTATCTGCTCGACCCCGCAGCCGACAAGCTGGAGGAATGGGGCCTCTCACGCCTAACGGCCACAAGTCTCATCACATTCTTGTTCGTCCTGATTTTCGTCATCGCGTTCGTGCTTTTTGTCCCGCTCCTCTACGAGCAAACCATCAATTTGCTGCAGGCGACGCCGGGCCTGTTCGAGCGCGGGCGGGAACTGCTGCAAACCGCAAGTGATGGCTATCTCGGCAAGCTGTTGGAGCTTGCTGATATTGATCTGGAAAATGGCACGCTGGGCTCCAGCGACGCGGTGAATTGGGTGCTGAGTTTTCTGGCCTCTCAATGGCAACGCGGCGTTGCCGTACTGGGGTTGGCGTCTCTTTTCTTCGTGACACCAATCGTCGCGTTTTACATGTTGCTCGACTGGGACAATATGGTGGAGCGTATCGATGACCTCCTGCCGCGAGATCACCTTGGTACTATTCGCAACATCGCTCATGAAATTGACGAAGTGCTGGCGGGCTTTGTGCGTGGCCAAGGGACGGTTTGCGTGTTGCTGGGAAGTTTTTACGGGCTCTCGCTCACGATGTTGGGCCTTGATTTTGGCCTGATTGTCGGGCTGATCGCGGGCCTGATCAGCTTCATCCCCTATGTTGGGACGATTGTGGGTTTCCTTCTGGCACTCGCCATCGCACTCGTTCAGTTCTGGCCGGATTATGGCTGGATTGTCGCGGTCGCGGGCGTATTCGCCGTCGGTCAGTTTTTTGAAGGCAATTTCCTCACGCCAAAAATGGTTGGCGGGCGTGTGAGGCTGCATCCCTTGTGGGTCATGCTGGCATTGTTTGCCTTCGGGTATCTGTTTGATTTCGTGGGCATGCTACTCGCCGTGCCCATCGCAGCGGCCATGGGTGTCCTTGTGCGCTTTGCCACCAAACAATATCTGCAGAGCAATCTGTATCAGGGGCACAACAAGCCGATCCCCGAAGAGATCGCCGCCGAGCTGATGGAGGCAAAACGCGAAGAGAAGATAACCCGGGAAGAGGGAAGCACATCGTCGTGACCCCGGCACAATTACCACTTGATCTGCCGCACCGGGAGGCACTGGGGCGGGAAGACTTTTTGATCGCGGAAGCAAATCAGGCCGCTGTCACGTTTGTTGACAAATGGCCGGACTGGCCAACCCATGCGGCCGTTCTGGTGGGCCCGACGGGTGCCGGTAAAACCCATCTCGCCCATGTGTGGTGCGCGAAATCTCACGCACGGATCGCGGCAGCCTCATCGCTCGTTGAGGCGGCGGTGCCAGCCCTTGCGAAGGCAAAATTTGTTCTCCTGGAGAACATTGATGAATTGCCAAAATCGACAGAACCGGCATTGTTCCATCTGATCAATCATGTGAAAGAGGTGGGCGGGCACCTGCTCATGACGTCGAGATTGGCACCTGCCCATCTGGACGTAGTGCTGCCGGATTTGGGCTCGCGCCTGAGGGCGGCAATTGTCGTTGAAATGGGCCCTCCTGATGACATGCTGCTCTCCGCCATCCTGCAGAAACTCTTCAATGACCGGCAATTAGTGGCGTCAGAAGCCGTATTGGCCTATCTCACCGCCCATATGGACCGCTCGGTCGCGGCGGCGCAAGCGCTGGTCGCGGATGTCGATCGTGCGTCACTTGCGGGCAAACGGCGGATTACGGTGCCGTTTGTCGCAGAAATCCTCCGGCGCGACACATCCCCGTCATGACTCAGTTACATTTTTGTCGTAAATTTAGGGCTTAACATTGGTTAGCGATGAGGCGGCGCGATAGTCCCACCTCACGATCCCTGAACACCGATGGAAGCGAGACATTGATGAGCGAGCGAGCCACAGCACCAGCCGTACAAGAAAAAGAAGCTGAAGAGAGCAAAGCGCCTGCAATTGATCTTTCTTCGCCTGATCGTTTCATAAATAGGGAGCTTTCATGGCTCGCGTTCAATCAGCGCGTTCTGGAGGAAGCTGATAACAGAAATCACCCGCTTCTGGAACGGCTTCGGTTCCTGTCCATTTCAGCCAGCAACTTGGATGAGTTCTACATGGTGCGTGTGGCGGGCTTGCGCGGGCAGGTTCATGCTGGTGTGGAGACACGCTCCCAGGACGGCCTGACAGCCTTTCAGCAACTGGAGCGATTGAACGAAAGTGCGGGCATCCTGATCGCCGAGCAGCAGCGGCAATGGGAGGAACTGCGGCGGGAGCTGCGGGAAAATCACGTGGCGCTGATCGATGGAAACGAGGTGACACCAGAGGAATTTGCCTGGTCTGAAACACGGTTTCTGGAACAAGTCTTCCCGGTTTTGACGCCACTTGCCATTGACCCCGCTCACCCGTTCCCTTTTATCCCGAACATGGGCTTCTGTCTGGCGTTGCAGCTGCGCCGGATTACTGACGGCAAGCAGATGAATGCGCTCCTGCCGATCCCTCAGCAGGTTGAACGCTTCATCCGTCTGCCACAGGCTGAAGACAGTTTGGAAGTACGTTTCATCACCCTCGAAAACCTGATCCGGCTTTTCCTGGATCGTCTTTTCCCCGGATATGAAGTTATTGGCCAGGGCGCGTTCCGCGTGTTGCGCGACAGCGATATTGAGATCGAAGAAGAAGCGGAAGATCTTGTTCGCTATTACGAGTCTGCGCTGAAGCGCCGTCGGCGTGGCAGCGTAATCCGGCTGAAAATGGATGCCGCAACGCCTGAGCGTCTACGCAACCTTGTCGTTGGCGCGTTGGAAGTTGAGCGGCAAGAGGTCATTCTTGTGGACGGGCTCATCGGCCTTGCGCAGACGAACCAGCTGATCGTGGATGATTTTCCGGCTCTCAAATTCCCCCCTTACAATGCGCGTTTCCCGGAGCGGGTGCGTGATTTTGGCGGCGATTGCTTTGCAGCTATCCGGGCAAAGGATTTTGTGGTCCACCATCCCTATGAGAGCTTTGACGTTGTGGTGCAGTTTTTGCGGCAGGCAGCCGCTGACCCGGATGTGGTCGCGATAAAGCAGACGCTTTACCGGACATCGAAAGACTCGCCCATTGTGCAGGCACTGATAGAGGCCGCAGAATCAGGCAAGTCCGTGACAGCGCTTGTCGAATTGAAGGCCCGCTTCGACGAGGCTGCCAACATCAACTGGGCACGGAACCTGGAGCGCGCGGGCGTACAGGTGGTGTTTGGTTTCATCGAATTGAAGACACATGCGAAAATGAGCCTTGTGGTGCGGCGTGAGGGCGGCGGGCAATTGCGCTCATACGTGCACCTTGGCACGGGCAACTATCATCCGATTACCGCAAAGATCTATACTGACCTCTCCATGTTTACCGACGATCCAGCCATCGGGCGCGACGTCACGCAGATCTTCAACTATCTGACCGGATATGCAGAGCCGGAGCGCCTTGAGCAATTGGCTATGTCACCGAAAAATCTTCGGGCGCGTATCCTCAGTCATATTCAGCGCGAAATGGAATATGCGAAAGCGGGACGACCGGCAGCCATATGGGGCAAGGTCAACTCGCTTGTCGATCCCATCATCATTGACGCGCTCTACGCGGCGAGCGCCGCCGGCGTGCAGGTTGACCTCATTGTCCGCGGCATCTGCTGTTTGCGCGCTGGCGTACCTGGCCTTTCGGCAAATATCCGCGTCAAAAGCGTGATTGGTCGCTTTCTGGAACATTCGCGCATTTTTTGTTTTGGTGATGGGCATGGGTTGCCATCAGATCATGCGAAGATTTATTTCTCGTCCGCAGACTGGATGCCGCGCAATCTGGATCGTCGGGTAGAGATCCTCGTACCCGTCAGCAACCCAACCGTTCATGAGCAGATTGTCGACCAGATTATGGTGGCAAACCTGAAAGACAATGAGCAAAGCTGGGAGATGTTGCCAGACGGCACCTATCGGCGTATTCAACGGCAAGCAGATGTTGAGCCGTTTAATGCTCACACCTATTTCATGAACAATGCCAGTCTTTCTGGACGAGGCAAATCCATACAGAGGAATGAGCCTCCTGCAGTTGACCTCTCACCGTCGCACTAGCGAGACTGGAAAAGGCACCCAACCTGCGGCCCGGACGCAGGAGCCTTTCGCTATTGTCGATATTGGCTCCAATACCGTTCGTGTTGTTATTTACGAAAGCGCGAAGCGCAGCCCTGTTCCCGTTTTCAACGAGAAGGTTATGGCGGCGCTCGGCAATCGTCTGGGTGAGACCGGTCAGCTTGATGCGGAAGGGAAGGTGCGCGCGCTGGATGCACTTGTCCGGTTTGAAGCACTCCTTCGGCAATTGAATGTGACCACATTCGAAGTGGTCGCAACTGCCGCCATCCGTGATGCAACAGACGGTGAAGAGTTTCGTCAGCTGATTGAGGCGACAACCGGCTTCAAGGTGAGAGTTTTGTCGGGCGTGGAAGAAGCGAAGTTTGCAGCCCTCGGCGTTCTCTCGGGCATTCCAACTGCAGACGGGATCGTGGGAGATCTGGGCGGCGGCAGTCTCGAACTTCTCGATGTGAAAGATGGGGCGATCACAGGCGGCGCGGCTTCGGGTGTGAGTTTGCCTCTCGGCTCTCTCCGGCTGATCAGCAGCGCAAAAACGTCGAAAGACATGTCAGCACTCATTGATGACGCTCTGTCAAAAGTTGATTGGCTGTCAGCTGGGAAGAAGCGATCTTTGTATGTTGTGGGTGGCGTTTGGAGAAATCTCGCGCGGATCCATATGTCCCAGCATGACTATAAGATCCGCGTGCTACAAAATTATGTCATCCCAGCTGGAGATGCATCTCAGCTGACGCATCTATTGGAAAAGCTGGGTCCGAAGACGCTTGCCAAGATCCCGGATGTTTCCTCCCGTCGCGTTGTAGCGCTCCCGCTGGGCGCTCTGGTGCTCAATCGCTTAATCGCACTCACGGGCGTGTCCGAGATCGTTATCTCTGCGAACGGTGTGCGCGAGGGTCTGCTTTTTGATCGCATTGATGCCCAAGAACAGAAAAAGGATCCGCTCATTGCGGGGGCCTCTGATCTCGCCGAACGCCTTGTGCGCTTTCCAGAGCATAATGAAGAGCTTCGGGCATGGACGGCATCGCTTTTCAAAGGTGATGTTCTCAATGAAACGAAGGACCAAGAACGGCTTCGTCATGCCGCATGTATCCTTGCAGACATTGGCTGGTATGCGCACCCGGACTACCGATCAGCCTATGCATTCGAACAAGTCCTTGCAGCGCCTTTGACTGGTGTGACCCATGCGGAACGCCTTCATTTGGCGCGCATTGGCTACCATCGTCATGAAGGGGCGAGCGAACCCGCAGCACTTGGTGACCTGAAACATTTGCTTGCCGAAGAAGGTCATGAGCACGCCCGCATCATTGGGCTTGCCTTGCGTCTCGCCTTCACATTGTCAGCTGCGAGTATTGGTGTGTTGCCGCAGACAAGGTTTTCCTTGAACGCGGAGGCGCTTTGCCTGATCGTGCGAAAGGAAAGTAAAGCCTTTATCGGAGAAGTTGTTGAGAAGCGCCTGGCAACGCTCGCCCGCGCAATCAATGTTGAGCCAGAAATTCGGATAGAGTAAAGGCGAGCCAAAAAAAGGTCCGGAAGTGCCCGGGCCTTTTGTTTATGAAGGGCTGTGATCAAGCAGCCCGAATGCTGGCGACGAATTGGCCGACTTTCTGGCGAAGTTCATCGGCCGTCCCGGTGAGACCGACAGCGGAGCTCAAAACCTGTTCCGCAGCCGCGCCCGTTTGTTGTGCGGTGGAGCGCATTGTGTCGACACTTGTTGAAACATTCCGGTTCATTTCTGCCGTTTCCTCCGCACTGCGGGAGATTTCAGTCGTCGCAGAACTTTGCTCTTCAACAGAGCTTGAAACTGCCGTTGTCACATGGTTGATCTCATCAATTTTTCTCGCAATATCAGACATGGCATGAGCAGCCGTCGCCGTCTCTTCCTGCACACGCGACACATGGTTAGCAATGTCGCCGGTTGCCTTGGCAGTCTGGTTTGCAAGATCTTTCACCTCCGCAGCAACAACCGCGAAGCCTTTACCCGCTTCCCCGGCACGGGCGGCTTCAATCGTTGCGTTGAGTGCCAAGAGGTTGGTTTGTTCAGCAATTTCCTGAATGAGCTCCATCACAGAACCAATTTTTGTCGCTGCGTCCGCAAGGTTCTTCATTTGAACGTCGGTGGCCTCAGACGCCGTGCGAGACTCGTTCGTCAGCATTGCCGACTTGCTGATCTGGGATGTGACCTCATTGATGGCCTGCGATAACTGCGAGGCCGCCGCCGCAACAGTTTCGACATTCTGGGTGGCATTTGAACTGGCTATGGATACAGATGCTGCTTCATCCATTGTAGAGCTTGCAAGTTCCAGCATGGTCCGGGCGGTTTGCTCAAGTTCTCCAGACGAGGTAGACAGTGTGTCGATCATCTGGCCGATGGACGTCTCAAGATCTTTTGCCATCCTTTCAAGGCTCTCACGTTTCTCTTCAGCCGCACGCACTTCAGCTTGTTTTTGTTCCTCACGCAATCGGTTGGTTTCACGTCCCTGGTTGCGGAAGGTTTCGACCGCGCGAGCCATATCCCCAACCTCGTCGCGCCGTGCCGCCCCGGCAATTTCGATGTCGAACGCGCCTTCGGCAACCTCACCCATTGATATTTGAAGACGCGCAAGCGGAGCGGTGATAGAGCGCCCGACAAACCAGCAGGCACAACCCGCCACGATGAGGGAGCCGAGGGTAGACAACACAGTGAAAAACAAAGTGGTCCAGGCAGACGAGAGCGCATTGTCAGCTGCCGCGATCAGATTGCCCGAGACATGATCCTCAACCTTTTTGATGAGGTCGATTTTGGCGGTGATATTGTCGAACCATTCCTGGTCGGTAATCTCTTCATACAGTTCGTCATACCCGGCTTCGACGGCGACATCGCGCTGATACTCGACATTGTCGATAAGCTCTCCCGTGACAGTGGCCTGGTAGAAGGCACGCTCCTCTTCTGTTGCATAGGCGTTGAAAACCGCCATGAAGGAGTCCTGCTGACCAATCAACGTGACGAAATTAGTGTGTGTGAGACTGTCAAATTTGGAGGCACCGTAGCCATTGGCACCATGAGCGCGCTCCAGCCCGGCTCGTTCTTTTGTTTCCAAGAGGCTCACATAGGCCGTGGTGCGGCCCTTAATGTCTGCGTCATTGGCAACGGAAGAGGCTGTTGCGACAGTGTCCAGAAACTGACGAATGGTCTGGGAGTAGTACTCCGACATGTAGATTTCTGTCGTCTGCCGAGACAGGACCTGCTCGCGGATTTTTGCGAGTTTCTCTATTTCCAAAAGCCCCAGAGTGAGACGTTCTTCAAAGGCAGAACCATAGCCCGACGCTGGGAACGAGCGCATATCGGGAACAAAGTCTGCAAGGAGTGCATCTGTTTGTTTAACCTGGGCGGCCAGCCGACCACTCCAAATTGTCGCCCCACCAGATGAAATGTAGCTGGACGATAAAGCGCGTTCTGATTGCAGCTCATGTACGATAGCGCTGATTTTGGGCGCGACTGTCGCAAGCGCATGAAGTCGACCGAGCGACGCAAAGCGTGAATATTCAGCGCTGGAAATGTAAGCGCCGAAGAGCGCGATGCCGATGATAGGTACGATTGCGGCAACGAAAATTCGTTTGCCAATTGTTGCATTCAATACGCGTGAAAGCATGTCATTCCCCGATAGACTGAAATTTCCCGTTCAGGGGTATCGTGGAGGCAGATCGATAAATTCTCGTTAAAAAAGTGCGTGTGCGGGCGGTTCAATTTTTTGTGTGATAGTTCCTGGTTGTACGAAACGGGTCGTTGCTACCTGGAGTGCATGCGATCCAACCAAAGATTGATGTCTTCCTCAACTTTCAGTTTAGTCAGTCGGTCGTCCGTGTCAGGATTAGTCGACGACCTTTCGCGGAGATTGCCAATTCGCCGCGTTTCAAAGCGATGGCGTCTTTCCCGAATATTTCGTGTCGCCACCCATGCAGCGCTGCTACATCTGCATTGTCGTCTGCTGCAATTTTTTCGAGGTCTGAAACCGTCGCAATCAGTTTCGGGGCCACATTGTGATCTTCCGCACGCATTTTGAGCAGCACTTTGAGAAGTTCAACAAGCGGACCGATGCCCGGCGGCAGTGGTTTGCTCTCTTCAATCTCGGGAAGCGATGCTTCGTCCAAGTTGAGGCCGGATTTGATCGCGTCAATAAGGCTTGCCGCCGACCGGCTGTTTGAAAAGCCGCGCGGCACCGCACGGAGGTTCTCAAGCGCCGTCAGATCTTTTGGCTGCTGATTGGCAAGTTCATAAAGCGCATCGTCTTTCATAATCCGGTTGCGAGGCATGTCGCGCTCTTGCGCCTGCCGCTCCCGCCATGCGGCGACTTCCACCAGCACACCGACGGCTTTCTTACCCTTGACGCGCATTTTCAGCCGCTTCCATGCATTCTCCGGATGCTGTTCGTAGGTTTCCGGGTTTTGCAGGATCGCCATCTCTTCGGCGACCCAAGTTACACGGTCCGTCCCGGCGAGCTCTTTTGCGAGCGCCTCATAGATTGTGCGCAGGTGGGTCACGTCGGCAATTGCATAGGTCAATTGCTTGTCGGAAAGCGGACGGCGGCTCCAGTCTGAAAATCGGGAGGACTTGTCCACCTTGCCATTGGTAAGCTTGCGCACCAGCGTTTCATAGCCGACGGACTCGCCAAAACCGCAGACCATTGCGGCGACCTGGCTATCAAATAGAGGGTCGGGGATCGCGTTTGCTTCGTTATGGAAAATTTCAATATCCTGCCGTGCGGCATGAAACACTTTGATGACCGCCTGGTTGGTCATCAGCGTATAGAAAGCGCCAAGCTCGATTCCGTCCGCCAGCGGGTCGATAATGTACTCATTGCGAGGCCCGGCGACCTGGATCAGGCAGAGCTTCGGCCAGAAGGTCGAATCCCGCATAAATTCAGTGTCGACCGTTATATAGGCGGCCTTTGAGAGCAGCTTGCAGGCATTCTCCAGCGCAGATGTGGTCGTAATGATTTCCATGGCGCTCCTAATACCTGAAACTCTTGGCGCTGTCGCCCCCGAAGAATGCACCTCTGTGAAAGGGCTAAAGCCCGGCAGACCTTGACAAATTGCCCCTCACATGCGCTTTTCGGCCCTCAGAAACGGGCGGTCGGATAACCTCGTCAGCCCTTGATTCTCACTGGATTCTCACCGTTTGGGGGTTCAGGCCAAATTTCTGGCCAATCACTGGCCGAACCTGTGGAATGTGACCGACATGCACCCATATCGCAGCCATACCTGTGGCGAACTGACAAAATCAAATGTTGGCGAAACGGCTCGCCTGTCTGGCTGGGTCCACAGAAAGCGCGACCATGGCGGGCTTCTGTTTATCGACTTGCGCGACCATTACGGCATGACACAGCTCGTCTTCGACCCGGACATGGGGGAAGATTTCGCTGTGGCCGAACGGGTGCGGACCGAGTCTATCATCCGCATCGAAGGGCCGATTGTCGCCCGCGCCGATGATGCGGTAAATCCAAACCTGCCCACGGGTGCCATCGAAATTCTGGTCAAAAAGGCTGACGTTTTGTCCGCCGCGCAAGAGCTGCCTTTGCCGGTATTCGGAGAGCCTGACTATCCTGAAGAAACACGCCTGCGTTACCGCTTCCTAGACCTGCGTCGGGAAGGGCTGCACAAGCGCATTATCCTGCGCTCGCATCTGATCCGCGCAATCCGGAATTCGATGGAAGGCCAGGGCTTTCTCGATTATCAGACGCCGATCCTGACAGCGTCGAGCCCCGAGGGCGCACGCGATTTCCTCGTGCCAAGCCGTCTGCACCCGGGCAAGTTTTACGCATTGCCACAGGCACCTCAGCAATTCAAGCAGCTCACCATGGTGGCGGGCTTTGATCGCTACTACCAGATCGCACCCTGTTTCCGGGATGAGGACGCGCGGGCTGACCGGTCTGCGGGTGAGTTCTACCAGCTTGATGTGGAAATGAGTTTCATCGAACAGCCAGAAGTTTTCGCCGCTATGGAGAAGGTGATAGGCGACACGTTCGGTGTCTTCGCTCCGCAAATGGATATTCCACGCAAGGCTGACACGGCACCATTCATCCGTATCCCGTTTGACGTTTCGATGTTGAAGTACGGCAATGACAAGCCTGATTTGCGCAACCCGATTGAAATCGTCGATGTGACTGAATTCTTCACACCCGAAGACGTGACGTTCAAGGCGTTCAAAAACGTCATCGCGCAAGGTGGTGTTGTACGGGGTATTCCAGCCCCCGGTGCCGGTGGCAAACCACGATCATTCTTTGACAAGCTGAACGATTGGGCGCGCAAGGATGTCGGCGCAGCGGGCCTCGGCTATATCATTTTTGAAGAAGAGAATGGCGCGCTGACCGGCAAGGGTCCGATTGCGAAATTCTTCCCCGCAAATGTGCTGACAGCTATGGCTGAAAAAGCCGGGATCAAATCCGGTGATGCGCTTTTCTTCGCCTGCGACAAGGAAGCGGCGGCAGCAAATCTTGCAGGCCTAGCACGTACGCGGATCGGCACCGAGCTCGATTTGATCGAGAAAGATGTCTTCCGCTTCTGTTGGATCACCGACTATCCGATTTATGAATTTAACGAGACGGAAAACCGGATCGATTTTTCACACAATCCATTCTCCATGCCCGTCGGTGGCCTGGAAGCATTGGAAACCCAGGATCCGCTTACCATTCACGGTCAGCAATATGATCTGGTGTGCAATGGATATGAGCTGGGTTCAGGGGCGGTGAGAAATGCCGATCCAGATTGCATGCTCAAAGCTTTTGAGATCGCCGGGCACGACCGGGCAGACACAGAGAAAAACTTTGCGGGCATGCTGAACGCATTCCGGTTTGGCGCACCGCCGCACGGTGGTATCGCCCTTGGTATAGACCGGATCGTGATGTTGCTGGCAGATCAGCAAAACATCCGTGAAGTGACGATGTATCCAATGAACCAGCAGGCTGAAGATCTGTTAATGGGGGCGCCTTCTGAGCCGAACAATCATCAGCTGCGCGAATTGCATATCCGGCACATACCGCCAGCGCCCAAGAAGTAGAGATATACGCAGTGCAAAAATCCGCAACAGCAGCCTCTGCTCTTGTGATGTCGGCCCCCTGTTATATCTTGGTGGTTTGCTGAGCGGACGCAAGCTGGAGCCAGTCCGGTCGTTGCATGTCTGGGTGGAACATGTGCACTGACTGCTCAGAAAATTGTGGGGTTAGGCTGTCTCCGTACGATATCGATTCCATAGGCATGACGTAAACAATCGAGCGCATGGAGCGGTCTGTGTCTTCGACATAGGGAAATGCCAGACTCTCAAACTGTAGCTTTGATCCTGTTTTTTTATTGAATGTACCTCGTACGTATCGGCAGAAAGGGGCTTCTTTGCCGTGTTCCGCTGCGTAGGTGGCAAAGCTTATGCTCCGCATTGTTGAATCTTCCAGCGCCATCGCCTCTTCAAGAACAGATCCTGTCAGGTCCCGCCCGAAAAGCTCGCTCAGGGCGGTCCCAAACAACAGACAATGGGTAAACCCGTCTTCGTCCCGCCTGTGCATCATGAGCCGGGGCATGAAGGGGGCAAGCCCGCGAAGAGGAAGGTCCCGCTTGTGGGGAATTTTCTCACCAGCTGTGACG
>JAVKCY010000008.1:0-2725 GCA_040223265.1 Parvibaculum sp. | reverse complement strand
GTTCCTTTGGTTTTAACATCGGATATGGGTTTGGCGATGTCACAGCTGCTTCGGAGAACATGATCTTTCTGGACGGGCAGGCTCACAAGCTTGACAAGGTAACCTTTCACATTCCACAAGCCGGGTACGACAAGGGCGAGTGGCAGTTCACCTCAAATGATGGTCGTTTTGAGATGCGATTTACTCCTGTCTATAATCGCTTCGACAAGACGGATCTTTTGGTACTACGATCTGAAACCAATCAGACATTCGGGCGTTTTTCCGGCCACGTCATTCTGGACAATGGAGACAGGTTCGATGTGCCAAGCCTGTTTGGCTTTGCCGAAGAAGTACACAACCGGTGGTAAAAGGTAGGTGAGCTACCAGCGCAGATCTACCAGCGCAGATATTGCGTTTCTGAAAACCCACCAAGACGCTTCACAGCAAGCGGACCCAGTTCAGGGTCTTGCAGTACGCCGTCAAAGTGACCGAACATCTGGTGGAAGTTGCTGGCGACAATCCCTCCATCACCAACAGCGTGATACCCGCCAACCGGTGTGAAGGTGAGATCAACCGCACCGCCGCCGGACCGGATGCGCCAAGGTCTGTCCAGATCCTCGTCGTCAAACTCGATCAACACGAGATCCGTTTTGACAAGACGACCATCTACCCAAAAGCAATTCTCGCTAAAGCCGCTTTCATTAACACCGTTCGAGACATTGAGACCCAGAAGCCGACCGGCATCATCGCGTGCGGAAAAGCAGGCCCAGTTCCAGTAGGTTTCGGGACGCAAAAAGCCCGACGTATAATCATGATGGGCGCACGCCCCAATCTTGGCAAAGTCAAACATGCCGAACGGACCGGAGATTGACCCCATCGCGGGCACACCGGCAACCTTCTGCGCATAGGTCCAGCCGGTTGCGCCTGTTTGTGTGCAAAGCCGCATGGGTGAAAAAGCCGGTGCGGAATCGGCAAAGCTGAGATCAATGGTGACACCATCTGCAAGACGCGCAATCAGTGACTTTGTGCCGGCAAGCTTGCTTGCCTTCATCTCAATTTGCGAGCCACCGGCCACAAACAGACTGCATCCCTCATCGGGATCACGAGCCAGGTCATAAACATCGCCGTCTTTGCGAACGGAGAGGCGTGTTTCCAGCAGAAACTCACGCCCCTCCATATCATAGAGATAAAGAAACGCCCCTTTGATCAACGGCGAATAGCTGAGCGCGCAGCCGAGAGCGTATCGCGAGGAGACGGCCCCCATGAATTGGAAATGACGGAAGGCAGCCTCTCGCGCTTCAACCGGCAACAGCTTACCCAGAGGTGATTTCAGCCGCACCTTCGTATGGTCAATCAAGCCGACAGGCTGATCGAAGAAGCCACGGACAACGCGACCATTGTCGTCAATCACGGCCATCCCATAATCCTCACGTGTTTTGTTGTTGCGCTTTTTGAGTCCCGGTTTACGCTAGATCCTTCCCAATTTGAAGAAAAGAAATGCAAGTAGACGCTGCGTCATGTGTTCGGAGCTGGACAGGACGCGTCGCATCATTATCTTCGGCGCAAACTAATCACCCGGTTAAGGAAAACATCACGATGACAGATCCACGCACTCCTATTCTCGTTGGCGTTGGCCAGGTCGTGCAGAAGGAAAAAGACCCTCTGAAGGCGCAAGACCCGGCGGCCCTCATGGCCGATGCGGCGCTGTTGGCGCTTGGTGACACCGGTATTGCGGAACTGGCGGGAAAACTCGACACAATCACCTGCACGCGTTTTGTCATCGACAGCCCCGGCACGCGCGGTGGGTTGCCCATCAACCAATATACCAACCTGCCTCTCTCCCTTGCCAACAGCATTGGGGCGAAGCCAGCCAATACCTGCTACGGCCCAACGGGTGGAAACTCACCGCAGCTTTTGGTCAATTACACAGCCGAACGTATTGCGGAGGGCGACCAGGATATTGTTTTGCTGGCGGGTGTTGAGTGTTTCAGCTCGTTTCAGAAATTGCTTATGTCCGGTCAATCGCCAGAAAACTGGAATGATGACCCGGGCGGCAAGCGCATCGATATTGGCTACGAGAAAGAGGGCGTGTCGAAAGTGGAAAATATCCACAAGCTCTCCCATCCGGTCAATTGTTATCCGCTCTTTGAAAATGCATTGCGCGGTGAAGCCGGGCGCTCGATCGAGGAGCAGCAAAAGTTTATTGGCAAGCTGATGGCGCCCTTTACCGAGGTGGCGGCAAAGCACCCACAGGCATGGTTTCCTATTGCGCGTTCTGCAGAAGAGATTGCAACACCGGGCGACAATAATCGTTATGTCGGTTTTCCTTACACCAAATACATGAACGCGATCATGGCTGTCGATCAGGCTGCTGCCATCGTCATGATGTCGGTAGAGAAGGCACGTGAGCTTGGCGTGCCGGAAAGCAAATGGGTTTACCTGCACGGGAGCGGTGATGCCAACGACCTGTGGCATCTGACCGAGCGCCAGAATTTCCATTCAAGCCCAGCCATCCGCACCATGGGCCAGAAGGCCTTTGCGCAGGCAGGCTGGTCCATAGACGATATCGAGATTATGGATCTCTATTCCTGTTTTCCAAGTGCCGTGCAGATTGGCATGAAGGAATTGGGTATCGCGTCGGACGATCCGCGCCCGCTGACGGTCACCGGTGGCCTTCCATACTTTGGGGGGGCGGGCAATAATTACGTCATGCACTCCATCGCGACGATGGTTGAAAAGCTTCGCG
>JAVKCY010000127.1:0-13434 GCA_040223265.1 Parvibaculum sp. | reverse complement strand
TCTGTTTCAAGCTGAACAATCAGCTTGTCATAGTCCAAAATCTGGCCTTCGCGTGTGTTCTCTACCTTGTAGGAAACACGGCGCACAGGGCTGTACAGGCTATCCACAGGGATCAAGCCAATAGGTGCATCTTCCGGACGGTTCCGGTCTGCCGCCACATAGCCCTTGCCATTTGCGACGATGAATTCCATGCGGATATCAGCGCCTTCATCAAGCGTACACAGCACAAGGTCCTTGTTCAGGATCTCAATGTCGGACCCCACCTCAATGTCACCAGCCGTCACAATACCTGAGCCCTGCTTGGACAGCATCATGCGCTTCGGGCCTTCAGCATGCAGCACGAGAGACATCTGTTTGATGTTCAAAATGATGTCTGTCACATCCTCACGCACACCGGCGATCGATGAGAACTCATGCAGCACACCATCAATGTGAACAGCTGTCACAGCCGCACCCTGCAGCGATGAAAGCAACACGCGACGCAGCGCATTGCCGAGCGTCAGGCCAAAGCCGCGCTCAAGCGGTTCGGCAACGACAGTCGCCAAACGCTTCGGATCATGACCAACCTGAATCTCAAGTTTAGTCGGCTTAATCAGCTCTTCCCAGTTCTTCTGGATCACCTGTAGAACCTCTTGTCTTTTTACGGTCTGAACCATTCAATCGTCCAGATCCGCAGCGACGGAAACCCGTCAAAAGCTGAAGCCAGGCATCAACAAGCCCGGCTCCATTGTCCATCAAACCAAATTTAAACGCGACGGCGTTTCGGCGGACGACACCCATTGTGCGGGATCGGTGTCACGTCACGAATGCTCGTGATCGTAAAGCCACCAGCCTGCAACGCACGAAGCGCCGACTCACGACCTGACCCAGGGCCACAGACTTCAACCTCAAGGGTTTTCATACCGTGTTCCGCAGCCTTCTTGCCAGCATCTTCCGCAGCCATCTGGGCGGCGAACGGTGTTGATTTGCGGCTGCCCTTGAAGCCCATCGTGCCCGAAGACGACCAGGAAATAGCATTTCCCTGCGCGTCGGTGATGGTGATCATGGTATTGTTAAAGGTCGAATTCACATGCGCCACGCCGGACGTAATGTTCTTTCGTTCCTTGCGCCGAACGCGAGTCTTTTCCTTCGCCATTCTGTAACCTTTTTATTCGAACGGGCTGACCCGTTAATTCCCGCTCTTACTTCTTCTTACCTGCAATCGCCTTCGCTGGACCTTTACGTGTCCGAGCGTTGGTGTGTGTCCGCTGACCGCGAACAGGCAGGCCACGACGATGGCGCAGACCGCGATAGCAGCCCAAATCCATCAGTCTTTTGATATTCATTGCGACTTCACGACGCAGGTCACCTTCCACAAGGTAATCACCGTCAATCGTCTCACGAATTTGGATCACTTCGGCATCGGACAGCTCGTTAACGCGCCGCTCGGAAGCAATTCCCACTTTTGCGCAGATATCTGCGGCTTTTTTATCGCCAATCCCATGGATATAGGTGAGTGCAATCAGCACTCGCTTATTCGTGGGAATATTCACACCAGCTATACGAGCCACGTTCTTCTCCTGCCGAAAGGAATCGCTGTAACAGTTCCGCAACGAAAAACACGGGATTTTTCGCTGAAATACCGCAGTTTCCTGCTGTTTTTCAGTGAGAATCCGATGGTTTGCTTAGGAGCTGCCGTCGCGCTGGCCGGGATTATAGATTTTTTACCTTCCCGGTCAACTGCTTAGCCAGCGATGTCTGTCTCCTTGAGTTCGAGGGCCGCCTCAATATCAGCGGTCACCGCATCCATATCCTTCATCCCATCAATCGCCTTCAGGATGCCTGCGTCCTGATAATAGCCAGACAATGGGGCTGTCTGTTCTTCATAAACCTTGAGGCGCTTCTTAAGAGCGTCTGCATTATCGTCTGCGCGGGCACCGCCTGTCGTCTCTGCCGCACGCTTTTCGATGCGCGACAGCAAAATGCCAGCATCCACTTTCAGCTCAACAACTGCATCCAACCGCTCGCCTCGGCTTGAAAGCATTTCATCAAGAGCCTTGGCCTGAGCCACATTCCGCGGAAATCCGTCCAGGATGTAACCGTTCTTACAATCAGCTTCGCGCGTCCGGTCAGCAATAATACCAACAACCACAGCGTCAGGGACGAGGTCCCCCCGCTTCATGATAGCCTCAGCCTGCTTGCCAACCTCAGTCCCGGCCGCAACCGCTGCACGAAGCATGTCGCCGGTCGAAAGCTGCACTAATCCGTGAGATTTCTGAATACGCTCTGCCTGTGTACCTTTACCAGCACCGGGCGGTCCAAGAAAAATCAGTTTCACCGACGCGTTCCCCTTAGCTTGGACTTCTTGATGAGCCCCTCATACTGGTGCGCCAACAAGTGGCTTTGAACCTGGGCAACCGTGTCCATTGTCACATTCACCACAATCAGCAACGATGTACCGCCAAAATAGAACGGAATGCTGTATTGCGAAATCAAGAGCTCTGGCAGCAAACAAACAAACGTCAAATACGCAGCACCAACCACCGTCAATCGGGACAGCACATGGTCGATATATTCCGCCGTGCGCTTGCCGGGACGAATGCCAGGAATAAACCCGCCATACTTCTTCAAGTTTTCAGCTGTCTCCGTCGGATTGAAGACGATGGCTGTGTAGAAGAAGCAGAAGAAAATAATACCACCTGCGTAGAGAGCCATATAGAGAGGCTGCCCATGCCCCAGCCACGCAGTCACGACGTTAAGCCATTGAGGGCCCTGCCCTGAACTGAAATTTGCGACCGTGATCGGAAGCAACAACAGAGACGAGGCGAAAATCGGCGGAATAACACCAGCTGTATTCAGTTTCAATGGCAGATGCGAACTATCGCCACCATACATCTTTTGGCCTACCTGGCGCTTGGGGTATTGCACCAGCAACCGGCGCTGCGCGCGCTCCACGAACACGATGAACGCAATAACACCAACCACCATCAGCATCAGAACAAGGATAAGCCCGGTAGAAAGCGCGCCCTGACGACCAAGCTCCAGCGTTCCCGCGAGCGCTGCCGGCAATTCCGCAACGATCCCCGCGAAGATGATGAGCGAGATACCGTTGCCCACACCGCGTGCCGTGATCTGCTCGCCGAGCCACATCAAGAACACCGTACCACCGACAAGCGTAATCACCGTCGTCGCCCGGAAGAAGAGCCCGGGATCAAGAACAACGTTCCCCGCCCCCTCAAGGCCGACAGAGATGCCATAGCCCTGCAGGATAGCCAGTAACACTGTACCGTAGCGTGTATACTGGTTGATCTGCTTGCGACCCTGTTCACCCTCTTTCTTGAGCGCTTCAAGGTGAGGGCTGACGGTCGTCATCAGCTGAATAATGATCGAGGCCGAAATATACGGCATGATCGTCAGCGCAAAGATGGCCATGCGGCCAACCGCGCCGCCGGAAAACATATTAAAGATGCCGATGATCCCACTCTGCTGCTGACGGAAAATTTCCGCCAAAGCGGCAGGATCAATACCAGGGATAGGAATATAGGTCCCCAGTCGGTAGACCAGCAGAGCGCCGAGCGTGAACCAGATGCGCTTTTTCAGCTCGTCCGCCTTCGCGAAGGCGGAGAAGTTCAAATTTGCTGCAAGCTGTTCTGCGGCAGAGGCCATTCACCTAACTCCAGAGCTCGAAATGAACGGAAGCCCAAATGGCTTGCGTCTATCAGGCTTACGCTTCAGCGGTCGCTGCAGCTTCCGCTACTTTAACGGACCCGCCTGCTTTTTCTACAGCTTCAATCGCCGCTTTTGACGCGCCAGCGATGTCGAACTGAACTTTTGCAGTGATAACACCTTTGGCCAGCAAGCGAACGCCGTCCTTCTTCAGACCCGTCACGAGACCTGCTTCAACCAGCACCTCAGCCGTCACGAGCTTCGATCCGTCAAGTTTGCCCGCGTCGATAGCCGTCTGAACACGACCAATGTTCACTACGTTATAGGCCTTGGAGAACGGGTTCTTAAACCCGCGCTTTGGCAACCGCTGGTAGAGCGGCATCTGCCCACCTTCGAAGCCCTTAACGGCCACACCCGAACGAGACTTCTGACCCTTTACGCCACGGCCACCTGTCTTGCCTTTGGTCGAACCAATACCGCGACCAACGCGAATGCGCGCCTTGCGAGCGCCTGCATTATCGGAAACCTCATTGAGCTTCATTTTTCTTACCTCAAATCGCGTTCTAAGCCCGTAATGGCTCAACGCGGTCTCGTATTATACTTCTTCGATGACCTGCACCAGGTGACCGACCTTCTGGATCATGCCGCGAACCGCTGCAGTATCCTCAAGGGTCCGAACACGATGCATCTTATTGAGCCCCAAGCCCACCAGCGTCTGGCGCTGATCTGGCTGGCGGCGGATTGGACTACCGATCTGCTTGATCGTAACAGTCTTCGCTGCCGCTTTCTTTGCTGCTGCCATGATCTTAAACCTCTACTTGTCGCTCAGGACTTATTCAGATGCCAATGCTTCGCCGGCACCGTCTGAACGGCGTCCAACAATATCCGTAACCTTTTTGCCGCGACGTGCTGCAACCATGCGTGGGCTTTGCTCACGCGTCAGTGCATTGAACGTCGCCCGCACCATGTTGTACGGGTTCGCGGACCCAAGTGACTTCGCCACAATATCCTGAACACCAAGCGTTTCGAAAACAGCGCGCATTGGACCACCGGCAATGATACCGGTACCAGCCGGTGCCGCACGGAGCGTCACGCGACCTGCACCATGACGACCATCAATATCATGATGGAGTGTCCGGCCTTCACGAAGCGGTACGCGGATCATGTTCCGCTTGGCACTTTCGGTCGCCTTACGAATGGCCTCCGGTACTTCGCGAGCTTTACCGTGCCCGAAACCGACGCGACCCTTTTGGTCACCGATTACGACGAGAGCAGCGAAGCCAAACCGGCGACCACCCTTCACAACTTTTGCTACGCGGTTGATGTGAACCAGTTTGTCAACAAACTCACTGTCGCGCTGTTCGTCCCGATCACGAGAATCTTTGCGTGCCACGATACCGTTCCTTTAGAAGTTCAGGCCGCCCTCGCGGGCACCTTCTGCCAGGGCTTTCACCCGACCATGATAAATATAGCCACCGCGATCAAACACGACGTCCTTGATACCAGCATCAGCTGCGCGCTTGGCGACTAGCTTGCCAACTTCTGCTGCGGCAGCTGTATCTGTCCCCTTCGCACCCTTGAACTCTTTGTCCACGGAGGAAGCGGCAGCCAGCGTCCGACCTTCAACATCATCGATTACCTGAGCATAGATATGCTTGGATGACCGAAACACTGACAGCCGCGCGCGGCCATTCGCCAGCTTGCGAAGTTTGTTTCTGTTCCGCTGCTTACGGCGGTCTTCAAGTGTCAATTTCTTGCCCATGGCTCGATTACTTCTTCTTGCCTTCCTTACGGAAGATGACTTCATCGCTATACTTCACACCCTTGCCTTTGTAAGGCTCCGGTGGGCGGTACGCCCGAATTTCGGCCGCGACCTGACCGACCACTTGCTTGTCGGCACCCGAAATCTCAATTTCGGTCGGCTTTGGCGTCTTTATCTCGATCCCCGCAGGAACCTCGTAAAGTACGTCATGGCTGAAACCGAGGGCCAATTGCAAGTTTTTCCCCTGCATCGCCGCACGATAACCAACACCGTTGATTTCGAGTTTCCGAGTAAAGCCGTCTGCCACCCCCGTTACCAGGTTCTGCACAAGAGTGCGCTGCATGCCCCACATGGAGCGAGCGCGCTGGCTCTCGTCGCAAGGAGTGACAACCAGTCCCTCTTCGCCGTTTGCGATACTCACTTCGTCTACCAGCGTCAGTGCAAGCTGCCCGAGAGGGCCTTTTACAGTTACATTCTGGCCATCCAGATTGACTGTAACATTGCTTGGCACAGCGATGGGTTTCTTACCAATTCGCGACATGGTCTCTTCCTACCCGTCCGTTTGCCCTGCCCGCGTCTTAGAAGACGCGACAGAGAACCTCACCACCGACATTCTCATCACGAGCAGCGGTGTCAGACATAACACCCTTAGGTGTCGAGAGGATCGAGATGCCCAGACCGTTATGAACGGCTGGAATATCTTTCACCGATGAATACACCCGGCGGCCCGGCTTCGAGATCCGCTGGATTTCACGAATGACCGGACGGCCCTCGTGATATTTGAGTTCGATTTCAAACTCGGACTTGCCGCCTTCGAAATCGGTCCGTGAATAACCACGGATATAACCCTCGTCCTGGAGCACTTCGAGCACACGACCGCGCAACTTGGACGCTGGCGTTTTTACGTTGCCTTTACCACGCATCGCAGCATTGCGGATGCGTGTAAGCATATCTCCGAGGGGATCTGTCATTGACATGAGATCTCTCTCCTCACCAACTTGATTTTACCAAGCCCGGAATTAGGCCTTTTGAACCCAGTTCCCGCAGCGCAATACGCGACATTTTCAACTTACGATAATAGGCGCGCGGACGACCAGACACTTCACAACGATTGCGAACACGTGTTTTCGAGGAATTCCGCGGCATCTCCGCGAGCTTCAACCCAGCTTTAAAGCGCTCTTCAACAGTCAGAGTCTTGTCCATTGTCTGAGCTTTCAGAGCTGCACGCTTAACAGCATGCTGTGTGACAAGCTTTCTTCTTTTATCGTTTTTCAGAACGCTGCTTTTCTTAGCCATTCTATCCTCCGGTGATCCTGCAAAAAGCTGCAGATCATCGTTTCAAATCTTATTTCGCAAAGGGGAAGTTGAAGCCTCTCAACAATTCCCGGGCTTCATCATCCGTCTTGGCCGTCGTGCAAACCACCACGTCCATGCCCCAAACCTGATCTACTTTGTCGTAGTCAATTTCTGGGAACACGATGTGTTCCTTCAAACCCATCGCATAGTTTCCGTTACCGTCGAAGCTCTTCGCGTTCAGGCCACGAAAGTCACGAACCCGCGGCAACGCTACAGTCACCAGGCGGTCCAGGAATTCGTACATCCGGTCCTTCCGCAGCGTGACCTTGCAGCCAATATTCATCTCTTCACGAAGCTTGAAGCCAGCAATGGACTTCTTCGCTTTGGTCGCGACAGGCTTCTGACCTGCAATCAACCCGAGATCCTCTAGAGCGATCTTGATCTTTTTGGAGTCAGCAACCGCTTCGCCAACACCCATGTTGATCACAACCTTCTCCAGCTTTGGGAGGTTCATCGGGTTTTCGTATTTGAATTTCTCCTGCAGGGCTGGACGAATAGCGTCCAGATACATGCCCTTCAGGCGTGGTTGATAAGCCTCAGCCATCGATCACTTCTCCTGATGCTTTGGCGACGCGAACTTTCTTCCCGTCTTCCAAAACCTTAAACCCGACCCGAGTGGCTTTACCGTTCTTCGGATCAACATAGGCGACGTTCGAGAGGTCCAGCTTTGCTTCGCGAGTTGCGATGCCGCCTGCGCTTGTCTGGGTCTGCTTCTCATGACGCTTCACGAGGTTAACACCCTGAACGAGCACACGGCCTTCCTGCGGAAACACACCGAGCACTTCACCCTGCTTGCCTTTGTCTTTGCCAGCGAGCACGATGACTTTGTCGCCCTTTTTAATCTTAGCAGCCATCAGATCACCTCCGGAGCGAGCGAAATGATCTTCATGTGATTTTTCGCACGCAGTTCACGGGTAACCGGGCCAAAAATACGTGTGCCGATCGGCTCACCCTGGTTGTTGATCAAAACAGCAGCATTGCCGTCAAAACGGATTGTGCTGCCATCTGGACGATGGATATCCTTCGCGGTACGAACGACGACGGCTTTCATGACGTCACCCTTCTTTACACGGCCGCGCGGAATCGCTTCCTTGATACTGACCACGATGATGTCGCCTACAGAAGCGTATTTCCGCTTCGAGCCGCCCAACACCTTGATGCACTGGACGCGTTTAGCGCCCGAGTTATCAGCGACGCCCAGATTTGTTTGCATCTGAATCATGGCTAACTGCCTGTTCTCAAATGGGTTTCAGCTAAAGGCACCGCCTCAAGCTTCATCCCCGATTACTTCCCAAGTCTTATTTTTCGAAATCGGCCGGCATTCCCGGATCGATACCGTCTCGCCCGTCTTGACGGAATTGTTTTCGTCATGAGCGTGATACTTTTTCGTCCGACGGACGGTCTTCTTCAAAAGAGGGTCGGTAAAACGACGTTCGACCTTCACTACGACGGTCTTGTCGTTTTTGTCGCTAACAACGACGCCCTGCAAAATACGCTTCGGCATTATCGAACCCTCACTTAGCAGACTGGTTTGCCAGAGATTGGCGAACCGTGCAGATACGAGCAATGCTGCGGCGAACCTGGCGAACACGCGCTGTGTTCTCCAATTGCCCACTTGCTGCCTGGAAGCGCAGGTTGAACTGCTCTTTCTTCAGCTTAACAAGCTCGTCATCCAGCTGATCTGGAGTCATATCTCTAATTTCACTGGCCTTCATGGCCTCATCCTCTTCACTACGGTTGAGCCTGAGCCCTTAGGCCTGTTCACCTGGGCGGGTTACGAACCGCGTCTTGATCGGCAGCTTCGCCGCGCCAAGACGCAGAGCTTCCTGCGCAATATCTCCGGGCACACCATCAATTTCAAACATGATGCGACCTGGTTTCACACGGGCTGCCCAATATTCCGGCGTACCCTTACCCTTACCCATACGTACTTCTGTCGGCTTCTTCGACACCGGCACATCTGGGAAAATCCGGATCCACACCCGACCAGCACGCTTCATATGACGCGTAATCGCACGGCGAGCAGCCTCGATCTGACGGGCCGTGACGCGTTCCGGCTCTAGAGCCTTAAGGCCATAGGCGCCGAAATTCAGGTCCGTGCCACCTTTTGCGGTTCCTTTAATACGACCCTTATGGGCCTTACGGAACTTTGTACGTTTCGGTTGCAGCATCGTTTAACTCTCTTCGCTTTCGCCAGGCTTAGTTCGCATCGCGACGACGGGATGACTGGTCACCACCTTCGAGCGCACGACGTTCATGAGCCATCGGATCATGCTCAAGGATCTCGCCCTTGAAGATCCAAACTTTCACACCACAGACCCCATACGCTGTATGAGCTGAAGCAACACCGTAATCAATGTCTGCGCGCAGCGTATGAAGCGGCACGCGACCTTCGCGATACCATTCCGTCCGCGCAATCTCTGCCCCGCCAAGACGACCGCCGCAATTAATACGGATGCCACCAGCGCCAAGGCGCATTGCAGACTGCACTGCCCGCTTCATCGCACGACGGAAGGCCACGCGGCGCTCCAGCTGTTGTGCAATGTTCTCCGCAACAAGCGTTGCATCAATCTCTGGCTTGCGCACTTCCACGATGTTCAGATGAACTTCGGAAGCTGTCATTGTGCCAATCTTGCGACGCAGCTTTTCAATGTCTGCGCCCTTCTTACCGATCACCACACCAGGGCGCGCGGAATGAATTGTCACGCGGCACTTCTTGTGCGGACGCTCGATCACGATCTTTGCAATACCCGCCTGCTTCAATTCTTTCTCAAGAAACTTGCGGATCTTGAAATCTTCATGGAGCAACTGACCATACTCGTGACGACCAGCATACCAGCGCGAGTCCCAAGTTCTGTTGATGCCCAACCGCAGGCCGATCGGATTAATCTTCTGTCCCATCAGGCTTGCTCCTCGACTTGACGAACCACAATAGTGATCTCACTAAAAGGCTTCATAATCTTACCTACACGCCCGCGCGCCCGTGGCTTCCAGCGCTTCATGACAAGGTTCTTGCCAACGAAAGCTTCCGCCACCACCAGATCATCAACGTCGAGATCATGGTTATTTTCCGCGTTCGCTACAGCACTTTCCAGCACCTTCTTCACATCCAGCGCAATACGCTTTGGCGAGAACGAAAGATCAGCAATCGCGCGCTCGACTTTCTGACCGCGGATAGTCTGCGCGACCAGGTTCAGCTTCTGCGGGCTCACACGGAGCATGCGGCCTTTGGCCATTGCCTCGTTATCCGCCAGGCGCCGTGGATTGGACGACTTGCCCATGGCTTACTTCCTCTTCGCTTTCTTGTCTGCCGTGTGCCCATAATAGGTACGCGACGGAGAGAACTCACCAAACTTATGGCCCACCATGTCCTCAGACACGAGAACTGGAATATGCTTTTGGCCGTTGTGAACGCCAAACGTCAAACCAACAAACTGTGGAAGGATCACAGAGCGACGGCTCCAGGTTTTGATCACTTCTTTGCGGCCTGACGAACGTGTCGCTTCGGCTTTCTTCAAGAGATATCCGTCTACAAACGGACCTTTCCATACGGAACGTGACATGATCTCTTACCTTACTTCCGACGTTGATGGCGGCTGCGCACGATAAACTTGTCCGTCGCCTTATTGTTACGGGTCCGCTTGCCTTTGGTTGGCTTACCCCAAGGTGTAACCGGGTGACGGCCACCTGACGTACGGCCTTCACCACCACCATGTGGATGGTCAACCGGGTTCATGGCGACACCACGAACAGACGGGCGCTTACCAAGCCAGCGATTACGGCCAGCCTTTGCAATTGTAATGTTCGACTGATCCGGGTTTGAAACAGCCCCGATCGACGCCATGCACTCACCACGGATCAAACGCTGCTCACCGGACGACAGGCGCACAATCGCAAAACCCTGATCACGTCCGACGAGCTGCACATAGGTACCAGCGGACCGTGCAATCTGACCGCCCTTGCCTGGCTTCAACTCCACATTGTGGATGATCGTGCCAATCGGGATATTTTTGATCGGCATCGCATTGCCTGGCTTAACGTCAGCCCGCTCAGATGCAACCACTGAATCCCCAACAGCCAAACGCTGTGGCGCAATGATGTAAGCCTGCTCGCCATCCTCATACCGGATCAGCGCAATGAACGCTGTGCGGTTAGGATCATATTCAAGCCGCTCAACAACCGCTGCCATATCCAGCTTCGTGCGTTTGAAGTCGATAATGCGGTAGGTCCGCTTATGCCCGCCGCCACGACGACGTGCCGTGATGCGACCAGTATTGTTGCGGCCACCTGATTTTGTCAGACCTTCGGTCAGCTTCTTAACCGGCTTGCCACTCCACAAGCTGGACTTGTCAACAAGTACAAGACCACGCTGACCAGGGCTGGAAGGTTTATATTGTTTAAGTGCCATAACTTCTGCGCTTTCGCTTCTGCTTACCGCTGTCGCTTAAAGACCGGTCGTCACATCAATTGAGTGACCTTCTTCAAGCGTCACAATCGCTTTCTTATAGTCGCCCTGCTTCCCGGCGATACCCCGGAAGCGCTTCAACTTGCCCTGCTGGCGGAGCGTATTCACCGCCTTCACTTTAACTTTGAACAGAGCTTCTACAGCAGCCTTAACTTCAGGCTTCGTTGCCGTCAACGGCACCCGAAAAATCACCTGATTATGTTCGGACGCAAGTGTTGCCTTCTCGGTGATGACCGGACGAAGAATGGCATCGTAATGACGTGCTTCACTCATTTGAACCGAGCCTCCAAACCTTCAAGAGCAGCCTTGGTCAGAACAAGCGTGTCCCGGCGCAAGATGTCGTACACATTGATGCCCTGAACTGGCAGTACATCCACCGATGGAATATTCCGCGACGCGAGAGCAAAATTATTGTCCAGCTCCGCCCCGTCAATGATCAGCGCCGATGTCCAGCCGAGCTTCGCAAAAGAACTGCGCAGACCCGCTGTCTTTGCTTCCTGAAGCTTTGCCTCATCAAGCACGATCAACTTCTCTGCCTTAAGCTTGGCCGACAAAGCATGCTTCAGCGCCAGCGTACGGACCTTCTTGGGCAGGTCAATCGCATGACTGCGAACAACCGGACCAAAAGCCTTCCCGCCGCCACGGAACTGCGGAACCTTGCGGTTACCGTGCCGTGCGCCGCCCGACCCCTTCTGGCGAACGAATTTCTTCGTCGTACCAGAAATCTCAGACCGACCTTTTGTCTTGTGCGTGCCTGCCTGGCGCTTCGCCAGCTGATACGTCACCATGCGCTGAATAAGGTCAGCACGTGGCTCAAGAGCGAAAACGTCGTCCGGCAATTCAACCGAACCAGTCGTTTTGGCCTCAAGTGTGGTCACATCCGCCTTCATTCTGCGTCATCCTTCTGTACGTCAGCAGCCGGCACTTCTTCAGCAGCCTGTGCCACATCACCTGATTGGCGAAGCGCAGCTGGCATCGGCACACCTTCTGGCAGAGGCCGCTTCACAGCGTCTCGCAAGAAAACCCAGCCACCTTTCGAACCAGGAACCGCGCCCTTCACCATGATGAGACCACGATCTACATCTGTGCGAACAACTTCCAGGTTCTGCGTCGTCACACGGACAGAGCCCATATGACCAGCCATCTTCTTACCCTTGAAGACCTTGCCCGGATCCTGACACTGACCGATCGAGCCGTGGCTACGGTGAGAAACAGACACACCGTGCGACGCCCGAAGCCCGCCAAAATTGTGCCGCTTCATCGCACCGGCAAAACCTTTACCGATCGAAACACCGGAAGCATCCACACGCTGGCCGGACACGAAATGGTTTGCTGTAATCTCAGCCCCCACATCGAGCATGTTCTCAGCCGACACGCGAAACTCAGCGAGTTTGCGCTTGGGCTCAACATGAGCAACAGCAAAGTGGCCACGCTGCGCACGCGTCACATTTTTCACCTTGGCTTTACCAGCGCCCAATTGGACGGCCGTATAACCACTTGACGCCTCTGTCCGCTGTGCAACGACCTGGCAATTGTCCAGGCGAAGAACCGTCACAGGCACATGCCGACCTTCTTCGAAGAGGCGGGTCATTCCCAGTTTTTGAACGATCACTCCGGAACGCATGGTCCCAAATCCTTTTATCTACTTAGAAGACTAATGTCTTCTCAGAGCTTAATCTCAACATCGACACCTGCAGCAAGGTCGAGCTTCATAAGAGCATCTACCGTTTGCGGCGTGGGATCGACAATGTCCAGAAGACGCTTGTGAGTCCGAATTTCGAACTGCTCGCGGCTCTTCTTATCGATGTGTGGGCCACGAAGCACCGTGAATTTTTCCAAACGCGTTGGTAGCGGGATTGGACCCCGTACACTTGCGCCCGTCCGCTTCGCGGTATTCACAATTTCCTTGGTTGAATTGTCCAACACACGATGGTCGAACGCTTTCAGCCGGATGCGAATGTTTTGGCTCTGCATTTTAAGTCCTTATGCCCTTTCGGGGCCACTCAGAGAGGTGGAGCCTCGGACCAGCCGAGGCTTCACAATCCAAAATTACTCGATGATTTTGGCGACGACGCCGGAACCGACGGTACGTCCACCTTCACGGATAGCGAAGCGGAGCTTCTCTTCCATAGCGATAGGGGCAATCAACTCAACTTCAACTGCCACATTGTCACCCGGCATCACCATTTCCGTACCTTCTGGCAGG
>JAVKCY010000124.1:0-10740 GCA_040223265.1 Parvibaculum sp. | reverse complement strand
GGTCATGCGATGAAGCAGATGTCTCGCCGGACGGGAGATCAAACAGCACAGAGAGCGGCAATTCATCAATCTGCGCCCGCACCAGCGGCACATCCGCCCTCAACTTTCGCAATGCGTCTTCAACCAGCAAAACCTGCGCCTCATTCGCCTCATCAATCTTGGTGAGCAGAACAAGATCCGCAGACCGCACCTGCCCTTCAAGCGTGTCGGTGAGTAGTGGGTCGGCAAGCTGCGTCAGAAAATGCAGCACATCAACAAGTACCAGCACGCCTTGCAAAGCAAGCGCCTTGTCCGCGCGTGCAATGCCGGCAATCCGCGCAGGGTCGGCGACACCGCTCGCTTCAATGATGATCTGTTCTGGTGGCGGCTGCATGGTCACGAGGCTGATCAATGCCCGGACGAAATCACTGCCAATCGAACAGCAGATACACCCATTGGCAAGACTGACCATCTCTTCATCACGCGAGATGATCAGCTGCTCGTCTATGTTAATATCACCAAAATCATTAATGATGAGCCCGAGACGCCGGCCACCCGCCTCTTGCAAAAGTCGATTGAGAAGGCTCGTCTTGCCTGCCCCCAGAAACCCGCCAATGACGGTGAGCGGAATAGGAGCATCTGCCATAAGCCTCGCCCCCCTCGCAATCAGGCTGACGGTGCCTGGAAGACATGCCCACCCAGAACCGTACCCCAGACTCTCACGTCCTTAAGTTCCATCGGATCGACATCAAGCGGATCTTCGTGCAACACGGCAAAGTCGGCGCGCTTGCCAATCTCGATACTGCCAATCTCGTCGTCAAGCTTCAGAGAAATCGCCCCGCCCATCGTAATGGTGTAAAGCGCCTCTTCAACGCTCAGCATCTCCGCATCACCGCCCAGCACGCGGCCCGTCGCCGTCACACGGTTGACTGCACACCACGCGGTGAACAAGGGACTGACCGCCGTAATGGGTGCATCGGAGTGAATGGCAAGATCAACCCCATGCTCCATCGCACTCCCCGCATTATCAATACGGTGCGCCCGGTCGGGCCCGAGCGTCAGCGCATAATGCTGATCACCCCAATAATAGACGTGATTGGAAAACAAATTGACCCCGACACCCAGCACTGCCATCCGTCGGAACTGTGCATCACTCGCCATCTGGCAATGCTGCAGCGTATGTCGATGATCAGCACGCGGACACGTGACAAGCGCAGCCTCAATCGCATCCAGCGCAAGCTCCGTCGCTTCATCACCATTTGTGTGAATATGAAGCTGATGCCCCGCCTCGTGATAGGCACGCACAAGTTTCTTGAATTCATCAGGCGCAATATACCAAAGCCCGTTGGGTGCGCCATTGAAATGGCCCGGCCATTTGATCCGCGCGGTAAAGCCCTGGACAGACCCGTCCAGCACAAGCTTGACGATCCCCATCTTGAGCTTGTCGGTACTTTGTTGCTGCACAACGCCAATGCGCTCAATGCCCTGGTCTGAAGGAAGGAGCGTGCCCCCAAAGGCGGGCACCAGCCGGATCGGATAGGCATCCTTATCCGTCTCCGCACGAAGCCGCGCCACAAGCGCATCATCAAGCGGCGAGTGCAGGTCCGTCGCCGTGGTCACACCGGCGATCTGACAGATACGCGCAAAATTCCACAACGCATCTGGCTGCGTCGAGGCACCGGCCAAATCATATTTCATGGCCTTGAGCGCAAGGTACATACCGACCATGCCCGCAAGCTCCCCCGTCGGATTGCCTGTGCTATCGGTCATCACTTCCTGCATGTCCGCCGAAGACGCAAGGTCAGACGCATCAACCACAACAGAATTTACATTGAGAAAATGCAGGCTCGCGTGAAACACACCGATCGCCCGCTTCGTGGAAACACGGTCAAGGTCTGACGCCACCATGCGCCGCTCACCAAAGAAAATCGGATCAAAGCCCCAGGCGATGAGCGGTGCATCAGGGTCGGCAATCGCCGCATCCGCCGCCTGCAATCGCTCAACCACTGCATCAATGCTTTTCAACCCCGGCCAAACACGGCCATCCGGCCCCGTGCGGTCATAATAGCCCACATAGGTATGATCCCACACCGCACCTTCAATCAAATGAGAGTGCCCTTCAATCAAACCGGGCATCAGCACAAGGTCGGCAAACCGCTCATCAAGCGTTGCTTCGCCCCAGCTGCGAAGCTCCTCCTCCGTCCCGACGCCCAGCACTCGCCCGTCACGTACCGCGACATGGCTCGCGAACGGACGGGACGCATTCATGGTGATAATACGGCGCGCCGAAAAAATGGTGGTGGTCATGGAGCCTCGCTTCTGGACGGGAGATCAGTCGGAATGAACGGAAACAATAAGCCCAGTTTCCGGCAATGTCTCCCCCTCCAGAACCTGATGGTAAGCCGCCTCTGCGGCAGCCACGCCCTTCACGCGCTCCACCTTCATCCATTTATCAACGGACGCAAGAAACAGGCTCCAGGCCGTTGCGATCTTGGCCTGCAATTCTGCCGGTCCCCAATCCTTGTTACGTTTTTCTATTTGGCTCGGTGCAAAAAACAATGTCGGCTTGGCGCCCGGCAAACCCTCGCCACCGCCGCCCTGCTCCCAATGGGTGCCCCCCACCGCACATGAACAGGTCAATCGCTCGGCAAAGTGATTGTGAACCGCACTGCGAACATGGGCGTCCCCTGCCATATCGACAAAGGTAACATTGCCATTCACATCAATGCCAGCGATATCATCATAGAGAACGACATCATCATAATATCCGACGTCCTGAACGAAAGCCTTGTTGCCCTTGGAGGTGAGGCCGATGACACGCGGGCGATCGCCACCACGCGACGAAAGAACCTGCGCCAGACCCAGCGACGTTTTGCTGGATGCACTCGACAGAATGATGGTGTCCGCACCAAAGAAGCTATTGTCGTCGAGAAAATCATCAATCAAATAGGACGTTGTAAAGAGGGGCCGTAACAGGCTCTGCTCTGCTTCCCGCGCCTTCACATATCCTTTGTCAGCCGTCACCCGCAGGTAATTATTGTACACCGGCGAAAGACCCTTGCGGTGTGCAGAACCATCAAAAAAACCATTGGGAGAGACTTTGGCAGCCTCAACCACCAGATGGGTCGACATGGGGAAATAGCCGTAGAACCGCTCACCCACATCAATCCCGTCTGCCTTGGACGCGACCACATCAGCAAACCCCCAAACCGGGATGCGACCCCAGCCTTCCGCGGCCGGAAAAAAATCCCAATATTTCATCGCATCACCAAAGGCTGCATAGGTGATGTTATTGGCGGTCAAAGCAAACTCATCAATTCTAAAGAGCACCTGCCCTGCTTTGAGCACAGCAGCATCGGGCACGTTGCTCTCAACACACCGCGCCGTTCTAAGCTCCCCCTTTTTAACCTCAATCACGCTCTCCAGCTGACTGTTTGACATGCGTTTCTCCTGAAAAAGTGGGATTTCATTTGCACCCACCTTATGGGGGCTGAAGGCTCAAACCAAGGCAGCAAAATGAGTATTCAGTTTTCATTCATGCACATGTCTCTATTTTTTGCCGCATGTCATTGACGGCACGGCCCAAGTCCGGACAATGAAAAGTCCAGAAAAAATTTGTGGAAATATAGAGGGGAACGGGAAAAATGACCTATTTACTTAGCACCATGCGTTTGGCCGCAGCCGCAACACTTGTCGGCATCATGGTCTTAATCAGCGCGGGCTCGAGCCTCGCTGAAGACAGAAATGTCAAGATCATCAACGAAACCAGCGTCACAATGGTCGAGTTCTTCGCATCAAACGTCGGCGAAAACGATTGGCAAGAGGACATTCTCGGACAAGATGTCCTCCAGTCTGGTTCCAGCGTCATGGTCAACATTGATGATGGCACCGGGTATTGCTTGTTCGACTTCAAAGCCGTGTTTTCAGATGGCGATACGGTGACAGACGAAAAAATCGATGTCTGCAAAGTCTCGACCTACCGCTTTGGCGCCGCACCTACCGCTCAAACCCGCCCTGACGGTCTCAACCGTCAAGTCCGCATCATTAATGAGACAAGGGTCACAATGCGAGAGTTTTACGCCTCCAACGTCGATGCTGAAACCTGGGAAGAAGACATTCTTGGTGCGGACCTGTTGCCACCGGGCGAGAGCGTGATGATCACAATAGACGATGGAAGCGGCTACTGCCTGTACGACTTCAAAGCCGTCTTTACAGATGGAGATGAGCTCGAACGCAAGCGTGTTAATGTCTGCGAAATTTCCAGCTACCGCTATCACGAGTAATGGCTAATTCAGTGAGGCCGGTCGCCGCAACAAACTTCGACGACCGGAAGTGCCCTCAATATTTGACTAAGCCCGATCAATTCACGAGAATATGCTTCGGGTACGCTCTAACTTCATGGGGAAACATGACACGCACATTTACCGCCACAAGGATGGCTATCACCTCCGCATTTATCGGACTATTTTTGATCGTTAATGCAACATCAAGCCAGGCAGAAGACCGCCGCGTTCGCATTATCAACGAAACACAGACCACCATGGTCGAGTTCTATGCATCAAACGTTGGAGCAGAGAGCTGGCAAGAAGATATTCTGGGTCAGGATATTCTGGCACCAGGCGATAGCGTGATGATGAACATTGATGATGGGACAGGGTATTGTCTCTATGACTTCCGGGCTGTTTTCACAGACGGTGACGTTCTTATCCGTGAGCGCGTCGATGTATGCTCAATTTCAAGCTACCGGTATCACAACTAAGTCTCACCAGAGACGATGGTTTAGAAGCGCCGCTGGATTAATCCAGCGGCGTTTTTTGTTGGCACGGTCACTCAGGTGAACACATTCAACTAGATAGAGGTGTCGCCAACAACCCGCGCAGAGGTTCGGCTGAAATCAGGGGTCATTATCAAGGATCACTCAACCAGCCATGTCCGCCGGCGCATCACCACCCCATTGCGCTTTAAGCAACATATCGATGGGCTCCAGATTGGGCGCCGTCGATGCGTTCAGCATGTCACCATCAGTCCAATGCTCGACCATATGGCCCCATGGGTCGCGCCAATAGTCAAATATCTGCGACCCGAGCACATGACGACCAACGCCCCATACAGGCTTATGCCCCTTTTGGGTGAGCACATCCCGGCCAAGCATCAGATCATCAAAATTGGCAACCTCCCAGGCGGCATGGTTAAACCCCGGCTTGCCCGTTCCCACAAGAAACAACGTATGGTGGTCGACGAACTGATCGCCCTTGTCACAACGCATAAAAGACCCGAGCACGGTACTTTCATCGCCAATGAATATTTCATCGGACTTCAGCAGACCGAACTGCGCTTGATACCAGGCAAGGCTTTTCTGATAGTCCGTTACATTGATCACGCAATGCCCCAACCGGTGAACATGCGACGCACTTTCCTGCATCCGCTTGACGCGACCAAGCCGCGGCTTGTCGAGACGCTCATTGAGAGGTTCGATTTCCTCAACGTCGAGCACGCCAAACCGCTCAAGCCCGAAGACAAGCTCAACAGGAAACCCGTCAGGATCAGGGATGATGGCACGAAGCCCTCCACCGGGCTCACTCCGCCTCTCAACAACCACATTGTTGGCAGCCGCAGCTGATCTCAGGTCCGCCTCGCTGGCCGCTTGAAACGCAAAGCCGACAAAGCCGGGCTCGCCCTTCTCGGTTACATGCACAATCGGGTCGGGCCCGGTACCGCGCATGAACAGGCTGGTGTCCGTGCGCGCGGTGCGCACCATCCCGAAATCGAGCAGAAACGCCTCCATCTGATCGAGATCTGGCGCGCGAAAGCGCACATAGACAATATCTTCAACCTTGATCATACCGTCTCTCCACTCATGTTAACCACCAGCCCGTTCAGCCAATACCAGCCCGTTCAGCCAATAATTGTGCCACCCTCATCGTCCACAATCTTGTTTTCGATCGCGCCCAGTGTCTCAATTTCCACACGCACAACGTCGCCATGCTTGAGCCAGGGCATGCCTTCCATCGCGGCCGCAACCCCGGCACAGGTTCCCGTTGCGATTACATCGCCAGGTTCCAGCGTAAAGGCCGTCGACAAATGCTCAATCAATGTCGGTACATCAAAGATCAGAAAGCTTGTGTCCGAATGTTGGCGCACGTCGCCGTTCACAATCGTCTTCAACTCAAGCTTTGAGATATCAACCTCGTCCGCTGTCACAATGGCGGGGCCCATCGGGCAATGCGTATCCCAGGACTTCCCCATCGTCATGGTGGGCGTCCGACGCTGCCAGTCGCGGATGGTGACATCATTCAGCACCGTGTAGCCCGCAATCACTTCCGCGTAGCGCTCCTTGGGGACACGGCGACAGCGTTTGCCGATCACAACCCCCATCTCGCCCTCATAGTCCATGGCAACGCTTTCTTTGGGGCGAAGCACCGCATCGAAAGGACCATTTGCAGAGGTAGACTGCTTGTTGAAGATGATCGGAAATTGGGGAAGCTCCCGGCCGGTCTCCTCCACATGTTCTTTATAATTTAGACCAACTGCGAGGATCTTCGGTGGCCGCAGGACAGGGCTTTTCAGGGTGACGTCAGAGAGGGAAATCCCCCCCGGATTCTTGGCCACCGCACGGGCCGCAGCCATGGCTTTGTCCCCCGCTTCCAGGAACGCCACCATCTCCGTCGGCAGGTCCGGTGCCGCAACACTCAGGTCAAGGACCTTCTCTCCCTGCAGAATGCCAATCTTAGGGCGTCCGCTTTTTTCACAAAATGTCACAAGCCGCATAATATCCTCCACCCAGGCCCCTCAGGGCCATAATTGATATTCTCATCAGATATGATAAAAACCACATTTGTCAAGTCCTCGCGCGCACGCCCCGAGAAATAGTCGCAAATCCGATTAGATTGTCCTGCCTAGTGGTTCCCGCCTATCCCTCTGACATAGCACTTGCTAGGCTAAATGCCGCGATTAGGGAGGGTCGTATAAAATGGAACAATTGTCAGGCCTCGATGCCACATTTCTCTACCTCGATCAGGAAAACTCACCGATGCATATCGGCAGCGTCGCGATCTACGATCCGTCGACTGCGCCCGGTGGCTTTGTCCGATTTAAAGACATTCTGAACTTCATTGAAGAGCGCCTGCCTCTCGCATCAACCTTTCGCCGTGGGCTCGCCAACGTGCCTTTCGGTCTCGATCACCCTTATTGGATCGAGATGGAAAACTTCAATCTCGAATATCACGTTCGCCACGTTGCCTTGCCAAAACCAGGTGACTGGCGCCAGCTCTGCATTCAGGCAGCGCGCATTATGGCGCGCCCGCTCGACCTCTCAAAACCATTGTGGGAATTCACAGTGATCGAAGGGCTGGACAATGTCGCCGGCGTACCAAAAGGCTCCTACGCGCTTCTGTCCAAAATCCACCACTCTGCGATTGACGGCATGTCAGGCGTCGACATTATGAACGCACTGCACACGATCTCGCCAAGCGAGAAGATGCCTGCCATTGAAGACAAGTGGAAGCCAGAGAAACAACCGACCGCGGTTGAAATGGCCCTGCGTGGTTATGTCGGCAACATCAAGCAGCCCTTCCGCTGGATTGAGATGGCCGGCAAAAGCGTGCCCGGCCTCGCCCGGACCATCAAAGGCCTGCTCACCAAGGAATTCTCCTTGAGCCAGGCATTGAATGCACCACGCACGCGTTTTAACGCAAAGATTTCCGCACACCGCGCCATCGAAGGTGTGGCCCTCGACCTTGCTCGCATCAAAGAGATCCGTGCAGGCGTCGAAGGGGCGAAAGTCAACGACATCATGCTCACCATTGTAGGCGGTGCGATGCGCCGGTACCTGGAATCAAAGGGTGAGCTGCCGGAAACACCGCTCATCGCCATGGCTCCCGTGTCTGTTCGTTCCAAGGAGGAAGGCGGATCGCTCGGCAACCAGGTCTCGGCGATGCTGGTGCAACTGGGTTCGCATATTGCAGACCCGAGAGAGCGTCTCCTCTCGATCTGCGCCAACACGCAGGAGCAAAAAGCACTCACCAATGCGCTCGGCGCCCGGCAAATGTCAGAACTGTCGAAAACGGCACCTGCCCTGTTCACAGGTATCGCGGCACGGCTCTACACGCAGTTCGGCCTCGCCAATTCAACAAAGCCCTTCTTCAACACGGTCGTTACAAATGTGCCCGGTCCGCCCATTCCGATCTACATGAACGGCGCACAGATGGTGAAATATTTTGGGCTGCTTTGCCTGTTCGACGGTCTGGGCCTCGGCCATGTGGTGATGTCCTATGACAAGGAAGTCACGATCACCATCACCGCAGACCGGGAAATGATGCCGGATCCTGAATTCTATGCGGATTGCCTGAGAGAAAGCTTCGAAGAACTCGAAGAAGCCATTCTGGGGAAACAAGCCAAGCCTGCAACAAAGCCTGCTGCAAAAACAGCCAGGAAAGCGCCAGCGAAAGCCGTCGGCACAAACCGCACGGCAGTGAAGCCTGCGACCAAGGCAAAAGCAAAACGCAAGGCACCATCCCGCAAGGCGGCGAGCCTGAGTTCTGCGGCTGTTGATGAGCCCTCGAACGCAAAACAGACTTAAGTCGATTTGGACAGACAGACCAAAGGCCGTGAATGAGTTTCACGGCCTTTTTTGTTCTTCACGACAAATGAAAGATCAATGTCCCGACGAGGGGTAGACGAGCGAGCGCCAGCCTTCTCTGTGAAAAGGCCGCCATTCGTCAGCAGCCTGCGCCAGACGATCCGCCACCGCAAAGAGCGTCGGCGCGTTAAACCCAAGAGCGCAATGTGCAGCCCGAACTTCAATATTATCCGTGTGCGGCTCTTCTGCATTGATCGAACTGGACCAATGCACAATGCCATCGGTCTTCGTATAAATCGATGTCGTCGGCACTGACGGCGGAACCGCGATCTGCGCCACAATGTCAGAGAAGTCCTGGCTCTTGGTTTCATTGCCCGACATCAGCTTGAACAACGGCCATGCATGGCTTGTTTCAGGCAAGCCCGCAAACGGACTGCCTAATGTCACCACCTGCCGCACCATCTCTGGCAGCTTTTTCGCCACTTCCCGCGCCAGCACGCCACCAAGGCTCCAGCCGACAAGGCTCACCTTTTCTTTGCCGTGATCGCGGTAAATATCTTCAAGCCGTCGCGCCAGAAGCTCACCTTCACGACCAATGGAGGACGGTCCAAGATTTCGACCCAGTTCCCAAGGCCTTGTCTCATAACCGCGAGAGCTTAAAAACTCACGCAGATATCCTGTGCTTCTGTCGCCTGCCATAAAGCCCGGCAGCACCATCACCGGATGTCCATCGCCCATCGGTGCACGTTGCAACAATTGCCGACTAATAGGCCAGACAGCAAGCTCCGCCACCGTGCGGCTCGGCTCCAGAAAGAGCCAACGTCGATCAGGTCGCGGCAGATCCATAGACACAACAGCCATAACAAGCCCCCTTAAAGGTCCGTCCGAACAAGCCCCCGCACCCGTCCAAACCTCGAATCAGGCAAGGCTATCGACATGCCTGACATCCGGTCAAGCATGTCGACAGGTCCAACCACCATTCAGGTTAACCCCCAAGCGTGTAGGGACCACCCTTTTCCAATGCTCGTTTGTAGGCAGGCCGCGCCTCAATCCGTGCCAAAAACGCAGCGAGATTGGGGAAATCTTTCAACAGACCGCTCCCGCCGCCAGCCTCGATCGGGAAACTCATTTGAACATCACATGCCTGAATTTTGTCGCCGGAAAACCAGTCATGTCCTTCGAGCGAGGCATTCATATATGAAAAATGCAGGATCATTTCGCTCAGGATACGTGGCTGCAAAGGCGCTGCGGCTTCGCCAAGTCGGCGCGTATAAAGCGAAAGCAAAAGCGGCAACATGACCGAGCCTTCGGAATAGTGAAGCCATTCCTTGTTACGAAGCGCCTCAGCCGTGCCCGCCTTCGGCATCCACGCGCCCTTGCCATACGTCTCCGCAAGATATTCGATGATCGCCCCGGACTCGGCAATCTTGACATCCCTGTCTTCAAGAACAGGCGACTTCCCAAGCGGATGCACCTTCTTCAGGCTTTCCGGCGCAAGATTGGTTTCCTTGTCGCGTTGGTAATGCACAATTTCGTAAGGCACACCGAGCTCTTCAAGCATCCACAGAATGCGTTGCGAGCGGGAATTGTTCAGATGGTGAACTTTGATCATCGGCAGATCCTTCAAATGTCTAAGATGCAGCAGCCTTCTCCGCGAAGGACCGAATGTCAATCAAATGCGCCTTTTTCCGACGCGAATTTGATCTGTTGAAGTGACACATCAGTTTGCCCTTTCGCAGAAACGTAAGGCGCACTAGCCTTTCATCATCAACATCAGCCTGAAACAAAAAAGGAGGGGAGAAAATGGCAATCGATTTCAGTTTTTCAGACGAGGTGGAAGTGATCCGCACGTCCGTCCGCACATTCATCGACGAAGTGGTCAAACCACTTGAACAAACAATCAACGAAGATGATCGCAAGTCCGTGCGCGATGCCGTCATCAAGATGCGCACCCAGGCCTATGAGCGCGGTCTTTGGTTGCCCCACATGCCGGAGGAATGGGGCGGCATGGGTCTCGGTCATGTCGAACTTGCCATGGTTTCGGCGGAAGCTGCACGTGCCCGCTTCGGCCCCTTCGCGATCAATTGCCAGGCGCCGGACGAAGGCAACATGCACACGCTGATGAAATGGGGAACGGCGGAACAGAAGGACACCTATCTCCGCCCCATGTGTGAGGGAAGAAA
>JAVKCY010000120.1:0-8913 GCA_040223265.1 Parvibaculum sp. | reverse complement strand
GTGCTCTGAGGCAATCTGTCTGATTTTTCGTGCAGTCGCCGCCATGGTCGGGAAAGAGCGGGTTGGAGATGCCGATATCGCCAGCCATCGCTTCTGAAGATTGGTCCTGAAGGGTCGGGTTCCCAAGCTTCCAGCCAAAGCGCCCCAACATGATGCGTTCATGAGCGCGGCTCCAAATATATTTGGGACGACCGGAAATACCGTCACCATCTGCATCCTCTGGATCTGCTGCGGCAAGTATGTCGGCCTCCGGGATCGCTTCCAGCAGTCCCAGTCCGATCATTGGCGGTGTTACGCGTGGGGAGAAGAGGACGTCTTCATGCATCGGGCCATAGTTTGGGTCGGTGACTTGATATGTGGGGTGCCGAAGGCTGGCGGTGGTGCCATCTGCAAACTGGACTTCTTCCTCCCGATAGGAGATTGCCATGCGTCCTTCGGCCTTGAGGCCGGGAATTGCTACATCCTGCAATTGCGCGCCGTAAGTTGGTTCCGCCACATTGTTCATCATGTGGGCGCGGATCGCCTCAGCTTGTGCCTCTGTTTGCGGCGGGATGGACAAGCGCAGGAACATGGATGTCGCGCTGTCGGATGCATCTTTGGGCGGGTGGCCACGTCCGTCCTTCAGATGGCAGCGCTGACAAGCGCGCGCATTGTAAAGGGGGCCGAGACCGTCTGCCGACGTGGTGGACGCAGGTGCGGTGACCCACAGGCGTTTGAAGAACCCATTGCCGATGAAGAAGGTGCCGCGATCTGCAAAGCTCAGGTTTTGCGCCGGTTGTGAGAAGGCTTCTCTGTCAAACCGGCGTGTGTTTGTTGCAGTGCCACCGGAAAGCGCTTCGTGAGGCTCCGCCTTCGTGAAATCATTTGTGGGAGCGAGTATCGCTGCGCGTGATGACGTCTCGTTTGCAAGGACGGATGGGCTGAACGCGAGAAACGTCAGCGCCATGAAGGAGCCCAAGATGCGGAGAGAGGCGGTGTGGGTCATACGCATACTATAAAGCCAATCGTCATCTTGTGTCCGAGGCCAGGTGCCGCAGCCGATAGGCTGCAGCACCCATGGTCGGTAGAGCCCGTGTTTACTGGAACACAGCTTCCGGCCTGTCGAGACTGTCTGAACCCTCGATTTCGATCCCGTCAAGCTCGATTGCCGCGACGATACGTTCGATCGTTTTGGTCTGGTCAACAAGGCCGTCAATGGCCGCCTGTATGATGGCGTTTCCGGCTTCGTTGTTTTCGCCAATCATCTGGTCGTAGGATTGTTCTCCCTTGTCGGCTGTGTCTTTCATCACGGACATGGCCGCCTGCGTCGCCGCTAGTTTGGCTTGCATTTCTGCGTCCAAATCAGGTGCGAGTGTGCGGACGAGATCGGCAAGGCTTGCACCTTCGACCTTGCTTCCGTCGATGCGGGTGTATGACCCCTTGTAGACATTGGCAATTCCCAAGGCGTCATAGTAGTGAGAATTGTGTGTGTTGTCGGCGAAGCAATCATGCTCCTCTTCCGGGTCGTGCAGCATCAGGCCAAGACGCATGCGCTCGCCTGCAAGTTCACCATATGAAAGGCTGCCCATTCCGGTCAGGATGATGGCAAGTCCCTGCTTGTCGCTCCCCAACGCTGTGCGGGCATCGCCGCTCGTGCCCCAAGCTGCGACCATGTCTTCCAGATCAGAGATCAGCAGGTCTGTTACCGCGACAAGATAGGCGGCGCGGCGGTCGCAATGACCATTGGTGCAGGCGTCGCCGGAAGCATAGTCTGTTGCAGGGCGATCACCGGCGCCGGCGTCCGTTCCGTTCAAGTCCTGACCCCAGAGCAGGAATTCGATGGCGTGGTAACCAGTTGCCACATTGGCTTCCACGTCGTCGATTTCATGCAAGGAGCGAAGCAGGTCCGCCGTGATGTTGGTTGCATCCACTTCCTGCCCGGCGATGGTGAGTTTTTCATTCGCGATGATGTTGGCGGTATAGAAAGCGTTTTCGTCGTTTCCATCCCCGTAAGCGTCTGCATCAACATAGTCGATGAGCCCTTCGTCGAGCGGCCAGGCGTTTACCTTTCCCTCCCATTCATCAACGATCACATTGCCGAAACGGTAGGCTTCTGTTTGCTGATAGGGGACGCGGGCGTCCACCCAAGCGGTACGTGCCGCTTTGAGGGTTTCGTCTGTCGGGCTGGCAATGAGGGTGTTGATTGTGCTCTTCAAGCGCTGCGCCGTTGTGAGGGCATCCTGATAGCCTGCTTCTGCAATGTTTGCATAGGTGCTGAGAATGTCGGCTGGCTCAGCGGCTTCGACACTTGTTGCCAGTGTGAGCGTTGCCAACGAGAGCAGGGCCATCTTGGACTTTTTGAATAACATGTTCATTCCTTTCCAGGAGGATACCTCACTGTTTCCAGGAGGATAGCTCGCTGCTTAGTAAATGGAAGTTTCAAGCTCATAGGTGAACAGAACGCCAAAAATGTGTGTGTCGACGGATGCTTCTTCCGAAAAACGGTAGCCGAGATCTGCTGTGATACCGTTTTCGAAAGCGTATCCGGCGGACGCCTGGAAGAGTTCATCTTCAATATCTGGCGTGCCGGCAATGTTCGCATGGGTATTGCGTGCTGTGTAGGAGAGCGCAACATTCCAGGGGCCGAGCAAAACGGTATTGCCGATTGTGAAATAGTCTTGCTCCCCAATCGTGCCCGCATCATTGTCCTGATAGACAAATTCGATGATGGGCTCAAGGGTCACGCCGTCGGCGACTTCAAAGCTGCCAAACAGACCGGCGACATATGATGTTTCATCTTCTGTTGTGCCAACACCGCCATCCTGCCGGGCGACGCCGAGCGTGTAGCCAATACCACCAAGGGCGGGTACGCTTTCGCTATCTAGGCTCACGGAGAATGATGAGAAGTCTTCTGTGTTTGAGAGACCACCCGATCCGCGACGTGTTTCACCACGGCTGTTCAGGAAGGATTGGCTGAGGGTTGACGTGTCTGCGAAAAAAGTTGCTACAGACATTGTGTGCTCGCCGGAAGCGTCATTACCAAGCGTTATATCGCCGCCCAGGCCGATACGCTCGGTCAGCTCATAATCTTCGGCAAAATCGCCGCCATAAATACCCGGGGCCTTGTCCCAGGCATTACCGAAAGCGGGGTTGAATTTACCGGCTTTCAGGCCAAAACCGTCGCCCTGCCAGGAGAGGAAGAGTTGTTCAACATAGAGGCCCTGATCCTCCAGAAAGCGGTCGTCAACCGGGTCTTTAATGGGTTCAAACACGAGACCTGCTTCAATCGAGAAGTTTTCCGAGAGACGGAAGGAAATTTCTGGCTCGATTGTTATGGAGGTCGCATTTAGCTCAGACGCTTTTACATCAGAATCAAACGCATAATCATTCTGAAGTTCCATTGGCATGACAAAGTCGATACGCGGGTAGCTTTCCTCTGCAAATGCGGTGGTGGAGGCGATGGACGCAATTGCTGCCCCCCATAGAATTTGGTTCACATTTTTACTCATTGTCCGACTTTCTAACAGTTGTTCTTGAGAGTAGCTATCAATCTGGGACTTGTCTAAACCAGTCGGATTTCTTTATGCAACTAAAAATCGTTCGCAAGTAATATTCACGTGGAGATGTCGCCATTCTGCAACGGCCCAGCAAGTTGCGTGAGGGGCGGTGTGGGCGGCAGCCTGTGGGGGCAGAAGGCAAAAAGATCAGGGTCTGGTTGGTCCTAAGTTTCGTTTTAGATAGATGGGCGTGTCAGGGCCGAGACGCAGATTAGTGTTCCGCTCCAAGCGAGCTCCAATTTTAGTGTTCCGCTCCAAGCGATCTCCAATTTTAGTGTTCCGCTCCAAGCGAGCTCCAGTGAAAATGATAGTGGAGCAACAGGCCCAGAATGTGCTTATTGATGGAGTTTTCTTCCTCGAAAGCATATCCCGCATCAATGCCAATCTCGTTGTCGCTAACGCGAGGCCGATGAACCCGATGGTCGCGGTCGCAAGCCCGATATAGGCGGAGTTGAGTTCGCCGAACCGGTTTTCTTTGGCGAAGGTTTCAGACAGGACGAAGAAACCGTAAATGACATTCAGCGCGCCGAAGCCCGCCGCGGCGAAGAAGGGGAGCTTTGGATCAATCTCGGCGAGGAAGCCGCCCAGCACGGGGCCGATAATGAAGCCGAGACCCCAGGCGGCACACAGAAGCCCGAAGGCTTGCACGCGTTTGTCTTCTTCCGTCACGTCTGTGACATAGGCATTTTCTTAATCCGATGCGATAGAAATAGCGGCCTCCGCAGGCCGTGCTTGTGCACCCCGGATGAGCTTGCCATTCAGTTTGCCCGTGGGTTTGCCTTCTTCAAAAGCAACTTCGCCAGAGATGATTGTCGCGGTGTAGCCATCCGCCTTCTGGATGAGGCGTTTTCCGCCTGCCGGCAAGTCATGCACAATTTCAGGCGCGTGGAGGCGCAGATCGTTGAAGCGGATAATGTTGAGGTCAGCTTTCATGCCTTGCGCAATGATGCCGCGATCTTGTAGGCCGACCACTTCCGCATTTGCCTTCGTCAGGCGGTTGATCAACCATTCAAGCGGGAGTTTGGGGCCACGTGTCCGGTCCCGACCCCAATGGGTGAGGATGGTGGTCGGGAAGCTCGCATCACAGATAATGCCGACATGGGCACCGCCGTCACCCAGACCGAAGGCGATATTGGGATGGGTCATCATCGTGTGCACATCATCAAGGCTGCCGTTCAGATAATTCATCAGCGGGAAATAGAGCAGCGCCTCGCCGTTCCGTTTCAGCATCCAGTCGAGCAAAATTTCACGCGGGTGCTTGTCTGCTTGCTCGCTTATGGCTTTCGCGCTTTCAGCCGGATCGGGCTCATAGTTTGGTGTGTCACCGAGCTCAAACATTTTGTGATAGCTGGTACAGAGCATTGTGATGATCTGACCTTGCGGGTAATCCGGTTCTTCAGCCAAAAGGCGCGCACGGAAGGCAGGGTCTTTCAGCTCCTTCACCTGTTGGTCAATGGGAAGGTGTGAGATTTGCCGATAGGTTTTGTGCAGGATGAACGGGTTCAATGTGGACGTGAGGCCCAGTAGCACACCGGTGGCGCGTGGTGGCACCTGACCGCGCATGGGAAGGCCTTTTTGGGCGGCAGCTTCGATCCCATCCAATACGTTTTTCCAGATGGTCGGGTGGCGGTCATCCTGTTCGATGGTGAGGGAGAGAGGGCGTCCTGACGCTTCAACCATGCCCTGGATCAGCGCAAATTCCGGTTTGAAATCCCAGAAGTCAGCGATCAGTTGCATGACGCCTTTGTCGGCTTTTCCCATCGCGGCGGCGATGCCGTGGAGTTCTGCCGCTTCCGCCTTGAAGCTCGGTGTGTGTGCACCGTTCTTGTCCCGGTGCTTTTCAGTGCGTGAGGTGGAGAAGCCAAGCGCACCTGCCTCCAATGCCTCCACCACGAGTTTTGACATTTCTTTGACATCATTTTCATTGGCGGGCTCAAGGTCAGCGCCGCGCTGCCCCATGACATAGGCTCTGAGTGCGCCGTGGGGGATTTGCAGACCCACATCGAGGGCAAGAGGTGAGCCTTCAATGGCGTTCATATATTCCGGGAAGCTTTCCCAGCGCCAGTCGATCCCCTCGGCAAGGGCGGTGCCTGGAATGTCCTCAACACCTTCCATCAGGCCGATCAGCCAATCGCGTTCATCCGGCTTGCAGGGGGCGAAGCCAACACCGCAATTGCCCATGATGGCGGTGGTGACGCCGTGAAAGGTGGAAGGTTGAAGGTAGGGGTCCCAAGTGACCTGACCATCATAATGGGTGTGGATGTCGACAAAGCCCGGCGTCACGATCTGGCCGTTCGCGTCGATCTCCCGCTTGCCTTGTGAGGGAATGGTGCCGATTGCGGAAATCCTGTCGCCATCAATTGCAACATCGGCGCGAAAAGGCGCGCTGCCGGTGCCGTCATAAATCATGCCGCCGCGTATGACCATGTCATGCATGGTAATCTCCTCCCAGAGTTGATGTAAGGGACCAAAGATATGTCAGTGGGAGGAGTGTAGCCTGTGACCTTGCCGATGGCGAGTGCGGTCTCTAGCTGGTCTGCTGCTTGCCACGCGCCTGAATGCCGGCCCGGCGGCTTTCCAGTGCATCCGCGGATACGGCGGAGTTGGCGGCACCGGAAACGCGGCGTTCTGTCTTGATTGCGTCGCCAAAGCTCTCGGCGAAGCCGTCATTGATCAACTTCTTATAGGTGTTCAGGCTTTCCGGCACGACGGTCAACATGTCGCTCGCAAGGCTTTTGGCGGTGGCGAGAAGGTCCTCAGGTGCCACAATCCGGTTGACAAGGCCCCAGTCGGCAGCTTGCTCCGCACTCAGGAAATTGCCGGTGAGCGAAAGTTCTTTTGCCCGGTAAATGCCGATAGCGCGGGAGAGCTTTTGGGAAAGGCCCCAGCCCGGCAGAATGCCCACGCGGGCATGTGTGTCAGCGAAGCGTGCATTGCTTGATACGATCAGCACGTCACAGGCGAGAGCGACTTCAAAGCCACCGGTAATGGCGACGCCATTGATTGCGCCAATGACAGGGCCTGAAAATTTGTTGATCGAGGTGACAGGGTCCAGGTGTGTGACTGCATTGTCCGGACCGGCGAGGCCTTGCGCGCCAAGTTCCTTCAGGTCTAGGCCCGCACAGAACGCTTTGCCAGCGCCGGTGAGGATCACGACTTGGACATCGGGGTCCTGTTCCAGCGCGTCGAAGGTTTTCGCCATGGTTTCGCGCAGTTCCATCGACAATGCGTTCATGGCCGTTGGGCGGTTGAGGGTGACGGTTGCAATTCCGCCTGATTTTTCGACAAGCAATACTGGTTCTGACATATGTCCATTCCTATTGTCGGTGTTCGGTTTCAATTTGTCGGTGTTCAATTTCAGGGGGCTTTTCTTAGCAGGCTTAGCGTGCGAGACCAAGCAGGCGCGAATTTTCTAAGATTTGGGCAAAGCCAAAAATTCGGGGTTTGAAATTGATGCGGACAGATTGGTATTGGATCAGGCAGGGCTGTATTGCGCAGGACCCGGGCCGTTACACAGGGCGCTTGGATCTGCCGACGCTGCCGCCGGGGGCGGTTGCGGCGCGGCGCTTGTCGTCGCGGTTACCTAATGGTGCGGTGTGGCTGACGTCGCCTGCGCAGCGCGCGCGGGCGAGCGTCCGGGCGCTGAGCGAAAGTGCCAATGCGATCAGCGTTGAAGGTCTGGCAGATCAGGATCTGGGCTCATGGGCAGGTCGGCGACGGGCGGAAGTTCACAAGAGCAATCCGCAGATTGATTGGGACAATCCGTCCACAATCCTCCCTGAGGACGGGGAAGGGTTTGGCGATGTGGTGGCGCGGGTGGCTGAGACCGTCCAGCGGCTTACGCTGCATTATCCTGATCGGCCGATGATTGCCGTGAGCCATGCGGCGGTCATTCGGGCAGCACTTATCCTCGCACTTGATCTGCCGGAAGAGAACGGGCACCTGTTGGAGATCGCGCCCTTTTCGCTCACCCACCTGTCATGGGAAGGGCCGGATGATATGCGCGCTGACACGCAGGAACGCGAGGGAGTCTGGCGTGTCCATCACGTCAATCTGACCGTTGGATAGATAGGTCTAGTTGAAGAGTGCGTCGATATCGTCTTGATCAACTTCTTCACCCGCTGCCATGATGTCGCCGGGTGTGCTTTCCTCATGGCTGGTGTTCACACTTGTGTCTGCCGACGCAAAATCAAGATCGCCGTGTGCAGTTTTGATAGCTGATTGCTTGGCAGGAGGTTGGGTTGGTTCGATTTCGAGATCAACTTCATTGATGGCGTCTGGTGCAGAGATATCCTGGGAAACGGGCTCGCCGCCAACGGTTTCGTCAGCGTCCAGAAAAGCGATGTCATCAAAAATATTGTCAATCTGATCCTGATCCGGGGCCACATCTTCTGCCTGTGGGCCAGTCAAGAGGTGTGCGTCCGGACGTTCGTCCTTTGGCAGGTTGTCATCCAGATTGCTCAAGCTTCCAGCGGCGGTGCCGTCCCAGAGCGAAACCATGTAGTTGAGGCGATGTTCCAGATATTTCAGTACGCCTACAACTTTTGATGTGCGTTGCCCTGTAATGTCCTGAAAAGAACAGGCCATAAAAATGGAGGTAGCGTGTGACTCAATTTCGTCGCAGAGATCTTCGTCTCCGCCTTGTTCCCGCAGCTTGTCCGAAATTTCCTGAATGCGTTCTGCACCGGCCAGAATTTCAGATGTTGCGCGTTCAGTAGACGAGACAATGGCGTCCAGTTCTTCTGATGCCATCATGATGCGGTTGTTACCATTTTCTTCCGGCTTGATGGACGCGATGGCGACCCGGGTGTCGCGAATGGTGGCGCTCATTTCTTCCAGTTCACGACGAAGCGCTGTCATGGTCATTGTATCGCTGGGCACTGTGGCCGCCTTTAAAGTCTCAGCGGCCTCTGTTCTTAGCGTGGCAATGGCCTGGAGCAGCATGTCCGTATCTGCAACGCGATTGCGCCGCTCAAACTCCTCCAGAAACCACCGCCCCTTGGGCGTTTCCTGAACAGCGATCAGAATCGAGCTGAACTCGGCCACGTCATCATTCGTCATTGGAGTTGTCACCATTTTACCCACCCATTTACCCCACTCACGGCATTATCTCGGTTTTTCCTTGCCTAAAGGTTGACCGCATGCCGTCATGAGGAAATTTTTCAGCCTTTCTCGTGGAAAGGTCCAAAATTCAACTTATTGCGGGAGGCGAAGGAAAAACATGGTGCAAAAAAGGGTCATTGTGACGGGGTCAACGGACGGTATCGGGTTGATCACGGCGCGGCGTATTGCCGAAACCGGGGCCGAAGTGGGCTTGGTCGCACGAAATGCGACTAAGGGTGAGGGAGTTGTTGAAAAGTTAAAACGCGAAACAGGC
>JAVKCY010000026.1:0-18870 GCA_040223265.1 Parvibaculum sp. | reverse complement strand
TCACCGCATCGCAGCGATAGACATGCCGCCCCGCCCCAATCGCGCGCGGCTGTCCCTGAATGCGGTAGGTCATGCCATCGCGCTCAACGGTCGCGTCGCGAACCGGCACCACATCACTCGCCCGGATATCAATAACAAAGGCGGGCGCGACACCCGCACCGCGCTGAAACCGTTCCTGTGCATCCGCGTCCCGGAACACAATCTTGACGGATCGCGGGTCTTCGCCGGGAGCCGTGTAAACCGCATCCACGCCGAATTTGGCAAACTGCACCTCGAGCGCCCGGGGCACGTGCGCTTGAAAGGTGCTGGTCATGCATCAATCTCAGGGGCCAGATGCGCGGCTTTATAGCCAGCCCACGCCGCATCGCGCTCATCTGCTGTGATAGGCAGACCCGTAAGCTGCTTAAGCACCCGGACATCAGGACGACCATCCTGCGTAAAATAGTCCTGCCCGGTGCCGCCCGCCAAACTCACCTCCATCATGGCGAATGCCTCTTCAAGCGAGATCGGCTCTGTGCCATCCTCGTCGTCGAGTTTCATCTGCAGTTCGATATCTTCCGGCGCGGCTTCAGCTTCCACAATCGTGCAGCCGAGCGCCACCAGTGCCGCGACATCTGTGTCGCTCACATCAACCCGGGCACCCGGCCCAAAGAAAGCGCGGTTAAACTCAACGGTCACATTGCCAACGATCATCTTGGGCATGATCAACTCCTCAAAAATGGCCAATAAAAAAGGGAGCAGCCAAGGACCCAAGGCCGCTCCCCATCATTCCGGTTGCACTTAGTGGTTACGCCGCCAGCACTTCTGTCAGCACACCGGGCTGCTGGCAAAGCATCAGGCGATTGGCCTGCGCTTTCATTTCAACCCCGGCATCATGCTTCAGAAGATCACTCGTCACATAGATACCGCCATCATCACCCGTCCCATCCGGAGCCCGGTTCGCTTGGCTCATCGCATAGGCAGGGCCGTTGATCTCGGCAAATGTATTCATGGTACCGGTCGGCACAGCATGGCCCTTACCATCGTCAATGAAGGAAACGACCTGACCGTTAGCACGCGGGGCCGATGCGTCATATTCTTCGAAGATCACACCACCTACATTGACGATGGTGTGTTCCTCTTCGATAAACGTCGCAGAGCTCGGCTGGTTCACCTTGTATTCCTTGAAGCTTGGGTGCTTCAAAATCATGGCAATCAGGTCCGGGCTTGAAGGCACCCAAAGTCCGGTCATTGTGTCGCCAACCATAGCGTTCCGTGTGAGCCGCTTGAGCTCCCGGCACTTGTCGAGGATGTCCGTGTTGGCGTCATCCAGCTGCAGATTGAACTCCCGCTTTGTCTGGCCAAATTCTTGAAAATAGTCGTAGAGCACATTGCCGTCGCCATCCATCAGCTGACCCTTCAGCGCTGAGACAAGCATCATCTCTTGCGTGATGTCATGATTGCGACGCATCGATTGCAACTCGTCGAGAAGCGCATCCTCCACGCTCTCGAGTTCTTCCACACCTGGACGGCGCCGGTCCTGCACATCTTCCGGCGTCACAGAGCCTCCATGCGGGATATGCGGAATGGTGAGATACCGCGCCGTATCCGAACGTTTACGCACCGGCACGCCCGGCGCACCGCGCTCACCAACGGGCAACAAGGTCATGCGATTGTTGCTTACATCGATGCGCACTTCTGTGGTCGGCACAGTTCGCGAGGCGAAGATGCCGCGCGCGCGCACGAGACCGTACATGATTGGAAACTGGTTAACGAAACCCGTCAGCTCTTGCTGATCGAATGTCGTGTCGAAATATTCTTCAAACATGAAAAACCCCTTCAAAAATCAATCAGCGGTGCTGAATGGGCAATGGTGAAACCGTGGACGGCTCAATAGCCGTCCACAACAAAGATCTGGCGGGCTGCCAACTGCGCGAGCGCTGTGGCTTTCTGATCTACCGTGATACCGGTCGGCCAGACGAGATCGTTCGAGATCAGCTGGGCGTGACGGTTAATAGAGACAGCACTGACTGTGACACCGTCTGGTGCATGTGCCGCTGCAGTGAGAATGCCGTAGGCAATCTGCGTGCCATCAGAAGCTGCGAGATCGAGCGCGGTCACTTCACCGCTACCTTCTGCCACCGTGATGGTGATTGTGTCACCGACGATGAAGTCGGTGTTTCCATCCTGCACGGTAAAGGCAAGATGGGAATTCGCGTAGGCAACCCCAACGCTCGCATCTGCAAGACGCACCCCGGAAGGGGCAGCAACGGCAAAAGTCCCACCATTGACTGCAGCGTCCGTGCAGACCAGACGGTAAACCCCGATCTCGGCAGCTGCACCGAGGGTGAGGTTTGCAACCGCGCCATCACCCGTGTTGCCACCAGCAGCGATCACGGGCGCGGCGAACAGTACCTTCGCAATGATCGTTCCGACCGCGATTGTGCGTGTCGCGCCAGACCCGGCCTTAACCGTTTCCTTGGCACGAGATAGCCAAGGTTCACCCTCCGCCGCGCGGACAGAGGAAAGTTTGCCCGGCGCACTCACGCCGGAAGATGGAAGTGGTGACATATCTGTCTCCTGTCAAAAAAAGAGAAAGGGAGGAGCGCCGGTCAGCGCGCCTTCTGCTTGGAAAGTGAAGCAACGCGCCGGGCAACCTTCTGCGCGAGGCGGCTTTCCGGACCTTTGCCATCGCCACCGAGAGCTGCTGGTTTTTCGCGCGCCATGCGGGCGGAAAAACTGTCGCCGCCTTTCGGAGCTGAAGCGAGGAGCGCAATCGCCTCTTTAGGGCTCATCCGCGTGTCGAAGGCGAGTTTTTCAGCCAGACCTGTCCGGCTCTTCGCCTCTTTTGATTTCAGGATTGCCGAGATCCGGCGTCGCTCGCGCGTCGCGGCAGCAGCGTCATCCTCCTCGTCTTCCTCGTCCTCCCCGTCTTCTTCTGCGCTTTCACCCGAAGCGACGTCGTCCGTATCGGCGTCATCTTCGCTGTCAGTGTCTTCCGCCGTCTCTTCGTCGTCAGCGGTCGCTTCGTCCTCCTCGTCAGGCGTCGCAGCTTCCTCTTCATCCTCCGCTGGCGTAACACTTGCGGCCTGCTTCGGCTTGCCACGGAGCGCCTCCACGCGCTTTTGCACTTTTGTCTTCAAACTCATCTCTGTCTCCTTTGTCTGGGATTTAGCAGCCGGACCCGCGCTGCCTTTTTCATTGGCCGACGCAACATTGGCCTTAAGCAGTTGGAACGCCTCACCTGCGCTCATAACAGCATCCGCGAGCCCCATCTCGACCGCTTCCTGCCCACGGTAGGTATGTGCCTCCGTGCCAAGCACCGCATCGACTTCGAGCTCGCGCCCCGCCGCAACGGTTTCTGCAAACATCAAGCGGAACTCATCCACCCCCGCTTGCAACCGCATCTTCACATCCTCGGCCAGCGCTTCCCACCAGCCGCCGTCAACCTTGTGATCGCCTGAAAAAATAGGCGTGTATTTCAATCCCACCCGCTCGAGCCATCCGGCCTCTTCAAAATGCATCATCACAACGCCAATGGACCCGCATTCACCCGAGCGCGGTAACAGAACGCGATCAGTGGCACTGGCAATGGCATAAGCAGCCGAGAAGCAGCTCTCGTTTATGAACGACCAGATCGGCTTCGTCCCTCGGAGCGCCAGAAGCTCATCTGTAAGCGTAAAGAGCCCGTCGATCAGGCCACCCGGGCTGTCAATGTCAAGAAGGATTGCCTCCACCTCCGGGTCGGCCAGCGCAGTACGGATCTGTAGCGAGAGCCCGCCATACCCGTAATAGCCATCGTACATCAGGTCGTCGTGCCACAAGGCCGAGTGAAGCCGCAATATGGCGATGCCGTCACGCAGCTGGTAAGACGCTTCAGCCCGTTCGTCCCGCGCATACGCGGGGGGCACGCTTTGGAAGTATGCCTTGGCCTTATCGCTTGCCTTCGCAAAGCGAGAGAGTAGTCCACCCTCGCCTTCAGGCTTTGGACGCTGAACCTCAAATCCTTGCGCGTAAGCTGGGTGGATAGCAAGCGGGCGCACGCCGTGCGCTTGACCTCGAAGGTGTTCAGGCATCTTGCCCCTCCAGTTCTTTCTTAGTGGCAAGCGCCAGAACGCCAAGGACGCTCGGCACAGGCAACCCCAATTCTTCAAACTTGGCGATCTCGAGTGCGCGCTGGGCGAGGACCTCTTCCCAATCAAGGCCGAGCTCCGCACATTCAGCCTGAAGTGTGGAAAGCCCTGTTTCGATCCGAACAGCCGCTCCTTGTGCTTCCTTGACCGGATCAACCCAGCCTCGACCGGCACCGATCCAGCGCGCCGTGCAATAGGCTGTGCGCGCTGCATCAAAATCGGGGCCTCGCGCCGGAAGCATCACGCGATCAGTGCGGATCAACTCTTCGACAAAGGCGGTATAAATTGGATTGGCAAGCAGCGTCTCAATCTTCTGTTTTGCGCAATCCAACCCCATACGCACTTCCAGCATGGCGGCACGAGCGGAAGAATAGTTTGTCTTCGACCAGTCATTGGCGAGCTGCTCATAACTAATGTCGAGCGCTGCAGAAATATAGCGAAGAGACTGCTCCTCAAACTCCGAGAAAACGGAATTGGGATGCGTTGAAGCAACCGTCTTAATCTGCTCTCCAGGCACCAGATGGTGCAACCTTGCACCGCCAATGCTGAAGCCTACTTTCTCATGATACGCGGCCTGATGATTCAGCACATTGTCGAGTACGCTGTTGCCCGCAAGCCCGCCGCCAAACGTCGCCGCAAAACTGTCTGCATCGAGTGGGGTTTCAATATAGGCCGCAAAAGTTGCATTAATGATCGCCGCTTGCAGCTCGGTCTCATCATATCGTGTGAGCTGTTTCAGCTTCTGAATGATCGGCGCAAAACGCGACGCTGGCCGTGTCGCACCCGCGCGAACACGTTCAAACGCGTGCACCACAAGCGGGCGACCCCAGCTCGTTTCGCGCGCCAACCGCAGCCAGCGAAATTGACTGGGCGAGGCGAGTTGATCGCCGGGATGAGCCGCACGGACATGGTATGCAACAGGCTCCCGCGTCGCAGCAGAGAGCTCGACGCCAGCGCGCATCAAGTCCCCCTCCATGAGACCATAGGGTGTCGAGAGCCTGTCCGGATCGATCACCTCTAGCGCTAAATGATAGGGGGCAAGTCCACGCTCATCGCGCCAACGAAGCACGACCAGCGCTTCATTGTCGACAGCCCAGTGCCGCGCCATAAGACGCATCAGTCCTGCAAAATCGGTGTACCGCTCGTAGTCGCAATTGAAGCGTTGATCATTGACGAATGACCGCCAATGCCCTTCCACTTCGTTTGCAAATTCATCCGCCCACTCCCGCGTCAGACCAAGCGCTCGCCAGTCAGGCTTTGCCTGCAGCTTCCAACCTTTGCCGATGATGCCGTTCACCCAGCGATTGACCGCCGTCGAGGCCCAACCATCGTTCCGCACCAAGTCATGCGCGCGCGCCGACATCTTGGTCCGACTACGCAGTACCGCTGCGTCAGAGGAAACGCTAGGTGGATTGAAGCTTGCAAGGTCCGCGTGGGTGGCAGACCCGGCACGGTAAGCGGGCTCGGCAGTGCTCGCACGCGGCCGCATAGGTGCGCCATTTGCATCCAGAATAGGCATGACGGCGCTCAAAAGATCACCCGGTGCGCACGGCGTGCGCGTCCTTGCCCGCTTGCTGCTTTATAGCGGTCCTTCAGTTCGTTAATGTATTTGTCGAGCGTAGTGACATTTGCCGCTGTGTATTTGACAAGGCCCTGACCGTCATAGCTCACTTCCACTTCAAGTTGACCGAGCGCAAGCAGGTGACGCGCATTCTCTGCGGCCTCGATCCAGGTCTTGAGCTGGTGAGCGCTGATCACTTCCATAAGTCTGATCCATTTATGTTTGCGGTGCCGGTCCGCCGTCTGGAGGCGACGAACCGGCGAACCAGCCTCGAGGAGGAAGGCTGGCTACGAAGCTGGTTGCAGGGGCGGGATTTGAACCCGCGACCTTCTGGGTATGAACCAGACGAGCTAACCGGACTGCTCTACCCTGCTCTGATTTCAGTCTTTGCTTTCAATGGCGCTGCGCAAGCTTCGCCAGTCGGTCGATAGCGCTGGAGCGCTTTGCCTCACCACTTGCCGGGAAGGTATCACCCAAGAGATCTCCCTGCGCCGTGATGGGCGCGCCACGCGTCACCGCGATCCTGCGCCAGTCATCATCACTCAGAAGGTCGAGACCTAGATGGCTCGCCATTGCGCGAGCGCCCACCGCAATGTCGAGCTGCTCATTCGCGCGGTTCTTTAGTTTTTTCCAAACCCGCTCCGCACGGCCCCATTTGTTTTCCTGCGTTACCACAGCCTCCGCTGTGATCTGCTCAAAAAACTCCTTGTCGCACGCCTCGCTGAAGTGGAGCGTGCCGGACTTAAAGCTGCCATCTTCGCGCGGGCCCTCGAGCCACTTCCGGAGACCTGCATGCACCCAGCTCTTAAGTGAGAACGTACCGATCGGGTACAGCATCGCACCGCCCCGAACCTTTTTGCCGCGATAGTCAACATCCACGCGAATAGGCGTCCCGACACTCGGTGTCCTCCACCCGTCACGACCATCCGTCGCAAAGGCGCGGGGCCGGGACCGGGTGAAGTGATAAACATCATGGCTGAGATAGCCTGAGTCCACGCCCCAAGCATCAACCGTAAACACGTGTCCCGCCGCCCCTTGATACTGCCGGTCCATCACTTCGCTAAGCATCGCCCAGGGCGCGTCGTCACTCGGATCACCTTCAATGATCCCCCGATCGATGTGCCAGCCTTCCATGCGCGGGCCCCACGCATAAACCCCGTACTCAAGTCTGTTGCCCTGCACATCGACAAAGCCCGTAAGCACCAATGCACCCAACGGCACTTGTCGAAGGGCATAGACTTCTCTTGCCTTAACCAGCAGTTCGACATCTGGTGTGTCGCTTGCCTCTTCATGTGCTTCACCCAAAACTTGCTGGTTGAAGTCTTTCTCCTTGAGCGGCTTTCCTTCCGCATCAAGAAAGGCAGCCACCGTGTCGTCCCAGTCGACGAAAAGAGAATAAGCCTGCCAAATGTGAAAGCCCGGTTCGCGCCCATTCGACGAACGGCAACGCCATCCGTCAATTCTCGCCGCCGGGATCACCTTTTCCGGAGCCGGGTTGCCGGGCTCGCCATCATCATAGGTCTTGATCCAAACTGCTCTCTCGAGCAGTCCCTGCTTCTCAAAATGTTCAATGACACCGCCGCAGCTTGCGCAGACCATGTAAGCGCGATGCGGTGCGCGGCGCGATTGCCATCTCATCTGATCCCAACTGAGATGCTGAAAGGCATCACACTGCGGGCACGGCACATAGAGGCGGCGTTGATCGCTCGCCTCGTACTTCTCCGTGATCCGGCACGCCCCTTTCACGCTGGGCGTCGATACAAACAGCTTTTTGCACGAGTGCGAGTGCGCCGTGCAGCGCTTCTCCGCCATCGAAAGCGGATCGCCTTGGTTGTCCACATCCTTTGGCCAGTCAGAGATCTCGTCGCAGATCAGCACTCTGACCGAGATCATTTTCAGACCCTTGGCGCTGTTCGCGCCTGTCACCTGAAGGAAACCGCCTGCAAACTTTTTGCGGCTCGTTGTCGAACCTTGTTCCGACCGAGAGCGCTGATCGCGGACCTTGTGGCGCAACGATGGACTAGCATCAATAGTCGGTTGCAGCTTCAGCTGCGAGTATTTGGACCCCTCATCGAGGGAGGCCATGACAACCAGCACAACACTCGGATTGAGGTCGATCGTGTAGCCAATCAGATTGATCCCAACTTCGGTTCCGCCCACCTGATGACTTTTAAGCAAGGTGACCGACCGGCACGGATGGTCAAAAGAAAGGCACTCCATCACCTCCACGAGGTAAGGCGTGCGGGTGTTCTTCCATTGTCCCGCATGCGGGCTCCCGCTCTCATCCGCAACGAAGCGCTTTGCCTCCGCCCACTCCGCCACGCTCATCGCTGGGGGCGGCAAGGTCGACTTTGCAAGCGCTCGGTAAAGCCTCGCCCGTCCGGCAATCCTACCCATCACGCAGCCTCGGTCACTTCAGAGCTAAGGTCAGCATCTTCCGCTTCGACTGCCTCACCTTCTGCCTCATCAGCCATCTGTCCCAGCCGCCTGCTGAAGGCTTCAAGCATCTCCCGATCGGCCTGCTTCAGAAAGGCTTCGATCTCCTTCACATCCGTCATGACGACGAGCCGTTCGGCGAGATCGCGCCGCCTACTCTCAAACCGGGCCTGCAGCAAAGCGCCAGCGTCCCCGAAAGCAGCCTCGATTTCGTCAAGCGGGACAAGCTCACCCCGGCGCTCCGCCAACTCGATCCGCAACAGCTCAGCCTTGAGCTCGTCTGTCGTCGCCCGCGCTGCTGATTGGCGTTGCCGCGCCTCGACCGTCTTTTCTTCACGTGGAGCCGGTGATCGTGCCACCCCGGCCTCGCCCTCAAAGGGAAGCCCGTCGCCCTCGTCAACACTCAGGTTTTCAGCTCGGTGACGCCTTAGCTCGGCGAGGTCAACCTTCTTGCGCCGACCCGCACCAACCGTCAGCTCAGGGTAGTTTCTCAAATAGCGGGAGATTGTCGAATGGCTGACGCCAAGTTCTTCCGCTGCTTTCGAGACCCCAACCAGCATGACGCATTCGTGCATTCGTGCGCCAACCGTGCGCCGTGTTCGTGCATCGGTGCGCTTTCGTGCAGCCTTTTCAAAATTGAGAAACTAGAAAACCCGCACGCCTCGCCGTCCCGTATCCGTTTAATCGCTAGGAAGGACCCGTGCGCAAAAGAAAACGCCCGCCGGGCTGTGAAGCCTGTCGGGCGCAATCTTTGGACGATTTGATTTTTGGTGAAATTTGCCGCCGCCGTCAAGCGGCTTTATCAAAGGCGCAGCTTTCCGCCGTTTGGTCTACCTGCTTTTGCTGCACGATTTGCACGTAGCGATCCATTGCGATTCGGAACACACATGCACCGCGTCCCTTGTCGCGCGGAATGCCGCAAGCAATCTCTGCCTGCTTGATGCCGTAGTTTTCAACGACCACCAAACGCACAAAGGCCGCTGCGCAAAGATAGGTGATGCGCCGGGTCGCTAGTTCCTGACGGATTGGTTCATCCGCGAGGCTTGCCAACCATGGCATGTAATGCCCACGCATCAGCCGCCCGACCCGCTCGCTCATCCGCTCATAGGGATCAGCCCAAGCGCGCCCACCATCGACTCTATCCACCGTCCAGTTGCTGGTCGTGGAAAGACGCCACGCGTCCGCGACGTCACGAATTTCTTCAACGACGATCAAGTGATCGGCTTCGATCACGCCGCGATGCACGAGCGACAGGCAGACATCTGATTTGCGCTTCACGCGGGTTTCATGTGTTGCCTCCATCAGCTTCCGGTATTCCTCCGCGCTCATCTCTTTCGGCAGCGCCGCCTCGCGAGAAGGCAAACCGGACGCCATGGCCATCATCCGCTCCTTCGAGCGTTTGAGATTGAGCAAGGCCCGCGCCTCGTCGCCCTGCGTCGCGAGCATGAGCTGGAAGACTTCCGACGACTGCGTTGAGAGCGAAGACTTGGCGTCCCGGCTCACGTCTTTCCAATTGATGATGATTTCGGTTTTCATGCCTGCCGCCTTCCCTTCCGCTTTCTCGTTTGTCGCCTATTCGATGCCTCAACTTCATCGCTGGGTGGTGCCTTTGCGAGCGCACGCCGTGCGTCCACCTCAAACACGATCTTCCTGCCAAGCAATTGCTGAAGCTGGTCCCCTGCAATCGTGCGAATTCGGTTCGCGACCAGCGTCGAGCGAACCGTGACCAACCATTCGTCACCAGGTTCCCATCGGCTGAAAGCCATCCATGCCGCCCACCACGGCTCACCGTGGCGACGCACGAGCTCAACTGCCACTCGCTCAAATAGTTCTGCGCCGTCGGCTCGCACCTCAACCCCTCGGCACTGGACATATCGATCAGCTGCGCCGTCCGCGCGCGCGGGGTTCTTTAAGGTTCTATGACGGTTAGGGTCTAGACAGCTGGAGGGGTCCCCCTCTAGTGGGCTGGAGGGGTCTGCGTCATAACTGGAGGGGTGAAACGAGTTTTCTACCCCTCCAGTTTCTGGAGGGGTCGGCAGGTTATCAACAGGCTCTTCTTCGCTCGCATCGGCGTCGCACTCTGCCTGCTGCGCGTCACGGTACCGGTCCGGAATGATGACCTTGCCCGCCGCCTGACGTTGGGCAGAAAGCATCAGCGCATCCATAAACTCTTCCGGACATGTCGCCTCAGCGTCAAGGCCGGAGCGCACCCAATAAACATTGGTGGCCCGTGGACCACCGCCCCATGCGATCTCCAGCTCACCCGCATCCACAGCATCACGCATGGCCTTGCGCGCAGTCTCCGGCGCGACGCCACCCATCTTCTTACGGATCAGCTCAATGCCCGGCCAAGCCACACCTTCATCGCTCGCATTCTCAGCGATGGCGATGAGGCAGAGCCGCATATTGCCCTTGGACTTGCTTTTGTGGAGAACGTTGACGATGACGGAGAGGCTCATAAGCAGCAGCCTTTCCCGATTGACTTACGCTTTACCGAAATAGATGATTTGCCATCAGCGAAACACCTCAAGACGGCGGTACAAGCAGCATGAACGAAAAAGCCCAAAAACCGGTCTTCCCACTGCAAGTGACACAAGACAATGTCACTATGATTTTCAAAGATTGGAGCGCGGTCGACACCTTCAACAAAGAGCAGTTGGAAAACTGGGCCCGGCTTCTGAAACCAGTCTTCGAGAATGCTGCTGTAGTGAAACTTTTTAGGATCATCCAAGAGGGATATGAGCGCGTAGAAATGGCTCTGCGAAAGCAAACAACGGACAGCGTCGACTATTCCGAAAGCCTCGAGGCCATCCGATCTTGGGCGAGCGCAATCAAAACGGGTAGATACCCGGTGCCGAGATCGAAACTCTGGGGAGAAATTGACGCGCTTGCACTCTCGAAGAATAACTCGACTGGTTCGACAAAAGACCTTGAGCGTATCATTTTCCATTGGATCGAAAAAATACCCGACAGTCCAAAGCCAACCATCGCAGCAACCGGTGCTCAAGAAACCGACATTCTCTCGCAGGTCGAAGACGAAGTCAGGAAAATGTTTGAAGCCGAACGTGGGAATGTGACTGACATCGTCGAAGCGATTGACAGAAAGAAGAATGCGATCCTTGCTGAGATAGAGCAAGCCTACGGAACCGCGTCGGGAGACTTTAAACATCAGGAGCTGAAGACCGCCGCGGCGCTGACGGACCTCAAACGCAATTTTTCGAAAGAACTCGAGGACCAAATAAAAGCCGTCACTCACGACTACTCGACGACGATGCAAAGTACGATCGACGCCGCAGCCAAAGCAGCTTCGGAAACCGTCCTCACCTCCCGCGAGCTTGAACTCCCCGCCAAATATTGGAATGACAAGTCGTCCGCACATAACAAGGGGTCGTTTTGGTACGCCTTTCTTTTCGTCGTCGGGACCGGAGCCGCAATCCTCGGTCTGATTTTCCTTGCGCATAATCGACTTGTAGAGCTCGGGATCGAGAAGATCGATCCGTGGCAGCTTGTGTTCTTGGAGATCGTCGCTCCGGGCCTTCTTTTCATTTGGCTTTTGCGGACCGCTGCAAAGATGCTCACACGGGAACTGAACATGCGAGACGACGCCAAGGAGCGGGTCACGATGATGAACGCCTATTTGGCGTTGACCGTTCGCGGAAAGGTGACCGAGGAAGACAAGCATCTGATGATCCGCGCGCTCTTTCGACCTGCACAAGCAGAAATCGCTGACGAACCAATGCCCGGCTGGCTCGGCACCATCATGGACCGCGCTGGTGGCAAAACCGGAGGAACCTGAGCGATGCATAAGGTTGCGGTTTTTCTGATTTTGTCTCTCCTCATAGCCGAGCCAACAACGGCAATGGCAACCGAGGCCTACACCGGCAATGATTTGCTGAACGACTGCGGAACTTCCGCCGACGATACGCGAATGGAGTTCTGCTTCGGATTGGTTTCCGGCGCCGTTCACGGAGTGAACTTCGCTGTATTCGACGCAATCATTTCGTATGACCCTGAGAGCGGCCAGAATCCTGCCGTGTTTCGGAATAAATACGCAACTTGTATTCCCGAAGAGGTGACAATCGGACAACTCCGAGACATTGTCGTTAAGTACCTGAATGATCACCCTAGTGAGCGACACCAATATGCTGTGGGCTTGATCCTCACAGCAGTCGGAAAGACATTCGCTTGCTTCTGAAGAATGAGGTGACCAAATCGTGACGTCGCTATTTGGCACCTTTCTTCTCCCATGCTTCAATCTCGCTTGTCATTCGGCTTTTTCTTGCCTCACCTTCAAGCCAGGCAAACACATGGTCGAGCTCTTGCATGAGTGTGCGTACATCACCGACTAGCTGGTGATGATCTGAAGCAGGTGATACGCGCTTGAGCCGAGCGCACGCCGTGCGCAGCCCTTCTTCTTCAAATCGTGGATGAAGCACTCTCACCATGTGAACAACACTCCGTCAAAAACGTCGCCATCATTTGGAACGAAGTATTTTTGAAACGCCTCAAGTGAGTTGAAACCGTCTAACCACCAGAACGGCATAACGCGACGCTCCTCAAGCTCCCCAAGCAGTTTGAAACCTTCGAGGTCGGCACCCCGAACCTCAACGTCGCACCATGCAGGCTTTGTGATGACAATGCGTGTAGCGCGACCCTCGACCGATCCTAACTTTACGCGCTCAGGACGGCGCGATTTCCACCACAGGTCTAGCTTGACGGCGTGAAGTGAATTGCTGTCGGCAAACAAGCGCTGATATTTGGGGCCAAGTGTCCGGATGGTCTGGCGTTTGACGCGACCGGGCGCGAGCTCACCTGCCGCCTCCTGAAGGCCGTTCTCTATCCATGGCCGCATTTCGTCGATCGAAAAGCTAAGGAGCATCGGGAAACTCCCGGTGCTCTTTGCTGTCGAGCTTTGCCCCAGCACTCCTCTTGCCAACGGGAAGAAACTCAACTCCGCCAATTGTTCTGGCTCGTTCGTGTGCCAGCACATCATCGCAGCCATCGGGCAGAGACCAATTGTCATCATCCCACGGCGCCCACTCTCCCCATTGCTTAAAGAAAAACGGCACGTCAGCGTCCTTGCATTGATCGCGCAATGAGCGGACCCAATCCGGGTGCATGGGTCGCGCGTTCTTGCCGCTTTCACCGCCGACAATCACCCAATCGATCAGGGCTCCTGCCCCCGGCGTGTGTTTCACCTCTGGTGCGTCCGGGAACGCCGCCCATTCTTCGAGCGAAAGGGAGTTGAAGATCTCCCCCTCTCGGCTCACTATTTGCGACAGATCAACGGGCCCAAGCAGCGGCTCCGCACTCACAAAGCGCTTTGCCGCCGGTGTAGCGAGCAAAACAGGAATGCGTTCATCGGCGCGGGTTTGATCTTCCACGCTCACGCCCAGCCAGACGTTGGGCAGGGGCATGGGCACATGCCACTCATCATCCTCATCAACTGAGATGCTCCCGAAGACGCGCACGCCAGCCTGAAACTCTTTCTGGTGATGCATGAACGCCGCCAGATGCCACCGGCAGGTCACAAATTCATCCTGCATGTATTCCCGCATCCGTTCAGGTCGCTTTGTCAGCACCTGAAATGTGTGCTGCGGGCAGAGCGCCATGATAGCGAAGACCTTGTCGATCCATTCATCTGGCACAGCTTCCTGAAACAGGTCTGAATGCGCACAGACGAAAATCTTGCGCGGTTTGCGCCATGAAAGAGGCTTCAACAATTCCTTTTCATTGAAGCGCACCTGACCATTCCACACCGGCCCCGCCTTGCTCTCACCCGTCAGGCCCTGCCTTGTGGGATGGTTTTTCATGCGCGTGCCCGCGAGCTTCATCGCATAGCAATTCGTGCAACCGGGCGAGACGACGGAGCAACCGACAATCGGGTTCCATGTGGCGTCTGCCCATTCGATCTTGGTCTTGTCGCTCATGCCACATGTTCCTTCAGCCAGTTGTGACCCTTTGCCGTGAGGCCATAGCCCGCACCGGCGACTTCTCCTTCGTCGTTGAAAAGCCCGCGTTCGTAGACGAGCAGGCCTTTGCGCGCGCAGGCGCGCACCACACGGCGCACCAAATGGCGCTCGATCTCGCTCCGCGCAGCGACGGCTTTGAAGTTCAAGCAATACCCTTCAGTAAGCCCGCCGAAGGATGCGACGCATTGCGTCTCAAGCGCGGAGAGTTTTGGGAAAGCGTTCATCACCACACCATCCCTCCTTTACCCCATTGTTGGGCAAAGAGGCGTCTTACGCGTTGTGGGATTGCTCCGCGCTCGTTGACCAACTTAACCGCAGGGTTTCGCGCGGCGAATTGCCGTCCGAGTTCGTAATCGTCCTGATCGAAATCTCCATCGAACCCCTGATCATGCTTCAACGGCAACCCTGCCCGCGCTTCTGCGAAGCCTAGTCGAAAGGCCGCAGTCCGCATGACCGAATAAGGTGTTCCCACCACGCACTCTATGTTGGACTCAACCTCAGTCATCACTCCCCCGAGCCGAAGAAAACACAATGACAAAAGGCATTCACGCGTGTCATGGCCCGACAAAACGAATTGTCCCAGCCATCAGGCAAATACAGACGTGCACTCTGTGCAAAATCCCAAGCCGCATAAACACGCAGACCGAACCACGAGAACGACCACAATGCGCAAAACCAAAGGCCGCAAAAGAAGAGAAGCCAAACGGTAGCACCGGTTGCGATCAAAATGTCTTCAACCACGCTCAATCCCCCTTTACCGTGCAAGTTTTGCAGAGCCGATTGTGGATGCCCTCGCTTTTGAAACTCTGCCCGCAGCACATGCAGGCGCGACGTTGACGACGCGTCTTCTGCTGTGGCGTTGCGTAAAGCCCCCAGTCGGTTGCTGTGTCGTCGGGAAACACAAAGCAACGTTCCTGCCCCCGCCGCTGCCCATCATGCTGACCGCGCCGCGTCTCCATCACCATCAACCCCGCCTTGCAAAGGCGCGACAGCGCGTTGATTACGTCGCCCGGCGGCACGTCAAAGCGCGCTGCAAGCTCCGCATTGGTGGGTGCCGGGGCACCGCGCGCCGCGCACTGCCGGATCACCCGATGAAGCTCCCACGGCAATCCACCTGCCCGGAAGTGGCGCTCCGCTCCACTCAGCGGGTTCTGCCACCGAAGAGGCAGCGCCCGGCTTTCAAGCGGTGCCGCCACCTGGAGCGTCATGTTTGATGCACCTGCTTCATCCCACATTGGTTCCTCCTCAAATCATGCCAAGCGCGTGAAGGTAGAGCTCGATCATCGCCTCTTCTTCTTCCCGCTCGGCCATATCCTTCTTGCGGATGGCGATCACCTTGCGGAACACCTTCGTGTCGAAGCCATTGCCCTTCGCCTCCGCATAGACTTCACGAATGTCGAGCTGCAGTGCCTCTTTCTCTTCCGCCAAACGCTCAATCCGCTCAACGAAGGACCGCAACTGGCCCTGCGCAATTGTGGTGGACCCCGGAGGCCCCTTCGCTCGTTCTGGTTTTGCCGCCGGTTGCGCAGCTGGCTTCACAGCTGGCTTCACAGCTGGCTTCTCAGCTGGCATCTCTGTCGGCTTAACCTCGAAGGGTGCGGTCACCTCTGCCACCTCTGGCACTACCGGCACATCACGCACGCGCTGCCCGAGCGCGACACCAGCAGCAAAACCCGCTTTGAGTTGCATCTCATCCATCAGCTTTTTCCTTCTGCAATGTCTCCGCGATGTCAGAGAGCCCTTCGCTCAGGCGTCGCAACATCAACCGCGCCTGCCCCACGGTGAGGGGATAGATGCGCGGCGCATCATTCCCGTCCGTGACCACAAGCTCCGCCACACAGCGCGGGCCGGGCTCGGCGACAGGCCGCATGAAGGGGCGCACGCCGTGGCCATTCAATCCAGCCATCCGAGTGCCCTCACCTTCTTCTTCTCCATGTCCATATCTTGCTTGCCGAGATCGCCACCCCAGTCACAAAGCGACAAGGGCACCCATGTCATCGCAAAGGCGCGCTCATGATCGACAAGGATCGCCATGTCGGTCTGCGCGAGCACGTTGACGGTCATGCGCACCGGGTCTTTGAGCGTTTTCTCTTTGGCCCGGGAGACACCGCCAAACATGTCCGGCTGAGAGACCATCACGCGGCACTCCCCCGCCCGCTTTCACACACAGAAACCGGGCGCTGCCTGCGCGCAATCAGTGTCAGTGAATGAACGGACATCTTGCAGGCCCAGTCAGGCATGCGTTCTTCGGCAAGCTTTGCGGCAAACTGCACATCGTCCGCCTTGATCCTTGCCTCCTCAATCTCTCCAGACGGGCCGACATATTCCGCAATAAAATTGGCTGTCATTTCATTCCTCCGATTTCCGGCTTTCTGAGTGCCGGGCTTGTTTTCATGAAACTGGGATTGCCGGGCCGGTTGCGGTCCCAGACAAACCATGAGCAGGACATGACGGGCGCGCCCTTGCGCTCAAAGTCGAGGCGGAACCCAAGCGGCAAGTGCAGCGACGGCGGATAAAGCTGTTGCAGGTCATCCCGGCCTGCACGCGCCGTCGCCTGAAAGAAGGTCGACGGCAACAAGAGCGCGAGATAGTCCGCACCCAAAATATGCGCATGACGAATGAACGCGTCCGTCTGGCTAAACGGCGGATTGGTGATGATGGTGCGTGGCAGGCCGGTGAGCGATCGAGTTTTCAGGAAGTCGACACCCGTCTTCCCCCAGCCCCGGTCGCGCAGCGTGGTTGCATGGACGTTGAAACCATCAGCCCCCAGCACCCGCGCCATTGCCCCGCGCCCGCATGCGCACTCCCACACCCAGTCTCCATGCGCCTGAATATGGCGGCGTTCGGCATAAAGGAATGCGAGTGTGCCCTCTGTCGGCGTGTCGTAATGCTCATCTGTTTCTTTGGGCTCAGCCTTCGCCCCCACCATCATGGTGCCCAAACTCTTGTGGCGAGATCTGTGTGATGACGGAGTGCGGCTCATATCGCCCCCCTTTCATCGCGCAGTGCACCGCCCGTATATTTCGGCGCAGGCTTTGGCACTTCTTGGCGCGCAACCAGCATGACCGCATCGCCGAAGCATTTGCGGATTTCCGCACGCTGGGGATGCGCCGCGCCCACCCGCTCCATGGCGCGGGCCGCGCCCAAGAGCACCAGCTCTTCCGCTGTCAGGTAGACATGTGGGTTTGAAGCTTCTTCAATCGCCCGGCGAAGGGCAGGCTTGTTTGCCTCAACACCCGAATTCCAGACCTTGTGCGACACGGCAAGCAGCCGCGCATTGGGCGTTGGCGGAATACGCTGTGATGGGTGAGGATCGCTGCGGGTCATACCAGAAACCCCTGCTTGATGAGCGAAATCTCACCCGCCGCCTGCGAGGCAAGCGCGGAAACAACCAAGCGAAGCATCACCCCGTGCGGGTCCCGGCTGAACACGTCCGCGAACCCTTGCGCCGTATCACCCTTCGCTTTCACGATCACGTCGCCATTCATCGTAATGCGGAGCTCATCACTTCTCAGGGTCCATCCGAGTTTCAAATCATCCATGCGCCCTCTCTCCGGTTCGCCGCACTTCGCGCACCAGCGAGCGCATGCCAACCATTTGTTCAATCGCTTCATTGAGCTGGTTCTCAAGGTCGAGCTCGCGAACCTCCTTCGGCGTGATGTCACCATCCGTGGCAAGTGCGTTGGCGATGGCCGCGATAGCCTCGCTCGTTTCCTTCGCCATTTGCCCGAGCCGCTTCACCAGCACGCCGTCACCCTCCACGCGCGGCATCGCCACCAGCGTGTAGCCAAGCTCACTTGCCACGGCGCGCAGCAGATCCGCCTCGCCCGTCAGCGCCGCCGCATCCATCATCTTGTCGACGGGCATAAACCGGTCCATGCGATTGGCGCTCGCCCAGTCCGACACGGCGCTTTGCACTGTCGAAAGAGCCTCCGCCGCGTTCTCCTGCTTGCCGAAACGAGAAAGCTGCGCGCGCGTGGCGGTCTTCAGCGCCTGATAAGTGGAAAGGGAGAAAGGCCGCATATCGATCACCATGCCCCCGCCTTCAACACAGGTTTGACAGGGAGCACCGGCTCTCCCAAACTCGATATTTCGCAAAGTGGAAAAACCCCGGAAAGAGAGGCTCCGTTGATTTTTGTTTTAGTTTGGCTGGCTTGCGGCCTTTTGTGTGCTTTCATTGCTTCTGGCAAAAACCGCAACCCCATCGGCTGGTTTTTTGTTGGCGCGATTTTTGGCGTCTTTGGTCTGATCGCCGCCCTTGTGGTGAACGATCCCAATCCCCGCCCTGTGACTTTAGAGCTTGCCGTCTCGCCGGAGCCCACCAAGCGCTGCCCCGATTGTGCCGAAGAGATTTTGGAGGCCGCGCTCAAGTGTCGCCATTGCGGCTTGCGCTTCGACGCGCCCGGCACCCCAAGTCCTTGAGATAAAATCACCCCCTTCATCTTTTGCCCTCCTTCTCATCCGGGCTCATCGTGAGCTCAGGACAAATGTCAGGCACAGGCAGGCGAAACGACGCTGCAACGAGCCCGCCGATTGATCGAAGGAGGTAGACAAGATGAAAAGCCACAAGCCCGGCCTCAAGCTTGATATCACTCAGCCAGCGCACGCCGTGCGTAGTGCGCCGCTGGCGCTGCCCGGTCTTGCCGAAGACGCGGGCGTAGCGGGCACGGGTTGCGCCATCGGGGCTTGCGGCCCCGCGTGCAATCGAACGCCGAAGAGGCTCGACATGACCGCCATCGCAGGGAGGCTCGGGTTTATCCAGCCGCAGGTCCTGATCGAGATCAGCCAC
>JAVKCY010000105.1:0-45414 GCA_040223265.1 Parvibaculum sp. | reverse complement strand
ACGCCGTGTCAAATAAGCCCGCGCTTCCGCACCCTTACCTCGTTTCAGGCTGTCGCGGAAATAGTCCTGCGCCGCCGACATGACATCATAGAGGTCGGTGCGCTTTTCCTCGCGCGCCGCTTCTCTCGGGTCCCTCTCGGGCATATCCATACCCGCTTCTGCCGCCAGCCGCTCCACCGCTTCCAGAAAACTCAGATTCTCGGTCTTCTCCAAAAACTTGATGACATCCCCATGCTCGCCCGTCGAGAAGCAATGGTAGAATTGCTTGTCATCATTCACGGTAAAGCTTGGCGTCTTTTCATTGTTGAAGGGCGAGAGCCCCACAAACTCGCGCCCCTTACGGGTGAGTTTCACGCGACGGCCCACCACTTCCGACACGCGGATGCGGTTTTTCAGCTCATCAAGAAAACTCTTCGGAAAACTCATTTTGTTCCAGCCAAATGCAGACAGGTGCCAATGGACGTTTGAGGGACAGGTCTTACAGCATATCTCCTTCGCCAGCGCATATCTATCTAGCGCAGACGACCCCTGCGACGAGGCACGCCCCGCGCGCGCCCCCGCGCCCCCTACGTCAATTGCAAATCCTTTGCTGGGGTCCGGTTTCAAGGCTAGGCTCGGGCCCAAAACATCTGGGGGGCCAACAAAAATGACAAATATTCCAACAGAAGAAACCATCTCACCAGCCTGGTTGACGAAGCAGCTGAACGCCTCAGGCTTCAAAGGCACGGTGACGGACTTCACCTCCAAGCGGATCGGCACGGGCCAGATCGGGAAATGTGTCCGGTATCAATTGAACATGACCGGCGGCGATGAAAAGACACCCACCAGCATCATCGCAAAATTCCCCTCAGACGACCCCTCGAGCCGCTCCACCGGCGTCATGCTAAAAAACTTCAAGAAAGAAGTCTCTTTCTATCAGGAACTGAAAAGCCGCCTCACCATCAATGCCGCCGACTGCTATTTCGCAGCTATTGAAGGGGACGGACCGGACTTTGCACTATTGCTCGAAGACTTGAGCCCGGCCGAGCAAGGCGATCAGCTGAACGGCACAAATCCGGAGATTGCGCGCGCGGCCTTGTTGCAACTCGTGGGTCTGCATGCGCCAACCTGGAACGATGAAAGCCTGCGCGGTCTTGATTGGCTCGGCGAACCAAGCCCGGAAGGTGCGGCCCTCACCGGTGGCCTCTATGCCGGAAATGTCGATGGTTTTGTAGAGCGCTACAAGGACAAGTTGAAAGACGATGAGATCGCCCTCATCCGCAAGATCGGAGGCAATCAGGGCGCGCGTGGCGAAACCTTGCCCTCTCCCTTCTCCCTCGTTCATGTCGACTATCGCCTCGACAATTTGCTGATCGACGAGACGCAAACACCCCCCAAAATCACCGCCGTGGACTGGCAGACCATTACACTGGGCAGTCCGCTGGCCGACGTCGCCTATTTCATCGGCGCAGGCCTGCGGGCGGACGCTCGCCGCCCGGTGGAAGAGGAACTGGTGCGCACCTATTATCACGCGCTCTGCGAAGCCGGTATCCAGAATTATGGCTGGGATGCTTGCTGGGACGATTATCGCCGGGGCACGTTTGCCGGTATCTTCATGGCGGTGATTGCCTCCATGCTGGTGGTCCGCACAGAGCGCGGCGACGAAATGTTCCTCACCATGGCGAGACGTCACACCCGCCACGCAATTGACCTGAAGGCGGAGGAATTCCTGGACTAGGTGCACTCCAGGGGGTTGCCGGCTTAGGTCAGCATTGTTGACTTAAATTCAAAACAATGATGTCCTTTTTCCATAGCCTGTCCCCATCAACGGGTTAACGGAGTACGGCAATGAACTGGGAAGATATTTTGGCCGACCGCACCTCGCGGATGAAGGCCTCTGAAATACGCGAACTGCTCAAACTTCTGGACCAGCCGGACATTATCTCCTTCGCTGGCGGCATACCTGACCCTGCACTCTTTCCGGCCGACGCGTTCCGGCAAGCCTATGCTGACATCTTTGCCTCCGGTCAGCAGAAAGTCGCACTGCAATATTCAGTGAGTGAAGGGTACGCGCCCTTGCGCCAATGGCTCGCCGGAGAAATGGCAAAGCTCGGCATCCCCTGCGGGACCGAAAACATCCTCATTACATCGGGCTCACAGCAAGCCCTCGACTATCTGGGAAAATTGTTCCTGTCATCCAGCGACACGGCACTTGTGACATGGCCCACCTATCTCGGTGCGCTGGGCGCCTTCAATGCCTATGAACCCACCTATGCAAACCTGAACGCGGTACTGGACCAAAACAATGCGAACAAAGAGGCGCTACCTCAGACAGCCAGAGCTGGGACAAATACCGGGCGCATAAAGTTCGCCTATGCGTCCGTTGATTTCGCAAACCCCACCGGCGAAACCATGAACCTTGCCGCGCGCACGCAATTGCTTGATGCCGCCGAACGAGAGCAATTTGCGATCATTGAGGACGCCGCCTACCAGGCCCTGCGCTATGACGGGGAGGCGCTGCCACCTATTCTCGCACTCGACATTGAACGCAATGGCACCATTGAGGCAACGCGCACCCTTTATTGCGGCAGCTTTTCCAAAACGCTCGCACCGGGCTTGCGGATCGGCTGGATCTGCGCAGCAAGCCCCATCATCTCAAAGCTTGTTCTGATGAAACAGGCAGCCGACCTTCACTCCCCCACGATCAACCAGATGGTGATCGCCGATGTCGTTGCAAAAATTTTCGATGAACAGGTGGAGAAGGTCCGCACAACCTATCGCGCGCGCCGCGACCGGATGCTAACCGCGCTCGCGCAGCACATGCCACCGGGCGTTGAATGGACACGGCCCGAGGGCGGCATGTTCATCTGGCTAACGCTTCCCAAAACCATTGATGGGGCAACGCTGCTCGCGCAATCACTCGAAACGGAGAAAGTGGCCTTCGTACCCGGCAAAGCCTTTTTCGCAGACGGGTCTGGCGCAAACACCATCCGCCTCAGCTTCTCAGCCACCAATGAAACCATCATCGATCAGGGCATCGCGCGATTGGGCAATCTGTTGCGCGCCCAATAAGTCAGATAAGGAAATCCCGTCAGCCAAGCGTTGCTTTGATCGCGGCACCGGCTTTGCCAAAGTCCATGCGGCCAGCATAGCGACCCTTCAGTTCCGCCATCACGCGCCCCATGTCTTTCAGGCTGCTCGCCTCAAGCTCGGCAACGACTTCGCTGCACGCGGCAACTACCTCTTCATCGCTGAGCTGCACGGGCATGAAGTCACGAATAATCTCGATCTCTTCCCGCTCCTGGGTGGCAAGTTCGGCGCGTCCGGCCTGCGCATAAGTCTCCGCCGACTCTTCGCGCTGCTTCACCATCTTGGCAAGAATGTCGAGGATTTCTTCATCAGAAACGCCTGCATCCGCGCCCTGTGTGCGACAGGCAATATCGCGATCCTTGATCGCAGCCTGCATCAGGCGGATCGTGCCCAAGCGGCGTTTGTCTTGTGCTTTCAGGGCCTCTTTCAAAGCAGCGGCAATCTTGTCGCGCATCTGTTCCGAGCCTCATTTAATCTAAAACTGACAATCGCGGACCCAGAAAGACAACAACCTGCCCCCTTGACCGGCAGGCCAGTTGACCGGCAGGCCCGTCCGCGCCCGTTCAACCAATTGAACGAGAAGCGCACAACCTACCCCAAACCGATGCCCATGGCAATTCCTCTTCGACCTCTTAACCCTTTGTTTTTCCAGCAATTTTTTTGTCACCGACTCGCTTGACCTTGCAAGCGGCATCCCTTAGCTTCCGCGCAATTTGCCGGGTGCTGCCGCCCGGTTCGCCCGCCCCGGGAGAAACCAATGAACGCGCTGCTACAGTCCAACACGGAACCGAAAAAAGACGGTTCCGCGAGGGAGTCGGCTGCGGCTGAAATCCCGGGCGAGACATACTGCAAGACGGACAAGACAGGAGCGACCCCATGAGTGCCCGCCAGCCAACAGCCCTTCTCGTGTTGAAGGATGGCACTATTCTCGAAGGCATCGGTATGGGCGCCGTCGGAGAGGCCGTCGGCGAAGTCTGTTTCAACACCTCTATCACCGGATATCAGGAAATCCTGACTGACCCGTCTTATGCCGGGCAGATCATCACCTTCACCTTCCCCCATATCGGGAACGTGGGCACCAATGACGAAGATCAGGAAACCTCAAACCTCGCCGCCACGTCCGGCGTGCGCGGTGCGGTGCTTCGCGCCAACATCACCAACCCGTCCAACTACCGCGCCGCCCAGCATTTCGATGCCTGGTTGAAGGCCCGCGGTATTGTGGCCATTGGCGGCATCGACACACGCGCGCTCACCATACGTATTCGCGAGCAGGGCATGGTGGACGCAACCATCGTGCATGCACCCGATGGCAAATTCGACCGTGACGCCCTCTTGGCAAAAGCCAAAGCCTTTCCGGGCCTTGAAGGGCTCGACCTGGCAAAAGATGTAACCACCGCTCAGACCTACACGTGGGACGAAGCCCGCTGGGCCTGGGAAACCGGCTACGGCAAGCTGGAAAATGCAAAACATCACGTCGTCGCTCTCGACTTTGGTGTGAAGCGCAACATATTGCGTTGCCTCGCCAGCACCGGATGCAAAGTAACAATCGTGCCCGCCTCCACCAAGGCGGAAGACGTGCTCGCCCTCAATCCTGATGGCATCTTCCTGTCAAACGGACCGGGCGATCCGGCAGCCACCGGCGTTTACGCCGTACCCGAAATCAGGAAACTCGTCGCCAGCGGCAAGCCGGTTTTTGGCATCTGCCTCGGACATCAGATGCTGGCATTGGCACTCGGCGCACAGACGGAAAAAATGCATCAGGGCCATCATGGCGCCAACCACCCGGTGAAGGATTTCACGACCAACAAGGTTGAGATCACCTCCATGAACCATGGCTTCACCGTCGCCCGCGAAAGCCTGCCGGACACAGTGGAAGAAACCCATGTCTCCCTTTTCGACGGAACAAACTGCGGATTAAGGCTCAAGGGCAAGCCCGTCTTCTCGGTGCAATATCACCCGGAAGCAAGCCCCGGCCCGCAAGACAGCCATTATCTCTTTGACCGGTTTATCTCTCTGATCGCGGAGGCGAAACGCTAAGCCCATGCCAAAACGTACAGACATTAAATCGATCCTCATTATCGGCGCGGGCCCCATCGTGATCGGTCAGGCATGCGAGTTTGACTATTCCGGCACCCAAGCCTGTAAAGCGCTGAAGGCGGAAGGCTACCGGATCATTCTGGTGAACTCGAACCCCGCCACCATCATGACCGACCCGGACCTGGCGGACGCAACCTATGTCGAGCCGATCACACCGGAATTTGTCGCCAAGATTATCGCGAAAGAACGGCCAGACGCGCTGCTCCCCACAATGGGCGGACAGACCGCACTCAACACCGCACTCGCCCTTGCCGAAGATGGCACGTTGGCGAAATACAATGTTGAGCTGATCGGGGCAAACCGCGCAGCGATTGAGATGGCTGAAGACCGCAAGCTCTTCCGCGAAGCGATGGACCGGATCGGCCTGGAAAATCCGCGTGCCTCTATCGTCTCCGCACCGCCAATCAAAAACGAGGCCGGTGTGACCATCGGCTATGACCGCGCAACCGGCGTCGCACAGGCGATGCAGGTGCTGGAAGAAGTGGGCCTGCCCGCCATCATTCGCCCGGCCTATACGCTGGGCGGCACAGGCGGCGGCGTTGCGTATAATCGTGAAGAATTCGAAACCATCGTCCGCTCCGGTCTTGAAGCCTCCCCCAATGCGCAGGTGCTGATCGACGAAAGTCTGCTCGGCTGGAAAGAATATGAGATGGAAGTTGTTCGCGACACAGCGGACAATTGCATCATCATTTGCTCCATCGAAAATATTGACCCCATGGGTGTGCATACCGGCGACAGTATTACGGTGGCACCAGCGCTCACGCTCACCGACAAAGAATACCAGATCATGCGGAACGCAAGCATCGCGGTGCTCCGCGAGATCGGTGTCGAGACCGGCGGCTCCAACGTACAGTTCGCAGTGAACCCCAAAGACGGCCGCCTTGTCGTGATCGAGATGAACCCGCGCGTGTCGCGCTCATCCGCCCTTGCCTCCAAGGCAACAGGCTTCCCGATTGCGAAGGTCGCCGCACGGCTTGCCGTTGGCTACACGCTCGATGAGCTGATGAACGACATTACCGGCAACACGCCTGCAGCCTTTGAGCCCACCATCGACTATGTCGTGACAAAGATCCCGCGCTTTACGTTTGAGAAATTCCCCGGCGCAGAACCCCTGCTCACCACCGCCATGAAGTCTGTGGGCGAAGCGATGGCCATTGGCCGGACATTCCCCGAAAGTCTGCAAAAGGCACTTCGCTCTCTTGAAACAGGCCTCAAAGGCCTCGATCCCGTGAGCATCCCCGGCATTGGGGAAGGTGACGACAAGAACGCGCTTCGCAAAGCGCTGGGCCGTGCAACCCCGGACCGCATTCTGGAGATCGCACAGGCCATGCGTCATGGTCTCGACCATGAACAGATCCATGCGTCGAGCTCTTATGATCCCTGGTTCCTGGAACAGCTCCAGCTCATTGTCGATGCCGAAAAGCGTGTTGAGGAAAACGGCCTGCCGGAAGATGCAGACGGCATTCGTGATCTCAAAGCACTTGGCTTTTCTGACGCCCGTCTTGCTGAGCTTACCAACATGACGGAAGAAGGCGTGCGCGCCGCGCGGCTCGCAAAGGGCGTCAAGCCCGTGTTCAAACGCATTGACACATGCGCGGCCGAATTCAAGTCTGAAACGCCCTACATGTACTCCACCTACGAGGCGGACTTTGCCGGCAATGCAGCGTGCGAGGCGGGCGTTTCCTCCCGCAAGAAAGCTGTCATTCTGGGCGGCGGTCCAAACCGCATCGGCCAGGGCATTGAGTTTGATTATTGCTGTTGTCATGCGGCCTTTGCTCTCGCAGATGTCGGCATCGAAAGCATCATGATCAATTGCAATCCGGAGACGGTTTCCACCGACCCGGACACGTCAGACCGGCTCTATTTCGAGCCCCTGACAGCAGAAGATGTTCTTGAAATCCTCCATGTTGAACAAGCAAAGGGAGAGCTGCTCGGCGTCATCGTCCAGTTTGGTGGTCAGACACCCTTAAAGCTTGCCAACGATCTGGAGCGCGCAGGCATTCCCATACTCGGCACATCGCCCGACGCGATTGATCTCGCTGAAGACCGTGACCGGTTCAAGGCGCTGCTCGACAAGCTCAAACTCAAACAACCTCCAAACGGCATTGCCCGTTCAGCCGACGAAGCGAAAGCCATCGCCGAACGCATTGGCTACCCCGCAGTCATCCGCCCCTCTTACGTGCTGGGCGGACGCGGCATGGAGATCGTGCGCGACGCCGCTCATCTCGATCGCTATATCAACGAAGCCGTTCTCATCTCCGGCAAAAGCCCGGTCCTGATCGACGGGTATCTGGTCGATGCAATCGAAGTGGATGTGGACGCGCTGTGCGATGGCAAGGACGTGCATATTTGCGGCATCATGGAACATATTGAAGAGGCTGGCGTGCACTCAGGCGATAGTGCCTGTTCGCTGCCGCCTTACTCCCTGCCCGCAAAAACAATTGCCGAGATCGAACGTCAAACCCGCGAGATGGCGCTTGCCCTAAATGTGGGTGGGCTGATGAACGTGCAGTTTGCGGTGCAGGATGGCACCATCTACGTGCTGGAAGTAAACCCGCGGGCATCGCGCACCGTTCCCTTTGTTGCAAAAGTTGTTGGCGTGCCGATCGCCAAGGTCGCAGCCCGTGTCATGGCGGGGGAGAGCCTTGCCTCCTTCAAACTCGACAATCACACCTACGATCACATCGCCGTGAAAGAAGCCGTCTTCCCGTTCGCCCGCTTTCCCGGTGTTGACACTGTGCTTGGCCCGGAAATGCGCTCAACAGGGGAAGTCATCGGTCTTGACCGCAGCTTTGGTGTGGCCTTTGCCAAGAGCCAGATCGGTGGCGGCACCAAAGTCCCGACATCCGGCAGTGTCTTCATCTCTGTCAAAGAGAGTGACAAGGATAAGATCGCAGGCCCCGCCAAAAAGCTCGCAGCCATGGGCTTCAAGCTTGTCGCCACGCGCGGCACAGCGCGCATCCTTGCTGAAGCCGGGCTTGAAGTGACAACAATCAACAAAGTACTGGAAGGTCGGCCTCACATTGTCGACGCCGTCAAAAATGGTGAGATTGATCTCGTCTTCAACACAACTGAAGGCGCACAAGCCCTGGCTGACTCAAAATCGATTCGCCAGACCGCTTTAATGTCCAAGGTCCCCTATTACACGACGCTGGCCGGTGCACGCGCCGCTGTCGAGGGAATTGAGGCCTATCGCACCGGTCAACTCGAGGTGGCACCACTGCAATCCTACCAGCCACCGCTCCCCGCCGCAGAATAAGTCTCGGAAGGACAAAACAATTGGCAATTGACGAGGGCGCTACCCTTGTCGGAAGATAACCCGGTCGGTTCCCGTGGCTCCACGCGCGAACCCGAGAAGGAAAGACTGTCAGACAAATGGAAAAAGTGCCGATGACTTCCGGCGGCCACATGGTCCTGGAAGCAGAGTTGAAGAGACGGAAAAATGAAGAGCGTCCGCGGATCATCGCAGCGATTGCAGAAGCACGCGCGCATGGCGATCTGTCGGAAAACGCTGAATATCATGCCGCCAAGGAGGCGCAAGGCCACAATGAGGGCCGCATCCACGAGCTGGAAGACAAGCTTGCCCGTGCGGAAGTGATCGACGTCACGAAACTCTCTGGCGACACGGTAAAGTTCGGCGCGACGGTCTCCGTTTTCGACGAAGACACCGAGAAGAAGCATGGCTATCAGATCGTCGGGGACGATGAGGCCGATGTCTCGCTTGGAAAAATTTCAATCTCCTCCCCCATCGCACGCTCACTCATCGGCAAGGAAGTCGGCGATAGCGTAGAAGTGAACACACCGGGCGGCGGAAAATCCTACGAAATTCTGGCCATCGTCTACAAATAAGATTTTCATTCCCTATATGACCTGAAGAGCCGCAGATCGAAGAGATCGTTCTGCGGTTTTTCTTTTGGAGATCCCTCATCATGCAAACATCCGACATTGCTGAAGCGTTCAACGCAAACATGCCCGGTAGTGATACCGATCCTAATACGCTGCGCATGCTCGGCTTTGAACTTCAAAGCTGGGACGAAAAGACCGAGACCATTCGCGTAAGCTTTGAGGCAAAGCCGGAGTTCCGCAACCCGGGCGGTATCATCCAGGGCGGAATACTGGCGGCCATGATTGATGACGCGTTCGGCCCGCTCCTGATCATCGCCACAGCCCGCACCATGCGCCCGCTGACGCTTGATTTAAACGTCACATATATTTCAGCAGCTCAGGTTGGCAAATTCATTTGCGAAGCACGCATCGTCAGGCGCGGCAAATCAATTGCGTTCGTCGAGGGGGAATTGTTCGATGCGGCAGGTGAATTGATCGCGCGCGCAACCTCCACCGTCAAGCTCGTTCCTATGGTGCGAGGTTAAACGCGGTCGAGCAGCTCAATCGCTTTTGCAATAGCGATTTCGCCGCGTTCAGGCGCGGTCGGAAACAGGAACATCTGACCATCCACGGTGGCCATAATGAGGATCGCCATAGCACGCTTCTCCGCATCAGGCACATCAAGCAACGCAGAAAGCCGCTTAATCCAAGCTTCTCCCATAGCCTCAGAGATGACCATATAAAGCGGGTCTTGACGGCTGGCCCGGCTTGAGAGATCAAGCCACAAGCGCAATTGGTCAGCCAGAGCCACACTCTTTACAAGCTCCCAAAGCGCCCTCATCACTTCCGCCGGCGGCTTCGGTTCATCTGCAAATTTTGCCTCAAGGACGAGAGCAAGATCGTCGCCAATGTGGGTCAGAACAGAAACGACCAGATCGTCCTTGTTCTCAAAATAGTAGAGCAGCATACGGTCACTCGTCCCCGCAACATCTGCTAAACGCCTCAGACTCGTGTCTTCGAGCCCGGACGCCAAGAAGTGACCCGCGAGTTTCGCGACAATTGCCGCCCTCTTTGTCGCCTTTTTGCTCACAAATGCCACTTTCAAAGTTTTTGTAGCAATAACTACATTTTTAGGGCATGTAATACACACTACAATAAATTGAACCCACTTGAAGCCGATGGTCAAAGTGACCAACCAAAAATAGGAGACATGCTTTATGCCCCTCTTTCGGATCTTTTTGGCAGCTATTTTCACTATCGTCGTCGTCTACACTCTCTTCGTCGGATTGGAACATGGTTGGAACCTCGTTCCCCTGTTTTTTGCAGATATTGCGGCCATGACCTGGGCGGGACAATTCAATTTGGATTTCATGGGCTTTTTGCTACTCGCCGCACTGTGGGTCGCCTGGCGTCATCACTTCTCGCCCGCAGGGCTTGGCCTCGGCCTCATCGCATCCGTCGGCGGAATACCTTTTCTTTCCGCCTACTTGCTCTATGCCAGCTTCCAGGCTGAAGGCGATGTGAAGGTCATCCTTTTGGGCCCCCAACGAGCCGCTAACCAAGTCTAGCGCGATCAACAAAGACAGACATGAGGAACAAGGTCATGATCGCACTCAATAGAGATACCTATACGTCACGTTTGATGATTTGCTTTGCCATTTCAGTCATCGCCTGGGTGGCCTTTGCCGGCTTCTTTACTGCCTTCTGGCCGGGCCAACAGACCGCAGGCAGCACGGTGTTCTGGCTTTGGTTGCTGGTTGCCTTCCCCGCAATCATACTCGCAACAATCCTCATCTTTCGCCTGATGAAGATTCCGCGCGCCATGGCCCCCGCTGCGGCGGCTGCCCTTTCCGCGCCTGCGCTGTGCCTCGATGTTCTCACCACGACTTTTTTTGAAACATGGGTGCCCCATGCAAGCGTCATGGATGACAGAGCCTATGCCGCCATGGTTCTGGGGGGCGTCGGCTTCCTGTTGTTTACAGGTCTTGCTGTGGGACGAACCAAAGACGCGGCCTAATCCTTGCCCAACTCGTCCACCGGCACGCCGGGCGCATATTTTGACCGGCGAATGGTGAGCGATGTTCGCACACTTGCCACATTGGGCGCTGGCGTCAGACTTTCGGTCAGGAAAGATTGAAAGCTCGAAAGATCCGGCGCCACGCATTTCAGGATGAAATCAATCTCACCATTGAGCATGTAGCACTCGCGCACCTGAGGCCAGGTGCCCACCAATTGCTCAAAGGCTTTCAGGTCCGCCTCGGCCTGCGAATGGAGCCCAACCATGGCAAAAACGGTGACGTCAAAGCCAAGCCCTTTGCCATCGAGCGTTGCATGATACCCTTTGATGTAACCCGCCGTTTCCAGCGCGCGGACCCGGCGCAGACAAGGCGGCGGTGAAATACCAACCCGCGCCGCCAGCTCCACATTTGTGATGCGGCCATCATCCTGCAATTCTTTCAGGATATGCAGATCAATTTCATCCAGCTTGGCGCGCTTCATAAACTCTCCAGTCATGTTCCCCGCAGAGCCATAATTCCTGCCAATTGAGCAATCTCAAGGCGACAGGGGGGAATACATGATTTATTACTCCTATTCAGGCGAATTTTCAGCAACAAAATTACCGAAACACGCACGATCATGACCAAAAATGTGAGCAATACACAATCCCGCTTGCCTGAAGGGACAACCTGCTGGGTCGTAACAAATGGCCTCGCGGGCTTTGAAATGCAGGCGCTAGGTATCACTGAACGTCTGGGGCTTAGCCCCTCTGTCATCCGTGTGTCACCCGGCGCTCCCTATAGCTGGTTAGCGCCCTGGGGTCCGGCAGCACCTGATGAAAATATCAAGGCCCCCTGGCCTGACCTCGTCATTGCCGGTGGGCGACAAGCCATTCCATACGCTCTGCACATCAAACGCAAATCCAGGGGCAAAAGCTTCATCGCTATCTTGCAGGATCCGAAAATCAACCCGAAGCAAGTGGACTTTATCTGGGCACCGGTCCATGACCATTTGGTCGGCGATAGCGTGCTTTCCACATTGACCGCACCGAACCGCATCACGCCGGAACGGCTTGCAGAGGCCAAACCAGCGCTGGAAGCCCGTTATGCCGCACTTCCCGCCCGCAAAATCGCCGTCGTGATCGGTGGCCCCAACAGTGTCTTCAGCCTGGGCACGACAGAGATGCGGACCATCGCCACAAAACTCAAAATCTTGGCCGAAACTGAGAATGTCGGCCTGATGGTTACAACCTCGCGCCGAACCGGCAAAGAAGCAACGGCAGTACTGAAAAAAGGGTTGGAGGGTGTGCCCCACAATCTGTTCGACGCGCTGGAGGACCCAGCTGCGGACAATCCCTACCCCGGTATGTTGGGCCTGGCAGAAGCCATTATCACAACCTGTGACAGCCACAATATGGTTGGCGAAGCTACCTCCACCGGACGCCCGGTTTACATTATTGAGCTCCCCGGCGGCTCGCCCAAGTTCCGTCATTTCCTCGACGCCTTATACGTTAATAGTGTCGCGCGACAATTTGACGGCTTGCTTGCAACATGGTCCTACGCACCCTTAAATGCTACAGAGGAAATCGCCGCGGCAATCGCTGAGCGTTTCGCCCTTAAAAACGCCTGACCGCTGCCTGTAGGGCACGTCGGGTAATGATTTGGATGGTAATTGTCACATGAGCATGATTGATCTCGACCGCTTGCGCGCCACGCCATTAAAGACGGAGCCTTACGATTATGTCGTCGTGCCTAACTTCGTCTTGCCAGACGCACTGAAAGACGTGATCCGTGACTATCCTAATGTCACAACGCCGGGCTCCGTGCCACCATCAGAACTCAACATTCACGGTGCGTTTGACGCATTGATGAAAGAGATGAACGGGCCGGAGTTTGAAGCCATCATCGAAGAGAAGTTCAATCTCGACCTGTCAGACCGTCCGACCATGTTTACCGTGCGTGGCCATTGCCGGGAAACCGACGGGAAAATTCATTGCGACAGCGAGACCAAAATCATCACCGTACTTCTCTACCTCAACCATCCCGATGAATGGGCGCATGAAGGCGGCAAGCTGCGCATCCTGAAGAACGAAACCGATCTTGAAGATTTCGTCGAAGAAGTTCCACCCTTCGGAGGCACGCTCCTTGTCTTCCGGCGCGCCGACAATTCTTGGCATGGCCATGAAGCGTTCAAAGGCCCCCGTCGCGCAGTACAGATGAACTGGGTCACAGACCACCGCGTCGTCATGTCAGAGCAGCGTCGCCACCGCCTTTCATCAACGATGAAAAAACTCAATCCCTTCTCTTCCAATTGAACAGGATCAAGGCAGAGAAGATCGCGAAGCCCTAAACAACAAAAGAATGCAGGGCACGTATCAACAGACGGGGTAACATTAGTCCGATGACGCTGAACATTGAGACCTTCAAAAACGCAGATCTCTCGCAAGGCTGGCGACCAGGCAACAATGCCGGCGGCGCCTCACTGTTCAAGGCTTTGGGACATCCGCTTGCGGCCCCCCTGGGCCACGGCATCATTGAACGGCTGAAATCCGCCGGGCCGGTCGCGGTCTATGATCCAAGTGGCGCAATCAGCAATTTCCATGCCTATTACGACCTCTCCAAAATCGACATCGAAGGCTATTACGTTCAGCGCTACGAAGACTTTGGGACGATTTTCCTCGGGCACGAGGCGCAATCTGTCTCCTCCTGCCGGATGGGAAACGCCAAAGCCGTCCTCGTGCTCCTGTTCGATGCACACAAAACACTGGGTCCCATCTCCCATGTGTTCCCGGAGGGCACGGAGATCATCACCCTTGATGACATGCGCCTGCCCGACAACATGCTCACCAACAAATCGAACTATCTCGACCCGATCAATTTCGCGACGAACTTCGCTTTCCTGCGCGACCATAAGGGGCAGAACGGATCAGACGGTCTGCACACAGCGATTGCCAGTGCCAATTACTGGGCGACCCATGGTGCGAAAGACCCAAAGCTTTGGCTCTGCCTCTTTGATGAAGAAGGAGGCGTGCTTGCTCAATGGGAACAGGACCTGCCAGCCGCGGGTTGCCCCTTCGTCGTCGACAGTCAAGTGGTCCGCGAGAAGTTCAACCTGGATGATTATGAGGGTTCCCTCTTCATCCACGCAATCCGGATTGCCGGTCACGATGTCGTTAAATATGCGATGGACATTTACGGCGACAATGGCAAGGCACTCACCTGTACCCATGATGCAAACGCCTGGCCAGCCGACTTTTACGCCGGCATGCCTGCGGGTGATGAGGGCGAGACGCTCAGTCTGATCGTGCAGAACTCACACCCGATGCCGATCCCGCCAAAATCCATCGGCTTCAACATTGTCGGCGCGCAAGACATTACCTGGCACGAAGAAGAAATCCCTCCCTTCGGCACCAGAACGCTGAGCGTCTCGACCATGCTGCCGGATGCAAAATTCCCCGATCAGATCGAAACCGTCGCCGGGCGCTATTTTGTCCGCCCGCGTTACGAAGTCATCCGCACCAAGACCGGCCAGCGCCGCATGGCGCACGGCAATGTGGAGCGGACGGACTTAAAGCCCAATCCGGAGATTGAGAAGCTCGGTGCAACACTTGGCAAAGGCTACATCATGCCCCTGCCTGTGCTCCCGACCGATCTCTTCAACACAAATGTCCTCCCCACACCCATGGCGCGCGCTGAGGGGGAGATGCCGCTCCGTGTTGAGCTCATGGACGCAACCGGCGAAATGGTCGCCTCCAGATATCTGGGGCGCATTCCCAGGCGCGATCACCTGGCCATCGATATTGATGCCTGGCTCGCGGATGAAAAGAAGAAGCTTGCCTCCGGCCATGGCCATGTCGAGTTTCTCTATGACTTCCGCGAAGGTGGCGAAGCCAATGGCTGGCTCCATGCTTTGGGTCGCTATGAGCAGAAATCATCGGGCCACCGCGCGGAAACCATTTTCGGCGCGCATATCTACAACACAGCCACCATCTACAAGGATGAGCCGCAATCCTATATCGGCAAACCGCCGGGCCTCACGACACGCCTGTTCCTGCGCTTAGGCGACGAGAGCAAGGACACACTTTGCCATCTGGTCTATCCGGCATCTACGCCCTGGCATCCGAAATCAGACACACGCCTTATTCTCCACAATGCATTGGGGGAAGCGGTCGCGGAACATCGCATCCAGATCAATTGCGGTGGCTCTCATTTCTGGCGCTATCATGATGTCTTCTCGGCCAAGGAGCGGGCGCGAGTGGAAGTGAAAGGCAACAAGCTTGGATATGTGATCGTGCGCGACACGACCTGCCGCCTGTTCGGTTTTCACGGCCTCATCAATGGCGACACGAGCTTCTGCCTTGATCACATGTTCGGGTTTTGAGACAAAAGTAGTCCAACTTAAGCTGGACCTGATCGGAAAATCCATTAGCCTCTCCCCAGACCAAAACGGGAGAGAAAAAAGTTGGGTTGGATTATCAAGGCGCTTGCCGCTCTCGTAAGCCTCGCGCTCATTGCGCTGGCTGTGTACCTCATTCCGCCGCACGTTCAGGTGCGCGGCGTTGAACCCACCCTCCCTTCAGCCGATGATCTTCGCGCGCTCAATGACGTGCCAGGCGGCCCCATCGCCATTCGCTATCTGGTGAATGCGACGCAGCCCGCCTTGGGCAGAAATCTCAGCCACACGTCCATCATTGTCGAATGGGTAGACGGCAACCTTTTTGTCATTGATGCAGGCATGGACGAGGCGCAAGCCACCGAGTTCGCAGACCTTATCAAGACGATAGGTGGTGGTGGCGAAGCCACTTTTGTTGGCACGATAGCCGATCAATTGGGCGATGAACTGCCCCGGGTCGCAGGCGTGGGCTTCACCCATCTTCATATCGATCACACGCAAGGCCTAACCACCTTGTGCGAGGCGCGCGGACCCGGCGCGAAATTGCTGCAGACCGACTGGCAGCGTGACCTGCATAATTTCAACACGACGGAGGGTGCAGGCATTGTCGCCCATTCCTGTCTTGAGCCCTCGCCCCTGTCCCCCTCTCCTTTGTCAGGCGGCACAATTCTCACAAATGACGCCTTCCCAGGTCTGGGTCTTATCGGCCTTGGCGGTCACACACCGGGCTCGACGCTCTTTGCCGTCCCGGTGAAGGGTCACATCTGGCTGTTCTCCGGCGACACCACCAATTCCATGCTGAACCTGCAGAACAACACAGGCAAAGGCTTCATCTATTCAAACCTGTTCGTGCCGGAAAATACCGACCGCACAGAGGCTCTCCGACTTTGGCTTCGAGAACTCAAAGACGAGGCGGACATGGATGTTGTTGTCTCCCACGATCTCGAAGCCCTCATCGCGACGGGTATGGAGCCGCAACGAAAGTAAAACACGCCAATATCAATAAATATCCGAATGCGGCAAATGACCCCTTGAATTCAGTTTGGAATCTCTCTAAATACTCACTCGCAAGTTACAATTATTCCAAACTGGAGACGAATATGAGTGTTTTGGTAGGCAAACCAGCCCCTGATTTCCGTGCTGCCGCTGTGCTGGCTGACGGGGAGATTGTTGAAGATTTCAGCCTGAGCGAGCATCTGAAAGGCAGCTACGGGGTTGTTTTCTTCTACCCGCTCGACTTCACCTTCGTGTGCCCTTCCGAGATCCTCGCCTTCTCAAATCGCGTCCCCGCCTTTGAAGAACGCAACACGAAAGTGGTGGCGGTATCCGTTGACAGCCAATTCACCCATTTCGCATGGCGGAATACAGCCCCCAAGGATGGCGGCCTCGGCCCGGTGAAATTCCCGATGGTCGCTGACATTACCAAGCAGATCGCCCGCGATTACGACGTCCTGATCGAGGCAGAGGGCGTTGCACTGCGCGGCACGTTCCTGATCGACAAGGAAGGCAAGGTCCGCCATCAGCTGGTGAACGACCTGCCCCTGGGCCGAAATGTGGATGAAGCCATCCGCACGCTCGACGCTCTGCAATTCCACGAGGAGCATGGCGAGGTGTGCCCCGCAGGCTGGAACAAGGGTGACGAAGGCATGGTGGCTGACGCCGCTGGTGTTGCCAAATATCTCGGCAGCCACGCAGAGGCACTTTAAGGGTCCCCCAACCCTTTTGAGCCCGGGCGAGACTGCCTATATTAGTAGCTCGCTCGGGCATTCAGCACCGATTCCCAAAAGTTTTCCGCGAAAATGAGTTTAGGTCCATGCCTCAGACATCACCGTCCAAGCCCCAGCATTCAAAAGTCACGATCATCGGCTCAGGTCCAGCAGGCTACACAGCAGCTATCTATGCCGCCCGTGCCATGCTGGAACCAACCATCATCCGCGGCATCCAGCCCGGTGGCCAACTGACCATCACAACAGAAGTTGAAAACTACCCAGGCTTTGCAGAAGAAATTCAAGGCCCATGGCTGATGGAGCAGATGCAGGCGCAGGCTGAAAAGGTGGGCACCAAACTGGTTGAAGACACGATCACATCGGTTGATCTGAAAGCCAAACCAATCCGGCTCGTCGCAGATAGCGGTGATGTCTACACAACCGACGCGCTCATCATCGCGACCGGCGCGCAGGCGAAATGGCTGGGCTTACCGTCTGAAGAAAAGTTTCAGGGTTTTGGCGTGTCGGCTTGCGCCACCTGTGACGGGTTCTTCTATCGCGGCAAGGAAGTGATTGTCGTCGGCGGCGGTAACACCGCTGTTGAGGAAGCTCTCTTCCTCACCAATTTCGCAAGCAAAGTGACCGTCATTCATCGCCGGAACGAATTCCGCTGCGAGAAAATCCTGAGCCAGCGTCTCGCCAAAAACCCGAAGATCGAAGTCATTTGGGATACAGTCATCGAAGAGATTATCGGAGACAGCAATCCGCTTGGTGTCACAGGCGCCAAGGTGAAAAACATCAAGACCGGCGAAACGGGAACAATCAAAGCAGACGGCGTTTTCATCGCAATCGGCCATGCCCCGTCAACAGAGCTTTTCACCGGTCAGCTTGAGACCAAACAGGGCGGTTATCTGGTGACGGCACCGGACAGTACAGCCACCTCCATCCCCGGCGTTTATGCAGCCGGTGACGTGACCGATGACATTTATCGCCAGGCCGTCACCGCCGCCGGCATGGGTTGCATGGCCGCACTTGAGGCGGAGAAATATCTCGCCACGCAAGAAGCAATGGCAGAGGCAGCCGAATAAAAAAGCCCCCGGGATCAGATCCGGGGGTTTTCGTTCTCTACCAAATTAAACGATAGCGCCTGTCAGAACGTCGCATAACTGTTTGCGACCTGAATGCGGTTCCAGGCATTGATCATCACGATAACGAGCGTCAGCAGATCAATCTCATCTTGAGAGAAATGCTGATTGAGCGCACCGTGGCAGATCGATATCAGCGCCGGAACCTTGCTTGGTCATCGCTTCAGTCCAGGCGAGGGCCGCTTTTTCTGCCGCTGAAAACATCTCCACATTTCGCCAGACAATCTGATGGTCAAATCGGTCTTGGGCCTCACCATCATCGGGCGCTTCTTTCGAGTGCATATTGACGCAGTAGGCGCAGCCCTTTTGTGACAAATCGACAATTGAAGCTGAAAGCGAGCTTGGCCTGGTACCAAGCGGGCTCATTACAGCACGGCTTTCAACTCATTTGCATAGAGTGACATGACATAGAGGGTATATGTGCCGAGGAAGACCAATCCAACCACCCGCCCGATGCGCCGCCAGACCATAATGACAAGCAACAGGGCCAGCGCGATCGCGCCCATGATCCAGACGTCAGTCTCAGCAATGCGCCCGACAAACGGGAGCGGCGAGATGACAACAGTCACGCCCAGCACGCCCAGAATGTTGAACAAATTGCTGCCCAGAACATTGCCGATCACAATGCCACTTTGACGTCTGAATGCAGCAACAAGGGACGCCGCCAACTCTGGCAAGGATGTGCCAACCGCAACAAGTGTCAGACCGATAATAGCCTGTGGGACACCCCACCCTTCCGCGAGCGCTGTCGCCCCGTCGACCAGAAAGTCAGCCCCGGTCACCAGAAAAATGAGCCCCCCGAGACAGAAGAGCATCGCCTTCCAAAGTTCGCTCGGCGCGTGATGGGAAGCTTGCACACCGGCAATGATTGCGGCGTCATCACCTTTCTGCGCCCGCTCCGCAAGATAGACCCGCACCATATAAATGACCAAGCCCGCCAACATTGCCGCACCAACAAGGATGCCGATATCATCCATGAAGCTCAAAGCCGCAAGCATGGCGCTCACAACAACAACAGCGATGGCATCCCGCCGGATGTCGGGGCCGACACAGGCGATCGGCATGATAAGGGCGGTGACGCCCAGAATAAGAAGGATATTAGCGATATTGGACCCGACAACATTGCCAAGGGCAATTTCCGGCTGGTCTTTGAGCGCCGCAGCAACAGAGACCATCAGCTCCGGGAGCGACGTGCCAAACCCGACAATGACCACCCCAACGAAAAAGCCGGACAATTGAAAGCGCGCCGCGATGGACAGACTGCCGCGCAAAATGCCTTCGCCTCCCGCCAACAACATGACAAGGCCGACAAGCACAAAAAGATAGTCCATCTATTCAAGTTCCCTATGGGATCGATCAGCGCGCCAAGCCGCATTATGAGGCTGACAGCTGCCAGATCAAAATCCCGAGCTGATATGGAGGGGAAAAGCGCAATTTAAAGCCCCTGGCAGAAATATTTTCAAACCCGGCCCCATACCTTCGCATGCGCTTACGCCACCTTCGCGATCTGGTCGGCCAAATCAGCCATATCGTGAAAAATGATGGCCCCCGCTCGCTCCAGACCGGCCGCATCCGTCATCGGATCACCAGCATACCCGAGCACCCGCATGCCAGCCGCAATACCGGCTTGTACGCCGGGGAGACTGTCCTCAATCACCACGCAAGTAGCTGGTGCATGCCCCATTTGCCGCGCCGCGTGTAAAAAGAGGTCGGGCGCAGGCTTGCCGTTCGTCACCATATCAGCCGTAAACAAAACATCCTTCAAGAGGGGCAAAAGCCCGGCACACCCAAGTGTCGTGTGCATCTTCTCAATCGTGCCAGAGGAGGCAACGCAATGCGGGATATCGCGACTTCGCAGATGCAGGATCTGCGCGCGCACGCCGGGAACCGCCTTTGTCTCCTGCGCCAAAAGCGCGAGCGTCCGCTCACGCTCCTGAGCAAGCCAATCACCGGGCAAGGCTCGGCCCAAGGAGGCCTCAACCTCCGCCATAACCGATTTCATGGATTTGCCAACGAAACGGCGACGGCATTCCTCATAGGAAATGGGAAGCCCGTGACCGGTGAGAATTTCGGCGAGCAGGCGGTTGGACAATGCTTCAGTGTCAACAAGAACGCCGTCGCAATCAAAAATGATTAGAGAGAGATTTTCCATGGGTCGCACCATAGGGGCGGCGCCAACAAAAACCAGTCACATTCTATGACCGAATATTGCGCCCCTTAGCGATAGAGAAGCTGATTAATGCCGTCATAAAGGTGTGCCACTTCCTCCGCATACCCGTTAAAGAGCTGCGTCGGGACGCGGTCGCCAGTACCAAGCACCTCTTCCGTTGCCTGGCTCCAGCGGGGATGCGCGACCTCAGGGTTCACATTGGCCCAAAAGCCATATTCTGCGGCATTGATCTCTTCCCAGAAGCTGATGGGACGAACCTTCGTAAAGGTGAAGCGTACAATCGACTTGATCGACTTGAAGCCATATTTCCAAGGCGTCGCAAGACGGATGGGCGCTCCAAACTGTTTGGGCAGCGGCTTGCCGTAAACACCCGTCACCATGAATGTGAGATCATTCATCGCCTCTTCAATGGTCAAGCCTTCCACATAGGGCCAGGGATACCAGAACTGCCCTTGGCCCGTGGCAACCTCCGGGTTCATGAAGGTCTCCATGCGCACATACCGCACACCGGAGGTAGGCTCGGCAAGCTTCACCAGCTCAGCCATGGGAAAACCCGTCCACGGCACCGCCATTGACCAGGCTTCAACGCACCGGTGCCGATAAAGCCGCTCTTCCAGCGGCATTTGTCTGATCAGATCATCCGCATCAATACTGATCGGCGCGGCGACATCCCCATCAATGATGATCGACCAGGGACGGATTTCCAATGCCTGTGCCGCGCTTGAAATCCGCTTATGGCTGCCAAACTCATAAAAATTATTGTAGCGCGAGGAAACATCTTCCCGCGTCAGCTCCCGGTCAAGCATGAACTTTGCATTGCGTGTCGCAGGATAGCGGCTGAGATTGGGGTCTCCCGCCACAGCTGTTGCCTCTGCTTCCGCCGTATCATCACACCCGCTCAGAAGTCCGGCTCCAACACCCGCTGCCACAAGCCCGCTTGTCTTCAAAAATTTCCGACGGTTAAAGAAAGCAGTTTCGCTGGTTGCCGCATTTTCTGACAATGCCCAGCGGGGGCGGTGTTTGATAAGCATGAGCTTCTCCTGTTGGCAGGCGGCCATTTTGAAACACACATGCAAAAGAGGCAAATCACCAACCGGCGATCTGCCTCACTTTTGGTCTCGTTTTCGTGAAGTATCAGGCTTCAAGCATTGAGCGCAGCATCCAGGCAGTCTTCTCCGACGCCTGCATCCGTTGTGTCAAAAGGTCAGCCGTTGGTTCATCACTCGCCGCCTCCGCAAGGGGAAACACTTTCCGCGCCGTGCGTGTGACCGCTTCGTGACCGCGCACCAGATTGGCGATCATCGCTTCAGCCTTCGGCACACTTTGATCATCTTCAATCGACGTCAGACTTGCGTAAGCCTTGTAGCTGCCCGGCGCATATTCACCGAGCGAGCGAATGCGCTCTGCGATCTCGTCAACCGCCATCCACAATTCATTATACTGTGTCATGAACATGGTATGGAGCGTGTTGAACATCGGCCCGGTGACATTCCAATGGTAATTATGCGTCTTGAGGTAGAGCGTGTAGGTGTCCGCCAATAAAAGCGTCAACCCTTCTGCAATCTTCGCGCGGTCCGCTTCAGGAATTCCAATATCAATCTGCATGTTTCACCTCCTAGTTCTCTGAAACATAGAGCTATTCCACCGACAATGCAACAAAAATTAGAATAATTCTAAACTAAAAATGTAATCCCTTGCCCATTGGCCCGTTGGGTAAAGTCGCAAAACTGGTTAAGCTTGCAACTTGAGTTAGCCGGCTTTGACCGTGAGGGGATTCTTATGACCATTACATTTCTCGACCAGCCGCCGATCACCGTGTCACGGCGCAAACTCGTTCAGGGACTGGCAGCCGGGACCATCGTTGCTGTCGCGGGGTGCGCACGCAACCAGGCGATTGGTCGCGATCAGCTCATCCTCGTGTCCGAGGGTCAGATTGCGCAAATGGCGACCGCCTCCTGGAGCACGCTGAAACGGCAGACGAAAATCTCCAAAGATCGAAACCTCAACAGACGCCTGAATGATGTTGGCGGTAAGATCGTCCAAACAGCCGGTCTCCAGAACCAGCCATGGGAATTTACGGTCTTTGACGATGACCAGGCCAACGCCTTTGTGCTGCCCGGTGGGAAAGTCGGTTTCTATAAGGGCATCTTCAAGCGCATGAAGAATGACCATCATCTGGCAACCGTCATGGGCCACGAAGTGGGCCACGTCACGGCTAAACACGCCGCTGAGCGTTATAGCCAGCAGGTCGCGGCAGGCGTTGCTACAACAGCCGCCGCTGTCGCTCTGGAGGCAGGTGATGTGCGGGGCGGCGCACAGATCGCAGGCATTCTGGGCCTTGGCGTTCAGTTTGGCATTCTTCTACCCTACTCACGCAGACATGAGCTGGAGGCGGACCGGCTCGGCGTCAACTATATGCATCAGGCCGGCTATGATGCCCGCCAGGCCGTGGCCTTCTGGGACAATATGTCGTCCCAGCGGACAGGCGGTTCGCCACCGGAATTCATGTCCACCCATCCATCAGATGCGACACGCAAAGCCGTGATCCAGCAAGAGCTTGTGCGCCTCGGCTTGGGCTAACCAAAAGCAACAGCGCATATCGGAAACAAGCACAGGCCGGCCGGCAAGGACCGGCCTGTTTCTTCTTCACACTCTACATCGGTGCCAAATAGCTTGGCGGCAGCCCGAACCTGACATAGGCCGCAAGAGACGCCTCGATAAACAGTACCAATACCCAGTTAGCCAGCACGACAAAACCGAACCAGCGCAGCGCTCCAAAGAAGCGCGACAAGCGCCCCTCTGTTGCATCCGCATCAACAACCAATGCGGCCAAACCGGTCACGATCGATAACTCAAGTGCTGGCAGAACAATGACCAACCACTCCAACACATCTTCCGCCGGGTCGAGCCCCAGGCGGTGCAAAAGGAAAAGGATGAACGCCGCAACCACAGCGATCAGGCGAGCATGTATGAAAGCCCATGTGGCTTCCCTGTTTAATTCAAGTTCCATTTCTATCTTTCAGGCGAGCGGAAGCATTCGCTCCCGGACCACCGGAAACTCCTGAAAAATCGTATGACAGGCCGACCCCGGGCAGGGCTCCCAACAAGCTCGTGAAAAACTCAAAGCGAGCGGAATCCCTTCTGCACTTCACCCTCAACGAGTTCACATGCGAAGTCGGTGCGCGTTAGTTAGCGCTGGATTTAGGTTACTGGAAAACCGGAGCGAAACGCCGGACGGGACGTGGACTCACGAACCGACAGATACGTCAATCGCAGCGGTGTTCAGCATTGGCACAAAGCAATGGGTCATCTGAAACCTCTCGATTGTTGAACGGGAACCGGCAAGGATTTCAAAACAAAAAACCCCAACCGATCGGTGGGGCCTAGATAGCAACATGCCAGTAAGCGACAATACGCTTAAATGCAGATACCCCGCCCCGGGAGGTATGTGTGTTGGCCCCAATATCGGACCGAATATGTTGTTGTTACTGTCATGTGCGTTTGAGTACACCCGGTCTTTCGCAAGGTCAACAAGCCAAGACACGAAATCGTCACCACATTCCGTTCCAAGAGCATCTTATGAAACAAGTGTGGTCCACCGGTCACAGAATGCCACACGCTCACGAATGAATACGCAAAAGGACAAGTTGCATCCGCACACTGAAATAGGCACCCTCTGCGCAATAAACATTCATGCGAGGAGGAACAAATGGCAATTTCTGCAAACTGTTGGGGCGATGAAACCGAATATGATTTCGCAAGCCTGACCGCGAGCCTCAATCAATATCTCCGGCTGCGCACGAACCCGGTCGCGATGAAACGCTTCAAATCAGTGGCAGAGCTGGAAGCGATACCAAAACTCCGCCGCCCGCGCGAGGGCGAGCTGATGGCAACCGATCAGATCGTCGGTCAAACTCGCTGGATCGGCTACACAATCGGCGTCACCATGGAAAATCTTATGGGCCAACAATGCGGCGCCGTTGTCGGTCTTGCGGCCCGTGACGAGGAATTTCTGTCCGGCGAGCGCTTTCATGGTGTCTGGTATGGGGAGCTGGAAGGAAGTGCTGAGCATCAGCGCGAAATGTCATGCGCCTCTCATGGAGATTATGAGGCGCTTGTCACATCTCCCCTCACCGCCGGTCGGATCGACAATCCCGACATCTGTCTGATCTATGGCACACCCGGCCAGATGATCACGCTGATGAACGGGCTTCAGTACAAAAACTACAAGAAATACACCTTCACCTGTGTTGGCGAGAGTGCCTGTGCGGACAGTTGGGGCAACGCACTAAAAACCGGGGAGCCCTCCATGTCCATTCCCTGCTATGCGGAACGGAAGTTTGGCGGCGTCCAGGACGATGAAATGCTAATCGCCCTGCCGCCATCTTATCTACCGCAGATTGTGGACGGTCTCGCCGCCCTCTCACGCAATGGCTTGCGCTACCCGATCCCGAACCACGGGCTCGACAAATCACCGATGGCAAGCATCAACCAGAGCTATGGTTGACGCCTGCGCCTAAAAGATTAGAGAGACAAAAGCGGGAGTTGCGCCTCTATTCGCAACTCTCATAAATGCCGATCACATGCAGCGCAAGACGAGAGCAGCCAAGAGCGCGCTACCCTTTCATATGGTGAACTTGTGACAATCACCGATCCATTGACACGAGAGACAGGCAATGCTTGGGCCCATGTCCAGACAGAGGACGCGACGGGCTTTCTCTCCACCCGATATCTTCTACCCATCCCCGCGCCTGACATTGCCAAGGGCGGCATCGCATCCTTGCTCATCAATCTCTCAAAGGTTGGGGCACCAACGACAGAGGCCACTGAAAGTGGGTCCGTAATTCATCAGACCTATTCTCACGGCGTTACCCACAACCTGCATGAAAATGTTTTTGATGGCATGACGTTCACCGAAGAAACCCTGTCGATCGAAGGCATTGATCTGTTTCAGGGCTTCCTGCTCGCACGCGCTATTGTCGCGAGCGAGGGCCCAACCTCCTATATTCTCGATGTAGATCCCATTATTGAAACCGCAGAAGATGGGACCCCCTTCATTATGGATGATCGGGATTGGCAGATAATAGCGATCGAACAATCTACGGATAAGGGCACCGCAGGCGTCTATATCTCATTCACTGAACGTGCTGACTGAAGCAGGGCCGAACTTGGCACCGCCAAGATCTTGGCACTGGCGAGAACTTTGTCTGGACAGGACGGACCGTGCCTTGTCTGATAGTCACGAACGACACAATGGGAAGAACAATTATGGACGGATACGGTTTTTACATATTTCTTGGCTTAATCGCACTCACACTGGTCTGGGCCGTCCGCACCTATAACAGCCTCATTCTCTCCCGCCAGCGCGTCGAGGAAGGATGGAGCGGCATAGATGTGCAATTGCGCCGTCGTTCGAACCTCATCCCCAATCTGGTGGAAACGGTCAAAGCCTTCGCGAGCCACGAAGAGGGTACACTCACCAAGGTAACCGAGCTGAGACGGCAAAGCGCCGCCGCGGAGACGAGCGGTGATACAGCAAAACGCGCCGCCGCAGAGGGACAAATGTCCGGAGCGCTCATGCACCTTTTTGCTGTGGCTGAAAACTATCCGGACCTGAAGGCCAACCAGAATTTCCTTGATCTTCAAAACGACCTGAGCGAGATCGAAGAGGAAATTCAACTCTCACGCCGCTACTACAATGGTGCAGCACGTCAGTTAAACGTTGCCGTAGAATCCGTGCCGAGCAATATCATCGCCAATTTCTTCAAGTTTGAGAAAGCGACCTATTTCGAAATGCCGGAAGAGGACCGCGCCGTCCCCAATGTCAGCTTCTCATAACAACATGTCTCGCTTCATCCTCGCCTTTCTCACCGCCAGCCTGCTGCTGGTAAGCGCGGTCCATGGTCGCGAACGCATCACCGACTATGACATCGATTTGAGGGTGCAATCCGACGGCACGCTCAGCGTCGTTGAAACCATCAGCGTCATCGCAGAGCATGACAGGATCAAACGCGGCATTTTTCGCGACTTTCCCGTTCGCTATCGCACGGCCTTCGGCTTCAACCAATATGTGCCCTTTGATGTTAAAGATGTAACACGCGATGGCGACGTCGAGCCTTTCTTCATCGAACACACTGGCAACAGCGCAAGGCTCTATATCGGGGATGCGGACAGCTATGTCCGTCAGGGTCGTCACACCTACAAAATCACCTACCAAACGAACGAGCAGCTCAATTTCTCCGGGAACGGAACAGAGCTTTACTGGAACCTGATTGGTACCGAGTGGGCCTTCCCCATCGACAAGGTGAGAGCAAGCGTCCACCTGCCCACCGGGGCAATCGTTCAAGATCTCAATATTTACACAGGGGCTGCCGGCGAAACCGGCAAGGCAGCGGACATGCGCGCGAGTGGCAATCGCATCGCCGTCGCAAACAACCACCCGCTCGCCCCCGGAGAAGGCATCACCATTTCAGCCGTTTGGCAAAACGGTCTGGTGGATCAATCCGGGGCCGCCGCGCGCGCCTGGGACTTCATTGCGGATAATCTGGGCTTCGTCATCGGCCTGTCGGCACTGGCGGGCATAGCGACCTATTTTGCGCAAATGTGGAAGAGATACGGCAAGGACCCGGAAACAGGCACCATCATTCCCCTGTTCAACCCGCCCAAAAACCTGTCCCCCGTCGCACTGGGATACATCCATGCACGCGGGTTTCACGGCGCTGTCAGTCCGAGTAGCGCCCTCACCATCGCGGTGACAAGCCTTGCCATCAAAGGCTACCTGGAAATCACAGAAGCAAAAAAAGGCTACACGCTTCAGCTATTGGGAAAGGAACCGGCAGATCTACCGCCGGGTGAGGCGGCCCTCCTCGAACAATTGAACAAACTCGCCATCGGGGGAACAGTCACCCTGGATGGCACATATGACGCAAGCTTCAGCACGCTGAAAAGCGCCTTCAGCACGGTCATCAAGCGGGAATATACGAGCGCCTATTTTGCCACCAATGGCGGCAAGTGGGCCATCGGGCTTTTGCTGACCGTCGCGGCACTCCTCGCTACATCCACATTCAATCTTTCCGGTGCGGAAGACAGAATTATCGGTAGTGTTCTCACGGTCTTTTTCAGCATCGCGTTTGCAGGCTTCGTCACGGCCGCTCGCAATGTCTGGCTTCATTGGACCGACCAAAAACCAGGCGCAACGCGGATGGGACTCACCTGGGCCATCACCATTTGTTTGGGCGCCAGCATTCCAGCGCTCCTGTTGGCGATCGGCCTGTTAGTGACGGCAGGCCTGCCCGTTCTGTTGATTGCAGCCCCACTGGTCAGCCTCACAACGATCTTCTTCTGGTTGATGGAAGCACCGACCGTCTATGGTCGCCAGATCATGGATCAGATCGAAGGCTATATGCTCTTCCTCTCCACTACCGAGTGGGACCGGATGCAGGCACGGGAGCCCATTCCCACCCCAAACACCGCTCTGTTTGAAAAGCATCTCGCCTACTCAATGGCCTTGGGCGTTGACGAAGCCTGGAGCACAACTTTTACGAAATATGCAATGCTCGCGGCCCTGCCCCCGACGACCTATCATCCCGCCTGGTACCACTCCCGTTCCGGCGGCACGCCAGACTTTACCGGCTTCTCCTCAAACTTCTCATCGTCCATGAGCTCTACTTTCGCAAGCGCCGCCTCTCCGCCCTCAAGCAGCAGCGGCTCCAGTGGCGGCGGATCGTCAGGCGGCGGCGGTGGTGGCGGCGGCGGTGGCGGCTGGTAACAAAAAAGCCCCCGGGACAAATCCCGAGGGCTCCATTCACAACGATCATCAAAACACTATTTCAGCGAGGCACAGAACCGCTGAATACGTTCGCACGCATCCGTCAGCGCCTCGGTTGAGGTCGCGTAAGAAATCCGGAAGAAGGGCGACAGGCCGAACGCGGCTCCATGCACAACAGACACGCCTTCCGCCTCAATAAGCGCAATAGCGAAATCCTCATCGCTCTCAATCAGCCTGCCTTCAGGACTTGTCTTGCCGATACAGCCTTCACACGATGGGTACACATAAAAGGCCCCTTCCGGCGTCGGGCACTTCAGGCCTTTCGCCTGATTGAGCATGGAGACCACCAGGTCACGACGTTCTTTGAAGATCGCCGCGTTCTTCGGGATGAAATCCTGCGTGCCGTTGAGAGCCTCAACAGCCGCCCATTGGCTGATGCTGGTCGGGTTCGACGTAGACTGGCTCTGCACCTTCGTCATCGCCTTGATCAGCTCAACCGGCCCAGCACAATAGCCGATCCGCCAACCGGTCATCGAATAGGCTTTGGAGACGCCGTTCATCGTCAACGTGCGATTGTAAAGCCGTGGCTCCACCTGCGCAGGGCTCGTGAACTTGAACCCATCATAGACAAGATGCTCATACATATCGTCCGTCAACACCCAGACATTCTCATGGCGCACCAACACATCGGTGAGTGCCTTCAGCTCCGCCTCAGAATAGGCCGCGCCTGACGGGTTGGAGGGTGAATTGAAGATGAACCATTTCGTCTTCGGCGTAATCGCCGCCTCCAACGCTTCCGGTGTCAGCTTGAAACTATTCTCAAGCGTCGTCGCAACAAAAACAGGCTTGCCACCCGCCAACAACACAATGTCTGGATAGCTCACCCAGTAAGGGGCAGGAATAATTACCTCATCACCCGGGTTCAGCGTCGCAACCATGGCGTTGAAAATAATCGGCTTGCCACCCGGCGCGACAAAGGCCTGCTCGGGCTTGTAATCAAGTCCATTCTCACGCTTGAACTTGGCGCAAATCGCCTGCTTCAGCTCAGGGATACCATCGACCGCCGTATATTTGGTCTCGCCCCGGCGGATCGCAGCAATGGCCGCCTCTTTAATATTGTCCGGCGTATCAAAGTCCGGCTCACCTGCCCCAAGACCGATCACATCACGGCCTTGCGCTTTCAGATCACGGGCTTTCTGGGTCGCCGCAATCGTGGCGGATGGTTGGATGCGGTTCAGTGCGTCAGATATAAAGCCCATAACGACCTCCTGGAGCGAGCGTAGCGTGAAAACGGCGCCAACCTACGCCCGCATCAAGGTCAGTGCAACCGCAGAGCCGCCTCTCGCAAAGAAAAAAGACCGAGATCCGGGGCCTTTTCAGTCCCTCATGGCCTGCGCCAAATCGCTTCGGCCTTCATCGGTCAGGGCGCTTCTGAATGCATTCCGGTCCGCCTCCGTCCGATTCTGACTGAGCTTCCACTTGCCCTCAAGGGAGGCGATCGGCATCTCAAAAACCACCAGCGCCGTAATCAGACGCTCCATCATGCCCGGTGCAAGATCCTCCACCCGCCAGGGCAGAGCACGGCCCTCTTCCTGCGCGGCTGTCATGCGCGTCAAAAGATCATGCGCCGCCACCTCTCCCTCCACCAGACGTGGCACACCTTTGGCATGAACCACCATGTAATTCCATGTGGGTACAAGTTTTTCACACGCATCAGGCGCATCCCCCCAGGAGGGAGAGATATACCCGTCCGTCCCTTGGAAGATGACCAGCCCCACATTCGCCCCGTCAAACATCTGCCAATGCGGGTTGGCGCGCGCCACATGCCCAACAAGCACCAGCCCGTCTGTCCGCTCTTCCAGCAGAAAAGGAATATGTGTGGCCTGCAAATCAGATGTGATCAATGCCCCAAAGCTGCGGGCTCGGATAAGCGACACCATCGCCTCATCGCTTGGCGGTGAAAAATGATCTGGAACATACATGCGCTCAGCCCTTTTCAATCAGCATAGCGATCCCTGCCAGCCCGAGGAAGAAGAGCGCCACATGGTCAGCCATAACAACCCGTGTTAGAGCGGCGTTTGATCCACCTTCTTTCAATCGGATAGGGACCATGAACGCCCTCCATCCGGACAAGCTTCATCGCTCACACAGGGTGCATGCTGCTGCGGCACCCCAAGCAAGGTATGAACCGGCATAATGCCCGCCCACACCGGCCAGGTGAGATCGTCGGGCTCCTCATTGGGTACCTCAGCCGCATTCACCTTCGCCACCACTTGCAAAAGCGGCAGGGAGACAACCAGTGTCGCCTTGATCTCCTTCGCGCTCATCGGACGGACATGGGCGGCGCGACCAGGGACAAGCCGATCCACCATATAGTCGAGTGCGGCAAGCTTCTCATCACCGGTCAAAATGGAAGGCGTCCCGTGCAACACGACAGAACGATAATTCATCGAATGATGAAAACCGGAGCGTGCATAGATGATCCCGTTCAGCAACGTAACGCTGGCGCACATCGCCATACCCGCCTTCACGGCGAGCCCAAGCCCGCTCTTGGTGGACGCATGAAAGAGAAATTCCTCACCTCGCCGCGCATAATAAACCGGGATCACCACCGGGCGCGGCCCATCCTCATCGTCCGCCACATAGGCCACATGCGCGACCAGCCCTTCATCAAGTACGCTGTGAACTGTCGCTTCGTCATAATGAGCACGCTTCGGCACACGGCGCGCGCGAAACGGTTTTTTCGTCGGGTATATCTCAGACATTGAGCAACCTCTTTGGCCGTACAACCAGCTCTCCCCCGCAATTCGGGCAAAGGCGATCCATATCCTCGGAGCAATGGGGGCAGAAAGTGCACTCAAAACTGCAAATATGAGCTGCCCCTTCTTTTGGCGTCGCCGCGTCGCATTTTTCGCACTTTTCTCTCATTTCCAGCATGGTTGGCTCCTTCAGGCGCTAAAAATTGGCCCTACCCTTGCGAATAAATGGCCCCTTTATAAGCGCCAATTTGTGATTAGATTTGGTGCCACTTAGTCAGCGCTATAGGACGGAACCGGCCATGCACCAATCCATCGCTCTTGTAGAACCGATCAATCTGGACCGCACGTCCGACCGGCCCTTGCAATGGCAGCTCTATGAAAGTCTGCGCCTCGCCATTCTGGATGGTCGCCTGACGGCGGGACAACGACTGCCCTCAAGCCGCGCGCTCGCCAATGATCTCTCGCTGGGGCGCAACACCGTGGTCGCAGCGTATGAACAATTGGCAGCGGAAGGCTATGTCCTGTCCAAAACAGGTGCGGGGACAGAAGTCGCAGCCCTCCCGCCCGAAACAGTGTTGGAGGTTGGGCGCAGCGAAACAGGCGGGCGAAGCCAGGACCCGCGCCGCACTCTCTCCAAACGTGGGGAAACGACCATCGCCATCCGCCGCGCAAGCCCGTTTTACGAGAAGCTCGCGGCACTCCCCTTCCAGCACGGTCTGCCTGCAATGGATTCCTTCCCCCGCGATACATGGGCAAGGTTGCTCGCCCGCCGGGCAAGGCAACCGCAATCGCGTCTATATGATTATCAGTTCGGGCCGGGCTTTCCGGCACTGCGAGAAGCAATTGCCGCCTATCTGGGCGCGGCGCGCGGTGTTGTCTGCGGACCTGAAAACGTCATCGTCACCGCGGGCGCACAAGCCGCCCTCGATCTTGCCGCCCGCATGGTGATCGACCCGGGTGACCCTGTCTGGGTGGAGGATCCGGGCTATCTCGGCGCGCGCGGCGCACTCCGCAGCGCGGGGGCAAACCTCATCCCCGTCCCGGTCGATCAGGAAGGCATCAATACAGAGGCTTTGCCCCGCAACACGCCCGCGCCGAAGCTCATCTACGTCTCTCCTTCCTACCAGTTCCCCCTTGGCGTCACCATGAGCCTGCCCCGCCGTCTCGCCCTGCTCGAACGGGCGAAGGAAACCGGTGCATGGATCCTGGAAGACGATTATGACAGCGAGTATCGCTATACCGGTCGCCCGCTCGCAGCCCTGCAAGGGCTCGACGGAACCGGCGGCGTCATCTACATGGGCACGTTCGCAAAGACCCTCTTCCCCGCGCTGCGCGTGGGCTACCTTGTCGTGCCGGATACACTCATTGATGCGTTCACCGCCGCGATCCGCATGACCGGACAAAGCCCGCCCCCCGCCATTCAGGCAGCACTCGCCGACTTTATGGATGATGGTCACTTCACCGCGCACATAAGACGCATGCGCACGCTCTATGCCGGGCGGCAACAACATCTGATCGACGCGCTGGAGCGTGAAACAGGCGACATGTTCACCGTGCCGAAACTGGAAGGCGGTATGCAACTCGCTGCCTATCTGACAAAGGCGGGGGACGACACAAAGGCCGTTCAGGCCGTCACCTCCGCAAAGGTCTTCGCTACCGCACTTTCCGACTACTACCTCGACGAACCCAAAAAACAGGGCCTCTATCTCGGCTACGCCGGTGTGCTGGAAGCGGACATTGACCGCGCCGCCAAGAAGCTGGGGCAAGCCCTGCGCGATGCCGGTTTCTAATCACCAATAGATCAAAGGAAAACAATGCGTCTCTATCACATGGCCGACAGCGGCAATTGCTACAAGGTGAGGCTCTGCGCCGCACAGCTCCAGATGCCACTCGATCTTGTCGATGTCGACATTCTGAAGGGCGAAAGCCGTACCGACAGTTTTCTGAAGAAAAATCTGAACGGGCGCGTCCCGACATTGGAGCTGGATGATGGCACCTTCCTGCCTGAATCAAACGCACAGCTCTTCTATTTGGCCGAGGGAACAAATCTCCTGTCAGAGGACAGACTGACCAAAGCGCAGACCCTGCAATGGATGTTCTTTGAACAATATAGTCACGAGCCTTACATCGCCGTCGCCCGCTTCTGGAAGTCAATCAAACCCGGCGGGGAAGAAGAAAAGCGCCACATGTTTCCCGAATGGCATGAAAGAGGTTATCAGGCGCTTGGTGTGATGGAACACCATCTGGGGACTCGCGATTTCTTCGCGGGCAACGCTTACTCAATCGCCGATATCGCGCTCTATGCCTACACCCATGTCGCCCATGAGGGCGGCTTCTCCCTTGACGCATATCCGCATATCAACGCCTGGATAAACCGCGTCAAATCACACCCTGGCCACATTCCCATGCTGTGAGGGCTCACCTGAGCAGCGCAACACCCCCCTCATCACATTCTCGCCCCAAAATGACCCCGCACGGCCCACATTACGGAGACGTTCCTGCCCCATTGCTTTCGTAGAAAGTCAGCCTACACACGAATGCAGCCTTCAAGGGGATTTCACATGGCCGCCACCACCTTCGCACCAGCACCGCGCATTGTCCGCTTCACCTCCCTCCTCCCACTCGCCCTCATCTGTCTTGCCCTGAGTATCTTCGAGGCCTATGCGACCCCGACGCAAGGCGGTGACATTGCGTTTGTAAAGCCGAACGACATGCATCGCGGCGCCCTGCTTCTCAAAGGTAAAGAACCCGGCCAATACATTGAAGCTCCAATGGTCGCAACCGATGTCGACATCAAGGTCACTGGCCCAACAGGCCGCACGACCGTGACCCAGCGGTTTGAAAACCCGAGCGATGGCTGGGTGGAAGGTGTCTATGTCTTCCCCCTGCCGGAGGATGCCGCCGTCGATACTTTGAAAATGGTGATCGGTGACACCGTCATTGAAGGCGAAATCAAGCCGAAGGAAGAAGCAAAAGAAATTTACGAGCGAGCCCGCGACGCCGGTCAGCGCGCAAGCCTTTTGGAACAAGAACGCCCAAACCTCTTCACCAATTCCGTCGCCAACATTGGCCCCGGTGAGACCATCATCATCCAGATCGAATATCAGGAGACCATTCGTCAGTCGAACAACACATTCTCGCTGCGGTTCCCGATGGTGGTGGCACCCCGCTACAATCCGGCACCAACCATCATCCACACTGTAGACATTGATCCTCGCAATGGTTGGGGAACGGTTGATCCCGTGCCGGATCGCAACCGGATTGAGCCTCCTGTCCTCCATCCGGATGAAGGGCCAGCCAACCCGGTAACACTCACCCTGTCCCTTGATGCAGGCTTCCCGATCGACAAATTGGTCAGCCATCATCACGAAGTACGTATGGAACGCGGAGAGCGCTCTGCCACACTCACCCTGAAAGAAGGGGACGTGCCCGCTGACCGTGACTTTGAACTCACCTGGACGCCGAAAGCCGGGGCAGAACCCACCGCAGCTCTTTTCCGCGAGACAAAGGACGGCGAGGACTATGTCCTCCTGATGGTGACGCCACCCCATGGCGAAGCGGTTTTAGCGCCCCCCGCCCGCGAAGTCATCCTCGTGATCGACAATTCCGGTTCCATGGCGGGCGAAAGCATGCCCCAGGCAAAAGACAGTCTTCTCAAGGCGCTCGATCGCCTGAAACCAACGGACACGTTCAACGTGGTTCGCTTTGACGACACACACGAGGTTCTGTTCAACACGTCAGTCCGTGCGGACCGCGAAAATCTGGACGTAGCTCGCCGTTTCGTGCGCGCATTGGAGGCCGATGGCGGCACAGAAATGTTGCCCGCGCTGAAGGCTGCGCTGCGTGACACACTCAACGACACGTCGCGGCTGCGTCAGGTCATCTTCCTGACAGACGGTGCCATTGGCAATGAACAACAATTGTTTGAAGCCATCGTTGATCAGGCAGGCCGTTCGCGCCTCTTCACCGTAGGTATCGGCTCTGCCCCCAATTCCTATTTCATGACCCGCGCGGCAGAAATGGGCCGTGGTGCTTTCGCCCATATCGGTTCAGAGAGTCAGATCGCAGAGCGCATGAAAGAACTTTTCCTGAAACTGGAAAATCCTGCCATGACAGATCTGCGCCTTGTCTGGCCAGATGGCGTAACAGCTGAGGCATGGCCAACACCACTGCCCGACCTTTACCGGGGCGAGCCGATCATCCTGTCCGCCAAACTCCCCGTCGGAACGCAAGGCACCTTGCGCCTGACCGGCAAACAAAATGACACTTTATGGGCCGTCGACATGGCGCTCAGCCCTGAAGCCCCAAACCGCCCTGGCGTTTCGCAACTTTGGGCACGTAAGAAAATTGCTTCCCTTGAGGCAGCTCGGACCATGAGCGATGCATGGGAGAAGTTTGATACGCAAATCACCAAGGTCGCCCTCGACCATCATCTCGTGAGTCGCCTCACAAGCCTTGTCGCTGTCGACAAAACACCTGCCCGTCCCGCTGGTGAGGAAGTCACTCGCCACAATGTACCGCTCAACCTGCCTGCAGGCTGGGAGTTCGACAAAGTGTTCGGCGAACCAGAAGCCATGCCAACACGCATGCAGCGCGCTAGCGCCGGTAGCATGAACGCTATGCTGGCTATGGCTCCTGCGCCGATGGCGGCGGCAGATATCACAGCCAAGGCTGGCATTGTCCTTCCACAGACGGCCACAATTGCACCGGCCCTTCTGAAACAAGCCATCCTCCTGCTTGGGCTTGCGGCAGCATTGCTGATCCTCTTCTGGCTTACGGTGCGAAGCGGGGTCACCCACCTCTCCCTTACGCGGCGTTCCTGATGCGCCCCGCACATTGGCTCACGCTCATCGCCGCCCTGGTATCACTTTCCTGGGGCGGCGCCCTGTTGGGTCAAGCCGCCTACATGAACGGTAAGGCAGCGCTCGCACAGGTTCTGCTCACCGACGCATGGGACACAACAAAAGAAACAGGCAAGCCCACCAAAGCATGGGACTGGGCTGACACCTGGCCGGTTGCGAAACTCACCTTCACGCGGCTGGACACAGATGTCATCGTTCTTGCAGGTGTAAGCGGCGAAGCCTTGGCTTTTGGACCGGGGCACATATCGTCGACAGCGACACCCGGCGCAAAAGGTCTTTCCGTCATTGCCGCTCACCGCGACACACATTTTTCAGTGCTTCGCCATGCACGCATTGGTGACAACATCATTGTGGAAACATCAGGCGGCGAGACCCACATCTATCAGATCGAAGAAGCGCGCATCGTGGATGCAAACGCCTCCGGTCTTTATCCAACAAATGGCAACAGGACCCTGGCCCTCGTCACCTGCTTTCCCTTTGATGAAACAGAACGCGGCTCCTTGCGCTACGTCATGTTGGCAAGAAGCAAACCTGAGCCAACCGATTCAAGGGCACTGACGGCCGCGGATACCGAAATTTAACCATAACTGCAATTTCTCAAAATCAGGTCGGTATAAATTTAAAGAGATCTCTGCGCCAAGGATGGACTACATGAATTCAGCTATTTAGGAAAACCTGCTTATTTTCCTAGCAAAACCATTTCATCCTGAAATTCAGTCCCGACCCGAATATCGCCTGTATAGGACACAGTATAAGTCATCCGTCTCAAACAAAGTTCTTGCGCGAACTGTATCTTTCGTGACATCGATATGGTACAAAAATGGGGCAAGTCAGAAAATCGCTGATTTGCCTAAGGGGGCGTTCACTAGGCAGGAGAGAGTACAGTGGGTCTGGAAGGTTATCGTCGCAGAGTAAGCGAAGCAAAGCGCAAGTCGATCATGGACGCCGCAAGGGCGGAATTTCAAGGCAGCGGGTTTACCCACGCGGCCATGGCAGAAATTGCCCGCAAGGCAGATGTTTCCACGGCCACGCTTTACAAACATTTTGGCTCCAAAGAGGAGCTTTTCAGCGCCGTCGTGGACGCGTCCTATGCAAACATGAATATCGGCATCGAAGACGCTGAGACCTCAAAAACGGCGAAGGATGCGCTGACAAAGGCGGCCGAAAGCTACCTCAATATGCAATTTGGAATGGGGCTCAACGCGTTGATGCGTGCCGTCATTTCCGAAACGCCTGGCGACCCGCAGGTCGGTCGCGACTTCTACACACGTGGCGTCTTGAAACGCCATGAAGAAGTCAAAGCCATTCTCGACAAACTGGTCGAGCGCAAGCTGCTGAAGGCACACGACACCGCCGTCACGTCGCGCCAGTTTGCCGGTATGGTGAAAGAAAGCCTCATTTGGCCAGCCATGTTTGATCCAGATTTCAAACTGCCTGCCAACAAAGACAAGGTCATTTCTGAAGCGCTCGACACGCTTCTGGCGCGCTACGCCGCCTGAACGAGTTGAAGCCCTGAACGAACTGAACCAATGATAACGGCGATACGTCCCACGTATCGCCGTTTGCGCGTCTGTACAGTCTACTTAACCGCCAAAAACAAATAGCGGTTCACACTGAAGAAGAACGCATTCTTCTCCGCCAGTCTCAACTGATCATCATACCATTGCTGAATGTCATCCGCCGAGAGCCCGTGCGCGTCACCACGCTGACGCACAAACCCGTGAATGGCCTTCATGATCCCGCCTGCATATGAGTGCGGCTGAAAACCGACCGACAACATCGGAATGATCTCAACCCGCGTCACCTGCAGGCCTGCGCGCCGCAACCGGGCGGCAAGTGTAGACGGCAAATGCGGGTCCACCAGGTGATCGTCCCAGCAGCCAAGCACACGCTCCATCCGCGCCCGGTCGCTTGAGTGCCAGACGATGGAATCCCAATCCGTATCAAGGATGAGCGCCCGCCCGCCTGGACGCAGAACCCGGTGCAATTCTTTAAGAGCGGCATCAATATCTTCGACATATTCATAAACTTGGGTGGAGATCGCAGCATCAAATGCACCCGTCTCAGCATCAAGCCTCGAGGCCTGCGACACGGCAAAGCTTGCTTGCGGCAGGACGGCACAGCGTGTTCGCGCCATCATGATCATGGCATCGCTGATATCAATCCCGCGAACATGCCCTTCACTCCCCACGAGCTTCGCCACGTCTTCCGCGAGCAGGCCGGGGCCCGTCCCGATATCAAGAACCCGTTCCCCGGGCAGCAGCGCGAGCGCATTCAAAACTGTGATCCGCTGCCCCACCACATCAGGTGTCAGATACATGGCTTCCACCGCTTTCGCGGCCTTGGCATCAAACTCGATTTTCGTGGTCACACGGATAATCCCTTGGCGTTTTGAAAGGCCGTCCGCAGCGCCTCCGGCTCACTCATATCGTCGAGTGTGAAACACCGTCCCCCTTGCAAGGTAATTTGAATGCGACCGGAACCGACAAGCCGTTGTAGCAGAGAGCGAGACACTTCCAGCGTCTCCACATAGACAAGATCCGCCCCCAAACGCTCAGGGGAAAATCCGCCGGTGGAAACATAAAGGCTTTGCGAATGGATCAACACTTCAGAGCCACGCCCACGAAAAAAGGCACGCAAATAGAGGAGCGGCACGGCAACCGCCTCAACAAGAAGCGCCAGCGCGCGAAGGGTCTCCAGCCGTGGCTCCTGAGTATCCGCCCAAATCAGAATGGCTGACCACAAGATCGCAATAAACAGAGCCGGCAGATAAATCGACCAATGTCGCTGTGAACGCATGCCCTCCCCCAAAACAAGTTCGTTGCTTTCTTATGCCCGATCAGCGATGCCGGTTCAATTACCGGGTCAATTAAGTGACACAAAGGGTCGCCCAAACCGAAGCACAAGCCGAAAACCAAGCCGCAGTGCAGATTGCCGAATGACGGAACTTCAGATAGACAGCAATCCATGACCAGATGGCGCGCCGACCTTTTACTGCTGCTCACAGCGCTCATATGGGGTGCAGCCTTTGTTGGGCAGGCAACAGCCATGGCCCATATGGGGCCCTTCTATTTCACGGGCCTGCGCTTCCTTCTCGCCACCCTCGTGGTCCTCCCTTTTGCCTTTCTGGAGAGCAAACGCGAAGCACCCCTCTTGAAAGCTCATATCGGCCCCATGATCGTGCTGGGCATCGTTTTCTTTACCGCGAGCATCACCCAGCAATTCGGCCTCACCGTCACAAGCGTCACCAATGCGGGCTTTCTGACGGCACTCTATGTCGTGCTCGTCCCCGCCGTCGCCTTCATCGCACTCAGGGCCAAGCTTCCCTTCATCATTTGGCCCGCCGCAGCACTTTCCCTGTCGGGTACCTGGGCGCTCGGCGGCGGATTGGACGGCCTCAATTGGGGAGACGGCATTATGCTGATCAGCGCTCATTTCTGGGCGATCCAGATGCTCTTGATCGGAGCGCTGGCAACGCGCTCCGGCCGCCCGGTGACGATGGCCGCCATTCAGTTCGGGGTTGCGGCAATTTTGGGTCTCGCCGCCGCCGCGCTTTTTGAGAACATAAACCTTGCAGCCGCCTTCATCGCCTGGAAGGAACTCATCTATACGGGCATCCTCTCCGGCGGCCTCGCCTTCACGCTGCAAATGGTGGCGCAGCGCTACACACCCCCGTCAGACGCGGCGATCATCATGTCCGGCGAAGCCCTGTTTGCAGCCCTCTTTGGCGCTCTCTTGTTGGGAGAACGCCTCCCGCCACTTGGCTGGCTGGGCTGCGCACTCATTCTCACCGCAGTCATCATCGTGCAGCTCGCCCCGATCTGGCGCAGGTAACGAGGCACAGATAGCGCCCCACCATCAATAGACACTAAGCTCACGGGAAATTGCCTTGCAGCCATTTGGCAGAAATGACATTGTTAGTACAAATTGAGACAAACCAATGTGAGAGCCTTATGCCCAAGCCAAACCCCCTCCGCCACATCGTCATCTTCGCCTATGAAGACGGCATGATGCTGGACGCCGTCGGCCCGGCCGATGTCTTTTCAACGGCGTCACACATCCATATTCATGAGACGGGTGGCCCCGCGCCCTATCAGGTGGAGGTGACAGCGCTCAATTCAGGCCCCGTCACCATGTCAAACGGCCTTGCGATGATGGTTAAACGCTCCATTGCAGAAATGAACGATCCAATTGACACACTCATAGTCTGCGGCGGGAGCGAACGCGGCCTGGCAACCATCAACGCAAGTCAAACATTTTTCCCATGGTTGACCAAAGCTGCGGCCCGCACGCGCCGCGTGGGCAGTGTCTGCTCCGGTGCGTTTCTGTTGGCTAAGGCCGGTCTGCTGAACGGCCACCGCGCCACAACCCATTGGGTCGCCTGCGAGAGGCTCGGGGAGCAGTACCCCGCGATTGAGCTGGTGCGCGATGCGATCTATGTCAAAAGCGGCAATCTCTACACATCAGCAGGCGTCTCTGCCGGGATCGACCTTGCCCTCGCCATGGTGGAGGAAGATCTCGGGCGCGACATCGCCATGAAGGTTGCCCGCCATCTCGTCCTCTTCTTGCGCCGCCCCGGTGGTCAGTCACAATTCTCAGCCCAGCTCGCAGCCCAAACCGTCAAGACAGACAGGTTCGACGACCTGCTGACCTTCATCGTCAACAATCCCCATGCGGAACTGAATGTCACCTCGCTTGCAGCCCACATGGCCATGAGCCCGCGCAATTTTGCGCGGCTGTTCCGGGAGCAGGTAGGAGAGACACCCGCCAAATATGTGGAACGCGCACGGCTCGACGCCGCACGACGCAAACTGGAAGAAGATGACGACAAGGTGGAACGTGTGGCCGCCGCCACCGGCTTTGGCACCGCCGAGACGCTCCGCCGCACAATGAAACGCCACATGGCCACAACGCCGGAGGCCTACCGCGCAACCTTTGGTGGGTGAGAGATGTTTCACCTCCCAACAATTGGGCTACACTCACTGAGGAAAATCGACAGTCGACAGATTCCGGTACGGAGAACAAAATGCGTTTCTGGCTTTTGATCCTTGTTTCCTTCCTCCTTTCAACACCAACATGGAGTGGGTCCTACGACCTCATCATCAAGAATGGACGGGTGATTGATACAGAAACAGGGCTGGACCGGATCACCGATGTCGCCATTTCTAATGGCCGTATCGAAGCTATAGGTGACAATCTTACAGACGCCCCTCAACTTATCGACGCCTCCGGTCTGGTAGTGGCGCCTGGTTTCATCGATCTGCATTCACACGCCGTTTTCTCCGATGCAGGACAATTCTTCCACCTGAGTGATGGAGTAACCTCCGCACTCGAACTGGAGGCAGGCGCTCATCCGGTGGGTGATCCCCTCTCACGCTTCCCAAACGGCTCCTTCATCAATTACGGCTCAGCAGCCGGTTATCTGAACGCGCGTCTAGCGGTGAAGGACGGCATTTACCGCGCTCACTCCGGCGACAAAGGACTGGCCCTTGCCAACGTGTTTGGCGTCTATGGCGCAACTCGAGCTGCCCTTGGTTACCCCTTGCACGCCATGTTTGAAGAAAGCAGCGATGCGGACATCGACGCAACGCTCCTCGCCATCAAACAGGACCTTGATGATGGCGCGATCGGCATTGCGCTGCTCGCTGACTATATGTCCGAAGGCTTGAGCACACATGAGCTTCGGCGGATATTTGAATTTGCCGCTGACAACAAACAGATCATCATCACTCATATGCGCAGACCTGCCCGGAGAGGGGACCCCGCAGGCCTCAACGAAATGTTGCAAATGGCGGAGGAGACCGGCGCAGCCCTCCACATCTGCCATATCAACTCAAACGCACTGAACGCAATTGATACTTTTTTGGGAATGATCCGCGACGCGCGGTCCAAAGGTGTCGATGTATCGACCGAAGCCTATCCCTACACCGCTTCTTCAACCTTGATCGGAGCGAACGCGTTCTCGCGGGACTGGCGGCGTATGTACGGGACCGACTATTCCGATATTGAAGACCCGGAAACCGGTCAACGTCTAACCGAGCAGAGCTTCAATGAACTCCGCACATCTGAGCCCAATCACGCAATCATTCAGCATGTTTCAAAGCCCGAATGGTTAAACCCAGCCATTGCCGAACCGGATGTCATCATCGCTTCTGATGCCATGCCGAAACCGACGATGGACTTCCGCGTCCACCCACGGGGTATTGGTACTTTTTCAAGGGTCGTCGGACCGATGGTCCGGGAAGGTGTCCTCACCCTAAATGATGCCATCGCGAAAATGACCCTTCTGCCCGCACAACGACTTGAGCGGATGGCGCCGAGCTTCGCCCACAAAGGGCGGTTGCAACCAGGCATGGACGCAGACATAACCATCTTTGATGCGACCACCGTTACCGACAGGGCAACCTACGCAGACCCTAATCAGACATCGGAAGGCATCATACATGTCATCATCGCGGGGCAAATAGCCTTGACGGACAGCAAGGTGGTGGACACCGTGCGAGCCGGAGGTGCGCTGCGAGCACCTGGAAAATAGCCAGCTCCAAGTGAACAACTCAAGCAACACCCCGTTATTGCCCCCTCATTGCGTTGCCGACACCCGGATCAAATACGCAATGCAATGCAAACTCTATCCCCCGATCCCCAACATGGCGCGGAGCGAGTTGATCGCGTTTTTGCGCACCGCCTCAATGTCCGTGCGTGGGTCCACCATGCATTGAATACGCACACCAAGCAGAAACGCCCCCAGGCTGATTGCCGTCGCATCCGGGTCAAGCTCCCGATACACCGTACCGAGCCGCTGTCCCTCTTCGATCATGGCGCGCAGGCGGACACGCACCACATCATGCACGCCGGCAAAAAGCGGGCGCAGTGCAGGTTGCGCACACAGGCTTTCCGCAAGCATCACATGATACATGTCATGCACAGCATGCTCGTCATTGTCACTCAGATAAATATCGACAAAGGCAATCAAGCCTTCATGCGGTGGCAGCTCATGAATGTGATGATCGAACAGGATCTCGTCGAACGATTGAACGACATTTTCAACAAGCGCATTGATCAGCCCCTCTTTGGAGCCGAAGCGCTGGCTGACAAGCCCGCGGCTCAACCCGGCGCGCTGCCCGATCCGCTCAAAGGTCGCCGCCGTCACACCCCCCTCGGAGATAAGCTCCGCCGCTGCGCGCAGTAATCGGACCTCCGATGCCGCGCGCCGTTCGGCCTGTGTCAAAGATTTCTCAAGCGGCTTATCCACGAAAGTCCGGTTCCCCTGCGTCATGCCTTTTCAGCATGGCCACATATAATTTGTTATGCAACCAATATCTTGCCTATACTCGGACTGACCAAACATCGGCCCGCCTGCACGCCCATCTACACAAGCGTCTTGTATCTCAAAACACAGGCTGGAAATAAAGACAACAAAAGCACGCACACAAAGCACGTACCCAAAGCACGCACCCTGTGAGGAGGCCACATGACGACCGGTTCAAAAATTGACGCCACCATCGCCGAAACAATTATCAGCCCCAAAGCCTATGCCGCGGGCACCCCTATTGATGATGCATTCCGTGAACTGCGCAAATCCACACCGCTCGGCATTGCAGAGCCGGAAGGATATGACCCGTTCTGGGTGGTGACTAAATTCGACGATATCCAGTTTGTCGAGCGCAACAACGAACTCTTCCACAATGGGGATCGCTCGGCTGTCCTCACCACTGTCAGCGCCGACAAGATGGTGCGCGAGATGATGGGCGGATCACCCCACCTTGTCCGCTCGCTTGTGCAGATGGACAATCCCGACCACATGGCCTATCGCCGCCTGACCCAATCCTGGTTCCTGCCGCAGAACATCAAGGGCCTTGAGCCACGCATTCGCGAGATCGCCCGCGAGTTCGTCGACAATATGCTGGCCAAAGGCGAGACATGTGACTTTGCGCGCGATGTTGCCTTCCTCTACCCGCTGCGCGTCATCATGGAGATCATGGGCGTGCCGGAAAGTGATGAGCCTAAAATGCTCAAGCTCACACAGGAATTGTTTGGTGCCACCGACCCTGAAATGAGCCGCTCTGGCAAAGCCGATCAAGGAACCGAAGAAGGTGTGGGTTCCGTCGCTGAAACCGTTGGCGAGTTTATCACCTATTTCAACGCCCTCACCGAGGACCGTCGCGCCAACCCGCGCGATGACGTCTCCAGCGTCATTGCAAATGGCAAGATCAATGGGGAGCCGCTCGATCATTTCGCCGCCATGTCCTACTACATTATCGCAGCGACAGCGGGACACGACACAACCTCGCATACAACGGCGGCCGCGTTCTGGGCGCTTTGCGAAGCACCGGACCAGTTTGCGAAATTGAAGAACGATCTCGGGCTCATCGACTCCTATGTCGAGGAATCGATCCGCTGGACAACAGCTGTCAAACATTTCATGCGCACCGCGACCGATGACACGGAAGTGGCGGGTCAAAAAATCTCAAAGGGTGACTGGTTGATGCTCTGCTATCAATCCGGCAATCGCGATGAAGCGCATTTCGATCAACCGTTCAAATTCCAGGTGGATCGACGCCCCAACAAGCATGTCGCCTTTGGGTATGGCGCACATGTCTGTCTTGGTCAACACCTCGCCCGCATGGAAATGCGGATCCTTTGGGAAGAGCTTCTGCCAAAACTCAAAAGCATCGAACTCAACGGCACACCAAAGCGGATGGAAAGCTCATTCGTCTGCGGCCCCAAATCTGTACCCGTCCGCTTCACATTGAACTGAGCCGAACATGAGCGAGGATGCGTTCAAAACATGGCAATGCCGCACCTGCGGTTACATATATGACGAGGCGGCGGGCGACCCGATGGAAGGGCTCGCCCCCGGCACCCGCTGGGCCGATATTCCAGATGGTTGGGAGTGTCCGCTCTGCGGCACGCCTAAATCAGATTTCGACATGGTTGAGCTTTAGCGACACTTGTCGGCCTCCTGCCAATTCCTGACAGAAAAACGACCCACGCAAGAAAACACCAACACAGGCCTACCTCTTCTTCACCTGACAACTGTTTACACCGCCGTGAAAGGTACGTGTTGAAAGAGATCACGTGCATTTTATATTATAAAATGATTGATTCATTCTTTCATTGACGTTTTAATTGTCAGCCAACTGAGAAACACAATTGTAAAGACACATTCTCGCCGCAGGGAGGAACAAACCTTGAGTATTCTAGCAAACCAACGCTCAGGTATCCGACCAAATAGGCTGAGTGCTTTCGCGGCTACGTTGCTCGCCACGCTCACTCTTGGCGGATGTGAACACCAGAACGAAGGTGCAACGACAACTGGGCACATGCTCTATAGCACGACGGAAAACGCAAAGGACGTTTCAACACCCTATACAACTCAGCTGGATCGCCGTTTCTTTTTGCCAGCTGAAGCCAGTCAACTATCTCTTATCAACGCGAAAGACGCATATTCTGTCCATATTATTTCGACCTTCATCTGCGACTTTCACGAATGGTCGTTCAATCTCACTTATTCAAATGCCGCATCAACTGCTTGCCATAATGGGAGCGGCGGCAGCTCCTCGTCCGGCGACACAGGAACACGTGGAGAAATCGCAATATTAATGAACGTTGCGGAAAGAAAC
>JAVKCY010000095.1:0-40929 GCA_040223265.1 Parvibaculum sp. | reverse complement strand
ACCTATCGCAATTGCTAAACTGAAAAAAAGCCGGTGGGATATCCCACCGGCTTTTTTTCAGTTTAGCAATTGCGATAGGTCGCCTTAGTAAGTGCCAGCATCAGGATTGCGTCGGAAGCCTTCGTCTGCATCGCGGTCTCTCAAGCCACCCCGGTAGCGACGTGTTGAAGCATTATCAAGCTCAGCTGAGCTGACGACACCGTCGCCATTATGATCAAGGGTAAGGAAGTCCGTCTCCGGCAGGGAGGTGATCTCACCAAAACTCAGGCGGCCGTTCCCGTCAAAGTCCAGCGCAACAAATGATGCGCGGCTGATGCCAGATCCGTCATCATCCTGAACGTCCTCCCACTCGCCTTCATCAATACTGCCATCGCGGTCTTCATCGGCAAGAACAAAAAGATTCTCGCGGAACTGCCGGTATTCGCCGCGGGTCACCGCGCCATTATTGTCCAGGTCCCACTGATACGCCGGATGCTTGATGACCTCGACGTCGCCCTTTTCACCGCTGGAGCAAGCCACCAGGGTTGGGAGAAGAAGGCCCAGCAAAAGCAGTTTTTTGCCTTGTTGGCCGAGCAGCGGATAGGAAATTTGTGACGCGGTACGCATTGAGCCTCCGAAAAGAGAAAATCGCCTAGGGCGCACAGTATACGCAAAAATGTGGGAAATCAGGCATTAACGCTGGCCGGGGCTGGCATTTTTGCGGAACAACCCCATATATTTGTTCGTTTGGTGTAGAAAGTAGCGCTTCGGCTATATTCCTGCACTGTCCATTTACCGAATCATCCTATGCATGTGATGGGGCGAAATCAGGCGACCCGACAACAAGGCCAAAACGGTCATGTTGACGGGGGTCAGAAGTCGAAATGAAATCGCCCCGAACTTGAGACGCGTGCAACCTTGGAAAGCAGACAATGAAAGATCCTTTAGAGCTCTCGATGAACCTGGTGCCAATGGTGGTCGAGCAGACCAACCGCGGAGAACGCGCCTATGATATTTTCTCCAGGCTGCTGAAAGAGCGCATCATTTTCGTGACCGGACCGGTCGAAGATGGGATGGCCACTCTGGTCACAGCCCAACTTCTGTTCCTTGAAGCGGAAAATCCAAGCAAGGAAATTTCGATGTACATCAACTCGCCAGGCGGGGTGGTGACAAGCGGTCTGGCGATTTACGACACGATGAAATACATCAAGCCCGCCATAACGACAGTATGTGTGGGGCAGGCAGCCTCCATGGGATCGCTGTTGCTCGCGGCTGGCGAGAAGGGCCAGCGGTTTGCGATGCCAAATGCACGCATCATGGTGCATCAGCCTTCCGGCGGGTTCCAGGGGCAGGCCACCGACATTGAGATCCATGCCCGCGAAACCCTTGCGTTGCGCGAACGACTGAACCAGATCTATGTGGATCATACCGGCCAGCCGATCGAGAAGGTCCGGGAGGCGTTGGAACGCGATAATTTCATGTCGCCGCAAGCCGCTCAGGAATTTGGTTTGATCGACAAAGTAGGCGCTACGCGCGAAGATTTTGCCAAGCCCGAGAAGTGATTTGGGCGATTCTGATATTGGTTTTGGCGGATCATCCCCCAAAAAGCAGCGCGGAATATACGGTAAGTACCTGAAAGATAACGGGTTAATGGAATTTTGATCGGTAGGGTGCTACCATTTGCGGCAAATTTTGGCATTCTAGGGCCAATGAATGTCACCGATTTGGCGATTCAGGTTGATCTGACAGTGCGTATTGGTCAGGTCGAACAATTCAGAGAAACTGGCACGTGGCGATTTTGTTAAAGTTTCGCTGTCAGAATTAGGTCTAACGGGCAAGACGAGGTCGGCAGGTTAGGCCGTAAGGAGAGTATATGAGCAAGGTCAGCGGCGGAAGCAGCGGCGATTCAAAAAAGACGCTTTACTGATCCTTCAGTGGCAAGAGCCAGCACGAGGTCCGGAAGCTTATTGCCGGGCCAACCGTTTTCATCTGTGATGAATGCGTCGAATTGTGCATGGATATCATTCGTGAAGAGAACAAGACCTCTCTGGTAAAATCTCGTGATGGTGTGCCAACGCCCCAGGAGATCATGGCTGTGCTTGATGACTATGTGATTGGTCAGCCAGGGGCAAAGCGTGTGCTCGCGGTTGCTGTGCACTCTCACTACTAGCGATTGAACCACGCCGGCATGATTTATGATGTGGAACTAGCAAAGTCGAACATCATGCTGATTGGCCCGACGGGTTGTGGTAAGACGCTCCTGGCGCAAACGCTCGCCCGTATTATCGATGTGCCATTCACAATGGCGGACGCCACGACATTGACCGAAGCCGGTTATGTAGGCGAAGACGTTGAAAACATTATTCTGAAGCTCCTTCAGGCTGCCGACTACAATGTGGACCGCGCGCAGCGCGGTATTGTCTACATTGATGAAGTCGATAAGATCAGCCGCAAATCCGACAATCCGTCGATCACGCGCGATGTGTCTGGCGAGGGCGTGCAGCAGGCGCTGCTGAAGATCATGGAAGGCACAGTTGCCTCCGTTCCGCCGCAGGGTGGCCGCAAGCATCCGCAGCAGGAATTCCTGCAGGTGGATACGACGAACATTCTTTTCATCTGTGGGGGTGCTTTTGCCGGTCTCGACAAAATCATTTCACAGCGTGGGAAAGGATCAGGCATCGGCTTTGGTGCCAAGGTTCAGGATCCGGAGGCACGTCGCACTGGCGAAGTCCTGATGGAGCTGGAACCAGAAGATCTTTTGAAGTTCGGCCTCATTCCAGAGTTCGTTGGCCGTATGCCGGTTATTGCGACATTGACCGACCTTGATGAGGAAGCGCTAATTCAGATTCTGACTGAGCCGAAGAATGCCTTGGTCAAACAGTATGAACGCCTCTTCGATATGGAAGATGTGAAGCTGACTTTCTCCGAAGAAGCACTGGCTGCAATTTCCCGCAAGGCGATTGAACGCAAGACGGGCGCTCGTGGTCTGCGGTCAATCATGGAAGCCATTCTGCTCGATACAATGTTTGAATTGCCAGCCCTTGAAGGTGTCGAGGAAGTGGTGATTTCAGCGGAAGTGGTCGATGGGAAAGCCAAACCGCTTTATATTTACGCAGAGCGCTCCAACGAGGCCGAGAGCAGCGCTTAATCGGGTTTATTTTCCATAACGCATTGTGAATGGCCTTGAAAGTTAATGCTTTCAGGGCCATTTCGTTTATAGAAGGCGCGACAGATCCCGATCGGCAATTCACGCCGAATAAGGCCATTTGGCTCAAAAAATCGGCATTCTATTGGGGTCTGAGTCAGTATTCGTTCAGCAGTGCCATGCCATACTAAGCATGAGATTCGGTTCCGATGCTCCTATGAGGTTGGGCCGACTGGGTGGCACCGAACACAACAAGGTTTTTGATATGACCGATAAAAACGACGATCATGAAACAGACAACACCCCAGCCGCAAACCGCGATGAGGTGAAGGAGTTCAAGGGCGGTGTTCTGCCTGTTCTTCCGCTTCGTGACATTGTCGTGTTCCCTCATATGATTGTGCCGCTCTTTGTGGGCCGCGTGAAATCTGTGCGTGCACTCGAAGAAGTGATGCAGGACGACAAACAAATTCTCCTCGTTGCGCAAAAAGATGCGAGCGATGATGAGCCAAAACCTGAAGATATTTATGAGATCGGCACGGTCGGCCAAGTTTTGCAGCTTCTGAAGCTGCCGGACCAGACGGTCAAGGTACTGGTGGAAGGAACAACGCGTGCGCGCATTGAACGCTTCACCGACCGCGAAGATTTCTTTGAAGCGGAAGTCGTTGCCATTCCTGAAAATGAAGAAGATGACGAGCGTCTGGAAGCGCTGTCGCGCACAGTCGTGAGCCACTTCGAAAATTACGTGAAACTCAACAAGAAGGTTCCGCCTGAAGTTTTGAGCTCCGTATCGCAGATCGAAGATTATGCAAAGCTTGCTGATACAATCGCGAGCCATCTCTCCATCAAGCTGGAAGAGAAGCAGGAGCTCCTGGAAGTTGTCAGCACGGCAGAGCGTCTGGAACGCGTCTATTCGATGATGGAAGGTGAAATCTCCGTCCTCAATGTGGAGAAGAAAATCCGCAGTCGCGTGAAGCGCCAGATGGAGAAGACCCAGCGCGAGTATTATTTGAACGAGCAGCTGAAAGCGATCCAGAAGGAACTCGGCGGCGGCGGCGAAGGTGACGATGGTCGCGACGAGCTGCACGAACTGGAAAGCCGGATTGAGCAGACAAAGCTTTCCAAGGAAGCACGCGAAAAAGTTGATGCCGAAATGCGCAAGCTCCGGCAGATGAGCCCTATGTCGGCGGAAGCCGCTGTTGTGCGCAATTACCTCGACTGGATCCTGTCCATTCCATGGGGCAAGAAAGGCCGCGTGAAAAAGGACATCGCAAAGGCTGAAGAGATCCTCGACATCGATCATTTTGGTCTTGAGAAGGTCAAAGAACGCATCGTTGAATATCTTGCCGTGCAGCAGCGTGCGAACAAGCTCAAAGGTCCGATCCTTTGCCTCGTTGGCCCTCCCGGCGTTGGTAAGACATCACTGGGTCGCTCGATCGCCAAGGCGACGGGCCGTGAGTTTGCGCGTCTGTCACTCGGCGGTGTGCGCGATGAAGCGGAAATTCGGGGTCACCGCCGGACCTATATCGGGTCAATGCCCGGCAAGGTCATTCAGTCGATGAAGAAGGTGAAGAACACTAATCCGCTCTTCCTGCTCGATGAGATCGACAAGATGGGCGCTGATTTCCGGGGAGACCCGTCTGCGGCCCTGTTGGAAGTGCTCGACCCGGAACAGAACAGCACCTTCCAGGATCATTACCTGGAAGTTGAATATGACCTTTCGAACGTTATGTTCGTGACAACCGCGAACACGCTCAACATTCCAGGCCCGTTGATGGACCGGATGGAGATCATTCGCATCGCCGGTTACACGGAAGATGAGAAGGTTGAAATCTCGCGCCGTCATCTGATCCCGAAATCCATCGCCAATCACGGGCTGAAGCCTGCTGAATGGTCGATTGATGACGAAGCCCTGCTGGAGCTGGTTCGGCTTTATACACGCGAAGCCGGCGTTCGCTCGCTGGAGCGCGAACTGGCGAAGCTTTGCCGCAAGGCGGTGAAGGAGCTGATCACGTCGGACAAGACCGAGATCAAGATCACGAAAGACAATCTGGCTGACTATTCCGGCGTTGCCAAATATCGCTTCGGCGAGATTGACGGCGAAGATCAGGTCGGCGTTGTAACCGGTCTGGCGTGGACTGAAGTGGGTGGCGAATTGCTGACCATCGAAGGGGTCATGATGCCGGGCAAGGGCCGTATGACGGTCACCGGCAACCTGAAAGACGTGATGAAGGAAAGCATCTCGGCCGCAAGTTCCTATGTGAAGTCGCGGGCGACGACCTTTGGCATCGAACCACCTTTGTTTGACCGGAAGGACATCCATGTGCACGTGCCAGAGGGCGCGACGCCGAAAGATGGCCCAAGCGCAGGCGTGGCGATGGCGACGTCCATCGTCTCTATCATGACGGGCATTCCGATCCGTAAGGATGTGGCGATGACCGGTGAAATCACGCTGCGCGGTCGTGTATTGCCCATTGGCGGCCTGAAGGAAAAGCTTTTGGCAGCGCTACGCGGCGGGATCAAGACGGTTTTGATTCCAAAGGATAATGCGAAGGATTTGGCCGATATTCCGGACAATGTGAAAAATCTGCTGGAGATTCTGCCTGTTGAGACGGTGGATGAGGCCCTGCGGAATGCATTGACGCGGATGCCGGAACCGATTGAGTGGGATGAGGAAGCCTATGCAGCGCAACAAGCCGCGCGCGGCGCAGGTGATGCTTCAACAGATCCTCTTACTGCCCACTAACTAAAAGAAAAAAGCCCTTTTGCCTGTGACCGTGCAGCGAGAGGGCTTTTTGCTGCCTGGAGATACCGTTCGCAGGCGCACATAAGATAAGATTTGCGTCGAATTGTGGAAATTGCGCAGAAATCCTTGTCTTTTCTGCTTAATCCTTTGACCCCCCCTTGCCCCAGAGTTACAATTTCGGCGGATTATCAAGGGGATTCGTTCCCCGCAGCCAGAGGGGCCGAACGTGAACAAAAACGATCTTATTGCAGTGGTTGCCGATCAATCGGGTTTGTCAAAAGCAGACGCGACTAAAGCTGTTGACTGTGTGTTTGACACCGTCACCGCTTCACTCAAAAACGGCGACGAAGTGCGCCTGGTTGGGTTTGGCACTTTCAATGTGACCCGCCGTGCAGCATCGGAAGGCCGTAACCCGCGGACCGGTGAGAAAATTCAGATTCCAGCCTCCAATCAGCCAAAGTTCAAGGCAGGTAAAGGCTTGAAGGACGCCGTGAACGCTTAAAGCGCTTCACGCTGAAGATTGAGAAAAGGCTGGTGCGCGCACCAGCCTTTTTCTTTTGGAGCCGGGCAGTTTCTATCGGAGAAACAAAGGCTCCACGAAAACAGGTCAAACGTTCCTGTGATCGCCATCAGGTGTTTCGCCAGAGCCGGTTTCATGATGGCCTGACGTGAGGTCTGAACGCGGGTCCAGATCGACCATGGGTGTGGTCGCGCGTGTGACGGGCACCGCGACAAAGTCCTCCCGCTCTTCTTGAGTTGCGGGAGGCCGTACCATGATCCGCCCGAGGATAAACACAATGAACGGCACATAGACGGCCACCCCGGCAGCAAAGAGCACACCAGAACCAAGCATCGGCATCAGGAGTGAAACAATGATCGGGCCGATCATGGCACCGACGGAGAAGACGATCATCATGCCGCTTGCGACCATCACAAATTGATGCGACTTGGCGTGGTCATTTGCTTGCGCGATACAAAGCGCATAGAGGGTCAGTGCAAAGGCGCCAAAGGCAAAAGATCCGGAAAAAAGCAGGTATTCATTGTGGCCCGCGCCTGAAAAAATGGTCAGGAAGACGGATGCAAACGTGGCCCCGACAAGCGTGATAATCAGAACCCATCGACGGTCAATGCGGTCTGACAGCCGCCCAAACGGCACCTGGGCAATGGCACCACCAACAATGGCCGCAGTCATGAAAAAAGAAATGCCCTGCAGGTCGAGCCCCGCATGCTGCGCATAGACCGGGCCCAGCGTCCAGAAGGGGCCGTTTGTGAGCCCGACAACGAAGCAACCCAGCATGCCGACCGGCGAAATGCGCCATAGCTCCTTGAAGTCAGGTTTGATGTTGTCAATCGGTGCGGGCTGCGCCGTGGTGGTGAGGGAGACAGGCACCAGCGCCAGAGAGGTAAGAATGGCAACGACGGCAAAGAGCGTAAAGCTCCTCGGGTCCGCAACATTGAGAAGGAGCTGACCGCCGGTGAGCCCGACAAGGCTCACAACGCGGTAGAGGCCGAAAATACTCCCCCGGTTTTCATTGGTCGCCCGCTCGTTTAACCAGCTTTCAATGATCATGTAGAGGCCTGCAAGGCAGTAGCCACCCATGACGCGCAGCAAAACCCAAGTCACAGCCTCCGGCGCGAGCGCATGCATGATCGGGATCGAAGAGGCGATGGAGGCAAAGACAGCGAAGGACCGAATATGCCCGACGCGGCGGACAGTGAAGGGCGACAGCAGGCTGCCGAGCAAAAAGCCTGCGAAATAGGCGGTCCCCATCAAGCCGAGCGTCAGGTCTGAGAAACCATCAAAATTGGCGCGCAATGGCAGCAAAATGCCGAAAAGCCCATCGCCCATGACCAGAATGGCCGTGGAAAGAAAGAGCGAGAAGAACGACGTAAGGCTGCGTGACATTTGGATGTCCAGTGTGGGTAGATCCAGCGTGAGGCGCACTGCGCTCAGGGGCGGCTTGAAAGCGACCAACGAAAGAGTGACCTAGCCCTAACCCGTTGGCTCCTCAGAGACAAGGTCTCTTTGGCAACGATACACCCGCATCATTAAGCAAATGCGACTGAAGCCGGGCGAAGGTGACCTACTCTCGTCCATCGGGAAGGAGGCGCGGCTTGATGGTCTCGGTCATGATCTGTGCGAAGCGCTCGGGCTCCGCCCAGGGCGGCGCGCCGGGTCACACCGTTCCATACTGCGAAACCGCAGCATATCAGATGCAGTTTTGCGCGAATGAAGCGAAATTGTCTGACAATGGAAACGTCGGTAACGAAAGAACGGGCAAGAAAACGATTTGGGGCTTGACGTGGAGATTTCCATAGCTAAGTTCTGGCCTTCTTCGACGCCCGGTTCGCCGGGCCCGGAAGGGCGGTTAGCTCAGCTGGGAGAGCATCTCGTTTACACCGAGAGGGTCGGCGGTTCGATCCCGTCACCGCCCACCATTTTCCCCCCCCAGGAAACAAATCTCGAAAAGATCCGGAACAGATCACCATCGCGCATATCGGCGCTGGCGAACTGGTCTTCGCCCGCGTATCGGGCCAAGCTGTGGACACGATGATGGAGAATGACCTGAGGCAGAAATGGGCAGAGGCAAAAACTTGATAATCGCCGGGGCTCTTGGCCTTGGGCTCATTGGTGCCACGAAAGCGGGGGAGAAAGCGGGGGAGAAAGCGGGGGAGATTGATTTGCTCGCAGACGGCATCGGTGAGGGGGGCTGGGAACTCCGTACTGTATCCGGCAAGCGGGAAACGTCATTTCAGATGACGGGTGATCGCACGTTGCAGGTCAGGTCAGAAAGTGCCGTCGCTTTCCTCTACAAACAGATCGATGACGTCGGCGAGAAGCTGCAATGGCGTTGGCGGGTTGAGGAAATGGGCATCCCGAGCGATCTCACGAAAGTGGGGGCTGATGATCGCCCCCTTGCAGTACATCTCTGGTTCCCGACGAAATCAGACTCGACCTCGTTATTTGGCGGGATCGCAGATCTGCTTGGCTATCCCGAGGTAGGGCGTTCGCTCACTTATGTCTGGGGCGGCTCGGAAGACGCGCCACGGCGCCACGATAATCCCTATATGACCGACGGGCGGGGCGCGATGATCATATTGCGCGATCGGGCGGATGTGTCATCCGACTGGCTTGAAGAATTGATTGATTATCAAGAGGACTACCGGCAAGCATTTGGCGATGTCGCGCCCCGACCAACCCACATAGCGATCTCCGGCGATAGCGATGATCTGGGTGGGCTGCGCAGTGGCGAGATTGCGGACCTTGCGTTTGTTCCGCCGATGAAGTCGCAATAACGAAGGTTTGGCGTTTTGTCTTTGGATCGGCTTTCGGCACGACCCGGGAAAGTCTCGGCGGATTCGATCCCGTCACCGCCCACGATTTCCCCTCTATCGACCAGGTTGTGGCCGAAGCCCCACTGATTTCGGTTAGGTCAGTCATCGGCCTGCATCGTCTCCCGACGGGTGTGCTCCAGTTGCGGGTACCAGCCGTCGACGATGTGCTGCCAATCGGACCGGATGGACGGTCCGAGCTTTCGGGCTCTTTTGTCCGCCCGGACCATCACGGAACCGAGCGGCGCGTCGAGAAGGCCACGCAGATGAATGCGCTCAGGCAGCGCAGGCGATGGGGCAGATACATCCTGACAATGTGGATTAAGTTCCGGTAAGGCGAGCAGGGCATCACGCAGACGTCGAGCCGCCTCCTGGCCCATGAAATTCGCAACCCTGTCGACGAGGAATTGCCGGTCGTCACGAAAATGCGCTCTCTCCGAAAGGTCAAGCACGTAATCCGCGTGCGCGAGCCCGTTCACCATGGATAGCCCATGCGCCAGCGCCACGAGCGGCGCCAGTGCCTCCGGCGCAGCGCCGCACGCCACCCGTTTGTAAAAATGTTCGGTACGAAAGCGTTTGGTGAGACTTGGTCGGAGGGCGGGATAAATCGCCTGCATCATTTCGGGCTGGGCCAGATCAAAAATTTGCAGGAGTTTTGCGCCGAAATAGCTTTTCCGCGCAAGGATGGAGCCAATTGTGAGGTGCGCCTGTCGTAGGCTGTAGATGTGCAGTGCGCCGGGCATAAGCGCCTTGATGGCCGCAATCCGGCCCCAGGACCGGTTGAGGCAGAAAACCGGAATGCGGCCTTGTGACCATGCGTGGCGCGCAAGAGCCAGGAAATACCGCCTGAGCCCTGCTTCACCCTCTTCCGTCAGGAGAAAAAACTCGCCATAGGCAAGTTCCGCTGGATAGTGCGCCACGCCGCGACGGCCGACGACCATCGGCTCATACTCAGAGAAATAGGGGGTAGAGAGGGCGTAATGTCCCATCGCCTGAGCGCTGGCAGAATCATGTGATCGCGCTTTCGCCGGTGTCAGCCGCGCAAGCCCCTCATGAAGTGGCTCGTAATAACAAAGGAAGCCGGGAACCGACAGAAATGCGTTGAAGAGTGCGGTACTGCCTGATCGCCAGAATGAGTGGAGAAACAGGCAAGGCGCCTGTGTTGAGATGAGGTTGGGCAAGGGGCGTCCTCCCGATGGGCTGCCTGCCATGTGTTGCAGAACAGCCGATGAGCACGGGAAGGTGGGTTTTCACCCCTATTTTCCCATGTCCTCATCCCTCAAGAGTTGAACGATTTGCGCGCCTCGTTCCGTCGTTTCATCGCGGATAAAAATGCAAGGCGCAGAAAAATATCTGCATGCTCTCGGCAATCGCGGATTTTCCCGGAAAAGTGGGCATAAAACCTGATTGTTGCTTGACAGGATAGGGGGCCTGCCGTACATGACCGCATCCCCGGAGACGAACAGTCTTCGATCAGGGGGGTGTAGCTCAGTTGGTTAGAGTGCCGGCCTGTCACGCCGGAGGTCGCGGGTTCGAGTCCCGTCACTCCCGCCATTAACTTTTAATGGCATCGCGGACCAGATATTGGTCCCAAACCCGGATACTTGGTCCCAAACCCGGATACGAAGCCCAGATATTGGTCCAAGGCCAATCCGTCGAGCTCGATCCAGAAATCCCTCGCCCAATCGACGGTTGCAGATATCTTGTGGTCTGGTGTTTGGCCTCTTGAGCAACCGCTTGTGTTGGCGTCAGGGCTTTCCGCGATGGAGAATCACACCTCAATCAATCGGGTTTTATCCGCGTGAGGAAGCACACTATTCCTGTTGATATTCGTCTTGGAGCACCTCACCGGAACCCATTTGATTCTCTTGCGAACTGCCATTTGATTCTCTTGCGAACTGATTGCACAAATGAGCGTGAATCAGCGTTCAAAATATAGTCACTTCCTGAGGTGTGGGCGTTTGACTTGCCACCTTCGAGGGCTATACTCCGCGCGAATTTAAAGGGGCAACTTGCGGGAATCATTTGTTCATTTCAGAGTAGATGAACAAAGCGCACAACCGCAAAGCAGTCTGAAAGAGCGACCACCTTCACCAGCTTATTTCGGACATTCAGGTGCTGATATGGAAGAGCTATTAAGCGAGTATCTGCCGATCGTGATTTTTCTCGGTCTCGCGGCGGTTATCTCGCTCGCATTGTTGATCGTACCGTTTGTCATTGCGCCTTCTAACCCTGATCCGGAAAAACTCTCTGCATATGAGTGTGGCTTTGACGCTTTTGACGACAGCCGCATGCGTTTTGACGTGAAGTTCTATCTGGTCGCCATCCTGTTTATCATTTTTGATCTTGAAGTCGCCTTCCTGTTTCCCTGGGCGGTGTCCTTAGGGGATATCGGTCTCTTCGGCTTTTGGTCGATGATGGTGTTCCTCGGTGTACTCACCGTCGGCTTCATTTACGAATGGAAGAAGGGTGCGCTCGAATGGAACTGAGTTCATCCCAAAGCACGATCATTGCCGACGCGCCGAAGGGCGTTATCGACCCGCGCACCGGCGCACCAGTGGGGGAGGATGATCCCTTCTTCAAGCAAATGTCGGACAATCTGGCGGAGAAGAATTTCGTCGTAACCTCACTCGACAATCTGATTAACTGGTCCCGAACAGGCTCGCTGATGTGGATGACCTTTGGTCTGGCTTGTTGCGGTGTTGAGATGATGCAGACCAACATGCCGCGCTACGACCTTGAGCGCTTTGGTATCGCACCGCGCGCGAGCCCGCGTCAGTCCGACGTGATGATCGTGGCGGGCACGCTGACCAACAAAATGGCCCCGGCGCTCCGCAAGGTTTACGACCAGATGCCGGACCCGCGCTACGTGATCTCCATGGGATCATGTGCGAATGGCGGTGGCTATTACCATTATTCTTATTCGGTTGTGCGCGGTTGCGACCGGATTGTTCCAGTTGATGTTTATGTGCCTGGCTGTCCGCCGTCAGCAGAGGCATTGCTCTACGGCATTCTTGCGCTTCAGCGCAAAATTCGCCGGACGGGCACGATAGAACGCTAAATTCTGGCCTGCACGTCACAGAGATATGCAGGCTCCTGACGCGCCATGTTGGGTCATTTCGGATGACCTGACATCTGAAATTGTTAGAGACGTAAAATTGTCAGAGACACATGCCATGGACGAAAGTCTGCAGGATCTGGGGGACCACATTGCCGGGGCACTGGCAAATGAGGTGTCATCATTCTCCATCTCATATGGGGAGCTGACGCTGGAAACCAAGACCGACAAGATAAATCGTGTGCTGAAATTTTTGCGCGATGACACAGCTTGTCAGTTCACTATCCTCGTGGACATTTGCGGGGTTGACTATCCAACGCGCCAGGCGCGTTTCGAGGTGGTTTACCATTTGCTTTCCATGCGCCAGAACCAGCGCATTCGTGTGCGCATCAGCGCCGACGAAGATACGCAGGTCCCAAGCGCTACCGCGATCTTCCCGGCGGCAGGATGGTATGAGCGCGAAGCGTTCGACATGTACGGCATCCTGTTCTCAGACCATCCAGATCTGCGTCGCATTCTGACGGACTATGGGTTCACCGGCCATCCGCTGCGTAAGGACTTTCCGGTCTCCGGTTTCACGGAACTTCGTTATGACGATGAGCTGAAACGCGTCGCCTATGAGCCGGTGAAGCTTTCGCAGGAATATCGGAATTTCGATTTCGAGAGCCCATGGGAAGCTGCGGAATATTTGCTGCCGGGCGATGAGAAGGCAACACCAGCGGGGGACAAAAAGTAAGTCATGGCTGAGTCCCAGATCAAAAATATCAATATCAATTTCGGACCGCAGCACCCGGCAGCGCACGGTGTGTTGCGCCTGGTGATGGAACTTGATGGCGAGATCGTTGAGCGTATTGATCCGCATATCGGCCTGCTGCACCGGGGTACCGAGAAGCTGATCGAGCAGAAAACCTACCTGCAGGCCTTGCCCTATTTTGATCGCCTGGACTATGTGGCGCCGATGAACCAGGAGCATGCCTATTCGCTGGCGGTGGAGCGGTTGCTTGGCATCGAAATTCCATTGCGGGCACAATATATTCGGGTCCTCTATTCCGAGATTGGCCGCATCCTCAATCACCTTCTCAACGTGACGACACAGGCGCTCGACGTTGGTGCGTTCACGCCGTCGCTTTGGGGTTTTGAGGTTCGCGAAGAGCTTATGACTTTTTATGAGCGGGCATCAGGCAGCCGGATGCATGCAGCCTATTTTCGTCCGGGTGGCGTTCACCAGGATCTGCCGCCCAAGCTGTTGGAAGACATCTACGCTTATTGCGATTTCATCGAGAAGATTGTCGATGACATTGACGACCTTCTGACCGGCAACCGGATTTTCAAGCAGCGCAATGCCGACATTGGCATTGTGTCAGCAGAAGATGCACAAGCCTGGGGTTTTTCCGGTGTGATGGTCCGTGGGTCAGGTCTGGCGTGGGATCTGCGCCGTTCGCAACCCTACGAATGCTATAGCGTTCTCGATTTCGATATTCCGGTCGGCAAGAACGGCGACAATTATGATCGCTATCTGGTTCGACTGGAGGAATGTCGTCAGTCAGTCCGCATTATGCGCCAGTGCATCGAGCGGATGCCCGACGGGCCGGTCGTCACCACCGACGGCAAGATCGCGCCACCCAAACGCGGCGACATGAAAAAGTCGATGGAAAGCCTGATCCATCACTTCAAGCTCTACACGGAAGGCTACCACGTGCCTGCCGGTGAAGTGTATGCCGCCGTTGAAGCACCCAAGGGGGAGTTTGGCGTTTATCTGGTATCTGATGGCTCCAACAAGCCATCGCGCTGTAAAATCCGCGCGCCGGGATATCCGCACCTTCAGGCACTGGATTTTCTTTGCAAGGGCTACATGCTTGCCGACGTTTCGGCGATCCTGGGCTCACTCGACATTGTGTTCGGGGAGGTTGACCGATGAGTGTTCGCAGACTGGACCCGAACCAGCCTGACAGTTTTGAGTTCACGCCTGAGAATAAGGCTTGGGCTGAGGGTCAGATCAAAAAATATCCACAAGGGCGCCAGGCGTCGGCGATCATTTCGCTCCTGTGGCGTGCGCAGAAGCAGGGTGACGGTTGGTTGTCTGAGCCGGCGATCCGCTATGTGGCGGACATGCTCGGCATGGCTCACATGCGGGCGATGGAGGTTGCGACCTTCTACACGATGTACAATCTGTCTGCCGTGGGGACCCATTTCGTACAGCTGTGCGGCACGACGCCTTGCTGGCTTGGCGGCTCTGATGAGCTGAAGTCGGTTTGCAAGAAAGTGATCGGCGACGAGAAGACCGTTTCAAGCGACGGCAAGCTCTCATGGATGGAAGTTGAATGCCTTGGTGCCTGTGCCAACGCCCCCATGGTGCAGATCAATGATGATTATTTTGAAGATCTCACGCCACAAAATTTTGAAAAGCTGCTTGATGATCTTCGCAATGGTCGCGACGTGAAAGTCGGTTCGCAAACAGGTCGCAAAGGCTCAGAGCCCGCAGGCGGCCTTACCTCACTCACCCAAGTCGAAGGGGCGGATTGATGCTTCAGGACAAGGATCGCATCTTCACCAACCTGTATGGCCAGCGAGACTGGGGCCTTGAGGGCGCGCGCAAGCGTGGTGATTGGGACAATACAAAAGACATTATGGCCAAGGGGCGCGACTGGATCATCGACGAGATGAAACTGTCCGGTCTTCGTGGTCGCGGCGGCGCGGGTTTCCCGACCGGGCTTAAATGGTCATTCATGCCCAAAGAGTCGGACGGTCGTCCGCACTATCTGGTGGTGAACGCAGACGAGTCCGAGCCTGGTACCTGCAAGGACCGGGAGATTATGCGGCATGACCCGCACAAGCTGATCGAGGGCTGTCTGTTGGCAGGCTTCGCGATGGGTGCAAACGCCGGCTACATCTATGTCCGTGGTGAGTTCATTTTCGAGCGCGAGCAATTGCAGCGGGCTGTCGATCAGGCCTATGACGCGGGCTTGCTGGGAAAGAATGCAGCGGGCAGCGGCTGGGACTTTGAATTGTATGTCGCCCACGGGGCTGGCGCCTATATTTGTGGCGAAGAAACGGCGCTCATCGAAAGCCTGGAAGGCAAGAAGGGCATGCCACGCCTGAAGCCACCATTCCCGGCTAACATGGGCCTCTATGGTGCGCCGACCACGGTGAACAATGTAGAGAGTATCGCGGTTGCGCCCACGATCCTGCGTCGGGGCGGTGCATGGTTTGCGGGCCTCGGGCGACCGAACAATGCGGGCACCAAGGTTTTCTCGATCTCTGGCCACGTCAACAATCCATGCAATGTGGAAGAAGAGATGGGGATCCCGCTGAAGGAACTCATCGAGAAACATTGTGGTGGTGTTCGCGGCGGTTGGGACAATCTGCTAGCGATTATTCCTGGTGGCTCGTCGGTGCCGCTTTTGCCAAAAAGCATTTGCGACACGGTGCTGATGGACTTTGACAGCCTGAAGGAAGTTCAGTCTGGTCTTGGTACCGCTGCCGTTATCGTGATGGACAAATCCACCGATGTGATCAAGGCAATCGCGCGCCTCTCGGCTTTCTACAAGCATGAGAGCTGCGGCCAATGCACACCGTGCCGGGAGGGCACAGGGTGGATGTGGCGCGTGATGGAGCGTCTGGTGACAGGCGAAGCTGAAGTCAACGAAATCGAAATGCTGCTCGATGTTTCCAAGCGTGTTGAAGGTCATACGATCTGTGCGCTGGGCGACGCGGCGGCCTGGCCAGTGCAGGGTTTGATCCGGCATTTCCGGCCAGTCATTGAAGAGCGTATTGCTTCCCGTAAAGCGGGACGGGCTGCGCAAGTAGCGGCGGAGTAGGCCCATGCCCAAACTCACAGTCGATGGTATCGAAGTTGAGGTCGAGAACGGTCTGTCCGTTCTTCAGGCCTGCGAGGAAGCTGGCGCAGATGTGCCGCGTTTCTGTTACCACGAGCGCCTTTCCATCGCCGGCAATTGCCGCATGTGTCTTGTTGAGATCGAAAAGTCACCAAAGCCTGTTGCAAGCTGCGCGATGCCAGCGGCAGAAGGCATGGTCGTCCACACCAAGACACCATCGGTAAAACGCGCGCGTGAAGGGGTGATGGAGTTTCTACTGATCAACCATCCGCTCGACTGCCCGATTTGTGATCAGGGTGGCGAATGCGACCTGCAGGATCAGGCGATGGCCTTTGGTGTCGACACATCGCGCTTTGATGAAAACAAGCGGGCCGTCGAAGACAAGAACATGGGCCCGCTCGTTAAGACGATCATGACGCGCTGCATCCATTGCACACGCTGCGTGCGTTTCGCACAGGAAGTGGCGGGCGTGCCAGAGATCGGTGCGATTGGCCGTGGCGAAGATATGGAGATCACAACCTATCTGGAACGGTCTCTGTCATCGGAGCTGTCTGGCAATGTGATTGACCTCTGCCCCGTCGGTGCGCTGACGTCGAAGCCATATGCGTTTACCGCGCGCCCATGGGAACTGCGCAAGACCGAAAGCATCGACGTGATGGATGCTGTCGGATCTTCTATTCGCGTTGACACGCGCGGCAAGGAAGTCATGCGTGTGATGCCACGCATCAATGATGACGTGAATGAGGAGTGGATTTCCGACAAGACCCGCTTCATCTGGGACGGGCTTCGCTCTCAGCGCCTGGACCGGCCTTACATTCGCGAGAACGGCAAGCTGCGCGCGGCAAGCTGGGATGAGGCCTTCACGGCCATCGCGAACAAGGTGAAAGCAACCGCGCCTGAAAAGATGGCGGCGATTGCAGGGGACCTTGCCTGTGTGGAAAGCATGTATGCGCTGCAGGACCTGATGGGCGCACTCAGTGTCACAAATCTTGATTGCCGTCAGGATGGCACAAAACTCAATCCGGGCGACCGTGCGTCGTACCTGTTCAATTCAACCATTGCAGGGATCGAAGATGCTGATGCGCTTTTGATCATCGGCTCCAACCCGCGCCTAGAGGCACCTGTGCTGAATGCGCGCATTCGCAAGCGTTGGCGCGATGGCGGCTTCCCAGTCGGGATTGTCGGTGAGAATGTGGACCTTACCTATGATACCCAACATCTGGGGGCAGGCGCGCAGACGCTGAAGGAAATCGCTGACGGCACGCACCCGTTTGCACGCGTGTTGGAGGTGGCTGAACGTCCGCTGATTATTATCGGACAGGGCGCACTTGCCCGCGCCGACGGGGCTGCCGTTCACGCAACGGCGCTCAAGATTGCGGAGCGCTCCAGTGCCATCACCGCCGCGTGGAACGGCTTCTCCGTGCTTCACACTGCGGCAGCGCGCGTTGGCGGTCTGGATCTCGGTTTCGTACCGGGCGAGGGTGGCCGCGATGTTGCGGGCATACTGAATGGTGCAGCAAGTGGTGACGTCGAGTTTGTCTACCTTCTGGGCGCGGACGAGCTTGATACAACAAAACTTGAGAAAGCCTTTGTCGTGTACCAGGGCACACATGGGGACGTTGGCGCACATGCGGCAGACGTAATCCTGCCGGGTGCAGCCTACACGGAAAAGAGCGGCATTTGGGTCAACACCGAAGGCCGGGTTCAGATGGGCCGCCGTGCCGCATTCCCACCGGGTGATGCGCGCGATGATTGGTCAATTCTTCGCGCCCTCTCGGAGCGTTTGGGCCACAAGCTGCCTTATGACAATCTGCAGCAGCTTCGTATGAAACTCTACGAAGCGCATCCGCAATTTGCGGCACACAATAGTGTGACGCAGGCAACATCGGTCACAAGCGGCACCGGCGGTGCGATGGACGACACGCCATTTGCGTCGGCTGTGACGGACTTCTATTTCACCAACCCGATTGCACGCGCCAGCAAAATTATGGCGGATTGTGCTGCCGTTTACGGGCAGAAGGTTACGGGGGCGACGGGCACTAATGGCTGATATTCTTATCACATTTGGCATCCCGCTTCTCATCATCGTCGCGCAATCGCTGGCGGTGCTGGTTGGGGTTCTCCTGTTCACGGCCTATATTCTCTACGCTGACCGGAAGATTTTTGCCGCAGTGCAGATGCGCCGGGGCCCAAACGTTGTAGGTCCCTGGGGCTTGCTTCAATCATTTGCGGATCTGATCAAGTTTCTTTTCAAGGAAGTTATTATTCCGTCTGGCGCGAACAAGGGTGTTTTTCTCCTCGCGCCATTGATCACGGCAACATTGGCTCTTTCTGCCTGGGCGGTGATCCCGTTTGATGATGGTTGGGTCGTGGCCGATATTAATGTCGGCATCCTTTACATCGTTGCTTTTTCGTCATTGGGCGTTTACGGCATCATCATGGGTGGATGGGCGTCGAACTCGAAATACCCGTTCCTCGGCGCACTTCGCTCCGCAGCGCAAATGGTGTCGTACGAAGTATCTCTCGGCTTTGTGATTGTCAGCGTGCTTTTGACCGCTGGGTCACTGAACCTGTCTGACATTGTGCGGGCGCAGTCCGGCGACAGCGGCATGTTTGGCTGGTACTGGCTCATTCATTTCCCGGCTTTTGTGATCTTCTTTATCTCTGCCATTGCCGAAACAAACCGGCCACCGTTTGATTTACCCGAAGCAGAGTCGGAGCTCGTGGCAGGTTATGCGACAGAATATTCGTCAACGCCTTTCCTCCTCTTCTTCCTGGGCGAGTTTGTTGCGATCAACCTGATGGCGGCCATGGTCACTATTCTGTTCCTGGGTGGTTGGCTGCCGCCATTTGACATTGCGCCGCTAAACATGGTGCCGGGCATTATCTGGTTTGTACTCAAAGTCTGCTTTGTTTTTTTCCTCTTTGCGATGGTCCGTGCCTACGTACCCCGCTATCGCTACGACCAATTGATGCGCCTTGGCTGGAAAGTGTTCCTGCCATTGTCGCTCGGCTGGGTTGTGGTGACAGCGGGTGTGCTGGTCGCGTTCGATCTCGCACCTTGAATTAGGGAGTAAGTTTATGGCTAGTCTGACACAGTCTGTCCGCTCTCTGTTTCTGGCGGAATTTGTCTCCAGCTTCTTTTTGGCCATGCGGTATTTCCTTGGGCCAAAAGCGACGCTGAACTATCCCTATGAAAAGGGGCCACTCAGCCCGCGCTTCCGCGGCGAACATGCGCTTCGCCGCTATCCGAATGGGGAAGAGCGTTGCATTGCCTGCAAACTGTGTGAGGCGATTTGTCCGGCACAGGCGATCACCATCGAAGCCGGCCCACGCCGGAATGACGGCACGCGCCGCACGGTACGCTATGATATCGACATGACGAAATGCATCTATTGCGGCTTCTGTCAGGAAGCCTGTCCGGTGGACGCGATCGTCGAAGGTCCAAACTTTGAGTTTGCGACCGAAACACGCGAGGAGCTTTTCTATACAAAAGACAAGCTGCTTGAAAACGGCGCTCGCTGGGAACGGCAGATCGCCAGGAATATTGAACTTGATGCTCCGTACCGTTAAGGCCGGACATTGGGATTGGAAAGACTAGAGAGGGCTAAGGGGCAATGATCCTCGCCACTATCGCGTTTTACGTATTCGCCGCTGTCGCGGTTGCTGCGGGCTTTATGGTCATCGCATCGCGCAACCCTGTCCACTCGGTATTGTTTTTGATCCTCGTGTTCTTCAACGCGGCAGGCCTTTTCGTCCTGATGGGCGCGGAGTTTCTGGCGATGCTCCTCGTGATTGTTTACGTGGGCGCTGTCGCGGTTCTCTTCCTTTTCGTGGTCATGATGCTCGACATCGACTTTAGCGAGTTGCGTGAAGGGTTCCTGCAATACATGCCTATCGGTGCGCTCATCGGTTTGATCGTGTTGCTGGAGCTGATCATGGTGGCAAGCACCTGGGTGTTGGGCGCCGACTCTGCGACGCTTGCCGCGGCACCTATTCCGGATATGGGCGAGGTCTCCAATGCCGAGGCGATCGGCCAGGTCATGTACACACAATATGTCTATTTCTTCCAGGCGGCAGGAATGGTGCTACTGGTCGCAATGATCGGCGCCATCGTGCTGACCCTCAGGCCGCAGACGAATGCGCGCCGGCAGGTTATTGCAGATCAGATCGCACGGACGAAAGAAAGCAGCGTGGAACTCAAGAAAGTGGAGCCAGGCCAGGGCATCTGACACTAAGTCGGGTTCTGGCTACGAAAGAAAACTATGGAAATTGGCCTTGCACATTATCTGACGGTTGCGGCGATCCTCTTTACGCTGGGGATTTTCGGCATCTTTCTGAACAGGAAGAACGTCATCATCATTCTCATGTCGATTGAGCTCATGCTTTTGGCGGTGAACATCAACCTTGTCGCATTCTCAACTCATTTAGGAGATTTGACAGGGCAAATTTTCGCCATGTTGGTTTTAACCGTGGCGGCCGCCGAAGCTGCCATTGGTCTTGCGATTCTCGTGGTCTATTTCCGCAATCGCGGCTCTATCGCCGTCGAAGACATCAATCTGATGAAAGGCTAAGGCGCGCATGTTTGAAGCAATCGTCTTCCTCCCGCTCGCTGGCTGTTTGATCGCGGGCCTGTTTGGTCGTCAGATCGGTGTTGGCGCATCGCAACTGATCACGAGCGGTTTTCTGGTTCTCTCCGCCATTTTGAGCTGGGTCGCTTTTGTCACCGTGGCGTTGCAAGGCAACCCGGAAACAGTGCAGCTAATGACCTGGATCGACAGTGGCGCGTTTGAAGCTGACTGGCGCCTGCGCGTCGACACGCTGACCGCCGTCATGCTGGTGGTTGTGACGAGCGTGTCCTCGCTCGTGCATATCTACTCAATTGGCTATATGAGCCACGACCCACACCAGCAGCGCTTCTTTGCCTATCTGTCGCTCTTTACTTTTGCGATGCTGATGCTGGTAACGTCTGACAATCTCATTCAGCTTTTCTTCGGCTGGGAAGGGGTAGGGCTTGCCTCTTATTTGCTGATCGGTTTCTGGTATAAAAAACCGAGCGCCAACGCCGCTGCCATCAAAGCCTTTGTGGTGAACCGTGTCGGTGATTTCGGTCTGATCCTCGGCATCTCCGCCATCTATCTGACCATCGGATCGGTGGAATACGACAAGATCTTTGAAGCCATTCCAGGTCTTGTGGGGCAGAACTTCTACTTCCTGGGGGCAGAATTCCCGATCATTACCACCATCTGCCTGCTCCTCTTCATGGGGGCGATGGGCAAGTCGGCGCAATTCCTGCTTCACACATGGTTGCCGGACGCGATGGAAGGCCCGACACCTGTGTCGGCATTGATCCACGCAGCGACCATGGTGACCGCCGGCGTCTTCCTTGTCTGCCGCATGTCGCCGATTTTTGAGTACTCGCCAGATGCGCTTTTGGTGGTGACGATTGTTGGCGCGACGACCGCTTTCTTCGCGGCGACGGTTGGTCTTGTGCAGAACGATATCAAGCGCGTGATTGCCTATTCCACCTGCTCGCAGCTTGGTTACATGTTTGCAGCGGCAGGTGTTGGTGCTTATGAGGCGGCGATGTTCCACCTCTTCACGCATGCCTTCTTTAAAGCGCTTCTGTTCTTGGGCTCAGGCTCGGTGATCCACGCCATGTCGAATGAGCAGGACATGCGTAACATGGGTGGCCTCTTCAAATTCATTCCCTTCACCTGGGGCTTGATGCTGATCGGCACGATTGCGTTGACAGGATTCCCGCTCACCGCCGGTTACTTCTCGAAGGATGCGATTATCGAAGCAGCTTATGCGGCACACAGCCCGGCGCATATGTATGCGTTCACGCTCCTTGTCGTGGCAGCTCTGTTCACGAGCTTCTATTCATGGCGTCTCATCTTCATGACCTTCCACGGTCAGTCACGCGCGTCGAACGAAGTGTTGAGCCATGCCCATGAGAGCCCACCATCAATGATGATCCCGCTGATCCTGCTCGCTATTGGGGCATTGGGTGCAGGTGCCATCTTCGCAAACTTCTTCATTGGTGCCGCCGAAACTAATTTCTGGAATGGCGCGATCTTCAATGGGGAAGGCAACAATATTCTCGAAGAACTTCATCACGTTCCGTCCTGGGTGAAGCTCTCTCCCATGGTCATGATGGCACTTGGTTTCGTGACCGCCTGGTTCTTCTATATCAGGAGCCCGGAAACGCCGAAGGCGCTCGCGAAAGAGCAGGACATGCTCTACAAATTCCTGCTCAACAAATGGTACATTGACGAGCTTTACAATGTCATCTTTGTGAAGCCCGCTCTGTGGATCGGTCGCCTGCTGTGGAAAGAGGGCGATGGTCGGATCATTGACGGGTTCGGGCCCAACGGCATTGCCGCACGTGTGCTGGATGTAACGCGCGGATTGGGACGGCTACAGACCGGTTACGTCTATCATTACGCTTTCGCCATGCTGCTCGGAATTGCGGCCTTGACCACTTACTTCATGTTCGCAGGAGCCCACTGACATGACGGGCATGTTTCCGATCCTATCGCTGGTAACTTTCCTCCCGCTTGTGGGGGCATTGTTTATCTTCGCGATCCAATCCGATGACGAGGCAATCGCCGCCCGGAATGCACGTTGGGTTGCACTCTGGACGACATTGATTACTTTCATCATGTCACTGGCGATCTGGGTGGACTTTGACGAGAGCACGGCGGCCTTCCAGTTTGTCGAAAATGGGGAATGGCTGGGCGGTTCCATCAACTACCATATGGGCGTTGATGGCATCTCCATGCTGTTCGTGATCCTCACCACTTTCCTGATGCCGTTCTGTATTCTGGCAAGCTGGGAATCGATCCAAAAGCGCGTGAAGGAATACATGATCGCGTTTCTGATCCTCGAAACGCTGATGATCGGTGTCTTCTGCTCGCTGGACCTCGTGCTGTTCTACCTCTTCTTCGAGGCTGGCCTCATCCCGATGTTCCTTATCATTGGTGTCTGGGGTGGCGCACGCCGGGTTTATGCAAGCTTCAAATTTTTCCTCTACACGCTTGCAGGCTCCGTGTTGATGTTGCTCGCCATCATGGTCATGTATTGGCAGGTCGGCACAACAGACATTCCAACGCTGCTGGCATACGAGTTCCCGGCGGGTATGCAAACCTGGCTGTGGCTCGCGTTCTTCGCCTCCTTCGCGGTGAAAATGCCAATGTGGCCTGTGCACACCTGGTTGCCGGATGCCCACGTGGAGGCACCAACGGCCGGCTCGGTCATTCTGGCGGGCATTTTGCTGAAAATGGGTGGCTACGGGTTCTTGCGTTTCTCGCTGCCCATGTTCCCGATTGCCTCGGACATGTTTGCGCCGCTTGTCTTCTCGCTCTCCGTAATTGCGATCATCTACACGTCACTGGTGGCCCTTGTGCAGGAAGATATGAAAAAGCTGATTGCTTATTCGTCTGTCGCGCACATGGGTTTTGTGACGATGGGTATTTTCGCGGCAACAACCCAGGGCGTGCAGGGGGGCATTTTCCAGATGCTTTCCCATGGTTGGGTATCGGGTGCACTCTTCCTTTGTGTGGGCGTTGTCTATGACCGGATGCACACGCGCGAGATTGCAGCCTATGGCGGCCTGGTGAACCGGATGCCGGTCTTTGCCTTTGCCTTCATGGTCTTCACCATGGCGAATGTCGGCCTGCCAGGCACAAGTGGGTTTGTCGGGGAGTTTTTGACCATTGTTGGTGTCTTCCAGGTAAATTCCTGGGTCGCACTTCTTGCGGCAACGGGTGTCATCTTGTCGGCTTGCTATGCGCTTTTCCTTTATCGGCGGGTTGTCTTTGGCGCGCTGGAGAAGGACACGCTTAAACACATCATGGATGTGAACCGCCGTGAGTTGCTGACGCTGGCGCCCTTGATCGTGGCGACCATCTTCTTCGGGGTATATCCGCTGCCGATCCTGGATGTAACCGCAGTGTCGGTCGACAATCTGGTTACCAATTACAATGCCGCGCTCGAAGCTCATGCCGCTTCTGGCACCCAAGTTTTTGACTTTGCAAGCCTAGTGTCCAATCGCTAAGCCTGAATGACGTCTGGAGATAAAGACTGATGGAAACCGCTCTCGCTATGCCGGATTTAGGGCCAGCCCTCGCGGAAATCATTCTGGCTGTCGGAGCGATGGCTCTGTTGATGTTCGGCGTGTTTCGCGGTGACAGTTCCACCCGCTCGGTCAATATCGGCGCTGTGCTGCTTTTGGGAGCGGCAGCTATTGCTGTCGTCAGCCAGCCAGACGAACGTGTTTTGACCTTCGGTGGTGCCTTCGTCATGGACGGCTTCGCCATCGTGATGAAGCTCCTTGTGCTTTTGGGTTCCGCCACCGCCATCATTATGGCGGCCGGGTACATGACACAGGAGAACATGGCGCGCTTTGAGTTTCCGGTTCTGATCGTCCTTGCCACGCTCGGCATGTTGATGATGGTGTCTTCAAACAGTCTGATCGCGCTTTATATGGGGCTGGAGCTCCAAAGCCTGGCGCTTTACGTGGTCGCTTCCTTCAATCGCGACAATGCACGATCAACGGAAGCGGGCCTGAAATATTTCGTCCTGGGTGCGCTTGCCTCCGGCTTGCTGCTCTATGGTTCATCATTAATCTATGGCTTCTCCGGCACAACAAGCTTCGACACGCTGAGTGCGCTTCTGTCCGAGGGTCATCTGTCCACGGGCCTGATTTTCGGTCTGGTCTTTCTGCTGGCGGGCCTCGCATTCAAAGTGTCAGCGGTGCCGTTCCATATGTGGACCCCTGATGTGTACGAGGGCGCACCGACGCCGGTAACGGCCTTCTTTGCCGCCGCGCCGAAGATCGCAGCCATGGCGCTTTTCCTGCGTGTCATGTATGGCGCGTTCCCGCATGCGGCAGCCGAATGGCAGCAGATCATTGTCTTCATCTCCATCGGGTCGATGGTTCTGGGCGCATTTGCAGCGATTGGTCAAAGCAATATCAAACGCATGATGGCCTATTCGTCTATCGGTCATATGGGGTTCGCGCTGGTCGGTCTTGCAGCCGGCACACCTGAGGGTGTTAAAGGTGTTGTGATCTACCTCACGATCTATCTCATCATGAACGCAGGTGTGTTTTGTTGCATTCTGGCTATGCGCCGCAAGGAAGGCCCGGTTGAGGAGATTTCGGATCTTGCAGGTCTCTCGCAGAACCAGCCACTTCTTGCGATTGTCTTTGCGATCTTGCTCTTTTCACTCGCAGGCATCCCGCCGCTCGCGGGGTTCTTTGGCAAGTTTTACGTCTTCTTGGCAGCGATTGAGGCAGGCCTTTACGCACTGTCTATTATCGGCGTACTCGCCAGTGTCGTTGGTGCTTACTATTACCTGCGGGTCATTCGCGTCATGTTCTTCGACGAGCCTGCGCAAAAATTCGAAACCCCGATGGGTGGGGAATTGCGGGCGATCCTTGCAGTGTCCTGCTTGTTCACCTTGCTCTTCATCGCCTATCCGGCACCGGTTCTGAAATTCGCGGAAGGGGCGGCAAGCTCCCTCATCAACACGGCGGAGCCAGTAGAGGTTGCGCCTGTAGAGGCGGCACCAGCTGAGGCGCATTGACCAGCTCAATCGATGTAAGCGAGATCAAGCTGCCGGAGGGATATCACCTCCGGCATTTTGCTGAGATCGATTCCACCAATGACGAAGCAAAGCGCGAAGCCGCGAAGGGTGGCGTGGCACCTCTCTGGATCGTTGCGGAGCAGCAGACAGCGGGGCGGGGGCGCAGGGGCCGAACCTGGGTTTCGCCCACCGGCAATCTCATGTGCACGCTGCTACTGCGACCAGATTGCAGCCCGGCCAAGGCAGGAGAGCTTGCCTTTGTGGCGGGGTTGGCGCTGCATGAAGCAGCGGCACATCTCCTCCCGCATTTCCCTTCGGAGAAGATCACACTCAAATGGCCGAACGATCTCCTGGTCTCGGCTAAGAAAACGAGCGGCATTCTGCTTGAGTCTGAAAGCGACGGGCGCTCCAATGTAGCCTGGCTCGCAATCGGCATCGGGTTGAACCTGGCACATTTCCCGAGCGATACACCTTACCCGGCAACCTGTCTGGGAGATGAAGGCGGGATTGTGCCCTCTGTCGCAGATGCTCTGACGGCTCTGGCCACCGGTTTTGAACGCTGGTACGGCATTTGGCAGAAAGAGGGTTTTGGGCGCATCCGCGAGGCATGGCTTTACCGCGCACATGGTGTTGGCGGCCCGATTGTCGCGCGTCTGCCGGATGCGGAAATCGAAGGCGTGTTTGAAGGCATTGAGCCTGACGGCGCGTTGCGACTGCGCTTGCCCGGCGGTGCCATCCGATTGATTGCCGCTGGTGATGTCTTCTTTGGTGCGAACCCGCAAAAGGTATAGTCTGCGTCATGGGCAAAAAGACCAAAAACAACACAGACGATGAACTGATTTTTGTACCGCTCGGCGGCACAGGCGAAATCGGGATGAACCTCAACCTTTATGGTTTCGGGCCCGCAGACGCTCGCAAATGGATCATGGTGGACCTGGGTGTCACCTTTGCCGACAGCCGCAGCCCGGGCATTGATCTCATCATGCCGGACACAACATTCATCGAGGAACATCGCAAGGACCTGATCGCCCTTGTATTGACCCATGCGCATGAGGACCATATCGGTGCCGTCGCGCATCTCTGGCCCCGGCTGCGGTGCCCGGTCTACGCCACGCCTTTCACGGCGGAACTTGTGAAGGCAAAACTGATAGAGGCGGGTCTTGAACACAAGGTCCCGCTCCATATCGTGGAGCTCGGCGCGCGCTTTACGCTCGGGCCCTTCGACATTGAGTTTGTGACACTGACGCATTCAATCCCGGAGCCCAATGCGCTCGCCATTCGAACGAGCCTTGGCACGATCATGCACACAGGCGACTGGAAAATCGATCCAAACCCCGTGGTTGGTGATGACATTGACCGCAAGCGCCTTGCCGAGATTGGGGACGAGGGTGTTCGCGCCATCGTGTGCGACAGTACGAATGTTTTTTCGCCGGGCGAGTCTGGCTCTGAGGCCGATGTCGGGAAAAGTCTGACAGATCTGATTGGCACGTTGAAGGGCCGCGTTGCGGTCACAACTTTCGCCTCGAACGTTGCAAGGCTTGAAAGCATCATCCGCGCGGCTGAAGCAAATGACCGCCATGTTGTCCTTGTCGGGCGCTCCATGTTCCGTATTATCGCGGCCGCGCGCGCGACCGGTCATCTGAAAAATCTGCCTGCCTTCATGGATGTGGAAGATGCAGGCTATCTGCCGCGAGACGCCGTACTCTACCTTTGCACCGGGTCGCAAGGGGAGCCACGCGCAGCACTTGCCCGGATAGCCTCAAACAGCCATCCTGAATTGACGCTTGAAGAGGGCGACACCGTTATCTTCTCTTCACGGATTATTCCAGGCAATGATGTTTCGATCTTCGATATGCAAAACGAGCTGGCGCGCCAGGGCGTGCGGGTCATCTCCGAGCGAGACCATTTTATTCATGTTTCCGGTCATCCCTGCCGGGATGAACTGACAGCCATGTATCAGTGGATCAAGCCGGAGCTTGCGATCCCGGTGCATGGGGAGGCACGCCATCTGCGAGAACATGCTGCACTCGCTAAAGAGCTGCAGGTGCCCGAGACACTGGTGCTGAAGAACGGGGACATGGTGCGCATCGCGCCGGGCCCGGCGAAGATTATCGATGAGGTTCCTTCCGGTCGCTTCGTGCTGGATGGGGATGTGCTGGTACCGTCCTGGGATATGGGGATACAGGAGCGTCGTCGTCTCTCCTTCGCGGGTGCGGTCTTCGTGTCGGTCGCTTTGAACGCTAAGGGTGATGTGGCCGGTGATCCCGAAATCCGCTTGATCGGGTTGCCGGAGAGGGATGCTCAAGGTATGCGATTTGATGAACATGCCTATGACGCCTTGGATCGTGCGCTCGATCAGCTCCCTATACGCAAGCGGCGGGACGATGAACAAGTCGCGGAATTTATCCGTCGGGCTGTGCGCGGCGCGCTCAGGCGTGAATGGGGCAAGAAAGCTGCTGTTGAGGTGATTGTGACACGCGTCTGACCGGCTGCCGTCCCACATCTTTACACCGCCATTGGCGGTACGAACGAAGCGTGTAGAATGAAGAGCATGGCGCTTGCCATCCGTCTGATGGATTAGGATAGAGATATGAGTTTTGGTGCAGGGCTAGCCATTTACGTCATCATTTGGTGGCTCACTCTTTTTGCGGTCCTGCCGTTTGGCGTCGTCACCCATTTCGACGAGGATAGCGTGGAGCGCGGGACAGCGCCCAGTGCGCCGCTGGCACCGCGTATGTGGCGGAAAGCGCTCATCACCACTGGTGTGTCAGCAATCATTTTTGTGGGTGTGTATTGGCTTATTGCTGAGAGCGGGTTGAGCCTCGACGATGTTCCGTTCCTGCCAAAATTTGGCGAGACCTATTAAGCAGGCACCTACGGGGCAACGGGTTTACTTAAATCTCCTATCGGCAGGCGGCAAATGCGCTTCATGCGCACTTCTTCGCCGATGCGTGGATAAGTCCAAACCAGCATTCCGTCGTCCAGTTGGCGCGTGACGATGGTTGCGGGCAGGCCGAACAACCAGACATTGCTCTGCCTAGCATATTAGGACACGGATAATGTCAGTAATTGACAGTTCTTGGAGCCGGAGAGCGGATGGGGAAGCAAAAAATCGGAAATCCAAAAATCGGAAATCCAAAAATCGGAAATGAAGACAAAAAAAAGCAAGGTGCGTTTCCGCCACCTTGCCTCAGTCATCCCATTCAGCGCTTCGTACGGGTTTAGCCCGGAAGCTGAGCGTGATGTGATCCGCTCTTGGGCTGAATGTACCCTCCCTAAACTTAGGCCGCTTATGCATGCCCCTTTTTATGAAATGAGTATAGCGCTGGGATGACAAAGTGTCACGACCTTTCCAGTAGGACCGCTCTGTAATTACGCAATCTGGTGTGTTTTTGATCAGCACATCTGGCATTTCTTTCCTCATCTGCGCTCCGTGATTCGCGCTGGGCAAAAAACGGCAGAAAACTTATGGTTTTTTGTGAATGCAATTGCCGACATATTTGAGGAAAGAAGGCAGAATATAGTTGAGGTTTCTTTAAGGCCGCAGGAGTAGGGTGGTTGTATGAACGATCAGGCTCAACTAGCAGCGGTTCTTTTGGCGGGTTTTTTCTCGACCGGCGACGCTGTGGTGCAAGGCGATGGGCTGGCTGGCGCGGCTGTTTCAACGCCCCGTGCAAGGCCCGAGATCGTGGAAATCAGTGAGGGGACTTGCGCGCTTGTCGCGGCGCACCATCCAGCGGCCGATGTTGCCTTCCAGCCTGGTGTGGATGTGAACGGCAAAGCCGTCGTGCCAGCAAATCTTGAGGGCGGATTTCAGTACAATCTGCGCCCCATTTATGAGTTTGATGTACGCCTGAAACCGCTGTCCGGTGCGGCATTGGGCGACCTGACAGAGCTCAATGTGGCCACCGTCACCTATGAGCCGGAAAGTGGCCGCGTCCTGCTCGACGGACAGGAGGTCATTTGGATGCATGAAAATGCATTACGCTCCGCCTGCAAAGCTCAGGTTACAGTCGACGGTGTCCCGGTAGAGGGTGTCACCGCCGAAGAATAGGCGCGGCTCCGACCTGTTGCAGGGATCACACGTACCGCGCGACCATTCTTGAAATTTGCCCATTATTCCGGTGAGTTTCTTGACTCTGTTGGGCTTGTCCCCGAGGCTTCCTCCTTGTTTTTATGGGGAAAAGGGGCGCGGCATTTATGGCGCACACTTCGGTCGGCGGGATAATCGGCAGGATAAATGGACAGGCACGGAAGAGTTGGATCTCTTCCGCACTGAAACTTGTGGGTGCGATTGCGTGCGTTGGCCTGATGGGGGTTGAGGCAGGCATTGCAGCCCCTGTCGAACCATGGCGCATCACCAAAGAAGCGTGGTCAGAGACGGATGAGCGCGGGTACTCGGAGTTTGTTGAACTCATCGGTGCATCCGATTGCTGGGACGTTGATGATTGTTTTGACAATCCCTCAAACCCCTATCGCGCGCGACATGGCAGTTTTCGGTTTCGGGCTGACTGTGCAGACTTCCCTTATCTCATCCGCGCTTACTATGCCTGGATGAACGGCCTGCCATTCGCCTATCAGAATGGCATTCTGCCGCAGTCGGGCCGCACACGCGACATTCGCTATACAAGCGGCGGCAACCGTGTGGTGTCGCGGGGTAACGTGCCCGCCACCTCTAACGGTATCAACGCGACCTCTGTGCTGGTGGATTTGCAAAGCGCTATCTCGTCCGGCAGTTTCCGTGTGCACGCCAATGCGAACGACAAGCGCAATTTCACAGACATGTATTCCCCCCGCATCGGGCGCGATACGATCCGTCCGGGTACAAGCATCTACGATGCTAACGGGCATGTTGTTCTTGTTTGGCGCGTTGAAGATGATGGCCGCGTGCTGACAATTTCCGCGCATCCAGATAATTCCGTATCCAGATCATTCTATGGTCGGAACTTTTTGCGCACGCATCCACGGCTGGGTGCGGGGTTTAAGGAATGGCGGCCAATCCGCCTCGTCGGTGCAACGCGTGCCGCCAATGGGTCGCTTGTCGGCGGGCACATTGAAGCGCTACCCAACGAGGCTCTCGCTGATTTTTCTCTGATGCAATATATCGGCACCGAGACGGTCGACACCTCATTGCGCACATTTGACCAATGGCGCCTGGCGAGTTTTGTACAGGATGGGGAGGCGGTCGATTATTACCATTATGTCCGCAACGTCATGGCAAGCGGCAAGCTGATCATGAACCCGGTTAATGAATTGCGCTCGTCCATGCGCTCCGTTTGTTATGACGTCCGGGCAAGGAAAGAGGCGGTTGAGGCCGCGATTGAAAACCGGATCGACAAGCAGGCTGCACCACAGCGCTTGCCGCACAATATCTACGGCACGTTTGGCTATTGGGAGTTTTATTCCACGCCCTCGCGTGATGCACGGCTGAAGACCGCACTCAAGGAGCAGCGTGACCATATTGAAGTGCTGATCGGGCTTCAGCGCCAAGGCTCTCCTTCTGTCGAATATGCGGGAAGCAATCTGATCGGGGACCTGATTGCCGCCTATGATGAAGAAAGCCAGAAATGTGTGACATCCTACACAAGGTCAAATGGCGCCCGGGTGACCATGACCATCGACAATGTTGTCGACCGGATCTTTGATGTGTCGTTTGATCCCTACCAATGTGTGGAGCGTCGTTGGGGTGCCCGCGACGCCGATGAGCTGTCATCCTGCCGCGACACGCCAGACAAGACCGCTTGGTACAATGCTCAGCGCTTCTTGCGCTACCAGATCGATCGCACCTATGACGTGCAGATGAGCTACACGCCATCGGAGCTGGAAGCAGGACCCCATGGTCCCTTCACCGGGCGCGGCGTTGCGGAGAAGCCGGACCTGGATGTACGGGCCATGCTGGAAGGCATGCAGAACAGCCCGCGGGCTGCCGCCGAAACAGGCAGCGCTGTTCGCTGACCAAAGCGCGATTTGTGGGCAAATTCATTGCTATCCGCCGATCTTGCCCCTAATACTTGGGGGTGATTTGCGGTGCAGCATGCCCATGGGGCGAAAGGTGCCGAGCGACAGAGGTGTGGTATCCCGAGCGGGGCCACTTCCTCCAAAAGAGACATTTGACGACCTATGCGCCTGACCCAGTATCTACTCCCCACATTGAAAGAAGATCCCGCCGAAGCTCAGATCGTATCGCATCGATTGATGTTGCGGGCGGGCCTCGTTCGCCAGACGGCGGCGGGCATTTATGCCTGGCTGCCCCTCGGGTTCAAGGTCCTGAACAAGATCGAGCGTATCGTTCGCGAAGAGATGGACCGTGCAGGCGCCGTTGAGCTGCTCATGCCAACGCTCCAGTCCGCTGAATTGTGGCAGCGTTCAGGCCGTTATGACGGATACGGCAAAGAGATGCTGCGCATCACAGACCGTCATGACCGGGAAATGCTCTACGGTCCAACGAACGAAGAAATGATCACGGACATTTTTGCGGGCACTGTCAGAAGCTACAAGGATCTGCCGCTCAATCTTTATCACATTCAATGGAAGTTCCGCGACGAGATCCGCCCCCGCTTTGGCGTGATGCGTGGTCGCGAGTTTCTGATGAAAGATGCCTATTCATTCGACCTTGATGAGGACCGCGCCCGCGCCGCCTATTACCGCATGTTTGTGGCGTACCTGCGTGCGTTCGGCCGCATGGGGCTCAAGGCGGTTCCCATGGCCGCAGATACCGGCCCCATTGGTGGCGACCTGAGCCACGAATTCATCATTCTGGCGGAGACGGGCGAGTCCGAAGTGTTCTGCCATCGCGATCTTGTTGAAATGCCGATCCCCGGTGATGACACAGATTATGCAAGTGATCTGCAGGCTGTCGTTCGCGCGCGGACAGATCTTTATGCCGCCACAGATGAAGTGCATGATCAGGCGAAGTTCGAGGCTGAAGTTGCTGAGAAGGATCGTCTTTCTGCACGCGGTATCGAGGTTGGTCATATTTTCTTCTTCGGGACGAAATATTCTGAGCCCCTTAACGCGATGGTCACGGGGCCGGATGGCAAGGACGTGCCGGTGCAAATGGGCTCTTACGGGATCGGCGTGTCGCGCCTTGTGGGCGGCATTATTGAAGCAAGCCATGACGAGAATGGCATCATCTGGCCGGAAGCTGTGGCCCCCTATCTGGTGGGCCTCATTAATTTGAAACCAGGTGATGCGGACACGGACGGAGCTTGCGATAGCCTGTACGCGAAATTGAACGCAGCCGGCGTCGAAACGCTCTATGACGACACGGACACGCGCGGCGGCACCAAGTTCTCGAACATGGACCTCATCGGCTTGCCTTGGCAATTGGTGGTGGGGCCACGCGGGTTGAAATCCGGAATTGTGGAGCTGAAAAATCGCGCCACCGGTGAACGTCAGGAAGTTACGCCTGATGTGGCAATTGAAATGCTGATCGCGAGACTCTGAGGCAACAAGAGTTCGTGGTTATTCCTTTGAACGGGCGGGGCTGGAACGGCAGGTAAAATGACTGAAACCAGCATGAATGCGGTACCGGGGAAAGCGACACGTGCGTTTTCCGGCTTTGAATGGATGGTCTCCCTTCGCTACTTGCGGGCGCGTCGCCGCGATGGCTTCATCTCGGTTATTGCGGGTTTTTCGTTCGCAGGCGTTTTGCTGGGTGTGGCGACACTGATCATTGTCATGGCGGTGATGAACGGATTCCGAACGGAGCTGTTGGGCAAAATTCTGGGCCTCAATGGTCATGTGATGGTGCGGGGCATCGGAGCAAACCTTGCTGATTATGATGCCGTCGCTGATGCCATTCGCCGGGTCAATGGGGTCACGCGCGTGGCCCCCTTGGTCGAGGGGCAGGTCATGGCCTCAACCCAGGTAAGTTCCGGGGGTGCCTATGTGCGCGGCATGCGGGCAAGTGACCTGAAAGAATTGAGCTCAGTTTCCGAAAACCTGTCCTTCGGCACACTCGAAGGATTTGATGAGAGCGGCGGCATTGCCGTCGGCATTCGCTTGGCCAATATGTTGCGTGTGGCGGTTGGTGATGAGATCACACTCTTGTCGCCGCGCGGTGCGATCACGCCTTTTGGTACGGCTCCCCGTGTGCGCTCCTACCCCGTTGTGGCGGTATTTGAGATCGGCATGTCGGAATATGACAGCACCGTTATGTTCATGCCGCTTGGCGAGGCTCAACAGTTTTTCCGCACAGGAGACACGGCGACAGCGTTGGAAGTGATGGTCGCGCATCCTGACGATGTGGGCGAGTATCAAACGCCGATTGGTGTGGCGGCGGGGCCGCTGTCTCAGGTGTGGACCTGGCAGCAGACAAACCAGAGCTTCTTCAGCGCGTTGCAGGTTGAACGCAATGTGATGTTTCTCATCCTGACCCTGATCCTGCTCGTGGCGGCGCTCAACATTATATCCGGCCTGATCATGCTGGTGAAAGACAAGGGGCGCGACATTGCCGTTTTACGCACGATGGGTGCAAGCAAAGGGTCTGTCATGCGCATCTTCCTGATCGCGGGCGCAAGCATCGGCGTTACGGGCACGTTGGCAGGGCTCATACTGGGCACACTCTTTTGCGCAAATATTGAGACATTGAGACAAGGCCTGTCCGCACTGACGGGTACAGAAATTTTCTCGCCCGAGATCTACTTCCTGACCCGCATGCCCGCTGAGATGGATCCGATGGAAGTAGTGTCTGTCGTGCTCATGTCACTGACCCTGTCGCTGGGCGCGACCTTGTATCCCGCATGGCGGGCCGCCTCGCTTGATCCGGTGGAGGCGCTTCGCTATGAGTAATGCGAACCACGAATTGCTGCGCCACGAAGTCCTGCGTCTAGACCGTGTGGCGCGTAGCTACCATCAAGGCAAAACGGAATTGCGGGTCTTTCAGGATCTCAGCCTGTCTGTTGCGGCGGGGGAGATAGTAGCGCTGGTCGGTCCGTCCGGGTCCGGCAAATCGTCACTCCTCCATATCGCCGGTCTTTTGGAGGCACCAGACAGCGGCACCATTCTCGTGAACAATATCGATTGTGGCACGCTGGATGATCGCGGGCGCACCGCTGTCCGCCGCACGGATATCGGGTTCGTGTATCAGGCACACAATCTCCTGCCGGAGTTTACGGCACTGGAAAACGTCATACTGCCGCAGATCATCAATGGTAAGGACAAAAAGGAAGCCGCCGCGGAAGCGGAGCGCCTGCTCGCAAGCTTTGGTCTTGGAGAGCGCCTGACTCACCGGCCATCAGAATTGTCAGGCGGTGAGCAACAGCGTGTGGCAATTGCCCGGGCGCTGGCCAACAAGCCATCGCTGCTCCTGGCGGACGAGCCAACCGGCAATCTGGACCCCAAAACGTCAAAAGCCGTTTTCAGTGAATTGGTGGATGTGACCAAGCGGGAAGGGGCCGCCGCCTTTATCGCGACCCACAATCTCGATCTCGCCGCGAAAATGGACCGGATCGTGCTTCTGCATGATGGCAAGCTGATTGAAGGCGCGTCTTTGGCGGCAGACTACAAGTCGCTTTGACCGTCTGAAGGATTGTCGGGCCTCATGCGAACCATTCAAGACCGCATTCGTCTTGCCGTCAGCTTTGAGCTGATCGGGCTGGCAATCGTCATTCCACTGGGGACCTGGGTGTTCGACATGCCGATGGCGGACATCGGCATTGTTGGTGTGGTGAGCGCTACCGCCGCGACCCTTTGGAACTATGTTTTTGGCCTGATTTTTGATCACGCCAAGCTTTGGCTGACAGGTGATGTTCACAAGAAGCTGGTCGCACGGTTCATCCATGCCAGCTTGTTTGAGCTGGGTCTGCTGGCCATTCTGCTCCCCTACATTGCGTGGCAATTGGGGATATCCCTTGTGGAAGCGTTCCTGTTGGATGTCTCGTTTGCGCTCTTTTACCTGATCTATGCTTTCGTTTTTAACTGGCTGTATGACCTCATTTTCCCGATACCGGTTGAGCCGTCGGAAATTGCAGCCACCTGAGGCGCCACTCAAAAAAACACAAGCTTTCTCGCCGCTTTGTTAGGCTGCTCATTAGGGCTTGACAAAAGAACAAAACATGAACATTCTAAGTTTCCAGATCAGATATGAGGAGACCTGAAATGCGTAAATTGAGAGAGAACGAAGAGTTGAGCCGTTGGTTTCAAGATGTTGCGGCACTGGTGAGTGTTGCGGCCATGGGCTGGACAGTGCTGATCTGGGGACAGATCGCAGAAAGCCTGATCGGCGGTTAAAATTGTTTTCCACAACTTTCCTTCACTGGGACGGGTGACATGGCGGGGGCCACATCCGACAATGGGCAGGTGAAGGAGAGAGGGCAGATGCGTACCGCACCTGTCTGGAGTGTTCCTTTCAACTAGAGCAGGCCCCATCAGTGTCCGACCCAACGCCCCCATCCGCCCCGACAAAAATTCAGCCGCGCTCCAAGTTGGAGAAGGCGCGCTCAAAACTGGGGCTCGGTGCCGCGGCAGATACGCCGGAGGCAGTGCCCGACGATCAACTAGCCTTTGTCCATCTGCGGCTGCATTCTGCCTATTCGCTTCTTGAAGGGGCGATCCGGCTGAAGGCACTGCCAAAACTTGTACGCGCCGCAGGTATGCCAGCCGTCGCGGTGACGGATACGGGCAATCTCTTCGGCGCATTGGAGGCGTCGGAGACCCTTGCAGGGGCAGGCATCCAACCGATTACCGGCTGCTCCCTTGCGCTCGATCTTGAGCTGGAGGTGGAGCCCGGCGGGCGGCGCAATGAGCGATTTGAGCCCGACGGCGCGGTGGTGCTCCTTGTCCAAAATGAGACCGGTTACGCCAATCTGATGAAATTGACGTCAGATGCCTTTCTCAAGACGGATGGCGCAGATACGCCGCATATCAAGTTCAGTACCCTTGAAAGCTTGAGCGAGGGGCTCATTTGTCTGTCCGGCGGGCCGGGAAGCCCCGTCAATCGCATGATCGTGGACGGCCAGTTGGACGCGGCAAAAATCCTTTTGAAGCGCCTGGCCGCAGCCTTTCCCGACAGGCTCTATGTTGAGCTTCAGCGCCATGGCATGCGCGAGGAAGCGCAGGCGGAAGGGCCGCTGATCGACTTTGCCTACGAGCTGGTTCTGCCGCTCGTCGCCACAAATGAGTGCTTTTTCAACACAAGGGATGAGTTTGAAGCCCATGACGCGCTGATCTGCATCGCATCCGGGTCCTATGTTGTGGAGAGCGATCGACGCCGCCTGACACCTGAGCATTACTTCAAAAGCCAGCAGGAAATGGTTGCGCTGTTTGATGACCTACCGGAGGCGATTGAAAATACGCTCGAAATTGCCAGGCGCTGTGCGTACAGACCGATGACGCGGGATCCCATCCTGCCGCGCTTCGGTTCCCGCGATGGAGAGGCGAGCGAGGCGGATGAGCTTCGCAGGCAGGCCCATGAAGGGCTGACCGCGCGCCTCGCCGTGACGGAGACGGTTGCCGACGAGCAGGTCTATCGGGATCGGCTGGATTTTGAGCTGGATGTCATCATCAAAATGGATTTCCCTGGCTACTTCCTGATCGTTGCCGATTTCATCAGATGGGCCAAAGATCACAATATTCCAGTGGGCCCTGGCCGTGGGTCGGGGGCGGGCTCTGTCGTCGCCTGGGTGCTGACCATCACGGATCTGGACCCGCTCCGCTTTAATCTGCTGTTCGAGCGGTTCTTGAACCCCGAGCGTATCTCCATGCCTGACTTTGATATCGACTTCTGTCAGGACCGGCGGGACGAGGTGATCCGCTACGTGCAGGACCGATATGGGCACGATCAGGTTGCCCAGATCATCACCTTCGGGAAGTTGCAAGCCCGTGCCGTGCTGCGCGATGTTGGCCGGGTGTTGCAAATGCCCTATGGGCAGGTGGACCGGCTGACAAAAATGGTGCCCAACAATCCGGCCAATCCCGTCACGCTGAAGGAGGCAATTGAAGCCGAGCCTCGCTTGCGCGAGGAGCGGGACGGAGACGAGGCTGTCGCCAAGCTGCTGGAAATCGGGCAACGGCTGGAAGGGCTTTACCGGCACGCCTCTACCCACGCCGCAGGTGTGGTGATCGGGGACCGGCGGCTCGACGAACTGGTGCCGCTCTACCGCGATCCGCGGTCAGACATGCCGGTCACTCAGTTCAATATGAAATGGGTGGAGCCTGCAGGGCTCGTAAAGTTTGACTTTCTGGGCTTGAAAACCCTCACCGTTTTGCAGAAAGCGATTGAGCTTATTGAGCGTCGTGGCATCAAGCTGGATCTTAACACTCTCCCCTTAGACGATGAAAAAACGTACAAAATGCTGCAGAGAGGGGAGACGGTAGGGGTCTTCCAGCTGGAAAGTGGCGGTATGCGGGATCTGATCCGGCAGGCTGTACCCTCGACCATTGAAGACATTATCGCGCTCGTGGCCCTTTATCGTCCGGGCCCGATGGAGAACATCCCTAAATACCTCAATTGCAAACATGGGAAAGAAAAGCCTGAAGTTCTCCATGAGACCATCAATCCGGTCACCGCAGACACGTATGGCGTCATCATCTATCAGGAACAGGTGATGCAGGTGGCGCAGGTCTTCGCCGGCTACACGCTGGGCGAAGCTGACCTTCTGCGCCGTGCCATGGGCAAAAAGATCAAGGCGGAGATGGATGCACAGCGCGCACGCTTTGTGAAAGGTGCCGAAGACAAAGGCGTTTCGGCAGATCAGGCGAACTATGTTTTCGACATTGTGGACAAGTTTGCAGGCTACGGTTTCAACAAGTCGCACTCTGCCTGTTATGGATTGGTCGCCTACCAAACGGCGTATCTGAAGGCAAACTACCCGGTGGAGTTCCTTGCGGCGTCCATGAGCCTGGACTTGAATAACACAGAAAAACTCCATGTTTTCAAACAGGAAGCAGACAGGCTTAAGATAAAGGTTCGCCAACCCAGTGTGGCTGAGTCTGCGGCGATCTTCGATGTGAAGGATGGCGCGATCCTCTATGCGCTGGGCGCGATCAAGAATGTCGGTCGCCAGGCGATGGACCAGATGATCGAGGAACGGCAAAAAAACGGCCCTTTCAAAGACTTCTACGATTTTGCTCGTCGTCTGAACCCGAAGTCGATCAACAAACGTCAGCTGGAAAACCTGGTACGCGCCGGGGCCCTTGACGTGTTGAACCCGAACCGGGCGCAGATGCACGCGTCTCTCGATCTGCTGATGAGCCTGGCCAATCAGGCAATGTCGGAGCGTGAAAGCAATCAGGTGAGCCTGTTTGGTGACGCGATGGACAGCGATCTCGACAATCCCGCGCTGCCCCGCGTCGAGCCCTGGCTGCCGATGGAGCGCTTGAATGAGGAGTTCAATGCAGTTGGCTTCTATATTTCGGGTCATCCGTTGGACGATTACGCAAAGGCGATGAAGCAATCCTCGGTACTGACCTATGCGGAAATTCAGCAGGGTACGGCGAGTGCGGCGAAAGTGGCGGGCACTGTGGCGGCCCGGCAGGATAGGCGATCAAAACAGGGCAATGCTTTCGCGTTTGTGACCCTGTCAGATCCCTCAGGCCGGTTTGAGGCTGTGGTCTTCTCTGATGCGCTCAATACCTACCGGGAGCTGTTGGAGCCAGGCCGCTCAGTCGTGCTGGGTGTCGAGATCGACCGGGAGGGCGATGAGGTTAAAATGCGCGTCCAGACCGTGCGACCGGTGGACGAAGTGGCGGCGACAGCGGCGGCGGGATTGAAAATATTCCTAGACAGCCCTGAGCCCCTTGCATCCATCAAATCCCGATTGCCGGATAAGGGGCGCGGTGTCGTTTCTCTGGTGCTGCTGGCAGGGGCGGGTCGGGAAGTGGAAATGGAGCTGAAAGACAAGTTTCATGTAACGCCCCCCGTTATGGCGGCGATCCGCTCAATTCCGGGCGTCGTGGATGTCCAGGAACTGTAATCTTTGAGGCTCCCCCTATCCCGCAAAACCTCAGGCAGGCTCTTCATTTGAGGCTTGCCTTTCTCGCCTCAAACTCCTATACGTGCGCTCATTCCACACGCGGGGATACGGGATTTTCAAGGGACAAGGGCCGAACGGCTGGCGTCCCCACATAGAAAATCTCGATCCGGTCCATCAAATGATGGTTCCCCCCGCGGAGGTTCAACCGGAAAAAAGGAGAGAGGGCTTCATGGCACTCCCTGATTTTACTATGCGTCAATTGCTGGAGGCCGGTATTCACTTCGGTCACCAGACACATCGTTGGAATCCGAAGATGGAGAAATTCATCTATGGTGATCGCAACGGCATTCACATTATGGACCTGACCCAGACCGTTCCATTGCTTCACCAGGCATTGGTTCAGGTTCGCGACGTTGTCGCGGCCGGTGGTCGTGTGCTCTTCGTGGGCACAAAGCGCCAAGCATCTGAGCCCATCGCTCAGGCTGCAAAGCAGTGTGCACAATATTACATGAACCACCGTTGGCTCGGCGGCACGCTGACGAACTGGAAAACGATTTCCAATTCAATCCGTCGCCTGCGCGAACTGGAAACTTTGTTCGATGGTGAAGCCCGTGGCCTCACCAAGAAAGAACTTCTGAACCTGACGCGCGAGCGCGACAAGCTTCAGCTTTCCATCGGTGGGATCAAGGACATGGGCGGCGTCCCAGACCTGATGGTCGTCATTGATACCAATAAGGAAGAGATCGCGATCCAGGAAGCCCGCAAGCTTGGCATTCCTGTTGTTGCAATTCTCGACTCCAATTGTGATCCGGACGGCATCTCTTTCCCGATCCCAGGCAATGATGACGCAGCGCGTGCAATCAGCCTTTATTGCGATCTGATTTCCCGTGCAGTTATCGACGGCATTTCGCAGAGCCAGGGTGCATCAGGTGTAGACCTGGGTGCAGCTGTAGAGCCTGCGCTTGAAGTGCTGCCAGAGGCTGCTGCTGTTGAGGCCGCTGCTGACGCGTCCTGATACGGACTTGTCACTGAAACGCTATACTGACTTGAAGGACCGGGGCCCCCCCCTTGTTTGGGGGGGTAGCCCGTCCGAAAATCTGAAATGAGGAAAACCAATGGCTGAAATTACCGCAAGCCTGGTGAAAGAACTGCGCGAGATATCCGGCGCAGGCATGATGGACTGCAAGGCAGCCCTCAAGGAAACCGATGGCGACATGGAAGCGGCTATCGACTGGCTGCGCACCAAAGGTCTGGCCAAAGCCGCAAAGAAGGCTGGCCGTGTGGCCGCTGAAGGTCTGGTCGGCATTGTCGCTGGCGGCACCAAAGGT
>JAVKCY010000085.1:0-3836 GCA_040223265.1 Parvibaculum sp. | reverse complement strand
CGTTTGTGCCGGGCGGTGTTGACGTTGCGATTGAAGCGACTGGTATCCCGGCGGTGATGAATGATGCCCTAAACTCGACCCGTCAGCAGGGTGGCCGCGCAGTCGTTATCGGCAATGCCAAGTTCGGTCAAGACCTGAAGTTGCAACCCGGCGTGTTCAACCAGGGCAAAAGCCTACTGGGGACATGGGGTGGTGACAGCCAACCGGATCGTGATTACGGGCGTTTTGCAAAACTCCTCGGAGCGGGGCGCTTCCCTGTAGAAACTCTTCTTTCAAAAGCTTATAGCCTTGAGCAAGCGGATCAGGCGCTGAATGATCTTGAGGCTGGCGTGATTGGGCGACCCCTTATTGATATGTCTATCGGGCGATAAGCAAGCTCATGCGAATTGGAATAGATTTCGATAATACCATTGCTTGCTACGACGGCGTCTTTCATCGTGCGGCGGTAGAGCGTGAGCTGGTGCCGGAGGCACTGGGCACCGACAAGAATACTGTTCGAAACTATCTTCGTGAAATAGGCAAAGAAGACGAATGGACCAAATTGCAGGGCTACGTGTACGGCGCGCGTATGGACATGGTTGCTGTATATGAAGGCTTTCGAAACTTTGTCGAAACAGCACGCCGTGCGGATCATGAGTTGGTGATCGTCAGTCACAAGACAAAAACACCATTCATGGGTCCATCTTATGATCTGCACGCAGCCGCGCAATCCTTCCTTGCAGATCAGACGCTGATCGGACCTGGATTGGTCTCCAACGTATATTTTGAGCTGACGCTCGACGAAAAGGTATCGCGTATCAATCAATTGGAGTGCGATGTCTTTGTTGATGATCTGCCTGAATTGTTGGGGCATAAAGGATTGAGCCCCAAGGTGGTGGCCTACCTGTTTGATCCGGATGAGCATTTCAAAGATAATATTGATGTCGGACGGCCTGTTCACCGGCATGGTTCTTGGGGCGAAATTACTCAAAGCCTGTTGGTCTAGCTGTGGCCGCATTCATTGACATGGAACATGCGGCTCGGGTCTTGTTGGAAAGGCTCGGGCGCGAAGGGCAGGAGTTTCGGCTCGCATCGATGGCAGGCGGGAGAAACAATCGTGTTGCGAAGCTTGAGTTCGATGATCATGAGCCTCTCGTGCTGAAAAGCTATTTCTTTGACAAAAACGACTCCCGTGATCGGCTAGGCGCAGAATTTGGGTTTTTGAAGCTCGCGTGGGAGCGGGGAATTCGCAACGTACCTGAGCCGATAATTTCTGATGTTGACCTACACATTGCACTGTTGAGTTTTGTGGGTGGCAGAAAGTTGGAGTCTCATGAGTTGACGATTGAGCATATCTCGATGGCCATTGATTTTGTCGTCAGGATAAATGAACTGCCGCCTCCGCGGGGCTTCCCTCAAGCATCTGAAGCTTGTTTTCGAATGCTTGACCATCGCGCGACCGTCGATGCCCGTATCGAACGCTTGTCCCGGTTGGACAAGAATGCTCCCTTCGCAGATCATGCCGAAACGCTCATTCGTACGCGTCTGCTGCCCGCTTGGGAGCATGTTCGGCGCTCCTGTCCGTGGGAAGTGCTTGGCGCAGACGATGATGTAGTCAATGCAATCATTTCACCCTCAGATTTTGGGTTTCACAATGCGCTGGCTGAGGCCGAGAGACTTACGTTTCTTGATTTTGAATATGCCGGGTTGGACGATCCGGCAAAATTGATTTGTGACTTTTTCTGCCAACCTGAGGTTCCGGTGGGTGACGGACCGCTTTCATCCGTGATCGAAAAGATGCAAATTTACCTTGATTTGGGAGAAAAGTTCTCTGAAAGAACGATTTCTCTATTGCCCCCCTACCGCATCAAATGGGCCTGCATTATGCTAAACGAGTTCGTCGACTTGGGTCGGCGGCGAAGGGCCTTTTCTGGGGGAGAAGAGGACCTGCCTGCGAAGTGTGAAAGACAGATAAATGCTGTCGGAGACCTTCTAGATCGGCTCTAGTTGGAATAGCAATACCGGGGCAGATGCAGAGATCGCCTGAAGGGATGATGCAATAATGCGTAAATCAGATCGCAAGATTGAAGAACATCAAAGCGGTGAGGCCAATATTTTTAATCTGAAGATGGCTGCCGAAATGCGGCAGCACCTTGAGCCTGGAAAGAAGGTTTCCTTCGTTTCGGGAAATTTCAACGTGGTTCACCCTGGGCATTTGAGAATTCTCAAGTTTGCAGCTGAATCTGCGGACTACCTGGTTGTTGGCGTAAATGCGGACACGGCGCCGGGCATAACTGTTGAGGCGTCCATGCGCCTTGAAGCGATCGAGGCATTGTCAATCGTCGACAAGGCTTTACTCCTGACGGGAACATCTGATCAGTTTGTGCGCGCATTGAAACCCGATTTTGTTGTTAAGGGGAAAGAGCACGAGGGGCTCGAAAACGTAGAAGAAGCAGCTGTGGAAGAATATGGCGGACAGATGCTTTTCTGTTCGGGGGAAATGCAATTCACGTCGATAGCGCTTTTGCGGCGAGATTATTCTGAGATAAACCTGTCGGGCATTCGTAAGGCGCGTCACTATCCGGTACGCCACAATTTTGCCGTTAGCGATCTGAAGTCCTACCTGAGCGATTTTGCCAAATTGAAGGTCGTGGTGGTCGGCGATTTGATCGTAGATCGCTATATTGATTGTGACCCTCTCGGCATGTCGCAGGAAGATCCAACTATCGTCGTGACGCCAATTGCGTCGAGGACATTTGTCGGGGGAGCAGGCATCGTCGCTGCGCACGCACGAAGTCTGGGTGCACAAGTATCCTTCGTGACGGTATGTGGCGAAGACGAAGTCGGAGAGGATGCACTGCGGCGTCTGCGCGATTATGATGTGGAAACAACCATGTTGCGCGATGAAACGCGGCCGACGACGCTGAAGCAGCGGTATAGGGCTCAAGGAAAAACGTTGTTGCGGGTCAACGAATTGCGTCAGCATGCAATCAATCGATCAATAATGGAAAAAATGGTCGCGACATCAATCGAAAAAATCGACGGCGCTGATGTTTTGTTGTTTGCCGATTTCAATTACGGATGTCTTCCACAAGTACTTGTCGACAGCGTGGCAGCAGCGGCAAGATCAAAGGGGGTTTTGATGGCCGCCGATAGCCAGGCTTCGTCTCAGCTGTCTGATATTTCTCGTTTCCGCGGCATGGACCTGATTTCCCCAACTGAGCGTGAAGCCCGGCTGGCGACTTTGGATACAGAATGTGGACTTACAGTGCTGGCTGAAAAACTTAGCCAGAAGGCAGATGCGAAAAATGTGGTGGTGACATTGGGCGGCGAGGGTGTGCTGATTCGGGGGATGAAAACTGGAGAGTTTCATACCGACAGATTGCCTGCATTTAATCAATCGCCAAAGGATGTTGCCGGCGGAGGCGACTCTTTTTTTACTGCGACTGCTTTGGCGATGGCATCAGGCGCAAATATTTGGGAAAGTTCCTACATTGGAGCGCTTGCAGCGGGGTGCCAGGTTTCCACCGTCGGCAATAGTCCGCTGAAGCTTCAGACGCTTTTTGCCGAAATCGAGTTACCGGATCATTTTGACTCTGAATAGGAATTCCCGAAATGCGGGCACTCTTGCTGGCTGCAGGGATGGGTCAACGTCTCAGGCCGATCACTGATACAATTCCGAAATGTCTTGTGCCTATTCACGGTCGCCCACTCCTTGGTATTTGGCTGGATCATGTGTTTGCTCGAGATAGTGGTATTGAACGTGTTTTGATCAATACTCATTACTTGGCATCGCAGGTGGAGAGGTTCGTCAGCAACTCGCTATGGGCTGAGCGCATTGACTTGGTGTATGAAGA
>JAVKCY010000083.1:0-15205 GCA_040223265.1 Parvibaculum sp. | reverse complement strand
TCGAAACCAAAGGCGATCAACTCGACAATCTCGATACCAAGTACAAAAGAGACGTCTTGTCGTTTCTTTCTGGCGCGTTTTCTTGGGATGATAGCCTGCCCGCAGGAGAGCTTGAGCTTGTCCAGAATACGGGTGAAACGGTTCACGCCACGCTTATCCTCATGAGCGAATGGAAAACGAAGCTCCCTGACTTGATGACCTAGGGTGTACGGTTTTTGTATTCAGCTTACAAAGTGAAGACGTTCGTGAGCTGCAAGGATGCTTTTGGGGAATTTTTCCAAATCATCCTCAAAAGCGTCTGAGCACATTTTGGCTAATTCTTGTGGGAGCGTTGCTTTGGCTTCGTCTAAGCTGAGGCTGAGTGCAGCGGCCAATCCTGCCGCATTTCCGAGTATCAGCTTTTGATAAGTGCGCAGTGCCTCTTCCCGTTTCATTTCTCTCACCTGATCGGGCGTCAGGCCACTTCTTAGATCGAAGAGTTTTTGAGACAGGTGGGCTCGAACAAGGGTCCAAATGGGATCGGATGTTTGCCGCGAAACGTTGCTGTCAGACTGCTGGGGGGCCAGATACCGAATGTCCGCCGTCAGTCTTTCGAAGACGTCGCCGATGGCGTTTTCTACATCTTCGAAAGTTCTGATCTGCCATTTGTTTTTCAGTTCGGATTTTCCGGCTCGCAGCTCAACCCGCATGATTTCCAAATCGGGAGTGTCTTTCGGTACCTTCCAAAGGTCGAACCAGAACAGTTCTCGCTTTTCGATGGAGGCGGTTTTCTTGTCGTAGGCGATAATTTGACGACCGGGCATTTTTCCTATTGTCACGGTAGATAGTTTTCTGCCTTTGGTCACGATCTGGGGTTTAAACTCATCCGCGTCGTTCTTCTCCTTCGTTCCCCAGTGTGGGCGCACCGTAGACCGAGGATGTGCGACGAACGATTCCAGTCGTAAATCCCAAACTGGAACTTGAATGTCGATAGCATAGTCAATCCTGCGAACGCTGTGTTCGTTCACCATTGCCCCAAGACCAACGATCAGATCCCACGCGTCTTGACGCGCCTTTTGCCAGCCCTTTGTGGCGAGGCTTGCGGCCCGGATGGAGATAGTGAAGTTCCATTGTTCGGGGTCTGTGCTGTTTTTAATGCCGACAATCTCGCCTGTTGGGCCGGTACTAATTCTGAAAGTGAACCCGCCTCGCAAACCGCTTTCGTGGACGTGGATTGGAACATTTCCGGGCCCGGCAGTGATAAGCACTACGCCTTGACGTTTTTCCGCTTCGGCTTTTGCTTGCTCCAATTTGGTGAGAGTCTTGGCTGGAAGGGCTCCCTTAACTGAGAAGTCGATAGCGTCAAAGCCGCTGTATAGAATTTTCATGGAATTGCTCCTAATTGCGCTGAGGTAATTGTAGAGAGGGGTGTTACAGGACCCCCTCTCTTAGGAAATCAAGCCGCCGTCGTGGTTTGTTGCCGGTCTTGTCTGCGGCGCCACGTAACACGGTACTCATCGCTGTTCGGTTTTTTGAAGGCTGATACGTTGAGCGGATGGGCGAAGCTCGGATCATCAATGGTGAGGGAGAGGAAGGTCTCTCCAAACTTGTCGGGCCGGGTCATTTCCTTGGTCCATGCGCTACCGATTTCGACATATTGCCCCGTCGGAGATTTGGCGGCGATGCGGTGGCTTGGGCGCTGGGAGCTAATAGGTTCACCGGTTGGCTGAAGGGATACGTCCAGAACCATTTGGAGGGTGCGGATTGTACCAGTCAGTATTTCTTCGGGGCCTTCGTGAGTGGGCATTAGGAAGCCGATTTCAGACATGTCTTTTCCTTTCAAGGGGTTGGATGCGCGCTTCGCGCTGAGGCAGCTTTTCGTTTTTGGGCCGAGTGGAAGGGTGGGGCGGGGTTAAACCTCGCCCCGGTGGTGCCTGTCGGCCCCAAAACACCTCACGGTGCTGCCAAGCCCGTGAGGCTAAAACTCAAGAGTGGTTAGGTGCGGAATTCCGACGTGTTGCGCTCCAAGCGGCCTTCGGCCCATGCGATTAAATCGCGGCGTCGGTATCGGATAGATCGAGCTGAGATGCGGACATAGGGTGGGCCGCCACCTCTTACGCGCCAATTCTGAAGGGCGCGCACGCTGTAGTTCATAAAATCGGCCGCCTCGTGTTCATTCATGAGGCGATCAAGATAGTCGGGTTCGTGTAATGGTTGGTGCTGCGTCATCTCAAGACCTTGCTGTTCTGGTCAGTTGAACGATAATTCGTGTTTGATGACGCTAGACTGCGTGATTTGGCGGAGAGTGTCCCAGTTTGCAGGTATCAAGAAACCAAGAAATTTAGCCCCCCATTTCTTGAGATTTTTTTGCCTTCGCTCGGGAGACAAACGAACGCATGGCTGTCACAACCTCCCTTTCCAAAATAGATGGGTCGATGATCTGAAGTGCTTTTACACAAAAAATGGCTGCAGACGATGTTGCCTCTCCTTTGTGGTAGGTCACGCTAAACCGTTCATCTTTGAAGTGACGCCATATGTGTGCGCAATTGAGGATCCACATACGTAACGCCTCTTTTTGACGGCGACCTGGAGTACGTATCGATAAGCTTTTTCCCGTTTGGGTGGCGTAAGACTGAAGGTGTGTGAGCGATGCGCTGATGTCCTCGAAGCTATACCACTGATTCATATGCGATCCGTCCGGCAGGTTGGTTTTTCGAAACTCTAGGCCGCTCGACAACGTGAACCTTTGTTGTTCGTAGGCTGTGGCTTCTGGGGCGCCAATCGAAATGGAAACCATTTCGATTTCGTCCTGACCAATTGTTTTGAGCAACGCACTTTGGGCATCCGGCGTTAGCTTTGTCAGTAAACCCGTTAGTCGTTCCGTTGCATTTGAGATCGCTTCCATTTGATCTCGAACATCTCGGTTTGGTTCCAACGCGTCGATGCCGTTTTTGCATTGGAAGTAGATTTCGGCGCTGCCTTGTAAACGACGATGAAGGCCAATTCCTTGATGCGTTTCCTTAAGATCAAATTGTTGTCTCAATTCGGCAGCTTTCTTCTTCGAGAAATACTGTGATGTCATTGGGACCTCTTGGTGTGAGCAGGTAGGTGTTCGGTTGAAACGGTTTCGGTCACTTTATGGTCCCGTTGGTTCTCCTTAGGGGGGGGGTGAGTTTCCAATCTAAGGACTGTAAGCTTCGGCTTCTAAGGTCTCCGAGTTTCGACCTCTAAGGACTGCAAGTTTTGTCCTCTAAGGTCTATGAGTAGTGGCTCTAAGGTTAGATGTAGCTACCCCTAAGAATACTAGGGAATTCCGATCAAGGGCACTGGCAACTGCAATAATGAACTTAGTGCCGTCTTTTGTGGTTCTATATTGGCAGCGCCCTAGAATTTCTTAGGCGGTCCTGTTTGGGAACGTGATGACCTTAGCGCTTAAGATTAAGTGCTCTTCAAACGGCATGTCTTGGAAATGGGCGTATTGTGGTTCCTCGGAAATAGGAGGCGTTGGCAGTATCGCTGGTGGTTTTGCCCGGTTGGAAAGAGCTTCACCAATTCCCGTTGCAACGTGAGCAGCTGCGTCACGCAAATGACCATCGGCCAGATGGGCATACCGTAATGTGGTTTGGTACTGGGTGTGCCCTAGGAGTTTTCCAACTACTTCTAAGGGGATACCATTGGCGAGAGCGTTAGAAGCATAAGTGTGGCGTAGGTCATGAAGTCGAACACCGCTTAAACCTGCGCGCTTTTGTATGCGTTTCCAAGGGTGGCGAATTTCTGCGAGGTACTGCCCAGCATTCTTCCCGATGAGAACATATGGGTTTCCGTCGATCCGGGTTATCCGGGAAAGGATTTGCTGCACGTCTGCGCTGATCGGGATTCGACGAGCACCGGTTTTGGAATCAGGAAGCACCAAATAGGGCGGTTGAACATACTCCCACTTCAGTGTCTGGATTTCGCCGAGACGGCACCCTGTTAGGATCAAGAGGCGTATGGCGTCACAAGCCGCCTTGGTTTCGCTTCCTTCGGTTTCTGCTTGGTCTAGGATTTCACCAACGGAGGCAATCTCTTTAGGTGATAGAAAACGCTCGCGAGCTGTTTCTCGGTATTTGGGTACATGGCGGCAAGGGTTGGAACCGTCCGGGCGGATACCCCACAATTCACAAAGATTAAAAATCTTGGAGAGGACGGAAAGCGTTCTGTTTGCGAGGTGTGGACGGTCACGCATTTCGAAATGTAGTTTTGAGATGTCTGGGCGTGAAATGTCCGTAATGCGACGTGTCCCGAAGGCGGGTTTTATCTGACGCTCGACAATTCCTCGGTACCCAATTTCAGTGGACGGCTTGCATCGGATTGCAACGTGTTCTGTCAGGAAGCGTTCACTCACAATGGAAACGGTCGGAGATTTCCGATCTATAGCAATTCCTTCGGCAGGGTCTTCGCCGTGTGCAACCTCTCCCAATAAGCGTTTCGCTTGTTGGCGTGCTTCGTCTGGCGTGAGGCTTCCAAAGACGCCGACTTTAACGCGACGGGTCCTTCCCTTGGCACGGTACTGGACAAGGAAGGTTTTGCGCCCCGAAGGCATGACCCGGACACCAAAGTTTTTGAGCTCGTCGTCCCAGATAAAAAAGTCGGAATTTTGAGGTGTGAGCGCCTCAATCATTCGTTTACTGATTTTTGCCACGTTGCGCGCCCCTTAATTCTGGAAGCATATTGGAAGCAGAAGAACGCGAAAAAGAGCGTTTTCTGACGTGCGCTTAGCGTATTGGCGAATTGAAATAGGTCAAGTAAAACAATGACTTGAGAGTGTGTGGCGTGGTGTGGCGAAGGTCAGAGAAACACGGCAGATCGGTCTCTTAATCACTAGGTCGCAGGTTCGAATCCTGCACGGCCCACCATTTTATGCAATGATTGCATTCAACCTTTTCTGCAGACGTGAGCTGTTGGTTCGCAAATCCGCGTTCACTCAAGAAAGCAGTCGCTGACAAGGATCAGACGGTTTGAGTACCAAGCTTGAATCGAAATATTGAAAGAAAAGTTGATCAATTCGCCACATGTGTATTCTTTCAAATTCCACAATTTTGTTCAATCTACTTGTGTTTTTCTTGTTTTGTCGTGATTGATGGCGGAAAGAGGCTGGGTGTTCACTATTTGGCGTATAAATTCTTTTTTTTACATCGCCTTATTGCCTAAGATGGGTTGGGATGTTCTGACATGCCGTAGCGGTAACCAGTTCGCCCTAAGGAGACGGTCTTGGCTGACGAGGAAGTGATGAATGGGTTGGGTGAACGGCTCCGCGACGTGCGCGGTTCCCTTGGGCTCAGTGCTTCCAAGATGGCGTCAATCTGGGGCTTGGAGCGTAAAACCTGGGAACGCTACGAACATGGCGATGGGGCACCAAAAGCCAACGTTCTGGTTGATCTCGTGGCGATGGGTGTTGATTCCACTTGGCTTCTGACCGGTGTGGGCGAGATGGAAAAGGGGCTCCCACGCACGGTTGTCGTCGATGCGACAACCGCACGTGTAGCAGCCTACAACGTTGCTTATTTGCTGGCTGAGGAAAGCCCACACATCAATCTAGACCCGGCTGATTTTGCGGATACGTTCCGGGACGTGTTTGATCAGCTTTTGGAACAGGATGTTGAGAGTGAGCAATCTGTTGTGTCGCTTGCTGTGCGCTCTCTTCTTCGGAGAGGCGCTGATTGATCGCGTCAAAAAATCCTTCCGGTGAGTCTGGTGAAAGATAACCGACTTCAGGGATGGCAACGCCTGCAATGACGCGGTCGCGGTAGACGGCGTCGGTGAAGCCGATGGTTTTGTAGTTGTGCCGGAACTCATTTTTCTCGAACGCCCAAAGACATGCTGGCCACAGGTCGCGTTTGATCAAGAATTGGATCATGCGTTCAAATAAAACCGCGCCCAGAGCGTGACCGCGATAATCCTTACGGAAATAGATCGCATGCATTTCACCTTTTGCCTGGGGCATATCAGGGTCACGGCAAGGTAAGCAATTGCTGAAACCGACCAAAATGTTTCCATCCCAGACGGTCAGAATTAGATGATCGGGGTCGGGTTTGCTCAGAATTTCCAGCCATTCCTCATATCGGTATGCATAAGAACGATTACTATGGACTGAATCTGGCATGAATGTGTAAGTATCCTGCCAGCTGTCTACGTGAAGGCGTGTAATGGCGGCTACATCGGCTAATGTTGCGGAGCGAATTACATATTCCATCTTATTCTCCCTTTGTGATTGCGCGGTATGCGCAATCTGAGAATAATGGTAGAACTTTTATTTCGCTTGGAGGGTAAAATGCTTGATGCAAGTATGCAGGCACGGGGCAAAGCCCATATCGCTCGCGTTGTCAGCAAACCCAATCGTTCTGTCAGGTATGCGTGGGCAGGGCTCGGCGTGGCTGTAATGGTGGCCGCAGGCGCTGTTTATTTCATATGGCAGCCTGCCCCTGGCGATGATCAACTCGCGCGGTTGACAGTATTGTCAGCTTGCGATGTGCGAACGCCTGGCCAAGCATGGCTTGAGGCGAGGTCTGCTGTCGGCGCTGACAGGGCTGATCTCACCACCAGCCAGCGACGGGCTGCTGTCGAGTTCTTACTCGGTAGCAATGCTGGTAGTGGGTGCGAGAGCCTTGGAAGCGAGGATGATGAACGGAAATCGCTCGCTTTTTCGGAAGGAAATCAGGAATGAGATGCGTTCGTTGGAATGGACAAACGAGCCGTTCATTTCTTCATTGTTGATGATTTTTTGAATCAGATCGTCGTCGAGCTTTGTTTCGGGTGGTGATATCGCCACGATCTTTCCGTCATCTGTGAGCAGCGCCCCCCCGCAAGCGTCCAAGCACCAATCGAGCGGCTCACGCAATTTTCTTAAATCCGTAATGGCGGTCATGACCGTGTTGATAGAGGGTTTGCGCATTGAAATTGGCGCGAAGGGGAAGCCGCTTGTTCGCCCAATAATCGCAGCACCAATTCGCATGCCGGGTTTGGTCATGGCTGCTATCACATAGTCACGATTGCCCAGATTTACCTGCGGGGCGGGATAGGAGAAAGCGTCATGCTGCAGGGTTCCATCCTCTGCGATCATCAGGAGGGACCGAACACCGTCCAGACGATTTGTTGTCGCCTGAAGTTCAGCATGGATAATGGGGGCAGGAGGCCCGGCCTCCCCAACAAAGGTTGCAAGATAATCGAACGCAAACGCAATACTGGTCATGAGCGTTTCGGTTTGTCGCAGAGCGTTTTCCGCAGCGCGATTTGTCTCGGCTTCTGAGTTACCTTGATCGGCTTGTGCACCAAAAGTTGAATTCGTCCAAAGTGCCGCCGCCAAAAACCCTGCAGCCAAAATACGCATTTCCGTCTCCACCACTCGGCCTGGGCCGATGCCCCTCACAATGCGGTGAATTTTGCCATTTTTGTTTTATGATGAAATGATTTTTTTCACCACAGGGCATATTTCTTTGCTGGCTTTTCACCTCGCGGGAAACAATAGACCATTAGATGAGTACACGGGTAGGCCTGTTGTCGCGGCTAACGCGTAGGCGGTCATGTATGCCCAAAATTTGGTCTTTTTATCCAATTTTTAGCCAAATTCAGTTTCCGGGCTTGTACCAGATGGGAGAGGAATAGGCTCGTTCCTGCAATGTAGCCGGTCCTTCGAAGGGCGTGTCTATCTGTAGGGCGACAGCGTCCAGTTGGGAGTGCCGGATGGTTGGGATCTCCAATACCCGGACATAATAGAACGCAGCTTGCCCCATGTTGAAATCAGGGTCCTGCCAAATGGCTGACAATTCCGGTGCGCCGATAGAGTTTTCAAAGTGGCCGGTGCGTGTGTCCACAGTGTTTCCCACGGGTGGCAGTTTTCCGCTTGCATCGGGCACGCGATCATCTGACCAGATCACATCAAATACTTTTTCCTGTGCGGTGCCGTTGTCATCAAGCCATCCTTTGACGACCTGCACGCGGTCAAGATTTGCCCCCATCGGGTCGCGGGTGGCGCGGATCAAAAGCTGGACGGGGGTTGCTTCCGGTGCGCTGCTCAAATCGCCGCCCATCGGTACGCCGGATGCATAACCAATGTCAGCAATGTCTTCAGCTTCGGTGGCTGTTTCGTCAAAACCCCATCCACCAAATACGCGAAGGGAAATGCGCGGTCCGGTGGTTGCGTAAACCTCTTTCCGGGTAAAGGCATCAAAGATCGCGTCTCTTGTGTTCTCGGTTGCCCACGCGGCTGCCAATCCGGCAGCAGACATGTTCCAACCGTCAAAGGCTTCTACGCCAGCTTGGAAATTTGCATCTGGCGCGATCCGTCGTTTGTTCTCGGGGATCGAGTCGAGTGAAACCTTGCCCCAGAAATTGGGTTCGTCGGGTGATGAGATGCTGGTGTGAGCATCGGTCGATCCGATGACGCCAAACTGATAGGGGTTCACGCCCAGCCGGTTTTCGATCTCAAGCCCGCGCATCAATCCGGTGCGGACGAAATCGCCTTTGCCCGCGGTGTAGACAGAGGGCCCGCCTTGCGGCACGGCCTGCAGATAGAAATTGAACTGTTCAAAGTCGGCGAATTCATCATTGGGCGAGAGCGTGGGGTGGGTTTCGCTATCCCCTTTGATCTGGGTGATTTCAGCAACGGGCTCCCATTCGGCGCGGGTCTGCGCATATTCCACTGTCATCGGATCACCATTCAGCAGCGTGTCTGAGAACATGTAACCTTTTGAGAGGTTGGAATTGTGTGGAATAGACAAGAACCGCGCGCCGGTGGTGCTTGTAAGCTCGCCCAGCTTTGCCCAGAGATCTTCCGGGTAGGGTGCATTGTCCGTTCCAACGGGATCCATCGTCGCAGCGGTCTCGCCGTCCAATGTTGACATGACCACCCGGTGTAAGTTTACGCCATTGTTTGTCTGGGTCCATTCCCAGCCGATCATGGCGGAGAATTTTCCGGGTTGGTTATGTGCCTCGGCTGCAGCGACCGACTTCGACCACATGCCCGCTGAAATTTCGTGAATGGATTCTTCCGGTGTCAGACGCGTGAGAAATTCGAAGAGGCCGGTGGGGTTGCCCGTTGTCACGGGGTCGACCTTGTCTCCGGCCTTTACAGCAGGCTGTGGCATGCCAGCGAGAAAAGTCGCCGTCCCTTCGGCAGGGTCTGCAACGACATCGCGGAACCGACCGAGAGCATAAGAGGATTTCCAGCGCTGCCAGAACCAATAGTTCGCCAGATCAGGGTCTGTGCGATTGAGTTCTCCCATGACGCCGAGACCTTCGGCATGGTCAGCCACAACGAGGAAATCCAATGGTCGCGCAATTTGCACTCTGGTGCGATTGAACGGATGGATAACCGGTTCGCCCTTGGCAAGACGGTAGGCTGTATCGGGGTCGGCATCGCGGTTGCCCGCGAGGAACGCGTCGGTTGAATAGGCGGTATGGAGATGCGTGTCGCCCCACAACAATTGGGTATCTGCTGCTGTTGCAGCGCTGGCCGAGGCCAGTGCGACAAGAGCTATGAGTGATGTTGATCCTGCCAGATGTTTCCGGTTCATACCGATCTCCCCAGTTTGATGCGGTGCCTATTGTTGCCTTCCTTCATACCAAATCAGCTTCGGGTTCTATCGTTCTAAATGAGACAATTCCGTATTACGGAATTGCGTATGGGGGGCTGATGAGGCAGAGTCCCTATAATGGCAAAAAGGATCGAGCATGACCAATCAAGCGCAAAAAGACTTCTGGAACGGGCCTGCGGGGGCGGGTTGGGTAAGTGGGCAGGAGAGCATGGACCGCTCTTTGTCGGGTGTCACAGAAGCCTTGCTGGCGCGGGCCAACGTCCGGCCGGGTGAACGGGTCATCGATATTGGCTGCGGGACGGGTGAAACCAGCCTGCTTGCTGCGTCTGGTGCCGGGCAGAGCGGACTTGTGCTGGGGGTCGATATTTCAGGCCCCATGTCGTCCCTTGCGCGCGACCGTGCTGTCGCGGCAGGGCTTGCCAACGTGACATTCAAGGTCGCCGACGCGCAAACGGATGCGCTGCTTGATCGTGCGAGCCTGCTTCTGTCACGGTTCGGGGTCATGTTTTTTGAAGATCCTGTTGCTGCATTCGCAAATATGCGCGCGCACATGGCGCCTGGCGGGCGGCTTTGTTTTGCCTGCTGGCAGTCACCTAAGCTCAATCAATGGGTGAGCTTACCTGTATCTATTGTGCGCAAATATGTGACGGACGATGCGCCGCGTGACCCACATGCGCCGGGGCCGTTTGCCTTTGCCGATCCCGCAAGGCTGGAGAAAATTCTGGGTGATGCAGGGTGGCGCGATATTGCTATTGAGCCTGTCGATTTTGAGATGCCCTGGGGGTCGTCCCCAGAGGCTGCAGCGGCTGGTCTTGTTGAGCGCGGGCCGGTCCGACCGATGGTTGAAGGGTTGGCACCTGAGGTGGTGGAGAAGATTGTCGCGGAGATCGCTTCAGCCTTGCCGCAGCAGGAGGGGGCCATTGGCCTCAAGGGTGCGATATTTGTGGTCAAAGCGTGCGCGTGAAAAATTTTGAGACTCTGTGACGGGAAAGGTTGCGAAGATGAGTGATGTGCACAAGGATTTTGACATCATTGTTTGGGGTGCCTCCGGGTTTGTGGGTAAGCTCATTTGCCATTATCTCGTCAAACAATATGGCAGTGACACGAGCTTGCGCTGGGCAATGGGGGGACGCTCCAAGTCAAAGCTTGAGGCCGTTCGCCGGGAGCTGGGTGCTGCCGCTACCGACGTGCCGATCCTGACCGGTGACGCGTCCGATGCAGCCGCGCTGAGTAGCCTTGTGCAGCGAACAAAGGTTGTGCTCACCACCGTTGGTCCTTATGCAAAATATGGGTCGGAAATGGTTGCCGCGTGCGTGCACCATGGTGTGGGCTATGTTGATCTTGCGGGTGAGGCGCAATGGATCCGCCGGATGATTGACGCACACCAGACAGAAGCCGAGCAGACGGGTGCGCGCATCGTGCCCTGTTGTGGCTTTGACTCTGTGCCGTCTGATCTTGGGGTTTTCTTCCTCACGCAAGAAGTGAAACGGAAATCCAACACAAGGTGTCGCAGTGTGAAAATGCGCGTGAAGGCGATGCGCGGTGGCGCGAGCGGCGGCACGATTGCGAGCATGATTAACTTGATGGAAGAGGCGGGCCGTGATCCGTCTATTCGTGAGATGATGCGCGACCCATATGTGTTGAACCCGGATGGCTTGCGCGAAGGACCAGAGCAGCCAAGTGATACGCCGCTTCGATATGACGAGGAGGCGGGTAGCTGGATCGCACCGTTTGTAATGGCGGGCATCAATACACGCGTTGTTCATCGGACGAATGCGTTGCTGGACTATGCCTATGGTCGGGATTTTCGATATGACGAAGCCATGATGATGGGTGAGGGGTTGCCGGGTCGGTTGACGTCTTACGCTCTCGCCGGTGGCTTGGGTGGGTTTGTCGCTGCCGCGGCGTTTCGTCCGACACGAAATTTCATGAGCCGGTTCCTGTTGCCAAAACCGGGCGAGGGACCCTCAGAGCGTGATCGGGAGAACGGATTTTACAATCTGGTGTTTCTGGGTGAGGCAGAAGACGGCCAGACATTTGTGGCGCGGGTGACCGGAGACAAGGATCCCGGTTATGCCTCCACTGCGAAGATTATCAGTGAATGCGCCATCTGCCTTGCCAAGGACATTACGAAGGAACAGACAGGCGGCGGCTTCTGGACACCGGCTGCGGCGATGGGCGACCAGCTCCGGGAGCGATTGTCAAAGAAAGCGGGTCTCACCTTTGAGATGGAGCCTGTTTCCGAACATTATTGAGGGCGTCAGTAGATGGTTCGCTTCAGGCGTTCGGGATAGTCAGCATCATAGGCCTTCCCGTCGAAGGGCTCTGAAACAAGTGCCTCCACCATTTCGCCAGCCGTCGGCAATGTCGTTCTGTCGATGACCGAGGCCGGGTCCCAGAGCCTGGAGCGGGCAATGGCCTTCTGGCACTGGAAATACACACACTCGATGGTGATGCGCAGAAGTGTTGTTGGTGCCTTGCCTTGCATCACAAATCCTGCGGCCAGCTCATCATCCTGAATGATCTCTGCCCGTCCCCTGACGCGCAGCGCTTCGCCAACGCCGGGGATCAGGAAGATCAGGGAGATGCGTGGATCATGCAGAATGTTTTTCAACGTATCGAGGCGGTTGTTGCCACGGCGGTCGGGGATGAGGAGGGTTTTGTCATCCACGACATGGACAAAGCCTGCCGGGTCTCCCCGTGGGCTCGTATCCAGGCCCTTGGGCCCGATGGTGGCAATCACCATGAACGGGGCTGCCTCAACAAAGGCGCGATAATGTGGTGTCAGCGCTGTACGCTCTTTGGCCAGCGCTGGTGCGGAGATCTCTCCATATAGCGCTTTCAGATCATCCAGTGTGGTGATGGTGCGTGCAGCCATGCTCAATCTCCATCTGAGAACTGTCCTCGTGATGGCGAGTTTAGCGGAACCAGGGTGCTCACGCGATGCGGGTCAGATGATTGTCCCATTGCGAATTTGCAAGGCTCTCACGTGGCTGGAGACCGGTAAGAGTGGCGACAAGAATGTCTGCCTGGGCTGTCAAGATAAACTCGCCGGGCTTTTGTCCGGGTGCGACGCCGCACACATCATTTGCGCGTTTATGGCCGACCGGCTCTCCGGTTTCTGCATTCCAGAAGGTCACAAGATTGGCTTTGGGGCAGGTCATGGCGACAAGCATCCCCGTCAGGTCATGAGTGATTGAGCCTGCGTAATTGCGCATGGCACGGGCAAGGGGCGCAGGTGTCTCCGCAAGGCGGAGGTTCTCTCCCTCAAACAGTGCGAGCAATGGCGTGGCATCACTTTTTGGCCCTTCATATTGCAGCGCCAGTGCAATCTGGTTTCCATGCGCGGACATGTGCCGGATGGATAGTTGTGCCCGATTTTCGGGCAGGTGGTGTTGTGATTTCAGGTCGCCTGTGCGGCTGTCCATCATGACGAGGGAGGGGGCCATGCTTGTGAGATTGAGCGGTGTGCGGCCTGTTTCCGGCCGGGTCATGATGCCACCATTGGCGATGGCAAGCGTTATCCCATCCTCCAGCAGACGGGTTTCGTGGGGCCCGATGCCGCCACTTGGAAAGCTTGCAAGCTCTCGCATCCCGTCGCGCGCATCCCGTACGCTCAGGACACCATTGCCCGAGCGGATGTCGTTTTCCGTTGTGAAGAAAAGCGCGCCATCTCTGGAGAAGCATCCGTGGCCGTAGAAATGCCGGTCTTGAGCGCTTTCAACAGGGGCGCAGCTTTCGCCTGTCTCAAGGTCAATTTGCAATGCGTATGTACCGGGGCGGCGTGCCATGATGACGGCACTCGTCCCATCTGGTGCGATGATGATGCCATGGCCGCGGTCGGGGAGTTGTGTGTTGGTGAGGACCTGACCTTCACCATCAAACTGGGTCGCATAGTGCTGATCGCCAACTTTGCGGCAACCAATCCAACGACCGTTGGTGGCACTCGCCAAGGATGGGGTAGGGGAAAGCGCACATGCCCCGAGTGCAGCGCCTGACTTGAGTATGTGCCGTCTGGTCCTGTCCATTCAATCACCATCCGTGGCGTTGAAACCCGGCACCAGACCCAGGTCGATTGCGACATTGTCCTGAATGAGAGCCTGGAGAGCGCGGAGATCAGCCAACAGTGTTTCAAGTGCGGGGCGTGCGGGCGCCTCTTGCACAAGGGTCTCCAATGGTCGGTTGAGCGCGTTCAGATTATCCAGAAGCTTGTCAAACAGGGCTTCAACTGCCGCTGCATCATCCTGCTTGCCTACTTTTGTGAGCAGCGCCGAAAATCCCCCCTTGTCGGTGAAGAGACGTTTCAGAACTGTGAGGTTCAATTGGATGTTGCGGGCTGACCTCTCACTCCGCCAGTTTTCAAACCGGGTGGGCCGTGCTTCTGCGAGTGTCAGGCCCATGGGCCGGTCGAGCTTTTGCAGGCGGATGACTTCGAGTGTCGAGACCAGCGCATTTACATAGGCGCCTGCCGCTTCGCGTTCATCAAAGAAGACGGCGGTTCCACCTGCGGCCTTGCCAAGCTCCGTCGCGAAGCCATCGGGCTTTGACCACGCGTCATAGAGAAGTGCTGCTTCCGTCCGTTGGTGATCGGCGATGGCGCTTGCGTAAGCACAGCGAAAATTTCCCTCTGCCTGCAGCGCCTCGGGCTCAACGAAAAGCAAGACTTCCAGTGCCTGGAGATCGCGCAGTGCCACGCTCTTGGTCGCAAGGCTTGCACTGTCGAGGAGCGATTGATCCTGGTCTTTCAGTGCCTGGCGCAATTGCCGCTGACCGGTGCCGCGCTTGTCTGGCCAGAATTGAAAGCGAGACGGGCCGGGGGCTGACATAACGGGGCCAAAGCGGAACGGCTCCACCTGTTGCCAGGCATCCATCATCGCATGGAAGTGTAGATTTACCTCCGCCTGTCCTTGTATGGTTGGAGCCGCGCAGAAACCGCTCAAAACGTCTCCAAGGCGCGCAGACTGGACCGCCAATTGGCGGTGAAGCGGCAGGGCGGTCTCCTTCGTCAGCGCTTGGACAAGGTTTACGTACTGCGCTTGACTGACAAGGTCGGCTGAGGCCGAGCGGTTCGTTACTGTCAGCGTCAGAGCGACAAGCGTGAAAATCGTTCCAGCGACCCTTAGTATTTTCATTGTGTCCTACAGGCTGTTTAGAAACGCGATGAGTGCATCGCGGTCTTGCTGGTTCATGGTGCGGAAGGTCTCTCGTGCGGTGATGGCCTCGCCACCATGCCAGAGAATGGCTTCTGTCAAATTGCGTGCACGTCCATCATGCAGGAAATTGGTATGTCCGTTTACCGTTTGGGTCAAGCCGATCCCCCAAAGGGGCGCTGTGCGCCATTCTGTACCTGACGCAGTTCCTTCCGGGCGGTTGTCGGCCAAACCGTCTCCCATATCGTGCAGCAGCAGGTCTGAATAGGGCCAGATCAATTGACCGCGCAATGCAGGTTCCACGCTCTCGTCGTTTACTGTTGCGTGTTTTGGGCTGTGACAGGATGTGCAGTTGGCCTGATAGAAAAGCTCCTTGCCGCGCAAGACGGTCGGGTCGTCCACATTGCGACGTGCGGGTACGGCGAGATTGCGTGCGTAGAAGAAGAGACTTTCCATCACTTCGGCTGAGGCTTCCATGTCGCCACCTGGACCGCCTATCCCTGC
>JAVKCY010000082.1:0-24427 GCA_040223265.1 Parvibaculum sp. | reverse complement strand
GTTTGCATGAAGGCCTAATACTTATCCCGCCGCTTCACCCAGTCCATGGAGTCAGAAAGCCCTTCTTCATCCCGTCCTCTGGGAACAATGTCCAAAAACCGATAGGCCATGATGAAATCATCCAACCCGCGGTTGAAGGTGGAGTAGGTGTGGAATATCTCGCCAGCGTCATTCTTATAGAAGGTGCTGATGCCGGGCATCTCCTCACTGTCATAGATCTTGGGCTCATAATTGTAGAACTGCTCCACCCCATTCCCGTCTTTAGGAAATGAGACCTGAAAATCCACATTGAAATCACTGCCGAGCGACGATACCCAGGGGAACAACCAGCCAAGCCGTTTCCGATAGGCGAGCAATTTGGTAAGCGGGGCGCGGGACACAGCGACCATCGCCACGTCACGGGCGGCAAGGTGCGGCAATTGTTGGGAATACCCGTCCGCCATGAAGGAACAGGAGGGACACCCTTCCTCCCAATCTGGCCCGAACATGAAATGCTGGATGACCAGCTGTCGATGCGGCCCGAATAGCGCCGCAAGCGATACCGGCCCCTTCTCACCCTCAAACTGATAGTCTTTTTCAAGCTTGACCCAGGGCAACCCGCGCCGTTTAGCCGCCAACGCCTCTCGGGCGTGTGTCAGGGCCTTCTCCTCCTCAAGGAGGGCCTTTCGCGCGACAATCCAGGCCTCTCGCCCCACAACCATATTGTCCGTCATTTCAATCCTCCCGAGGCCTCTCAAAACACCCGAAGTCCGGCATCCTGACTTATTGAACCCATTCTCTGCTTCAAGGACGCTTCAAATCCCAAGTTTCCGACAAAAGCGCAAAATTGTCGAAAATATAGCCCTTCTGCCCTTTGATCCTGGTCTCCAGCCAATTTACAACTACATATGCACGAGTCGTCATCAGCTCGTCATGAGCCAAGAAGTCAAAAAAAGAGGGACCGCGCCTTCCATGGATATCAAGAACAGCTTGGTCGATGCCATCGGCAACACCCCCATGATCCGCCTCAAAAAAGCGTCTGAAGAGACAGGCTGCGAGATATTGGGCAAATGTGAATTCTTGAATCCGGGCCAGTCCGTAAAGGACAGAGCCGCTCTCTTCATCATCAAGGACGCCATGGCCAAAGGTCAGCTGAAACCGGGCGGCGTCATCGTCGAAGGGACGGCAGGCAATACGGGCATCGGGCTGGCACTTGTGGGCAATGCGCTGGGCTTCCGGTCCGTCATCGTGATCCCCGAAACCCAGTCAGAAGAAAAGAAGGACATGTTGCGCCTGTGTGGCGCGCAACTGATCGAGGTGCCAGCGGTACCTTATAAAGACCCCAACAATTACGTAAAGTATTCCGGGCGGCTGGCAGAGGAAATCGCCGCCAAGGAAGCAAACGGTGCCATCTGGGCAAACCAGTTCGACAATGTCGCGAACCGTCAGGCGCATATCGAAACGACCGGACCCGAGATATGGAACCAGACCGACGGCAAGGTGGATGGCTTTGTGTGCGCGGTCGGCACGGGCGGCACACTCGCGGGCATTGGCATGGCGCTGAAAGAGCGGAACAAGAATGTACAGATCGGCATTGCAGACCCGATGGGGGCAGCTCTCTATCATTATTACAAGCATGGTGAGCTGAAATCCGAGGGCACCTCCATCACCGAGGGGATCGGCCAGGGGCGCATCACTGCAAATCTTGAGGGCGCACCTATCGACCATGCGTTCCAGATTTCGGACAACGAGGCGCTCCCCATCTGTTTCGACCTGCTGAGCGATGAGGGTCTCTGCCTCGGTGGGTCGAGCGGCGTCAACATTGCGGGTGCAATTCGCCTCGCAAAGGAAATGGGGCCGGGCCATACCATTGTTACCATCTTGTGCGACTACGGCACGCGCTACCAATCGAAAATGTTCAACCCGGCCTTCCTCCGCGAAAAGGGATTGCCTGTTCCAAGTTGGCTTGCCTGACCCATGCCCCAATCCGTGCCTCATCTCGTCTCTACCGACTGGCTCGCCGATCATCTGGGCGCGCCTGACATCAAGATTGTAGACGGGTCATGGCACATGCCCGCGGCAGCCCGTGATCCAAGGGCTGAGTTTGAGGAGGCACACATTCCAGGTGCCGTCTTCTTCGACCTTGACGAGATCAGCGACACAGACAGCCCCTATCCGCATATGCTGCCCTCGACGGAAAAATTTTGCTCCCGCATGAAATCGATGGGCATTGGCGATGGTCATCACATCATCGCCTATGACAGTTCAGGCCTTTTCAGCGCGGCCCGCCTCTGGTGGACCTTTCGCGTTCATGGGCACGAGCGTGTTTCGGTGTTGAACGGTGGCCTCAAAAAGTGGAAGGCCGAAGGCCGTCCACTGGCGCATGGCATCAGCGAAGCAAGCGAGCGGCATTACACCGCGCGCATCAATAATTTCATCATTCGTGACAAGGCGGCGATACGTTCAAACATTGAGAGCAAACGTGAGCAGGTCATTGACGCGCGGTCCAAAGGCCGGTTCGACGGGACGGCACCTGAGCCGCGTGCCGGCCTTGCCTCCGGTCATATCCCTGGCAGTCTGTCCCTGCCCTTCGACCTCCTTATCAGTGAAGAAGGAACGCTGAAAGACGAGACCGATCTCCGCGCCCATTTTGAGGCGGCAGGCGTGGACCTGGCACGTCCCATCATCACGACCTGTGGCTCCGGCGTGACCGCAGCCATCCTCTATCTCGCGCTGACCAGCATTGGTCATCAAAACGTGGCGCTCTACGATGGCTCGTGGACGGAGTGGGCGGCAGACCCGACAAGCCCGATTAAAACTTCTGGTTCCTGACAGCGTTCGAGGTTTCCTGCCTATGCCCCGTGAGATCGAAACAACCGTCACACATCTGGAAATGCATACGCGCCCTATTGTTCGCTCAAGCACGCCACATGGAAAATTGGCCCTCATTCGGGCTGAGGCGCCGCCAGCTCACTTTTTTCGCTATCTCTACGACACAATCGGCCACAAGCATTTTTGGGTAAGTCGCCACGTAATGGAAGATGCAGTATTGCTGGATATCATCCATGACGAGAAGGTTCACATCCTCGTCCTTCATGTAAACGGTGTCCCAGCAGGCTTTGCAGAACTTGATCTGCGAACACCCTCCATTGCTGACCTTGCCTTCTTTGGATTGATACCGGAGTTTCAGGGGCGAGGCCTCGGACGCTTCCTGCTCAGCAGCACGATCGAAACTGCCTGGATGCATCACCCGACAAAACTAACGGTGCAGACCTCTACACTCGATCACCCGCGGGCCCTCAGGCTCTATCAGCGCAGCGGCTTCACACCCACACGTCAGTCGCACGTTACACTAACCGTGCCGGATAATTTCTAACTCCGACAAAACCCGAAGGGTCAATCGCCAATAATCTGAGAGAGAAAGGCCTTCGTCCGCTCATTCTCGGGATTGCTGAAAAAAGCTTCCGGCTCTTTCATCTCCAGTATCTCGCCTTCATCCATAAAAATGACCCGGTCAGCGACACGGCGTGCAAATCCCATTTCATGGGTTACACAAATCATGGTCATACCGCCATCAGCGAGGTCAACCATCACATCCAGCACTTCCTTGATCATCTCCGGATCAAGTGCCGACGTCGGCTCATCAAATAGCATGATCTTCGGGTTCATACAGAGAGCACGGGCAATCGCCACCCGCTGCTGCTGACCGCCCGAAAGCTGGCCTGGATATTTCCCTGCCTGTTCAGGAATACGCACTCGCTCCAAAAACGACATGGCCAGCGCCTCCGCCTCACGCTCAGGCGTGTTGCGAACCCAGATCGGCGCAAGTGTGCAGTTCTCAAGCACCGTCATATGAGGGAAAAGATTAAACTGCTGAAACACCATCCCGACTTCACGGCGGACTTCATCAATACGCTTCAGATCATCGCTAAGCTCAATGCCATCAACGACAATCCTGCCCTGATCGTGTGCTTCAAGGCGGTTGATGCAACGGATCAACGTTGACTTGCCAGATCCGGAAGGACCGACAACGACAATGCGCTCACCCTCCCGCACCGTCAGGTCGATGTTCTTCAACACATGAAAATCGCCAAACCATTTGTTCAGCTTTTCGATCTCGATCACGGCAGTACTTGTCATATGCAATCCCAGAAGATCATTTCATTTGTTCCGATCTTTCTCAAGGCGGCGCTCCATATAGACGGAGTAGCGCGACATACTGAAACAGAAGACCCAGAACATAAACGCGGCAAATACATAGCCTGTCACCGCCGTTTGCGGCGAGGCCCAGTTCGGGTCGGTATAGTTCGCTTGTACAATTCCCAAAAGATCAAAAAGACCAATAATGAGAACAAGCGTCGTGTCTTTGAAAAGGCCGATAAAATTATTCACAATGCCCGGAATAACCGCGCGCAACGCTTGCGGCAGAATGATCTGCCCCATTGATTGCCAATAGCTGAGACCAAGCGCCCTCGCCGCCTCATACTGACCGGACGGAATAGCCGCGAGCCCGCCACGCACAACCTCTGCCATATAGGCAGAAGAGAAAAGTGCAACGCCAATCAATGCACGCAACAATTTGTCAAAGCTCATCCCTTCCGGCAGGAAGAGCGGCAGCATGACGCTGGCCATAAACAGCACCGTGATGAGCGGCACACTGCGCCAAAGCTCAATATAGAGAACGGACAAGGTTCGCACGACCGGCATGTTGGACGCGCGTCCCAATGCCAACAACACACCAAGTGGAAGTGAGGCACCGATCCCCGTCACGGCCACAACCAGCGTCACCCTGAGCCCGCCCCAGGAGCTGGTCTCAACGATGGAAAGCCCGGCAGACCCGCCATAGAGCAACACAAAGGCAAAGATCGGAAACAGCAAAAACACGTAAGAGAGTACCCACCCTTTGGGCAGACGATTGGGCGTAAGTAGCGCCGCAAGGCCAAGCCCGCCAAGCAGCACCGCAAGATTAACCCGCCATTGCTCCGCATCAGGATACCGCCCATAGATAAACTGGTTCAGCTTCGCCTCAACAAAAGCCCAGCAGGCACCCTTGCCTTCACCACTGCACGCAGCCCCACTCGTACCATCAAACACAGCATCAAGCAGTGCCCAGTTCGCCAGCGGCGGCACTGCCAGCACGAGAAGATAGATCGCGCCGAGAGTTAGGAGGGAGTTCAGCCACGAGGAGAACAAATTGTCCTGCAACCAGCGCACGACGCCACGACGACGCACGGGCGGCGGCAGGCTGGGTGAGTTGACGGTTCGGACGAAGGGCTCGCTCATATCACCGCTCCACCAATGCCATGCGGCGATTATAGAGGTTCATCAAGACCGACGTGAAAAGACTGAGGCAAAGATAAATCGTCATTGTAATGGCGATTACTTCTACCGCCTGCCCTGTCTGGTTGAGCACGGTACCTGAAAACACCGACACGAGATCTGGATAGGCAATGGCGACCGCGAGCGACGAGTTTTTGGTAAGGTTGAGGTATTGGCTCGTCAAAGGAGGGATAATGATGCGCAGCGCCTGCGGCACGATCACCAGCCGAAGGATTTTCCCTTCCCGCATCCCCAGCGCGCGCGCCGCCTCTGTCTGCCCGTGAGACACCGCCTGAATACCAGAGCGCACATTCTCCGCGATGAATGCCGCCGTATAGGTTGAGAGCGCCAGCGTGAGCGCCACAAACTCAGGGATGAGAGACCATCCGCCCTCATAACCAAATCGCTGAATCTGCGGCCAATCAATCTGCAACGACAGCCCCATCGCGAAGAACACAAACACAGGCAGCACAAACGGCAAGAGCGGCGCGAGCCGAAGATAGAACGGTATGTGCGAGGCCGATCGGCGAAGCCGTTTGATGTACACATTGGAAAACAGAAGTAACGCCACGCCAAGGGCAAAGGCTGCTGCCAAATCCCCACCCCAACCGCCAAAACTGACAGACGGCACCGAAAAACCACGATTATTGATGAAGAGTGTATCAAGCAGGATCAAACTATCAGCAGGCCCCGGCAGGGCGCGAAGCACTGCAAAGTACCAGAAGAAGATCTGCAGCAGCAGCGGAATGTTGCGGAGAGTTTCAATGTAAACAGTCGCCAGTTTGGACACGAGCCAGTTTGATGACAGGCGGGCGATCCCGAGCGTCAGTCCCAGCATGGTCGCAAGCACGATCCCGATCACCGCAACCAACAGGGTGTTTAGAAACCCGACCAGCAGCGCCCGTCCATAGGTGGATTGCTCCGAATAATCGATGAGCGAAAACACAATGCCAAAGCCTGCCGGCTTGTCGAGAAAGCCGAAGCCTGTCGCAAGGTTTTGTCTTTGCAGATTGCTGATCGTGTTGTCGATCAATACCCAGAAAAGCGTGATCACCCCCAACAAGACAATCGCCTGTATCAGAAAGGATCGAACCTTGGGATTGTTCAGCGGATTAGCGGAGGCCAGCCCCCGTATCGGCTCTTGCGATAAGGACATATAAATGAACGCCTATCTGACCGGCGGTGAATATTGAAGTCCACCGTCTTTCCAAAGCGCGTTCAGCCCACGGGGAATACCAAGCGGCGTGTCCACACCCACGCTGCGCTCAAAACTCTCACCATAATTCCCAACCTGCCCAACAATATTGGCGGCCCACTCGTTGGAAAGATTAAGTGTCTCCCCAAATCCACCTTCCACCCCCAACAAGCGACGAATACCCGGATTGTCGCTCTGCTTCATCTCTCTAACATTACCTGAATTTACACCAAGCTCTTCAGCTTCCAGCATCGCGTAAAGAGACCAGCGAACAATGTCCGCCCATTGGTCATCGCCTTGGCGCACCGCTGGCCCGAGAGGCTCCTTGGAAATAACTTCCGGCAAGACCACATGTTCGTACTGGTTGCGCAGTTTCAATCGCTCGGAATAAAGCCCCGACGCATCCGTCGTGTAAGCATCACACCGGCCATCATCATAGGCCGCCACAACTTCATCTGATTTTTCAAAAGCTACAATCGAGTAAGCCATGCGATGTGTGCGGAAAAAGTCAGCTACATTCAATTCGGTCGTCGTACCGGTGTTGGCACAGATCACCGCACCGTTCAGTTCCATAATGCTCTTGAAACCGGATTCCTTTCGCACAAGAAAGCCTTGGCCGTCATAATAATTCACCCCAACAAAATCGAGGCCAAGTGCGGTATCGCGTGTGAAGGACCAGGTCGTATTTCGCGTAAGAACGTCAATTTCTCCAAACTGGAGCGCAGTAAAACGCTCTTTCGCCGACAAAGGCGTAAATCGAGCCTTCGTCGCGTCGCCAAACACTGAGGCCGCGACCGCGCGACAAATATCCACGTCGATACCGCGCCACTCTCCCGCATCATCCAAATTGGAAAAGCCGGGCAGTCCCTGGCTCACACCACATTGCACATAGCCGCGCTCACGCACAATTTCGAGTGTGGATCGCGTAGAAACGGGAGCTGCGGAAGGAACAGGTTCAGGCGGCGCACCAGCAGACACAGGCCCGTCAGAGACTAACTCCCGCTCCTGCCCGTCGCCCATATTGAAATAGGGCGCAAGAAGGAACCCAACCAGGATCCCGACAATCACGGCGACCAAGGTTGGAAAAATTCGGCTATTCATCAGACTTATCGTCCCCTCATCGCGAATGACCAGCCTACATTCGCACAATTTCATCAGAAAACGCAGAAATCTGTGCGGCCCGCCTTTCGTTTTTAGGCATCTCACCGCTATTCTTACAACGAAGGGCCCCTGCAAGGCCAGCCACAGAATCCGCAAGCACAAAATGACAATGGGTGGGCCGGACTATGAATGACAAAAGGCATGTGGATACACGGATCGTAACGACAGGCCGAGATTCCGCAGCAAATTTCGGGATTATTAATCCCCCGGTTTACCATGCCTCAACGGTGCTTTACCCCACCGTCGACGCCCTGAAGCGCGGCGACGCAAAGGTTACCTATGGTCGTCGGGGAACGCCAACCACCTTCGCACTGCAGGATGCCATCGCAGAGCTAGAGGGCGGCTACCGGTCTCTCGTCACGCCATCTGGCCTCTCCGCCTGTTCCATCGCCCTGCTCGCCCACCTGAGCGCAGGTGATCATCTGCTGGTGACCGACAATGTTTATGGACCGACCCGGACTTTCTGCGAAAAGATATTGTCGCGTTTCGGCGTAGAGGTTGAATATTACCCGCCGTCCATTGGGGCCAAAATCCAGACTTTGATCAAACCCAACACCAAAGTCGTTTTTGTAGAAGCGCCCGGCTCACAAACATTTGAAATGCAGGATATACCCGCAATCGCGAAAGTCGCTCACAAACACAATGCACGTGTATTGATGGATAACACCTGGGCGTCACCTCTTTTTTGCAATGGGTTTGCATTGGGAGCAGACGTCGTCATTCAAGCGGCCACAAAATATATCGTCGGTCATTCCGATGTGATGATGGGCATGATCACCACCAATGAAGACGCCTGGCATGACACGATCAAAACCCATGGAGTGACAGGTATAACAGCTGGGCCAGATGACATTTACCTCGCCTTGCGCGGACTACGCACACTGTCTGTGCGCCTTCACCGCCATATGGAAACAGGTCTTACACTTGCGAACTGGCTGGTTGATCGGCCGGAAGTGTCACGCGTGTTACACCCCGCCCTCGTCACCGATCCTGGCCATGAGATATGGAAGCGGGACTTCACCGGAGCTTCAGGTCTCTTCGGCGTGATCCTCGAACCGGCAAGCGACAAAGCCGTCGCCGCCATGCTCGATCATTTGGAACTCTTCGGTATGGGTTATTCATGGGGAGGCTTTGAAAGCCTCATCATCCCGGCATCGCCCGAAGGTATTCGCACAGCAACCAAATGGGCACCCGAAGGCCCGCTGCTGCGTATCCATGCCGGTCTTGAAGACCCCGCAGATCTGATCGCTGATCTGGAGAAGGGCTTTGAACGCCTGCGCGCGGAATCCGCTGCATGAAAACCATTTTGTGGATCGCAACAATGCTCGCTCTTGCTACACCCACATGGGCAGCGGGAGACCAACCATGCGAACCGATCACCGTCTTTGCGGCAGCAAGCACAACGGACGCTCTGAACGCAATTGCAGAGACCTATGAGCGAGACACGGCTTGCTCCGTCTCGCTTGTCTTTGCAAGTTCAGGAACATTAGCTCAACAAATTGCTGCGGGCGCACCCGCCGACCTTTTCCTGTCCGCAAGCGCGGATTGGACAAATTGGCTAAAAGACGGCGGACATATAAAGCGACAAAACATAATTGACCTGCTTGGCAATGATCTCGTGCTGATCACGCAGGCCAGTGCAAAAACAGGGAGCACGCCTTCGCGCGCTACCAGAGACATTATTCTCTCCCTTGTTGGCGACGACCGCATTGCCATCGGCGATCCAAACAGCGTACCTGCGGGCAAATACGCATCAATCGCCCTTAGAGCCCTGAACCTTCAAAGCCTGCTCAACGACCAGACAGTGCAGGCAGCCTCGGTCCGCGACGCACTCACCTGGGTTGCACGCGGTGAAACACCGGCAGGCATTGTCTACCGCACAGATGCCGCCATCGAACCGCGTGTGAAAATCCTCTCCCAGCTGGACCTTCCCGCCGGATCGCAGATCACCTATCCGCTTGCACTCATTGGACGGTCACCCCACCCGGCCGCAAAAGCATTCTTCAACTATTTGCAGACCTACGAAGCCGCCGCGCTGTTCGCCGACCACGGCTTCCGCCGTTTGAGTGCGGAGTAATATTTTGCTGGATCCGCTGAGCCAAGCCGAATGGGTTGCCCTTATCCTGTCGCTGCAAGTGGCCATCGTCGGCGTTCTTGTTGCACTGCCGTTCGGCTTTGCCATCGCCTGGCTCCTCGCGAGGGTGAACTTCCCGGGGAAATTCCTCCTGGATAGCTTGGTCGCCATGCCCCTTGTGCTACCACCCGTTGCGACCGGTTACATCCTTCTCATGACGTTCGGGCTGAACGCGCCTCTTGGCCACTTCCTTCACGAAACATTCGGTCTCAGACTTGTTTTCGATTGGACGGGGGCAGCATTGGTTGCTGCCATCATGGGCTTTCCCCTGATGGTGAGGACAATAAGGCTTTCTCTCGAAACAATTGACTACGGAATTGTAGATGCAGCACGGACCCTAGGTGCAACACCCTTCCGTGCCTTCATCACAATCATCGTGCCTCTCAGCCTGCCTGGTCTGTTGGCAGGGACCGTGCTCGCATTTGCCCGCGCCCTGGGAGAGTTTGGCGCAACCATTGCATTTGTTGGCAATATTCCGGGCCAGACACAAACCTTGCCTCTCGCGCTTTATAGCGTCCTGCAATCCCCAGGCGGTGATGCGCTTGGGTACCGGCTCGTCCTGATATCAGCGCTCCTCGCCATCGCTTCTCTGGCGGTGGCGGAATTCGTGGGCCGCTTCTTGCGCCGCAAGTTGACCGGGAGCGAGCAATGAAAAATCAACTGAGCGTCGACATTACAAGACGGCTACCCAATTTTGAACTCGCCGCCGCCTTTGAGGCGGAAAGCGGCGTGACAAGCCTTCTCGGTCCGTCGGGGGCGGGAAAGTCTATGACGCTACACTGTATCGCAGGACTTGCCGATGCTCATCATGGGCGCATTGAGCTTAACGGAACGCCCCTCTTCAACACAGGCGCCCACATAATCGTTCCGCCTGAAAAGAGAGAGTTCGGTGTCGTCTTTCAAGACCCGCGCCTCTTTCCACACATGAGCATTCGTTCAAACCTCACCTATGGTTCAACACGTGCACGTGAACCACTGGCTGATTTTGATGAGATCGTATCACTGCTCGATATCCAACATCTGCTGAACCGCAGACCGCATCATCTGTCAGGGGGTGAGAAGCAACGCGTCGCAATTGGCCGCGCGCTCCTCTCCTCGCCCTCCGCGCTCTTGATGGATGAACCCCTTGCAAGCCTGGACCTCCTGCGGAGGCGGGAGATACTCCCCTTCATCGAGCGCCTGAAAGATCGGTTCAAGCTTCCAATTCTCTACGTAAGCCACAATTTGGACGAAACAATCCGACTCGCTGATCAGGTGCTCATCATGCAGGCTGGCCGCATCGTCACAAGTGGGCCAACAGAGGAAACATTAAGCCGCATCGAGGTGCAATCCATTCTCTTCGGGGAGGCTCATGCGCCCGAACCACTCACCATCGTGAGTGGGCATATTGCTGAACGGCACGACATGGGCCTTGTCTGCGTCAACACGCCTTGGGGAAGATTGAATACCCCCTATGTTGATGGTGAGGTCGGGCGCAAACTCCGCATCCGTATTCGTGCGCGCGACATCATCTTGTCGACGCGCCCCCCCACAGACCTTTCCATCAGAAACGTGATCGAAGGCGAAGTGGGTCTCATGACCGAAGCGGGAACAAGCCAAGTTGATGTTCTCATCCGCCCCAACGGTGAAGGCAGTAAACCTGCCCTGTGGGCCCGTATTACAAAGCACGCAGCAACAGAGCTTAATCTCGCGCCCGGCAAAAAAGTCTGGGCTCTATTGAAAGCTGTGGTGCTCGCCACCGACATCGACCTTGATGCATTGACGTAAAAGAGGAAGAAGCATGGCCCGTCTGAATGTGAAAAGCGAAATCACCGGCAAAGTCTGGAAAATTGAAGCGAAAGCGGGGGACAAGGTGAGCGAAGACGATCCCATCATCATTCTGGAATCCATGAAAATGGAAATCCCGGTCATGGCCCCGGTTGACGGAACGATCATTGAACTTCTCGTCGCCGAAGAAGAAACTGTCGAGGAAGATCAGATCATTGCCATCATGGAAGAAGGCTGAATCTCAGCCTTCCCCGAAAATTTTCTGGAAGTAGGGTGAGAGAAGCTTGCCCCTCGGATCGACACGACGCCGGAGCGCGGTGAATTGGTCCCACTTCGGGTACATCTCGGCAAAATCTCGCGCCTTCAGAAAATGGATTTTTCCCCAATGGGGGCGGCCGTCATATCGGCGGAAGATCGCCTCAGCGCCACGAAACAATCTCTCATAAGATTGCTTGTGATACTGATGTATCGAGATCGTCACGCTGTCGCGTTGGTAAAAGGGGCTTAACCAGATGTCATCGGCGGCGACGGTTCGGTATTCGATAGGAAAAAGAAAATTCCCACCTTCTTTCCGCATATAGTCTGCCAGCTCTTGAACACATTCAGCCCCTTGTGCCGCCGGCACCGCATACTCCATCTCGTTAAAGCGGACATTACGATCGCTGGGGAATGCATCATGCGACCAACGTACCCGTCCAGCTTCATCCCCTGAATATCGCGCGCCTCCCTGAGAGGTCATCCGCCTCTGAAAACGTCCACGAAGGAACGGCGCCGCACGAGAAATTTCACACAAACGTCTGAACGCCTTGTCGCCCTCACCTACAAGACCGTCCGGTGCACGACGCCGTGGTTTCGGTTCTGCCTCAACTTCGTTCAGAGTTTTAACAAGCACCTCGTCGGCAAAGGGAAACCAGAAAAACTCAAAATGCCGATTTGACCTAATAAGCTCGTCAAGGGAGGAAAACAAGTCAGCCAATGCCATGCGCCCGCCCTTCTCCTCCAACGCATATTTGGGACGACACTGAAGTTCAATCTCACTCATCACGCCGAGCGTTCCCATGGAGACACGCCCGGCATCAAAGAGGTCCGCATTCCCTGAAGCAGAACAGGTAAGAGCCTCACCGTCAGGCATCACCATTCGGAAGCCTTGCACAGTGCTCGACAGGCTGCCAAGCTCATTCCCCGTACCATGCGTGCCGGTACCGACAGCACCTGCAATCGTCTGCCGATCAATATCCCCCTGATTGATAAGCCCGAGCCCGGCATCATGCAGAAGCGGGCCTAGATCGCGGATGGTCGTGCCAGCGTTTACACGCGCACGCTGCGTGGACGTATCAACATCCAGCACGCCCGACAATCGCTCCAAGGAGAGAATTGTGCCATCTGTTTCACAGATCGGTGTGAATGAATGGCCGGAGCCCGCAATGCGAAAAGGCCCCTCTTCGGTCCCAAATACGTGTCGTAGAGAAAGCTCGTCACCAGGGCTGAAAACACCCTGAAGATCTGTCGCAACGCCGCCAGACCAGTTTGTCCACCTTGCCATTCAGGCGACCTTCCCTTTGTTCGGACCCTGTTTTCGGCCCCGCAAATCTCTGACGCAATCCAAACACACAAAAGGCGGGCACGCTAGCTGCGCACCCGCCTTTTCAAAATTCGCTCCGGATCGGATCAGCGGTCTGCCGCTGCCCGTACCCCAGCTGGCGTAAAGTCTTCTTCGTCAAGTTCATCGGCAAAGAAGTTGATCATCGGTTCCTGGTTCTTCAGGCCCTGAATGGTGTAACGACCAACAATCAAATCATAAACAATTTCAGATGCGTTGAAACAGGCTGGAACATCATAATACTGAATGATATGGCCTTCCTGAACACGCCACAGCTCGCCACGTGCGTCATAAAGATCCGACGCTGCCATCGTCCAGCTATCCTCGTCGAAATATTTCACCCGACGTGTGTAAATATGACGCTGACCATCCCGAAGTTTGCCGTCAACCTCCCAGACACGGTGCAATTCGTAGCGCACAAGGTCCTGATTGATATGGCGATCTTGTGAGATCTCTTCATACGTCACGGTGTCTGCACTCAGCTTGTAGCTGTTGTAGGCAATGTACTTCTCAACCTTACCCTTAAGGTCCCAAGTGTAACGGTCTGGTGACCCATTGAAGAGATCGAAATTGTCTGCCGTCTGCAAACCTTCCGAATAGGATTGCGGGTTGTCATACGCAATCGTTGGCGCACGACGAACACGACGTGTACCCGGGCTATAAGACCACGCATTACGCGGACCTTCGATCTGATTGATCGTATCATGCACGAGGATGATCTCACCGGCGCGGCGTGCTGGCGAAACAACGGTCTGCATATACTTCAATGAGATATTGTTGAGCTCGGACGTGGAAGTTATTGTCGGATCGGCATAGGTGAAGATCACCTGGTCACGCACAGTGATTGGCGTGAAGTCCCCACCAAACGTTGGCGCAAGTGCAGCAAACTGACGTGTCAGCTTGTGACCGCGATACCGCAGATTGTGATTCCAGACAACTTCAACACCCTGCGTGGGAATTGGGAACGGTGTCCCGACGAGCGCGCCATCAACACCATTGCCATCAGCCACCAAAGTGGAATTCACCGCATTTTGGCGGTTAGCGGCATAAACAGCTTCCGGGAAAGCGCATGACCGGCGCGATGGATACACATTCATCGAATAAGTATCATAACCACTCAAAAGCGCCAGCTGGCCCGTTGTAAGATTGTCAGCGTATTGTGACGCATTCTCCGGCGTAATCTTGAACAAAGGCTCATCATCCGCAAACGGATCAGAATGATGTTGGCCTTGCACAAACCCGGCTGGCGGCGTCGAGATACCGCCGGTCCATGCCGGGATCGTTCCGGCCGCATTGCCCGCGCGCTCTGACCCCATCGGCGTCAGATCACCGTCGAGACGCGCAGCCTCAGCTTCGCTCACACCCGCAGAGGCGGAGATCGTTGCGCCAAAGCTCATCGCAACGGCAAGACTGCCGCCGATCAAAAGCTTCGCACGACTTTTAGGTTGAAAACCCAATCCAAAATTCATGTTCTGCACCTTCCTGTACTTCGCCAAATCCGCCTTATGCAGCGGGAATTCGGTCATTGTGGGGGAAGATCAGAGCCCCTCCCTAAAATCAAACAGGGCAAACCCGATCCAAACCTCAAGCCAACCAGCCAAAGGCTTACACGCTTGTAAATAGCAGAATTTCAACGATCAGAGAAGCGACTTCCTCCCGCGTTAACCGTCCTGATCTTCAATATTCTGTCCGACGGGCTTGAACTGACGAGCCATCACCGTCGCATCCTTAATCTGTTGTGCAGTCATATTTTGCGAAACATTCTCAAGTTCGGTTGTCGCAAAATGGCGAAATCCGCCCTCAATTGCCAAGAGGTAGTACATATAAGCCTTCTCTATGTCCTGCTCGACCCCGGTGCCCGTCTCATACATGGTCGCGATATTGTACTGAGCGACAGCATTTCCTTGAAGCGCCGCTGCCAAATACCACTTTGCCGCCTCGTCAGTATCCTTGGTAACGCCCCAACCATTATCATACATGGTGGCAAGGTCCTGCTGTGCACGCGCATCCCCCCCATCGGCGCCGAGGCGGAGGTATTTCAGGGAAGTTTCAATGTCCCGCGTCACAACTTTGGCGTCGAAATACTCTTCACCCAGTCGAAAAGCAGCGCCCGTATCGCCCTTCTCTTCAACTGCCTTTGTCCACTCGCCAATGGCTTCCTCATAATATCCACGCTGGTATAGATCCTGCCCGGATGCTTCATCCGGTCCGCGGGACACCACTTCATCCGAGGCGCCCGCAGCCCTCACCACAAAAACCATCGCTGCCAACAGACAGCCCAAAATCATCATGAACAACATTCGATAGCGATCTGGCTGCTCAAGAACACGGGCTTTCGACTTCGGCCTGTTAACTACGTTCCGTTTTGTGGTCATGCTTGTTTTCCCAATCTGAGAGACTTCGTTAGGATAAGAAGGCGCTTGCATCATTCTGCACAGGATCGGCAGAGGATACCCCATTTGCCAAGTTAAAGATTGGTCACTTATTCGTGTCATTCAACACCGAGAACATGGCGGAAATCGGACAAACCCTCTCGGAATTGGGGGGTGTCTTGCTTATCTTGGCCGTCATATTCACCATGAGCGTTAGTGCGGGTTTGTTCGCAAACAGGGTCAAGGGACGCCGCTTTTCGGCCTGGTTTGCAATTTCCGCCATCACCCAGAGCGCGGCCATCGCACTGCCGGCGGCCCTCCTCATTCTCTTGGGCATCATCAATCCCGCAGACTGGTTGGGCGAAACGAAAGCCGCGACTTTTGAGAGCTTCAGGTTGCTCGCGGAGATGTCTGTCGTCGCAGGATGCGCCACTCTCTTCGTCATCGCATTTCTCGAGCAAACACGATGGAAGACCTGCTCCGCATGCGACAATCAAGTGCCCTGGCGCGCCACCGCCTGTCCGCATTGCGCCTCAAGTCAAACAGTCATTCCTGAAAAGCGCGGAAAAATGGACCCCGGTGCCTATCCCCGCCTCACGTCGCGCGTCGTCCACCTGCCGGTCGAGCTTGATCGGCGACTTAGAGACCTCGCAATCCCCCTCCGTCAGAAGGAAACGCTGACAGAAGAAGCCGCCGTCTCCCGCCTAGTCGCCAATATTCTACGACATGTCGAACAGGAAGCTGACCGGCCCGAATTGGCGAGCAAAGACAAGCCCACCTAACCCGAAACCAAAGACTGAAGTTGACCGGAAAACACTTCGCCGGAGCACGCAGATGCATTGACATTTTCTCCGCGCCCCTCCAACAAAATAGTCTAATATAAGAATCTCAATTTTTTCATGGGAGGGGGAGATCATGGAGGAGCTGAGGAAATCCTTGTCGGAGTTCTGGAGCATCTGGGCCCCGACGCTGCAATCGGACATGGCAGTCTTTTTCTATTGCTGGGGTGGTATCCTCAGCCTTCTGCTCATGTCAGCGTTCGCTGCCAAGAGGCTCTTGGCAATTTTAGACGCCTTTAGCGAAGAAAACCTGTTGCGCAATTTTAAGGGACGCAAGCCGCAGGCCCCAGAGGCAATTGAAAGACGCATCGCCGAGCTTCGCCGCTACAGCACATCGATTCTTGCACTCCTTACGTGGCGCACCGTCGGCCTGTTATTTGTAGGCTTTGTCATACCAGGCGGTCTGCTGGGTCTGATTGCAACCTACCAGGACTTTCTCCTGCCGGGGGAACCTGCGCTGATGTGGCCGGGCGAAACTGCCACACGCGCCCATCCAACTACCGCAGATGTCGCGTTGTTCGTTGTCGATCAAGCAATGCGCGGCGGATTGAGTGATGCATTTGAAGTCTTCGGCATTGCGCTCACAGCGCTGACCAACAATGCAGATAACGCTTTCTTCTCCGCTTTTGTGCTTGCCTATCGGTTTTTAACGGGGATTGTTGCCGCCACCATTCTGTACGTCATTTATCGCATCGCAAAGGGCATCGCACCACTCAACGAAGCCATAAAGCGTCTGCAGGCAGCACACGCTGCCAGCATTCACACCAGCGACACCAATACCGAACCCGCTTGAAAGCATCGAACATTGAAAAATGGTGATCCCGGCAGGACTCGAACCTGCAACCTACTGCTTAGAAGGCAGTTGCTCTATCCGGTTGAGCTACGGGACCAGGTGACCCATCAGTGCATGCACCAAATACGGGTCAGTGCGTCCATTGGCCGATGCGACCAAATTTGAAATTGTCGGCATAGGCCTTAGGCTGCGCTTTACGCTTCCTGGCAGGCTCAACAACCTGATAGTCGATACCATTGGTTTGTGCGTAGGCAACAGCCTGCTCTTTCGTTTCAAACTTCATGACGATCTGCGAGGCCATATCGCTTGTGCCCGTATAGCCCATCAGCGGTTCAATCGCGCGCGCCTGCGCCGCTTCAAACTCCAAAATCCAGTTGTGGGTTTTGGCCCTGCCAGACTGCATGGCGGTTTTTGCGGGTTTATAGATGCGCGCAAGCATGAGATCATCCTGTGAATTTGCGAACCTGTTGTCACTGTATCGCCTGATTTGGTGCCAAAAACAAGGGCTTGCATTGTCGGCTTGCGGCTCGCCCGCGACAACCGCTCTGGTCCGGCAAAAAAACCGACAAAGCCCCAAACATCGCAAACCCGTTACCGGCTCATCAACAAACAGTCACGGAAAACGCCTAGAACACGGACCATCAAGATACGACAGAAGGTTCCCCGTCCTCCTTAACCGTCATGAGGCCCAAATGACTGCTGCAAACCAGGCTCTGAGTCAGGCCCTGAACTCTGGCTCGAACATCCGGCAACCTGTCACTTTTACGGCGGCCGAAACGGCGCAAATGCTCAAGGCACTGGGCTTCAACTGGCTCGACATCGAATTCGTGCTGGAACTTGCCCCACACGAACCACAAGCCGGCCATATGCACTACCGCAGAGAAGTGCTGGAAAGGTTTGTCGGTCGCGCCATCTGGTTGCCGGAAACCCCATCCCTTGAGACGGCCCAAAGCCGGATGAGCCACACCCGGCTCCCCGCCGCTGCCTAACCCATAAATCAGTCTACGGGGTTCGCCTCAATAAAGTCGATAATGACTTTCGAGAGCGCTTCCGGCTGATCATGCTGAAGGAAATGTCCTGCCTTCTTGATGATAATATGCGGCTGCCCCTCCGCGCCCGGTACGTCAGTCTGAAAGCGCTTTTCACCGCCCGCCGTCACCGGATCCATATCGCTGAACGCTGTAAGGAACGGTTTTTTCCACTTTCTGAACACCTCCCACGCCGCCCGATTGGCCGGGATCGCCGGATTGTCGGGAATAATCGGAACAAGTGACGGGAACTTGCGCGCCCCCGCCATATATTCATCGCTTGGAAAAGGCGCGTCGAAAGCCGCTGCTTCATCGTCCGGAATACCAACCGGCGAGCTGTTTTTCACCATGTTGGACACTACAAAATCTTTCGCTTCTGCCGCGAATTTCACCCAATGCAGAAAGCCCATGCCGTTTGTGTTTTCGATGAAATGCTTGCCCAGCCCTTCCGCCGTCGGCACCTCGATACTGTCATAATAGGCATGCATTTTTGGGGCGAGTTCAAGCGGCACACCCTTCGCATCAGGAAGCCCGGTATTCCCGATCACCACACGCGCAAAACGGGCTTCGTTTTCAGCAACAACACGTAAGCCGATCAAACCACCCCAGTCCTGACCAAAGAAGGTGACGCGCTGAAGCTCCAGCCCTGTCACGAGCGATGTCACCCACCCGACGTGCCGTGCATATGTATAGTCATCTGGCTTGGTCGGCTTGTCGGACCTCCCAAACCCAATCAGGTCCGGGGCAATCACCCGATACCCTTTCGCCGTCAGCAAAGGAATCATTTTTCGGTAGAGGTAGGACCAGACTGGCTGGCCATGCATGCACAAGATCACTTGCCCATCTGGGCGGCCCTCATCCAGGTAATGCATCCGCACCACATGGCCTTCCCCGTCGTCAACATTCAAATAGTTGGGTGAGTAGGAATAGCCAGGCAGGTTTTTAAACCGCTCATCCGGCGTGCGCACGATTTCCATCGAAAGTCTCCTCTGTTTCCCTCATGCTAGTAATGACATTATTAATGTCAATAGTTTATGCCTGTGAAAGTGTCTCATCAAACACTGCAAAACGAGCGAAAACACCCAACAATCCTCATAGGAATGCATGTTTTCGCTCAAGTTTTTGTGAAACTGGGAGAAGTTGGTCGGGGCAGTAAGATTCGAACTTACGACCCCCTGGTCCCAAACCAGGTGCGCTACCAGACTGCGCTATGCCCCGCCGCCGCCTTGTTAGCGCTCCTTGATGAGAAGTGCAATCAAGAAAAACAAAAAATCAGGCTTCCGCGTCAGGAATTTTATGCCGCGCCATAATTTTGAAGACGCCGGTCGCCTTCAGGACAGCCCGGTCGCCTACAAAAAGCTCCGCTTCACAAAAAACGACAGACTTGGTCGCTTTGGTCACGCGCGCGGCTCCCTCCAGCCAGTCGCCAGGCCGCGCCGACGAAAGGAAGTCCGCGTTCATTCTCGCCGTCAGCGCCACCGTTTTCGTTTCACGAAACACCGCCGTACCCAAAAGCCCGTCAGCAAAGGACATGAGCATGCCGCCATGCGTGATCCCCCGTGAATTGCAGTGACGCTTCTGTATACGCACCCCATGACGGAAGCCCTCATCGGTCACTAGATGAAAGAAGGGTCCATTATGGCTGGTGTACGGACCCCTTGTCGTGGAGCGCTGATACCCCGCCGGTGGGTTGGCCTCAATCTCTTCATCTGATTTTGTCATGGATAAGCATCACTCGCTACAACCGCACAAATCCAAATGAAAATAGCCGCTCACGACACAGCCAGTCTCATTCATAAATATGCAAAGGGGAATTCGGCGCGCAACACGGGGGCAACGCCAATCAACAACGTCAACACAAAGCCAGTTAAAACCTGCCTCCCAGTTGATACCTTCTTTAAAGAGATTTGACACTCTCCGGTGAAATCTCCGCAACCATCAGGCCCTTGGACCCTTCACCGAACCGCACACGAACAACCTGCCCGGGAACCAATTCCCGAATGCCGTATCGACGCAACGTTTCCATGTGAATGAAAATATCTGGCATATCCTCACCGCGGGTTACAAAACCATACCCTCGGGCGCGATTAAACCATTTGACAATTGTGTCTTCAAATTCCCCGATCGGTACGATCCCGGTTTCCGGGCTACGATCTGCCACGCGAACAGGTGAGCTTTTGATCGCCGTACTGTCATCGATTTCAAGAATTTTTTGGGCCTGCAAACCCTTTGGCCGCATCACCGCTTCGCAGACGATACCGGCGCCTTCATCAAGATACTCTCGCCCAAACTGGCGAAGGCAAGAAGAGTGGATAAGCACGTCGTTCGTACCATCGTCGGGAATGAGAAACCCATACCCTTTAACAGAATCGAACCACTTAACAACACCACTGACCTCTACCGTGGCCTCCGGCGATTCACTCGAAACTTCGAATCGTTCTTCCATCCCCACCACGACCGTTAACCGGATGCGTCACCACACAAACAAGTAGCAACCCCTCTCAACCGATCAAATAGCCGCCCTCCAAAGCTATTGCCCCCCCTGAGGCACGAGTTAACTATACATACATTACACGTTACTTGAAACCCGAGATAATACTTTTGATCGAAGTGGCTAGGGGCCTGTTGCAGGCTTGCAGGCCCTGCCATCAACCATTAAGAGTCATTGGAAAGAATGATAACAATCACTAGCCATTGGCCGACCGTTTGGAAGACTTCCACCTTCATACAAAGCCACATGATCGGCTCAATTTCTGGGTATCCATGCCACATCGAGACCTAAACTCATGATTCACGCAGTCACTATGGCAACCGGTCTGTATGGCCTTTGGCTCCTCCTGTCGGGGTACTACGACAATCCCCTGTTGCTGGGTTTCGGCATAGTCTCTTGCCTGGTCTGCGTATATATCGCTGCGCGCATGGAGGTTGTGGACCATGAATCAGTACCGCTGCAACTCAAACTGAGCGTTGTTACTTATCTTTTATGGCTCACAGCCGAGATCGGCAAAGCAAACTGGGGCATCACCAAAGTTATACTCAGTCCCAAAATGCAGATCCGCCAGCGGATGATCCGCGTCCCCGTGAACCTGAAAACGGATGTTGGGCGCGTCACATTTGCCAATTCAATTACCTTGACGCCTGGCACGATCACGGTTGAGACCGAACACGATGAGTTTCTGGTTCATGCGCTGACAGATGGTGCGGCAGACCAGGAGGCAATTGCCGACATGGGCGCACGCATTTTGGCAGTGGAGAGCAGGTCCTGATGTTCATTGCTGCAACACTCGCTGTCGCTGTCACTATGGCCCTGATCCTTATTCGAGGCTTTCTGGGCCCGACCCTTTATGACCGCGTCCTTGCCGTCAACGCGTTTGGCACGGTGACTGTCCTTATGCTGGGCCTCATTGGCTATCTCACCGACAGACCAGACTTTCTGGATATCGCACTGCTCTATGCATTGATCAATTTCGTCAGCACCATCGCGATACTGAAATTCTTTCGCTACCGCGATCTGGGCGTTCACAGGCAGGAGGAGGGCGAATGATCGAACTCGCGCTCGATATTGCCAGCTGGATCGCCTTCACGCTTGGTGGTTTCTTTCTGATCGTCGGTGCCATTGGCATGATCCGTTTGCCCGACTTCTGGTCGAGACTGCATGGTGCGGGCATTATCGACACCGCTGGCGCGGAACTCATTCTGCTTGGCATGGCATTTCAGTCCGGCCTGACGCTCGTGACCGTCAAGCTCGCGCTGATCGGCCTTTTTCTATTCTTCACAAGCCCGACGGCCACCCATGCGGTGGCCAATGCAGCTTACGTCGCAGGCATTCGCCCCCTCGGCCTTGTCCATGATGATCCGTCAGACAAAGGGGAGGACGCGTCATAGAAGCCTATATCGACATTATCCTGTTCAGCTTTCTCATCATCACCGCCATTGGCATCATGATTTTAAGAAACCTGTTCGCCGTCGTCATGCTTTCCGGCGTATTCAGCTTGTTGTCGGCAGCTCTTTTTGTAGCAATGGACGCAGTTGACGTGGCCTTTACCGAAGCCGCCGTCGGCGCAGGCATTTCCACGGTGCTCATGCTCGGTACATTGGCGCTGACGAGCCGGGAGGAAAAACCGGCAACACATTCACGTGCCCTTCCTCTGCTCGTTGTATTTGTTACAGGCGCAGCTCTTCTTTACGGTACAATGGATCTGCCGCCATTCGGCGCGCCAGACACGCCCGTTCAATTGCACGTTGCTCCACAATATATCGAGCGAACCCCAACCGAAATCGGCGTTCCCAATATCGTGACCGCCGTGCTCGCCAGCTATCGTGGCTTCGATACACTGGGCGAGACCGCTGTGGTCTTTGTAGCCGGTATCGCAGTTATTTTCCTCCTGCATCAATCAAGCCGACGCAGGCGTGATGATGATGACAAAGGCGAGGAAGAGGTATAATTCGATGGATCACCACTACATACTTCGCGTCATCTCGAAAATGCTGATCCCACCGATCATGCTTTACGCATTCTATGTCCAGTTCCACGGTGACTTTGGCCCGGGCGGTGGATTTCAGGCTGGCGTTATTTTCGCCGTCGCGTTCATCCTCTACGCCTTGGTCTATGGCGTGGACAAACTCCGCATGGTCCTGTCTCCGCTTGTTGCCCGTGCCGGCATGGCCGTCGGCGTTTTGATTTATGCAGGCACCGGCACCTACTCACTCTTTATGGGCAAAAATTTTCTGGACTATTCCGCCCTCGCGGAACCGGGGCACGCCCAGCACGGACAGCACCTCGGCATTCTTCTCGTCGAGGCTGGTGTGGGCCTGACTGTCGCCAGTGTCATGGTTGTCATCTTCCTGGCATTTGCATCACGCGCGCCGCAAATCAAGGATACAGACTGGTAATGTGGGAAACTTTCTCAACTGACCTAATCGTCAGTCATTACAATTACTGGATGACAACCATTTTGATGATGGTAGGTCTTTATGTCGTTGTGAGCCGCGGCAATCTCGTCAAAAAAATTGTCGGACTTAACCTGTTCCAGACGTCAGTCTTTATGCTCTACATCTCTATGGGCAAAATCATTGGCGGCACGGCGCCGATCCTCACCGATAATCCTGATGAAGTTTACTCAAATCCCTTGCCGCACGTCCTCATTCTCACCGCAATCGTCGTGGGTGTTGCCACCACGGCGCTTGGCCTTGCGCTCATTGTGCGCATCCGCGAGCAGTACAACACGATTGAAGAAGACGAGATCTTCGAGATTGAGCTGAAGCACGCCGCGCAAATATCAAAATCTGGCGAGGCACTGTAGGTCATGCTGAGTACTCTCCAACCGCACCTTCCCATTCTGCAGGTTCTTGTGCCCTTTATGGCCGCACCGCTTGTTGCCCTGTTCGGCAACAGACACCTCGCATGGACAATAAGTTTCGTTGCGACCGCAATTGCCTTTGCCATCTCGGCAGCCCTTCTTGGCCAGGTCATCGATGGATCTGTTATCTCCTACGAAATAGGTGGTTGGGCACCACCATGGGGGATTGAATACCGGGTTGATGCCGTCAATGCCTTTGTCTTGCTTATCGTTTCCTTCATCGGCGCACTCATATTGCCTTACGCACGCGCCAGTATTGAAAAGGAAATCGACAAGACCACGCATACCTATTTCTACACCTGCTATCTGCTCTGTTTCACAGGGCTTCTGGGTGTGACCATCACGGGCGATGCTTTCAACGTCTTCGTTTTTCTGGAAATCTCCTCACTCTCAACATATGCACTGGTGGCCTATGGCGCAGGGCGCGACAAGCGGGCGCTGACAGCTGCATACAATTACCTCATCATGGGGACAATTGGAGCGACCTTCTTCGTAATCGGCATCGGTTTCCTCTACATGGTCACCGGCACGCTCAACATGATGGACATTGCCGAGCGACTAACAGATGTGGGCGATACGCGCACCGTTCGTGTGGCATTCGTCTTCATCTTCATCGGCATGGGGCTGAAGCTCGCCATGTTCCCGATGCACCTGTGGTTGCCAAACGCTTATTCATTCGCGCCGTCTGCCGTAACTGCATTCCTGGCGGCGACTGCAACCAAGGTCGCGCTCTATGTGCTGCTGCGCTTTGTGTTCACGGTCTTCAAACTTGAGATACCGTTCGAAGTCATGACGTTACAATATATTGTCATGCCGCTGGCTATCGTCGCCATGTTTGCAGCCTCCTTCGCGGCCGTATTCCAGGGCAATCTGAAACGCC
>JAVKCY010000079.1:0-9745 GCA_040223265.1 Parvibaculum sp. | reverse complement strand
TCGAAAGGACATTTCCATGCGTATCGTGTTCTTCCTCTATGACGGCTTCACCACACTTGACGCCATTGGCCCGTTTGAAACCCTGTCCCGCATTCCCGGTGCGCAGGTGCAGTTCGTTGCCAAGCAGGCGGGTCTCGTCGCCAACGATAACGCGCTCATTGATATCTATGCCCCTCTCAGCATCGATGAGGTCGAGAGTGCCGATATGCTGGTCATCCCAGGCGGTTTTGCCGATGAAGCGGTGCGCAACGATCCACACCAAATGAACTGGGTCCGCAAAATTGCCACGACAACAAAAGTGAATGCCTCGATCTGCACCGGCTCGCTGATTTTCGCAGCCGCAGGTCTGCTTGACGGACGCAAAGCGACGACCCACTGGGCGCGCTATGATGTCCTCAAATCTTATGGCGCGATCCCGGTTGAAGAACGCTGGGTGGATCATGGTGATATTATCACCGCAGCCGGTGTCTCTGCCGGGATCGATATGGGGCTGCACCTCACCGCGCGGCTTACCAGCGATGACTATGCAAAGGCGCTCCAGCTTGCGATTGAATATGCGCCGGAACCTCCCTTCAATTCTGGCAAGCCAAGCAGTGTAGAACCGCATATTATGGAACTTGTGGCAGCAACCATGGGTGGTGATCGTGGCGATGGCCCCTCACCGCGCACCCTGCCCGCTCAAATCAATCGTGTCACCCGCGGCGTATAAGCAAATGACAAGTGGGCGGCGGTGCGCCAAATTATGTGGCGGGCACTTCGTCTGCCTGCCACACATGTTCCAGCAGGGTGTGGCACGATGAGCGATGCTCACAGTCTGACGCCGTCGAACAATTGCTGAGTGCAAACATGGCCCTGGCACCTTCGCTCACCAACCCGAATTCCCGCATCAATCGTGCAGAGGCCATCCGGTCACGACATATAGGCTCCATCTTGTCCTCCTGCTTAGCTTGTTCCTGAATTCTCGGTTCTGGATGCCGCTTGCGATGAGAGACAGGTTGCTTCAATCTTCCCGCCAATCATTTGATGAAGATCAATGAGGGAAAAGAAAGATGGAAGCGACGGTGCGCGAGAGCAAAATGGGCGGCTGGCGGGCGACAGCAGAGCTGCACCAACGATTTCTGACCGGGCTCCTTCTCTATGTCGTGCAGAAAAAGGGAGAGGAGTTGGGGGTCGAACTCCTGTTCCGCACGTTTCGCACGCAACATCATGAAAAATTTATCGCCGGTCACAGGAGCCTTGGTCTCACGGACCTGCCGGACGCCATCGCCTGTGCCCAGTACATTTATCTGGCCAATCACGTCGGCGGTGTGAAGTGCGAGTTCATTCCCGAGAGCGACAAGAAAGCATGGGTGCGCTATTTGCCGCCGCGCTGGATCTGGGAAGGGGCTGCCATTTGCGCCGTGCCCAATGATATGAGCAAGGCGTTCATGCGCGCCTTCCATTCCCAGTGTGGGATCTCGCTTGGCAATGAACGGCTCGGCTTCGTTTGCACCAAGATCACCACACAGTGCGATCCCTATCTTGAAGGCTATTTCATTGAAGAAGAGAGGCCGCTTGGCCCTGACGAAAAGCTCCGCTACCACTTCGATGAAAATGGCCCGGACATGGATAAAAGCGAGTTGCCAGCGGTGGACTGGGATACAACACGTTTACAAAAAGCCCGACGTAACTATTCCGTACAATATATCCGCTCCCTATTGCCGGAGCTGGTGGGTCTTGTTGGCGACCGGGAGGCCGCACAGCTTGGCCGGAATGCCGCCTATCTCATCGGCATGCAATCTTATGACAATACGGCAGCGGCGATCGCACTCACGGATGCGTCTGCTGGCGGGTTTGCAACCTATCTCAGCACTTTGCTGGCCGCTAGCGGAGACGCGGCTGAGACAATGACGGAGGGTGATGATCTGCTGGTTCGGGCCCGAAGCTGGCGCATGATGGAAGGTCGCGCCCACGTGACGCCCGGCGCTTTCGACGCCTGGAACGGGCTTTGGGAGGGGGCTCTCGCCGTCCACAATCGCCATCTTGCACTCAGCGTGGACGAGCGGATGGATGAAGGTTCCCCGCACTGGCAGTGGCGCATCCGGCCCGCACCCCGGCGCTAAAGGATGCCGGTGACGCGGCGTCCGGCGCGGCCGGGATGCCGGCTGCGCACACAGATTAGACGTCCGCCGCATATAGCTGTATTTTGTGGCCCAAAAGAAATGACAAGTGGGGAAGTAAATGCCCGGTGATAATCCTTTCGATCCAGCGCTCTATAAAGAAGACGCCATATCAGCGGAGACAAGGGCGCTCAACAATGCGCTGATCGACCTTCTTGAAAAGTCGGATGACAATTGGGACATTGGTGTGCAGGAAGCCCGCGCGCGCCGGGACCGGGGCGAAGGCCCCTTCCCGCTGGTGCCCAAATCGCCCCGTGCGCGCACGCTTCAAATTCCCGGCAAGGGTGGCGACATAGCTTTACGCATTATCGCGCCTGAAAATCCGAAAGGTGTCTATCTGCATTTCCATGGCGGTGGCTGGGTCTTTGGCTCTGCCGACGGACAGGACCCGATGCTGGAGCGGATTGCAGACCGTGCCGGGCTTGCCTGTGTCAGTGTTGAATATCGGCTGGCACCGGAACATCCCTATCCCGCAGGCCCCGATGATTGCGAAAGCGCGGCGCTGTGGCTTGTCGAAAATGCTGCCCGTGAGTTTGGCACGACCAAGTTCATTGTTGGCGGGGAGAGTGCTGGCGGTCATCTTGCGGCGGTGACGCTGATCCGGATGCGGGACAGGCACGGGTTTACAGGCTTTGCCGGTGCCAATCTTGTGTTTGGCGCGTTCGATCTTCGCTGGACACCCAGTGCGCGGTCTTATGGCAATGATCGCTATCTCATTTTGCGGACCCATGATCTTGAGAAGTTTGATACGTGCTTTCTGCCGAAAAGTGTTGACCGGGCAGACCCTGATGTCTCGCCGCTCATGGCAAACCTCAAAGACATGCCACCTGCTCTCTTCACGGTAGGCACGGATGATGCGCTGTTGGATGACAGTCTTTTTATGCATGCCCGGTGGGCAGCGGCGGGGAACGAGGCGGAACTTGCCGTCTATCCCGGTGGTGCTCACGGGTTTGTCGCCTTCCCTGGGGCACTTGCGGCCTCCGCTGTTCAGCGCATGGATGCGTTTCTGAAACGTCTTGTCGACTGAGCCTCCCAGCCCTGAAGGAATGAACTTATGGCAAGTGGTATCCCCACCTTGCAGATGACGGTCAACACGACCCATTGCGATGAGATCGGGCACATGAATGTGCAGTTCTACGTGGCGGCGGGATCTGATGCGACGAGACTTTACGCCGCCGCCCAAGGGCATGTCGGGCCGATCATCGCCCGGTCAGATCATATTCGCTTCTACCGGGAACTGCGCGTTGGTGACATTTTCACCTGCCACACGGTGCCGGTGGCACGTGACGATGAGGGGGTCACACTCTGCCATGCGCTGACCAATCGCGGCACGGGGGAGCTTGCCGCGACGATCATCACCTGCACCGCATTTGATGACACAGCATCAGCGCTCACCGCCCTGCCGGCGGAAGCCGCACCGCGCAGCATACCGGCGCAGTCAGAACTCCCTTCCCTGCAATTGGATGATGAAGCGGCCGCGAAGCTTATCCCTATCTATCAGGGCATGGTCCATCCCGAACATTGCGACGAGAGCGGGCAGATGCGGCAGCAATTTCTGATCTCGCGCTTTTCCGATGGGGCTGCGCATCTTTGGCACCATGTCGGGTTTGACCGCGATGCGATGCTGAACGCAAAACGAGGGGCGGTTGTGCTGGAAATGCGGGTGGACCGACTTGCGTCCATTGAGGCTGGTAGGCCTTTGATGGTGAAAAGCGCCATTGTGAATGTGACCGGCAAGGTGCTGCATTTTGCCCACTTCCTGTTTGACGTTGCGACAGGTGCACTCCTTGGCACGGGCGAAGCGGCGGCTGTCCTCTTTGATCTGGAAAAACGCAAAACAATTTCCTTCTCAGACCAAGAGATTGCTGCTTTCACGCCGCATATCTTGAAAGTGTAAACCGATGGGCGCGATGATTGATACGTACAAGGGCTATGTGAACCCTTGGGAGTGCGACGAGATGGGCCATATGAACATTCAGTTCTATATGGGCAAGACGTCTGATGCCGCCTTCCATCAGCAAGCCTTTATGGGGCTCGGGTATGCACACCAGCAAGACGTGCGCACGACCTTTGTCGCGCTTGAACATCACATCCGGTTTCATAAGGAATTGTTTGCAAGCGATCTTGTATCTGTCCGCTCCGGCGTGCTTGAGCTTGGGGAGAAGACCATCCGGATTTATCAGGAAGTGCGCAATGCGCTGGATAACAGCCTGTCTGCCACGCTGGTGGTGGATGTCGGACATTTTGATCTTGATGCGCGCAAGCTTGTGCCTTGGACTTCGGCCATGCGCGACAAGGCTGTGGCCATGCAGGTTCCAAGACCCAAGGAAGCGCTGCCCCGCTCACAGGCAGACGGGTCCCTCGACCGGGATGTCAGCCTCGGGCGCGCAGAGGCGCTCCAGATGCCTGAAACCAATCGCTCTGCGGTGAACCGGTGGGAGTGTGATGCGAACGATCATATGAATTCGCGTTTCTATCTTGCTCGCTATTCCGAATGTCAGGGACATATGTGGGCGCATGCGGGCCTTGACCGACAGATGCAAAAAGCCAAGGGGCTTGCAACCGCCACGGTTGAAATGCGGCTTGCCTATTTTGCCGAGCTGAAAGCTGGACAGACACTTTATGTGCGCACAGGGCTTGAGGCACTCAGCGACAAGACGCTGCGCTACCGGCATTGGATGTTTAACGCAGAAACCCATGCGCCCGTTGCAGCGGCGGAAGGCACAGCTCTTCTGATTTCGCGCGAAACGCGCGGCGCGGTTTCCCTGCCACCTGAAATTCGCGCCCGACTTGGCTGATGTCCGGCACCCCTTATTCATCATGACATTTGCACACCGACTGGGAGAGAACCATGCCCGCAATTGAACTCTATCGAAGCTCCGCGCAAACATGGGAGACGGACGGAATGGGGCACATGAATGTGCAATTCTATTCCGAGAAGGCGACCGCGGCTCTCAGTGCACTCAGCCTTGCCCTTGGTCATGGGCGCGATGCACAGACACGGACACATCTTCGATTGACCCCGAAAGATCACCATATCCGGTTTCTGCGCGAGCAACGGCCAGGCGCACCTATCTTCATTCAAGGTGGTGTCGTCCGCGTCGAAGGTGATCGGCTCATCTGCTATTTTGAGATGGTCAACACTGTCTCGCAGGAAGTGGCTGCAACGTTTCTCACCGAAGCGGCGTTTGTTGATATACGCACCGGGGAAGAGGCCACAATGCCCGCCTGCATTGCCGCGCAAATTGCAACCCTCCAGGTTGACGTGCCCACGCATGGCGCGCCCCGTGGACTGGTGCTCAGCGCACCGCGTCCTGCTCCGCTCCTTGGTGAGGCGGAGGAGATGAAGCTCATACAGACGTTCAAGGGCGAAGTTCTGCCGGAATGGTGCGACATCACGGGGCGGCTTGCGATCCGGCGTTATATGGGAATTGTCTCAGATTCCATTCCCAACTTACTGGCGCAGCCGCGTGGTGATGATCGCTCTAAAGACAGCAAGATTGGGGGTGCCGCGCTTGAATACCGTTTTGTCTATCGCGCGGCACCGCTTGCAGGAGACATTGTTGTCCTTCGTAGCGGATTAAAGATCGTGACCGACAAAACCTATACATGGGCGCACTGGCTCTTCAACGCTGAGACGGGTGCCTGTGTCGCAACCGCCGAAGCCGTTGCCATTGCGCTCGATCTGGTGCTACGGAAATCCATCCCCATCCCGGCCGAGATGAAAGCACATCTCACGTCGTTTGTGGTTGAGGGGCTAGGCGTCTAGCCCGCCCGCAAGCGCCGCGACATGATAAGGATGCCCCGTTCGCCCGCAATGCGCTGAATGGTTTTTGTACCCCGGACCAGAAGATAGAGCTCCTCCATGTCCTTTGCCGCGCGCGCAGTTTGCGCCGCCGCCCGCGTGCGGTCATAGAGCGCGCGCAGCTCTTCTTCACTCAGCTCACGAAGCCATGCCTCTTTGTCTGCGCGCTCTGGGTCAGGCGCTGCAAATTTGATCAACTCATCCATTTAGACTCCGTCGGGCATTTCACCTCTCGCGGGACATGTCTATGCTGACGGGAAACAAAGGGGAGAGCAAGTCACATGGTAGCCAACATGAATGAGGCACAATTTCTGGCGCGTGCACGCCAGTTCCGGCAGGAAGTTGTCGAGCCCAATGCGAACAAGTGGGAGGCTGAACGCGGCCAACCGGTGGCGGCACTTCGCCTGGCCGCCGATGCGGGCTTGCTACGGCTTGAAACCCCTTCGGCCCATGGTGGCTTCGGTCTTGGCTTTCTGACAAAACTTGCCTTTTGTGAGGAGATGGCGCGGGGCGATATGGCCTTTGTCTTTTCACTCATCAACACACAAAACGTCGCGGCACGGCTTTGTGAAACGGGCAAGCCACATTTCCCTAAAACCCATGTGCCGGCAATCCTGGCCGCGGAAAAGTTTGCCGCAACCGCCCTTTCCGAACCCGGTGCCGGGAGCGACTTTGCCAGCATTCAAACCCGTGCCGTTCAGGTTGCCGGTGGATGGGAACTCACAGGGACAAAAGGCTGGATCACCAACTCCGCCATCGCCGACTATTTTGTGACCTATGCGCAGACCGACCCGACGCTCGGTTGGCGCGGCATTGCAAGTTTTCTGGTTGACGCGGATCGTGAGGGTTTCAAACGTCTGCCCGCTTACGAACTCGCAGGTGGGCACGCCATTGGTGCCGGGGGCTTTGAGCTTGAGCGCCATTTCGTACCCGATGAGAATGTTTTGGGTGGGCCCGGCGACGGGTTCAAATCTGCCATGAAGGGCGTGAACGGAGCGCGGGTCTATGTTGCGGCCATGTGCGCGGGCCTTGTTGCGGACGCTCTGTCAAAAGCTGTTGCCTATGGCGGTGACCGCACGGCATTTGGTGTGCCGCTTCTTCAACATCAAGGTCATCGATGGTCGCTTGCCGATGTCGCCACGGAGCTGGAGGCCATGCGTGCGCTCACGCTCACAGCCGGAAAATTGATCGCGACGGGAGGCGACGCCGTCATGCGGGCGGCGCAGACCAAGAAATTTGCAACAGAGCGCGCGGTCCATCTTGTTGAGCGGTGCATGCATGCGATGGGGGCAAATGGCCTGCGTGCCGAGCACGGGCTCAACCGCCATCTGATCGCTGCCAAAATTTCAGGCTATGCAGATGGCAGTATTGAGATGATGAATGAGCGCATTGGGGCGGGGCTGCCTGCAGCCTACAGCCCGTAAATTCAGGTTCCGATATCAGGTTCCAGAATCGGGCGCACTCTTTTCCTCATCGCCCTTTAACGGGTTGCGCGAAAGTTCTTCATCCATCTGTTGCACCTCTTTACCAAAGATGCGGGCGGCGCGGGCGAAGCGCTTTGCCATGCTTTCAAAGAAACCAAACGCTTCATCCAGTTCTTCGTCTGTTGGCACGCCAGCGCGTTCCGCCGGGGTTTTTGCTTCGAGCTTTTCCAGCCGCTCTGTCAGCGCCAGAATTTCCGCTTCATAGGCCGCGCGCTCATCCGCCACAAGTTCGCAGGCAAATCCACCTGCTTTCTCCCGGCAGTGAGAGGTTTTACCCGTGTCATTGTCGAGACGGATAAAGCCATCTGCTGTTTCCGTCATCGTATAGCGGCCCTCCGCCAGCGCGGAGCCTGCGAGCGCGACAGTGGTCAACATCGCGCATATGGTCAGCTTTTTGGTCAGCGACATGAGCCCACCCTTCATTTTTTATCTCGTACCCAGGTTCGGTGTAGGTGCGAAATGGGGCGAGATTGAGATGAAAAACGTCACATGGCCTGCCCAAAACTAGAGATTGGCCTGGGTTGCAAGGGTCTCAATACGCTGGTGTAGCGAGATAATTTCGCGCTGCACGATTTCGGGATATTCCACGGGGAGAAAATGCGTACCCGTCCCAATGCGCAAAAGTGTCGCCCTTTTGTCCTGCTCGCCAATCAAGAAGGGGGCATTGCCACGGCAGGTCGAGCCGATGCCGGCATAGATGAGGGAGAGCGGGACCGTGACCTTGGCGAGGCCTGCAAAAATGTCATGGTCATGGCCGCGAAAATTTGCCGCCTCCCATGCCGGAGCGCAGGCAAGCTCTACCTCGCCGGTGGGTAGAATACGTGTGCCGCCCTCTACATAATCAACGAGAAATTCTTCAGGCCATGTTCTGAAAATGCCTCGGCCGCGATAACTCTCAACCATTGTCTGCCGGTCGGGAAAGATGGAGCGCCGTTTCTCCGCGCCGGCGGCCAGGTCTTGCGGCCCCACGCGAAGGCCGAGCCGGGTCATCACCTGCAATATGCGCCCGTGGTGCCGACGGATCATCACTGGATCGAGCAGCACGATGCCACGCACAAGGTCTGGTCGTCTGGCGGCGGCGAGAATGCTGGTCGCGCCCCCCATCGAATGGCCTGCAAGCAAAACCGGGCCACCCGCCTCATCCGCAAAGTGCTCCAGCAGGGCAATCAGATCATCTGCGTAGCGATACCAACTTGTCTGTGTCAGCGGATCCGCCGCCAGACTGCTTGCCCCATGACCGCGGGCATCCCAGGCACGAATGTGGAACCTGTCTGCCAATGGCGCCAAAAGGTGGCGGTAGGTCATGCCGTTAAAGCCGTTAGCATGGGCAAAGTGCAAGGGCGGCAAATGGCCCCCTCCCTTCCACTCCAAATAAGACTGGGCTCCCTCTGCCCGCTCAAGGGACTGGCGAGCAGGTGAAAAATTCGACGCTTTCATGTTCACGTAAACGGCCTTCGGTCTTGCGCACTCAGGCTTCGAGCAGCGACTTTCGTTTCAACCAGTCCGACACGATGGCGACGGCTTCCCCCATCTTGTCCGGTTGCCCGATATAATAGTGCGTTGCGCCCTCAATGACATGAAACTCTTTGTCATTGTGCTGAACAGCTTTTAACAGGCGCGCGCCATGGCTTGGCGTACATCCATCATCGGCGCTGTTTTCGATCAACAGAACCGGCACCGTTACATCGGCGGCGCATTTTGGCCCATTGGCGCGGGAATGTGTGAGGGACCATTGCGACAACCAGGCTCGCAGTGACGAAAAGCGGGCGAGCCCCGCTGGCATCATGTTCACGGTTTTCGGCTCACCCATGAAACACCAGTTCGGCCCTTTGCGGTCATTCGGGTCCACATTGAGGTCAAGCCAGCGCGGATCAGCCATCGTGCCGTGAACAGTGAAGCAAAATTCTTCGTTCGGCGTGCCTGCGTTTTTCAGCTCCTCAAGCTTTGCAAATACGAAATCATCGATGCGCTTGGAACGGGCAACCTGGGCTGCGCGGTAGGTCGCAACATAGGCGCCCGTGTAAGGCGGCTGATTGGGATTTTTGGGATCGTAAAGGTTGAGGGAGACATCGCGCTTGCTCAGATCCTGCTCATCCAGAATGGAGGCATCGAGCCATTCTGTCAGGATGATCGCCCGGCTGACATGGGCTGCCAATTGCAAGACGGCATCTGCAGGAATGAGGTTAGCACCCATCACGTCCACTGCGTCCCCGGCCGGCGTGTGGGTGATGGTCGGGTTCTCTGCCTGTGACTGATAAAACATGGAGAGCGATCCGCCCCCGGACCAACCCGCGAGG
>JAVKCY010000051.1:0-18001 GCA_040223265.1 Parvibaculum sp. | reverse complement strand
GACTTCTACATGTCAGGTCGCCTGAAGCTCGACAACATGATTTCACAGCGCATCAAACTCGCTGACGTGAATGACGCCTTCAAGGAGCTGGAACGCGGCGAACTCGCCCGCTCTGTCATCGTGTTCGACTGACCATCCTTTGTTATGTCCGGGGCCTGAGCCCCGGACATGGCCCTGCGAATGCAGGCAAAATCTGACGAATTATCACTTCCACAGTTTCGTGTAACAGTCTGTTTCAAGTGCTTGAACAGGCTTTTTTTGTGCATAGGTCCCTAGTGTCACAATTCAGTGGCACAACGAAAGGAGACACTTATGTCCTATGCCTCAGATACCGGCAAACCCACAGATCGGTTTGGTCTGGAGAGGCTCGACGATCTGCCAAAAGGCGCATGGATCGCCATCATGGTCGTCACATTCATTGTGGCCTGGCCACTCGGCCTTGTCGTTCTCGGATATCTTCTTTGGAGTGGAAAAATGCAATCCTGGAAACATTCATACCGCTGCGGGCGCGGTCGCCGTCACCGCGCGAGATCAACCGGCAATTCAGCCTTCGACGATTATCGGTCAGAAACGCTGAAACGTCTGGAAGAAGAACAACACGCGTTTGAAAGTTTCGTCGAACAGCTCCGTCGAGCAAAAGACAAGGAAGAGTTCGACCGCTTCATGGCAAGTCGCACGCCGACTACTGGCATGCCAACCACTGGATCAGGTGAAATCGCCCCTCACGCTTAAATACCAGGTTCGGAAAAAAAGAGACGCGCTCCGCTTCCCTCCCCCAAAAGGTCCCCCCCTTTTTCGGAAATAGCGTGAGCGCGTCTTTTGCTTCCAGCCCTCAAAGCCCTTTACAAGGCACTCTTGAGCTTGGCGTGAGCATCACCGAGCTTTGCCAGCTCAGCTTCCGCTGAGGCCTGACGCTCCTTCTGCTCCTCGATAACGTCTTCCGGTGCATTGGCTATAAATTTTTCATTGCCAAGCTTGCCTAGAATTTTCTTGATGTCGCCTTCAAGTTTCGCCATCGCTTTTTCAAGGCGCGCCATTTCTGCTCTAAGGTCAATCACATCTGCAATGGGGAGACCCATCGTCGCTTCGTCCAGCACGAACTGGAGAGAGCCGGTCGGTAGTGCCTCGGCAACCGCGACATCGCTAAGACGTGCCATACGACAGACAAGATCATTGTGGCGCTCAAGCCGCGCTAGGGTGGAGGCACCGGCCCCTTTCACCCGCAAGGGTATCTTGGCACCGGCCGGTACATTCATCTCTGCACGCACCGAGCGGACATCCGAAATCAAGCGGATAACCCAATCCATCTCGGCTGCAGCTTCCTCATCAACCATACCGGAGAGGTGAGGCCATTCAGCCAAGATGAGCGCACCGGTTCGCGGACTTCCAGCCTCCCCGGTCCGCTGCCACAATTCTTCCGTGATGAACGGCATAAAGGGATGCAGGAGCAAAATCGCCTGATCCAGAACCCAGGCAGCCATTGCACGTGTTTCTGCTTTGGCTGCCTCATCATCGCCCTGCAAAAGCGGTTTAGCGAGTTCCACATACCAGTCACAGAAAATGTTCCAGATGAACCGGTAGACCACGCCCGCCGCCTCATTGAACCGATACGCTTCCAACTCCTGGGTAATTTTTGCGGCACTTGTTTCGACTTCACCGACAATCCAGCGATTGAGCGTCTGCTTGACCGATGAAGGATCAAACCCGTCAACACGGGCACATTCATTCATCTCGCAAAAGCGGGCCGCGTTCCAAAGCTTGGTGCCAAAATTCCGGTACCCTTCAACGCGCGCTTCGGCGATTTTCACATCACGACCTTGCGCCGCAAGAGCTGCCATGGTGAAGCGCAACGCATCCGCTCCGTATGTGTCGATAAGATCGAGAGGATTAATCACATTCCCCTTTGACTTCGACATTTTCGCGCCTTTTTCATCGCGAACAAGAGCATGAATATAAACCGTGTGGAACGGCACTTCGTCCATGAAATGCAGTCCCATCATCATCATCCGCGCAACCCAGAAGAAGATAATGTCATGTGCCGTCGAAAGAACATCGGTCTTGTAATAGCGAGCAAGTTCCGGTGTCTTCTCGGGCCAGCCGAGTGTCGAGAATGGCCACAGCGCCGACGAGAACCATGTGTCGAGAACGTCTTCATCGCGCGTCAGGACGATATCGCTCCCATGTTTCCTGCGCGCCTGCACATAGGCTTCATCTTCATTGTGCGCAACAAACACATCACCATCCGGGGTATACCAGGCAGGGATCTGATGTCCCCACCAAAGCTGGCGGGAGATACACCAGGGTTGGATGTTGCGCATCCATTCGAAATAAGTTTTCTCCCAGTTCTTGGGTACGAAAACCGTATCACCCTTCTCAACCGCTTCGATCGCAGGTTTGGCAAGTGTTGCCGCATCCACATACCATTGGTCGGTGAGCCAGGGCTCGATCACATCGTTGGAACGATCCCCATAAGGAACCATCAGCGTGTGATCATCAATCTTGTCGAGCAGCTTGATTGCATCCAGATCTTCAACAATTTTCTTCCGCGCAACAAAGCGGTCAAGCCCGCGATAGGCTTCCGGCACTTCGTCATTAAGGCGTGCCTGTGCATCCAGAATATTGATCTTTGGAAGATCATGACGCCGCCCGACTTCAAAGTCGTTGAAATCATGGGCAGGTGTGATCTTGACCGCGCCTGACCCCTGTTCCGGGTCCGCATGATCATCGCCAACGATGGGAATAAGCCGACCGACAAGCGGCAGAACCACATGTTTGCCAATCAGATCCTTGTAACGAGGGTCTTTGGCATTCACAGCAACAGCCGTGTCGCCCAGCATTGTTTCAGGCCGCGTCGTGGCAACAACAATATAGTTGCGCGTTTCAAACGCTGTGGGATGACCTTCCTCATCATGTTCAATGGGGAACTGGAAGGTAACGCCATCCTCCAGCGGATAGCGGAAATGCCAGAGACTGCCTTGCACTTCCTTCGGCTCAACTTCGAGATCGGAAATAGCCGTCCCCAAAGTCGGGTCCCAGTTCACAAGACGCTTGTCTTTGTAGATGAGCCCCTCTTTGTGAAGCTGCACGAAAACTTTGAGAACCGCGGCTGAAAGCCCTTCATCCATGGTGAAGCGCTCTCGGCTCCAGTCACATGAGGCACCTAGCCTGCGAAGTTGAGCGGCAATCGTGCCGCCACTTTCTGCCTTCCAGGCCCAAACGCGCTCCAGAAATGCCTCACGGCCCATCTCGCGGCGACCTGCATTGCCTTCCTGCGCCAATTGCCGCTCGACCACCATCTGCGTGGCGATGCCGGCATGGTCCGTCCCCACCTGCCAAAGCACGTCTTTGCCGCGCATTCGCTCAAACCGGATCAGAACATCCTGGAGCGTGTTGTTGAGCGCATGCCCCATGTGGAGCGATCCGGTCACGTTGGGCGGCGGGATAACGATGCAATAGGGTTGCGCACCAGCTTCAACCCGAGCCGGATCTCCTGCCTTGAAGGCACCGGAGCGTTCCCATTCGTTGTAGAGGCGTTCCTCAACGTCTTGGGGAATAAAATTCTTTTCCAGCATGCTGGTTCTCACGAAATTCGAGGAAAATCGCCCCGGTTTGATAAAGACCATTGGGCATAGACGGCAGACACTCGCAGAAACATTGGCCCGCCGTTACAGCATAAGGACCGGCCCCCCGCAAGGCCCGCAAGGCCCGAATAGGCCGCCCTGATAATTCTGGGCGCTCAAAATCCGGTAAAACAGAGAGAATTGACCAACCTATCAGACAAAGTTCAGGCGCTGTTCCGGTAAATGGGGTTGCCGGGGCCGCCAGACCCAAATGGGCCTTAGCGACCGCGCCGTGCGACCCGTTCGATCTCTTCGCGCACCATTTGCTCGACGAGCGCGGGAAGGTTTTGATCCATCCAGTTTTTCAGCATCGGGCGCAGCATATCTGCCACCAGATCTTCCAAAGTACGGCCATCGCCGCTGGACGTCATAATGGAACTCGCAAGGGCACCAAAGGCAGCCGCTGTCGCAGCCTCCGTAGCACCGGAAATCAATGGCTCATCCGCAGACACAGGTTCAGCCTCAAATACAGGTTCAGGGGTTTCTTCAACTTCAGGCTCTGGTTCAGGCATCGCAAAATCGATGCTGTCAGCATCGTCTTCAGACATTTCGGCAACAGCCGCAAAGTCTTCCTCAGGCTCGGGTTCTGGCTCAGAAAGTTCTTCGACTTCCGGCATCTCCGCCACTTCTTCTACCGGAGCCATTTCAAGATCCATGATCTCTTCTTCAGGCTCGGGCTCAGCAACAGGCTCTGGCTCAGGCTCGCCTTCGGGCTCCGCCACCACCATGTCCGTCAATTCCATGACATCATCTTCAGCTTCTTCAGCCTCAGGTTCTGGTGCTTCTTCCGGTTCAGCCGCCACCGCAGGAGCGGCTTCTTCGGCGCCATCATCGTCCTCTGAAATAATCCGGCGAATGGAGGCCAGAATTTCTTCCAGGGTCGGTTCTTGGCTATCGGCTTCTTCGGTCATATCCCGGCGTATCCTACTGGTTCACACTACCCAAACGTACGTCAATCCTAAGCAAGCAACCTAAATTTTCAACTAAAGGCTACCCGATTGACGCAATTACTCGTCATTTGTACCCCAGCCAACCCACTGATGCTTAACATCTTCGTAGTTTTCGACTGGATCATAATAATTGACAGGCAACCCAAGCTCCCGCGCACCAAGCTGGCCGGTAGCCGACAGAAGCGCATAACCAGCAACATACTCATCGCGTTCAGCTCCAACGAGGGAAACCTGACTGTCCAGAAGCTCTTGTTCAGCATCCAAAACATCCAATGTCGTGCGGGAGCCAACCTGTGCTTCCTGACGAACCCCGTCGAGCGCAATTTCGTTCGCTTTAACCTGCTCCCGGTTTGACCCGATGGCAGCGCGGGCAGAACGAAGCTGCTCCCATGCGTTGCGCACGCCTTCTTCGACTTCACGCAAAGTGGCGTTCCGCTGAAGCCTACTTTGGCTTTCCCGGTGTTTAGCTTCACGAATAGCCGAATATTGAGCACCTGACTGATAAAGTGGAATATTGACGCGCCCCAACAGGGATGTCGTCGTAGAACGCCTTGTCGTTGACGATGGCTCCTCGGCATGTTGAATGCTGGCATCGAACGAGACCGTCGGCAACAGACCGCCCTTCGCCGCGGCAACACCATTACCGGCGGCACGTTCCGCATGACGTGCAGCTTCCAGCGCCGGGTTGGACGAATTTGAGAGCTGCAATGCCTCTGCCTCACTTTGCGGCAGCGCTGGCAGTGGCGGAACCGGTTCAAGCGTCCCTGGCGCACGACCAATCACACGCTCATAGTTCGAGCGGCTTGCGATCAGCGCGGCTTCGGCACGAATAAGATTGGTTTGCGACAGGCTCAGGCGCGCTTCTGACTGAGCTACGTCTGTTCGAGTAATTTCTCCAACCGAGAACCGGTCTTGAGATGCCTCCAGCTGACGCTGCAGAACCTGAACATTCTTCTGGCGCAGATCGACAACAGCCAGATCGCGCATCACATTCATGTAGCCGGTTACAGCATCCAAAAGTGTAGACTGTTCAACATTGCGAAGGTTTTCGCGGCCAGCCATCACAGACGCTTCGGCCTGCCGGGCGCCATAGAGCGTCCGTCCGCCGGTAAACACATTTTGTGTGAGCTGCAATGTACCGGTCATAGGGTCTGAGGTTTGTTTGCCACCCAAGCCTGCTACCGGAACGTTTAAAGACGAATCCGTCGTAACTGAGCCCCAGCTCCCCGTTGCGTTCAATGACGGACGCCAGCCCGCCAGCGCCTGCGGAACTTGCTCATCTGTGGCCCGCTGCCCAGCACGTGCGGCAAGCAACTCCGGATTGGATTGATAAGCCGATGCCAGCGCATCCATAAGATTTTCTGCGTGCCCCGGCGTCGCCATCATCAAAACGGTAAGCCCAGCAGACCCGAGCAAGCGGCTCACCCGCACACCCCGACTTTTGTATTTTTCTTGTTTCGTCGGTTCAGATTGCGTCATCTAACTCTCTCCAACAAAGGCTGCTGCCAACAAAGCTTGCTTGGACAACCTATCCCATTTGCGCGCGCACCGAGACAAAGGTCTCCATATCCGCGACCCCAGAACTGCGACTCCAGAACCGCGGCATTCAGCTAGCCATCCGATCTTGCGCCCGAATGATAACCGATACATTAACGTTACCGGAAGCTAAACCAACAAAAATGGCCAAAATTCGACGTTTTATATGGCAAAATCCCCGCTTCAGAAATCGCGGACTGAAATCATGCCCAAACAACTAGAAACTGAAGGTGGCTACCTTCTCAAATCCAGGCAAAAGGCGTGTCCCGGCGTCAAACCCGTCGCGTTGACCAATCGTCCCATGAAATTTGGTGTAAAGACGCGCCTTCCCGGCGCTGCCATCTCGAACCACAGCAACCAAGCGTCCACCTTCTTTGAGCTGATCGAGCAATGATTGTGGCACTTCAGACACCGCACCATTCAACACAATAACATCAAATGGACCCTGCTTGGCGTTGCCATCTGCGAGCGCCCCTTCGGTCACGACCGCATTGTCAGCACCAAGCTTTTGAAGTGCCTTACTCGCAAACTCTGCCAGATCATGGTCACACTCAACAGCAACGACCGTGTCAGCGAGACGCGCAAACACCGCTGTCGAGTAGCCCGTCGCAGGTCCGATATCCAGCACGAGGTCTGCCGCTTGAACATCAGCAAGCTCAGCAAGCTTTGCAATTGTCCGCGGTTCCATCAGATAGCGCGCCGCAACACCACCCTCTGCATCACGGACGCGCAGGTCCTCACCGAGGTACGCGAGTGTCTGCCGCGCCTCGGGCACAAATGCCTCGCGTGGCACAGCCTGCATCGCAGCAATAACACGTGGATCTGTTACGCCAGATGCTCTCACCTGGCTCTCAACCATATTCTGTCGGGCGACCGCAAACTCGCTCATGGGTCCTCTGTGCTTATGCCTTTAGATGTACCTGAATGCCATCCAAGAATGAAATACACGAGGCAGATGACGCCGAATGCCCCCTGCCCGTGTCTGCCGTGTTTATACTGGCCACCACATTCAAAAACAATTGCCTTCCGCGATAAGGTTTTTGAAACCCTGTCGCCTTTTTTCAGGCGGGTTAAACTGTCAAATCACATTTCGCCATTGTGGAGCCTGTCTGAACTTGTTATATCCCCGCAGCCCTACTGTGATTTTGGGTTTTGGGGCCACGTGGCGGAGTGGTGACGCAGCGGATTGCAAATCCGTATACCCCGGTTCGATTCCGGGCGTGGCCTCCAGAAATTAGCGACAATTTGAAGCGAAAAGTGGGTCTTCGAGCCCCGACACCGCGATTCCTTTAGATGGCAAAACCATCCCTGCAGAGATTCGCCCGACCGACTGAAAGGGGTTCAGGCGCGCGCCGGGCGACTTCAGCCACCGCGATCCCTCCCCAAATCAATCCGATCAACAGATAAACATGTCGCCAATTATCGATATCGATAATGAAGGCTTCGCCGACATGGCCCACAAAGGTCGCCACGGCGATAATCTGTAATCCTTGAATGCCGGTCGAAACAAAGACACTCCGCACACCAAGATAAAGCGTCATGACTATCATGCCGACAAAAGCAAAACCGGAAAGCCAGCCCCCGGCGAGGAAAATGTTGAGATAAACATTGTGCGGGTCTGCGGGAGCGATTTTAGCCCATTGTGACGGGCCGATACCCAATGGATTGGTCAAAACCGTTTGAAGCGCAAGCTCCTGGACAGCAAAGCGGCCACTATCCGCCGAAACGTCATAAGACTGCGTGAGCGAAAAACGCTGTTCAAACAACTCAGACACAACACTGGAAGAAAGCGCCCAGGTAACGACGCAGGCCCCCAGCGCAATGATGGCAATGACCGCGAATGTGAGCCGCGTGATCTGCCGCGCGGAGCTGGCAGTCTTCCAGGTGAAGAAAAGAAACACGCCTCCCGACGCAATCAAATTCCCCCACGCACCCCGCGAGAAACTGAGCAAAATTGCAAGAAACAAAACCCCCAGCAACGGAATAAGCATTAGATCCCATTTGCTGGACGACATGGAAAGCCGGAAAACGAGAAACAGAATGGGCGCAACAAGAAACGGTCCAAACACGTTCGGGTCATTAAACGTACTTTTGACGCGCGAATAAAGGAGCAATCCCTCACCGTTCGGCACCAGACCGAAATAGGCCCCAACGCCAAGTGCGGCCGCGATGAAAGCAGCCATCACATAGGCCCACCAAATGATGGAGAGGTTCCGAGCGGGATTTGCCGCAACCAAAGCTGCAAAGAAAAGCGTACTCGCAACGAGGTAAACCGAAACCAGCAGAAAATTCGAAACGCGTTCGATAAAAGGCGCCCCAATACCGGAGAAACCATAGCCAAGCAGGAAGAGGCCCCACAGCACCGCCAGCGCCAACAGCTTGCGCGGAAACTTCAAGCCAAAGGCAAAGTAGAGCGCCATCGTCAGACAGAGAAGAAGGTCGTAAGGCGCAGGTGTCGCATCGCCAGTTCGTGACTCAGTCTGCACGTAAAAACTGGATGCAAGCGTCACAAACAATAGAAGGCTGCCAATGAAAGCGAAATAAGGTGTGAGCCCCCCACCGACTCTCAGGATTTCACGGTCATCAATGTCCGTCCGCCAGCCATCCATTGCTATCTCACATCAATAGGCGTTCTCACCGCGCAGCAGCGCCCAGGGCGTACGCAGGATGATGTAAAGGTCAAACAACAGAGACCAATTATCGATGTAGTACAGATCATATTCAGTACGGCGGACGATTTTCTCATCCGTATCAGTTTCACCCCGCCAGCCATTAATTTGTGCCCAGCCGGTAATGCCCGGCTTCACACGGTGGCGCGCAAAATAACCATCAACAACATCGCCGTACAATTGATCACCCGCCTTCGCAAGCACCGCATGCGGGCGCGGCCCAACCATCGACATATCGCCTTTGAGGACGGAAATAAGCTGCGGCAATTCATCAATGCTGGTCCGACGAATAAACCGTCCAACTTTAGTCACCCGGTCATCATCAGCCGTTACAAGTTTTGATGCGTTCGCATCACTGCTTTCATGCCGAAGGCTACGGAATTTATAAACCTCGACCAGTTCATTGTTAAACCCGAAGCGACGCTGCTTGAAAAAAACCGGACCTTTGCTATCGAGCTTGATTGCAACGGCAATGACCGCGAACAGGGGAAGTGCTGCGAGGAGCATAATCGCGGCGATCACACGATCTGAAACCGTCTTCAACACAAAATCCCAGTCCGTAAGTGGCTTTTTGTAAATATCCAAAAAGGGCACATTACCGAGATAGCTATAGGTCGAGGATTCAAATCGAAGTTTTGAATTAAGAGCGCTGAGCCGAATATCAACCGGCAAAACCCATAGTTTGCTCATCAGTTCCAGCACCCGCCGCTCTGCGGTCATCGGCATCGTTACAAGCAGCATGTCAACACGATTGGAACGGGCAAAGCGAACGAGTTCGCCGAAACTGCCCAACCGCGAAATACCATCTGCTCGTACCGAACCCCGGTCATCCGTTCGGTCATCGAAGACACCGCAAATATTAATATAGGTGATCCCGGAAGCTTTGATCGCATCGATCAACTTCTCGGCCATTGCACCACCACCAACGAGAATAATGTTCTGCTGCAACCGACCTTGCCCCGCCCAAACCGAAACCAGGCGATGTGCAACCGTGCGAACGCACGCAATAGCAACAATGCCCCCCGCGAACCACGCGGACAGCCAGACCCGTGAAAGCGTCTCGCTTTCTTTGAGCAAAAACAAACCAACCAGGAAGAGAATGAAAGCCCCCGTCCAAACCAGCATTGCCCTCGGGATTGTTCCCCATTCTGACTGCAGCGAAACAATCCGGTAAATCCGGGAGAAATCGGCTGCAATGACATAGAAGGTCGGGAGCGCTGCAATGATCAGCGCATAAAGCATCGGTGCAAGCGCAATCTCTTTCTGCACATAAAACAGCGCAATCACCAGGCCAATGAGTGACAGGACAACACCCTCTGACACGCGAAGAAACCCGCGGACAACGCCCGGCGCGATGGTCGTATCAACCTTGGCGCGCCTTTCCATGCCGGGAATGGCCCCGGTGGGGCGCCCTTCCCGCTCTGGCCGCGAACCGTTCTCACTCCCGATCGCAGCATCCGCTGGCGCAGTCTGAATTGTGTGGTTTTGATCACTCATTTACAGCATCCATGTTCGACACCGGAAAATGCGTGTCGGTCTTTCCGGATCTCGCGAGCTGCCGCAAAAGCGATGCCCGCCGGTAAACCTTCGCAACACCTAGCGCCATTCGACGGACAGAAAACTCAGATACGACATTGGCTCGGAGCAATTCGGCTCGCTCAAAAAAAGCGTCAGGCTTTTCCAGAAAACTCATGAGAGAAGCCGCAAGCTCCTCCACCGATTGCGGTGTGACGAGCTGGTCCGCCTGCGAGCCAAAAATCTCCGGTATGCCACCCGTCCGCGTCGCGATAAGCGGCTTGCCCGCAGCAGCGGCCTCCAAAGCAACATAGGGAAAGCTGTCATGATGTGAAGGCATCACAACCGCCCGCGCTAGTGAAAATGCTTCGCGCGCTGGCTTCGTGCCAAGCAATCGCACCAGCGACTGAAGCCCCAATTCATCGATACGTGCGCGAAATGCCTCTTCGTCAGGCCCTGCACCAACAATAACAACAGAGATCGGTCTGTGTGCAGAAACACTTTTCACGGCTTCAAGCAGTGTAAAAATACCCTTCAACGCCCGGATCTCGCCGAGAAACAAAAAGTCTGCCGGATTATCCGCCAGTGGAATGGTCGCAAACTCTTCCTCTGTCACGCCATTGTAGACAACGGCAGCGCAATCCCCACCAATGCCAAACCGTTCTTCAAAAATCGACCGCGCAAACCCAGACTCAAAAATCAAACCATGCGTGCGCACCATCATGATGCGCTCCGCCAGGCCAAAAACCATCCCCTGAAGGCTTGTCGGCGAGAAATGGATCGTCCCACCATGCGGCGTGTAGATCCGCGCAACATGCGACGGAGCACCCACCAATCGCGAGATGAGCCCGCCCTTCGCGCCATGCCCATGCAGGACATCAGGCTGAAGATCACGGACAAGCCAGCTCGCAGACAAAAGTGCCTTCGCGTCACTGATGCCTGGCATCCGGCCCAACGACAAGCGCGTGACTCCAAGCGAACAATAGGGTTCCAGATCGGCAATGCGTGAAACCGTCAACGGGTCATTGGGTTCATTCGCACAAAGGATACCGACCCGGAAGCCCATCTCGGCCTGCGCTTTCGCAAGATCTCGCACATGACGAAAAAGCCCACCAACCGGCGCGCGCAAACAATGCAGAACCTTCGGTCCTGACCCTGTATGTGATGAATGAATATGACGACTCATCAAAAGTATCTTTCCTTGATAAGCACTGTATCTCCCGGTCGCACGGCCTCACTTGTCTCAACGCCAATTTCAACAATCCGGTCACCCAGATTGCGGGTAATGACGGCAACACGCTCATTCGCGCGGTGCGTATATCCGCCGGCAATGGCAACGGCTGTTTTGACAGACATGCCTGCAACAAAGGGATATTGCCCCGCATTCGTCACCTCACCGAGGATGAAGAACGGTCGGAATGAAAGAACTTCCACGCTCACACTTGGGTCACGCAGCAAGGTCTGCGCAAGATTGGCAACCAACGACGCTTCCAACTCGTCAGGGGTGAGACCACGCGCCGGGATCGGCGACATTAGGGGGATTGAAATCTGGCCAGCCCCGTCGACAGAATATTCACCACTCAAATCGGTTTGGCCAAACACAATCACACGCAGCCGATCCCCGCTATCAAGCAGGTAAGGAGCATCCTGACCTTGCAAGGGTATCTCGGAGATAACGCCCGTGTTCGTGCATGCGCCAAGAGGCACACCCAGAAGCGAGACCACGAGAAGCATGATAGTTTGGACAGCCGGTCGCATAGGGGCCAACCCTGTTAGCCGTGGATACCAGCAACCAAATTAGAACGAAATTGTTAATACTTCCCGACCATGAAACCACCCGGCTTAATCTTACAAGCCAAGCTGAAAACACTACTTTTCCACCTGTTTCAGGCGGACCGTTAAGGTTTCTGTTACCGAAAAGCCCTTTACTCTGAACTGTTGTATTCGAACCTGCGTGATCGGCAGGGCGAACCCATTACGCGCGGGAACACAAAGGCCAATGAGCGACACGACCGCAGCTCCATCATTGCCTGCCTCTTTTGGTGATCGACGACGCGCGTCCGCTTCCAGCGATATTGACCCTTGGGATATCTTGCGGGCGATCTGGTCCCGCAAAGAACGCTTGCTCGTACTTTTCGCAATCTTTCTCTGTCTCGGGCTCGTCTGGATAATGTCCATGACGCCGACCTACATTTCGGAATCACAGGTTTCCATCAAACCGCGCGCTGGAGAGGTTTCCCGCTTCGACAATGAGCAACGCCCACCAGAAGCAGATGTGATTGCGATCCAAAGCGAACTACAAATCCTCACATCTGGTACACTCGTACCAGAGCTTGTAAAAAAACTTCGCCTTGATCTTTTGCCGGAATTCAATCCTTCCTTGCGCAAGCCGGGTGCCCTTGGCCTCCTCGCTCAAGCGCTTGGCATCTCCCGCAAGCCCCAGCCAGCAACACCAGCCACCATACGCGAGCAGGTGCTGGAGCGGCTTTCCATTATTAGGTTGAGTGAAAGCCGGATCATCGGCATTCGCTTCACTTCCGACAATGCGGAACGGGCAGCCCTCCTCGCCAACACTTATGCGGAAATCTATATCTCGCGCCAAGTCTCCGATGGTAATGCGTTGAACAGCGAGGCCACAACTTGGCTTAAATCCCAAATCGACAATTTGCGCGACGAAGTTGCCATATCCGAAGCCGCGGTCGAACAATTCAGAAGCCAGAACGGCCTGTTCCAAACGAGCAATTCCACATTACCGCGAGAGGAATTGACTCAGCTTTCAAGCCAGCTCGTGCAGGCAGAAGCCGAACGCTCAACCGTCATGGCGCGTCTCTCCCTCGCGCGGGAGCTCGTGGCCAACGAAGGCGCCATCGATTCCACTATCGAAGTCCTTCAGTCACCGCTCATTCAAAACCTTCGTCAACAAGAGGTGCAACTGCGCGCACAGATTGCGGAATTCTCCGCAACCTTGTTGCCGTCACATCCACGCATGAAGACTTCTGAAGCGAACCTTGCCGATCTGCGGCTCCAGATTGGCCGCGAAGTCGCCAAGCTCATCAGAAGTCTGCAAAACGAAGCCCATATCGCCAATGAGCGCATTCGCGTCATGCGCGACCGCGTCAACCGCGTCAAAAGCAAAATGAGCCGACTTGGCCAGCAGGAAGTTGAGCTGCGTGCCCTTGAAAGAGAAGCCGCCGCCAATCGGACATTGCTTGAACAATTCCTTGGCCGCTATGAGGCCGCGTCCGCGCGCGCCGTTGCCGACACAGCCGCCGCCAACGCAACCATTGTCAGCAAGGGCGTCATCCCCGCAAAGCCTGCAGCGCCGAACAAGAAGGCGGCCTTCGTGCTGGCCATTATTGGCGCCGCTTTCGGCTCTCTCGCAATCGTTTTCCTTATGGAGGCACTGGCACCCGGTTTCCGCACACCCGAGCAGGTGGAGCGCCAGACGGGCATGCCATTCCTTGGCATCTTGCCAGACGTTGTCGGCGCACGCTCGTCGGCTGGCCTTGCCGCCTCGATCGTCCGCTCGCCATATGGCGCCATTTCCGAAGCCATGCGACGCCTGCAGAGCAATGTTCTAATGGCGCGAATTGAAGACCGACCGGTACGCACGGTGCTTGTCACGTCATCAGTAGAGCAGGAGGGGAAATCCGGCGTCGCAGGCGGACTTGCCCGCTTGATGGCACAAAGTGGCTACCGAGTTCTCTTGATTGATGCTGACCTGCGTCATGGGGCTCTTGCCCCGACACTCGGCTTGCACCCAACATGGGGCCTGACGGAAGTTCTGAACGGTCAGGCTGAATTTGACAGAGCTGTCATGCGTGATCATTCCAGCACGCTGCACATCCTTCAGTCAGGTGGACAAAGCGCCAACCCGACAGCATTGCTCAACTCCAACCGCATGAGCTGGTTGCTCTATGCACTGGTGCAGACATATGATTATGTGATTATTGACGGACCCGCAGTCCATGCCGCCTCGGAAGCGCCGGCACTGTCACAGCTCAGCGATGTCACCGTGATGTGCGTGAAATGGGGCAAAACGAACCGTCGTATTGTCAACCGGGCGCTCAAGTTTCTGTCGGCCGCATCGACACGTCGGGTCGGTATCTTCCTGACGGGGGTTAATCGCCGTCAGTATAAGCGGTTGGCAGACGAGGCAACCGATCTCTGATCGACCGCCTCACCTAACACCATAAGTTCTCACCCAAAGTCGCGATTGTTTGCCATCTTTGAACGATACTTTGTGAAGAGTTCCCAGAGCTTCGGGTTCTGCTTGATCGTCCGCTTTGCGAGGAGAAAGCCTTTGGTCACGGCCTGCGCAACAGAACCACGAAGCGACCGCGCCTGAATGTGATCATAGAGATCCTCATGGATCTCACACCATTCAGCCTTGTAGCCCTCGTCACCAATGGTGAAGTCGAAAAGCGTCGCCTTTTTTTCCGATGCCCAGCGCATCAATTCAACAAGCGCCTGGAGCCCCGGTGCGTAGCGGCCGAAACCCGGGCCGTCATAGCTCGCGAGCAAATAGTAGAACCGGCCTTTGAAGACAAGACCCCAATTGCCGGCAACATACTCGCCGCCAACTTCCAGGTGAGACACATGGCCAATCCCTTCATTGAGAGACATTGAACTCAGTTCTCTGTAAAAATCAAGATAGCCAGGCTGCGCCAGAAAGTCCGGGGCACCCATTGCTTTCAACGCATCAGATTTAAGCGCGACAAGCTTGTCGATAGACGCGTGAATATCTTCGACATTGGTTGGGTGTACATAATTGGTTTCACCGATCTCGTTGAGCTGCTTGCGACGGCTGCGGAACTGGCGCTTGGCTTTGCTCGACCGCTTTTCCTCGTAATATGCATCAAAGTCTTCGCTCATCTGGGTCATATGAGCACCAGACGCGTTGACTTGTACGCCGAGCTCCATAAACGGGTTGAGCTGGGTGCCCACCATGCGCGGTTGACGCATAAGCTCAACAAAATCATGAGCGGGCAGGCTCTTGAGAATATCGTTCCAAAGGCGGGGAAAGTCGCCCTTTTCGACGCAATCATAGAAATTGGGTGCGAGCATCGGCGCGTTGTAATCATTCACCTCGTTGCCGAGCCACGCTAGCTTGCGACCAAGTTTTGATGTCTCAATACCAAGCGGCAGGATCATCAGCGGCTTCGCGCCTGCACCCCACGCGACAACAAGCTGCATTTCAACGCCGGACCGGTGACCGATATTGCGGTACCAGACATCCAGAAAGTTGAACGACTGAAATGCATAGCAATCCGCATAATCCTCAAAACGGCGCCAAACCTTCTCCGCAGATGCGAAATCATTATAGATCGTCAGAAAGACCGACGAGCTGCGGATTGCGCCTATCGAGACTTCAGCTGTAATTGAGCCGTCAATATCATTCATTTTCAGGTCGTTCTGGGACATGGGGGTGTCTCCGTCGTCGAGATTTGTGCCAAGTCGGGACGGTTTTCCGTCCCCGTTTCGTATTTTCCGCAATCTTTTCTCAATTAAAGACAGTCAGACTGCGCTTACTCGAGACGTAGCAAAACCTGTGCGACTCTACCCGGATCGCCATGGCTTGCACGAAATGCCTGAGGACATCGTTACTGTGAGCTTAAAATCCACACTGTTCCGTTCAGCACTCATGTCCCTGCACATGACGCGGCTCTATGACCTGGCGCCCGCGGCACTCTCAGGTGCTGGCGTCATCTTCATGCTCCACCGGGTGCGGCCGACACCTGATCATAATGGCTTTGCACCAAACGCCATCCTTGAAATTACACCCGACTATCTGAACGCGGTGCTGATGACCGTGCGAAGCCTTGGATATGACTTTGTGTCGCTGGATGAGGCGCTGTACAGGCTCCGCACGCGCAAACTGGACCGCAAGTTCGCGGCCTTCACCCTCGATGACGGCTATCACGACAATCTGCAATATGCCGCACCGATTTTTGCGCGACATGGCGCACCCTTCACCGTCTATGTAAGCTCAGGCCTACCGGATGCCACAGCGGAACTCTGGTGGATGGGATTGGAAGAAGTCATCCGCAGCACGGATCATCTGGCCACCGAGATCAACGGCACACCGATCGAGATGACCTGCGCAACCGCCGACGAAAAACAGGCGGCCTTCGATGCAGTCTACTGGCCCCTTCGCAATCAGAACGAGATAGAGCAACGCACCTGGATCAGGAACCTCTGCGACAAATATCAGGTAGATTTGACCGGCATCACCCGCGACGCAGCATTAACATGGGACGGCGTTCGCCAACTCCACAATCATGCACATTGCACAATCGGCGCACATACCATTGACCATTTTGCACTTTCAAAACTTGCAGAGACAGAGGCTCGCCACGAAATACTCGGCGGTGCCAACCGGATTGCCGAGATGACGGGCGAATGGCCGCGCCATTTTGCATACCCTTATGGGGATGAAGGATCAGCCGGTCCGAGAGAATTTGAACTGGCGCGGTTTCTCGGCTTCGATAGTGCGACCACAACGCGCAAAGGCTTTGTCACAGAGGCCCATGGCATCAATCCTCACGCCATTCCGCGCCTGTCTCTCAACGGTGATTATCAGGACTTGCGCATGTTGAAGGTCTTGATGAGCGGATTGCCATTTGCACTGGCCAAAATGCTGCCCTCCGTTGAAACGGCCTGAAGCCTAAATTCCCTCATTTGATTTTTACCGCCGCCAACGCCCCCAGCGAACCTCAAACCGCCGCCGCCAGCGTCTGACGACATGCAGATCCACAGATAGGATGATAATCCCAAGCGGGATCATCCAAAACCCAAGCACCGGTAGAAAGCCGAAGACGCCGCCTATCACCAGCAAGACACCTACGACCAGTCGAATCGTTGCCGATCCAGGCACTCGATATTTTCGCCCATTTATGCGCACAAACGACAAAGAACGTCTCCAAACTGTCTAAAACGCCAGCAGATCAGCGCTTCTATAGCCAGAAGGTGGCATGAAAGCGACAAACCTCAAGATTTTTAGCATTTTGGCCATGATTTCGGGCTAGCAAGGTCTTTGCGGGTTTGCTATATGCACCGCTCATCAGCGTGACAACTTCGCTGATTTGATCCTCGGTAGCTCAGTTGGTAGAGCAATCGGCTGTTAACCGATCGGTCGCTGGTTCGAGTCCGGCCCGGGGAGCCAATTAAAGGTCGGTGATTTTGTCACCGGCCTTTTTTCATGGCGCTGCGGCTGCTTAAATGAACCTGATAAGGCTACTCTCGATACAACCCCGCGCATGCTCTCAATGGGCGCGAGCACATCAACGCATCTGAAATCAGCTTCAAACAATCAAACACCAACGAGTCGATCATTCGGGAGCCATCCATGACCATACGATTTGAAGATAGCGACCTCACCCTCATCCTGGAGCGAACCATCGATGCGCCGCGCAAGTCCGTCTGGCGTTGCTGGACGGAAGTTGAGCTTTTCAAGCAATGGTATTGCCCCGCTCCGTGGACCGTGCCCGTCGCTGACTTCAACCTTACTCCCGGCGGCCGCATGAACATGCTCATGCAAGGCCCCAACGGCGAGCAGCAAGACCTTAAAGGATGCCTGCTGGAGGTCGTCCCGGAAGAACGCTTGACCTTCACCGATGCCTATACAGAGGGTTTCAAGCCGACACCCAGCTCCTTCATGACCGGTTTTGTTCAATTGGCAGATGACGGGAAAGCACGCACTCACATGATC
>JAVKCY010000036.1:0-52701 GCA_040223265.1 Parvibaculum sp. | reverse complement strand
AGCGCAGACAGACCTGCGGCATCAAGAAGCTGTGCCAGCTGCTGGTTGCTTTCGGTCTGCAAAGGCATGTCAGGCGTGAAGCTCGCTTCCACCGCAAATGCAACATCGCCAAACGTTGTGTATGCGCTGGCACCGATCGTGTTGATGCTGTCAGGGTAAACCCATTCAATTTGCGCAGCGTCCGCAGCGACAGCAATGGCCGCACTGACCGTTGCAGCACTGACGCAACCACCAACCGCCGCACAGGCTGTCGCGGCATCGATATTCCCGCCCTGATACCCGAGGAAGGGAAGACGCGATGTGTAGTGACTGAAATAGAGGCCAAACTCAGTGCCGCCATTTATGTCTTCCGAATAGTTCCGGATGGCAAAACCAAACTCGGCTGAATCTTCGTCTACCGTGTCGCTCTCGACATCAAGATAAACAACACCATCCAGAAGCGTCAGACCCAGTTGATCTGTACCACCGAGAATACCGGGGTTTGGCCCAAGCCCCGCAATGTCGAGCGTGGAGAAAAAGGATCCAGACGGATCAATTTCCGTCTTCGCCCAATCCCATTGATAAAAGCCCTCGACAGACGTATTGCCAAACGTCGCCGAACCAAAAACCATCGGCATCGGTGTGAGGGCCTCCTTCAACTCTGCACCCGGTGTGCGAAGCGCCGTTACATCTACGGCCTGAAAGGCATTCACGCCCCCTTGTATAAAGAGGCTTTCGCCCCAGTTCACAACCTGGTTGCCGACGCGCAATGTGGTTGATACATCACCGATCTCGAAGTCCCCGTAGACGAAGGCATCAAGAACATCGACGCCATAGTCCAGCTGCTCCTTCGCATCGCCCAGAAGATCCCTGAAGCGCATGTCATTGTTAGCATAGACAAGATCATAGAATGACTTGACGCGGACAAAGGCACCATAGTTTTGATAGGTAGCGGAAATGTCGTTTGTGGCTTTCACCGTCGCCTGGGTGAAATCCCATTGGTCGAAGTTAAGATTGCCATTGTCGCTATTGATGCTGGCACCTGTACCGTAACCGCTGAGACATCCGCCATTGGCAACGCTGACCTTTTCGCAATCTCTGTCCGACGCTCTTAACGTGATACCAGCGGAAATTGTTGTGTCAATGACCACATCGACATCACCAATCTTCATGTCCGCCGCATTGGCGGGCAATGCGATCAAACTGAACCCCAAAAAAATACTGGGAATGGTTAAATGGAATTTTGAATAGGACTCGCTGGATGCGAACCTGAGTGAGAAGTGCATGGCGTCCTCCGGAGCATGCGGGAGGGTCTCTCGTTTGCCGGGCCCCCCGATCCGACAAACTTCCCCCGGTCGCAAGCCGGTATAGAAGTACTGTGTACGTGATGCCCTCTCACCCATGGGCATCCAGCGAACAGAAGCTAACGACGTCGTGACTAAAAGTCTGTAACCGAAAATCCACATGCAGGAACTAATGCGGACGACGGAGGAATTTTATTTCTGAAAATCCATGGTCGAGATAAATTTTTGGGAAATTTTCCCAAACGCATTAGTGGATGAAAGAGTTTTGAGAAATTTTCCCAAATGAATGGCGATACAATCAACAAAGCCACCGCATGGCGGCGGCGCGAAGCTGTGAGGGATGAAACATGGAAAATATTCGGTGGTTGTCGGGGCGCGCGATCACATGTGCGTTGACCTTCTCTTTGTTCGCGCGCGACGTGGAGGAGGACCGGCAATCGGTTTCCACACGATTGCCCGGATCGAAGTTGAGGAGCGGGGCGTCACACTCAAGAGCGGCCTGGGTATAGGAAGCCGGGTTACCGACTTCGTGTCGACTTACCGGGGCGCGGCCCTCGCCGAGCCCAATAAGTATGATGAGGCGACGACCGGCTATCAGGTCAAACTGTTGGAAACGGTAGGTCTCGTCTTCAGCGCATGGGAGGGGAGGGTCCACGCCTTCTGCGCCGGGCGCTATCCGGAGCTTGAATGGGTTGAGGGCTGCTCCTGAAGGGCGCAAAGAGGCTCCTCCAAAAATTGTTCCCATTGCACTTAAGGGGCATTTGGAATATCAATTTGTTCAGCTTACTGACTAGATTCTAATGCCCGACGGTTTTGGCAGCGAAGTCGTAAGTGTTGAGAGGAGGTGGTTACATTGGCAAAAGGAAAGAATTCAGTAGGGACCGGCAAGGGAGCCGGGGCAGCGGCCCCGAAGGATCCAAAGTCGAACAAGGCGGCAAAAACAACCGCAGGATCAGCTCCAGCACAGCGGCCTAACAAGAGCCCTGGTAAAAAGTAATGAATGCGTAGCGGTCTGAGGCGCCTTATCGCGCCTCAGATGCTAAAATGAGCGCCTGTCCATTGGAGCAGGCTGGGCCGGGATGAGCGCTGTCCTTGAACCTCGCTTAAGGCCACATTCCGTGAGCGGGGGCGAACTCGGCCTCAAAAACCAAAAAATGAGCAGAAATAGTGCCAAAAGGCCCGTTTCCGCTTTCGTGAAGCTGCTCGCTTCGCTATGTATCCCTCAAATCAAACCCGTACCTGAATTGGGAGATCCGCATGAGCGCCATTATCGACATTCTCGGCCGTGAAATTCTCGACAGCCGAGGCAACCCAACTGTAGAGGTTGATGTCATTCTTGAGGATGGCTCCTTTGGCCGTGCGGCTGTGCCGTCTGGTGCGTCAACCGGTGCCCACGAAGCGGTGGAACTGCGGGACGGGGACCCCAAGCGCTACAATGGCAAGGGCGTTCTGAACGCGGTGGATTTCATCAATGGGGAGATCTTTGACGCCATTGGCGGCATGGATGCCGAAGAGCAGGTCTACCTGGACAGGCTGATGTGCGAACTGGACGGAACGCCGAACAAGGCACGCATTGGCGCGAACGCCATCCTTGGTGTTTCCATGGCGCTGGCAAAGGCACAGGCTGAATCAACCGGTCTGCCGCTCTTCCGCTACATTGGGGGCCCCGCCGCCCGCATTCTGCCGGTGCCAATGATGAATATTGTCAACGGCGGCGAGCATGCCGACAATCCGATCGACATTCAGGAATTCATGATCATGCCGGTGGCCGCAGAAAGCATCGCTGATGCCGTGCGCATGGGGGCGGAAGTCTTCCACCAGCTGAAAGCAGAATTGAAGGCCGATGGCCACAATACCGCCGTGGGTGATGAAGGGGGCTTCGCGCCAAACCTTGCCTCAACGGATGCGGCACTCGACTATATTATGAAGGCGATGGAAAAAGCAGGCTACAAAGCCGGTGAAGACATGTTCCTGGCGCTCGATGCCGCCTCGACAGAGTTCTACGACAAGGGCATCTACAATCTCAAGGGCGAAGGCAAGAAGCTCGACGCCGGTGGGATGGTTGATTATTGGGCGGATCTTGTAGGACGTTACCCGATCATCTCCATCGAAGATGGCATGGCCGAAGATGATTGGGATGGGTGGAAAGCCCTGACAGACCGGATCGGCAACAAGGTTCAGCTCGTGGGCGACGATCTTTTCGTGACCAACAAAGCCCGCCTGCATGATGGGATCAAGATGGGTGTCGCAAATTCCATCCTCGTGAAGGTGAACCAGATCGGGTCACTGACGGAGACGCTGGAATCTGTGGAGATGGCACACAAGGCACGCTACACGGCTGTCATGTCGCATCGCTCTGGCGAGACAGAAGACGCAACCATCGCAGACCTTGCTGTCGCCACCAATTGCGGGCAGATCAAGACGGGGTCACTCGCACGGTCAGACCGGTTGGCTAAGTACAATCAGCTCATCCGTATCGAAGAATTGTTGGGCCCTGCGGCTGAATATGCAGGCCGTTCCGTACTGAAGGCCTAGACACTTCTGAACAGTCTAAGCTGTTTTAAGCAGAGGCACATGGTTTTTGCGGCAGAAGAGACATCAAGCCTGAAAGGCTAAAACAAATGAAGGTCAGGGTGGCAATTATCGGCGGTGGGCCTGCGGGGCTCATGGCAGCTGAAACCCTGACCGCGCGAGGCGTGGAGGTCGACCTGTTCGACGCCATGCCTTCATTGGGTCGGAAGTTTCTGATGGCCGGCAAAAGCGGCCTCAACCTCACCCATGCAGAACCAGTGGACTGGTTCCTGTCGCATTTCGGTGCGGCGAGGCAGTATCTCGAAACCCCGATCAGCTATTTCCCGCCGGACGCTGTTCGGGAATGGGCGGCGGAGCTTGGCACCAGAACATTTGTTGGCACGTCCGGTCATGTCTTCCCGAAAAGCATGAAGGCGGCCCCTTTGCTGCGCGCCTGGATACGCAGGCTTAAAGCGCGCGGTACGAGCGTCCATGTCCGTCACAAATGGCAGGGCTGGGCGGCGGACGGTGGGCTGCTCTTCGAAACGCGAGAGGGCACGCAAACGGTCACTGCCGACGCCACCATCCTCGCGCTGGGTGGGGCAAGCTGGCCATCGCTCGGCTCTGACGCAGCCTGGGTGCCATGGCTCACAGAGGCTGGTATTGACGTTAAAGGTTTTGAGCCTGCCAATTGCGGTTTCAATATTGCCTGGTCAGATCATTTCAAGGAGCGCTTCGCGGGCGAGCCTGTGAAAGCCGTCGCATTGACCACCGATGACGTGCGTTTGAATGGTGAATTTGTTGTGACGGAATACGGCATTGAGGGGAGCGGTGTCTATCAGCACGCCCGCGCGCTTCGCCAACAGATTGCGGACAAGGGCGAGGCAATTCTCAAGCTCGATCTCGCGCCAGATGTGCCGCTTGAGAAACTGATCACACGCCTGTCAAAACCACGCGGATCAAAAAGCTTCTCAACACACCTGAAGAAAACCGTGTTTCTGTCGGGCGTCAAAGCGAGCCTGCTGCGCGAATGTGGCGGGGACGGGTTGGAGAATATGGAGACTCTCGCAGAGACGATCAAAAGCCTTCCTCTTAAAGTAACAAGCCCAAGGCCGATTGCTGAAGCGATTTCCACCGCGGGCGGTGTTGCATTCGACGCGTTGGACGAAGGCTTTATGCTGAAGTCAAAGCCCGGCACTTTCTGCACGGGCGAGATGCTGGACTGGGAAGCACCGACCGGCGGATATCTGCTGAATGCCTGCATGGCGCTTGGCCGCACTTGTGGTGTGGCGGTTGCGGCCTATCTGAAATCAGAATGATTCGGGCCGATGGCGAAGATCCAAATCACAGACAAGATTGAGATTGATGAGGTTGAACTAGTAGAGAGCTTCATCCAGGCGGGCGGGCCGGGTGGTCAGAACGTCAACAAGGTGGCGACAGCTGTTCAACTCAAATTTGATCTTCGCAACACGCAGGCACTTACCCCATCTCAAAAGGCCCGGCTCAAGGGATTGGTGGGCCGCCGTCTCTCCGCCAGCGGTATTCTGACAATTACGGCAAGAGAGTTCCGAACCCAAAATCTTAATCGCGCGGCCGCGCGGGAACGCCTGTTCAACTTCATCAAGGAGGCTGCCGTGCCGCCACGCTTCCGTGTGAAAACCCGTCCCAGCAAAACGCAGAAAACAAAGCGACTGGATGAAAAGGGAAAACGGGGATCGACAAAGGCGATGCGCCGCCGCCCCCCGCCTGAGTAAAAAGCCCCCCGCCGGAGTGAGAAAGGGTATGTCCCGTTCAATCAGTCGATGGCATGATCGGTCGGATTTGCGTGCCGATCGCTATGATCAAAGACCGCTTGAGCGTGGAGCAAGCGCGTTTCCTCGCTACAATCGTCTGCCAAAACCGGCAGGCCATGCCCCAGATCAACAAAGCTTGAAAACTCACCTTTGCCTGCAATGAACGTCTTGGGTGTGGCTTCCGGCGTGTCATAGCGCACAATTTCGCCGTGCAGATTTAGCCCAAGAAAGCCCGTCAACGGACTTCCTTTGGTGTCGCGCATGGGGAGCCTGATCGTCTCCAGCCGCCTGACGCCGCCGGTTGGATATCGAGCGCCGAAGACCATGAAGTAGCCGCAGGGATGGGAGAGTGCCAACTTGTGAGCGTAAAGGACGCGTGCCCGAAAGTCCGGCTGTACAAAGTCAAGCATGTCTCGCCCACGCAGTGGAATGTTCATTCGATCAAGCACATTCTGGCCTGCCACCCGGTAGACAAGCTGGTTGCTCGCCGTGAGTTCAAACAGCGTTATGTCAGCCATTAGGGGGGCGAAGGTGCGCATGGGCAGTTCGTCTTTTACCAACGCGCCGCTTTGGTCCTTTGCCTGTGCATAGCACTCGTACAATAGACTGAGTTTCTTCGGCGATTGCGTTCGATGAAGCGATTGCTCTGGTGTCATGACGTGTACGCCTGCCTAAATGACAGATTTTGATCATTGTCCGCGAACGAGGTTGATAAAGTGTAACCGGCATTCTTCCTTTGGTTGCATAACAGATGCAATTTGCTGTGAGGGGGAAGGGATGGTACTGGCGCGGTGGTACTGCGCGATGGAATTTTCATTTGGTCATGGACGTTCTAGTCAGCGATCCGGCTTGATGGCGGGCAGGTCATTTGCATCTGGAATGCCAAATCCAATATCGACAAAACTGCTCAACTGGTAGCCAACGATGAGAGCTGGCTCCTTCTGGTACAGGTTGACTCCAATGACATCGTTTTGGATGTGGAACCCCAGAAAATAGTCAGCCGGCGCATCGGGGCTTTTGCGTAAGGGTAAGGTCAGCGTTTCCGCAAAAGCATGTTGCCCGCCTACATACTCATTCTCATAGATCATGAAATAGCCGCAGGGCTTTGCTTGCATATCCAAATGCCCAGCGAGTGATTGGCGTCGAATGACGGAGGGAATAATATCAAGGAAGTCGCGACCGACAAGGTTCCTCCCCATTTTTTCCAGAACGTTTTCCCCCGCCAGCCGAAACAAAAGTCGTTCCTGCGCAACCATTTCCAGCACCGTGATATCGGCCATGAACTTCGCAAAGTCTCGCAAGGGAAGGGCAGATTGAGACGCAATCCCATCTTCTCCCTGCGCGGCTTGATAGCACCTCACATAGGCCGCGAGTTTATCAGGTGCTTGCGAGGTTGAAAGAATGTCGTCGAAGGTCATGCGACAGCGCTCGCGACGCTCATCGGGTTCGCAAACTCAGCCCCCGGTAAGCCTGCGCCGATATCAACATAGGACGCCGTGCGCAGATTTGCCAGGAGCCGGGTCTCACCAGGGATGGGCGAAAAGCCGGAGGCCTCGTGATGTATGTGAAGCCCAAGCAGCAGGTTTGCGGGCTCATCTGTCGACTTGCGCAAAGGGAGAATGAGGCTCTCGGAAACCATTCTGCGTCCGGATGAATAATCATTGTCGTAAACGAGGTAGATGCCGCAGGGATGAGTGAGACAATACCGGTTCGCTGTAGCGGTTGCGACGCGTTCGCCGGGAGGAATGAGATCCATAAAATTGTGGCCGGTCGGGTTCATGCCGAGCCGGGCTATCACATTATCACCCGCAATGCGGTAGACGACGTTCTGGTCTGAGTGCACTTCCATCAAAGTAATGTTGGGCATACACATGGCAAGTTGGCGCATGGACAAGTCAGGCTTTGCAACAACCTGATCAGGTTGCGTCTGCGCTTCAACATAGGCCTTCACATAGCGCCCAAGCTTTGTTTGCTCTCGCGATTGGGCGAGGAGTTGATCCAAATTCATTATCGTCTGCCACTTCAACTTCTTTGTTCAATTGATTAAATTAGACCAAATGATTTGAGGAAATATAAAGTTCAGTATTTGGATGGGTGAGGTTCCTCCATTTTTCGCAGGTTGTGTGCGGCTTTGTTTGCTCAAAGCAGCACATCGTTTCCGATGCCTCTATATAACCAGAATACATATATGGTCTTTATGGCTTGCCCTTTGTCTGCCAAAATTGTAGGAGCGAGCAGCTTACCCAACCGGACTGACCGAAATGATCAACGAGCCCCCCATCACCGTCGCGGCACTCTACAAGTTTGCGGAGCTGCCTGATTTCGAGGCGCTGCAAGCGCCCTTGAAAAAAATAGGTCTCGCCAATGGTGTCGCGGGAACGCTGCTGCTGGCAGAAGAGGGGATCAACGGCACGATCGCGGGGTCCGCAAAGGGAGTTGCGGCGGTCATCGCGCATCTTCAGGCAGAACCACGGTTCGAGGGGATGAGCCTTAAATACTCCTACGCAGACGAGATGCCCTTTCACCGCCTGAAAGTCCGGTTGAAAAAAGAGATCGTCACCATGGGCAAGCCCGCCGTTGATCCAAAACAGATCGTCGGCACCTATGTTAAGCCTGAAAACTGGAACGCCATCATATCCGACCCGGATGTCATCGTTGTGGATACGCGCAACGATTATGAAGTCGCCATCGGCACGTTTGATCGCGCCATTGATCCGAAGACGAAAAGTTTTCGGGAATTTCCCGATTGGGTGGAAGCACTGAAGCAGCGTGCTGAAGAAAGCGGAAAGACACCGAAAGTGGCGATGTTCTGCACGGGCGGCATTCGCTGCGAGAAGGCAAGCGCCTATATGAAGTCGGAAGGCTTCCCCGAAGTGTTCCATCTCGAAGGTGGCATTCTCAAATATCTGGAGACGGTACCCGAGAAGGAAAGCCTGTGGCGGGGCGAGTGTTTTGTCTTCGATCAGCGCGTCTCCGTCCGCCATGGGCTGGAGATTGGTGAGTACGATATGTGCCATGCCTGTCGCATGCCGATCTCGCAGGATGACAAGGCATCACCATCTTATGAATTGGGTGTGAGCTGCCCTCATTGTATAGATCTGTCATCAGAAGAGCAGAAGGCCCGTTTCGCCGCGCGCCAGAAACAGATGGAACTGGCAAAGGCCCGCCGCGAAAAACATCTGGGTGCAAATTTTGACAAGCCGTACAGCGAGCAACAGGCCTGATCAGTTTAGACAGCGAGCCAGATGACCGATAAACGCACGATCTTTTATTCTTTCAGACGCTGCCCCTATGCCATGCGGGCAAGGCTGGCGCTGGAGGTGAGCGGGCAGGCGGTGCGGCTGCGGGAGGTCGTTTTGCGCGACAAGCCGGACGAAATGCTGACCGTGTCGCCCAAGGGAACGGTGCCTGTATTGCAAACCGCAGAGGGTGTGATTGTCGAGGAAAGCCTCGACATCATGTATTGGGCCCTGCGGGAAAACGATCCTGAAAACTGGCTGGCGGAGGAGGCGCAAAGCGCCGCGCTAATTGCTGATATTGACGGACCTTTCAAACATCATCTCGACCGGTACAAATATGAAAACCGCTATGATGGGGACGTCTCTGCAACCCATCGTGCGGCGGCCCAGCCCTACCTCATGGCACTGAACGAGCGTTTGGCGAAATCACCATGGCTGCTCGGTGAGAGGGCGCATCTCGCTGACTATGCGATCCTGCCGTTTGTTCGCCAGTTTGCAAATACGGACCGTGGCTGGTTTGACGCGCAAGACTGGCCACATCTGAAAGCCTGGCTCGACCGCTTCCTCAGCTCAGGGCGCTTTCAACGTGTCATGGGCAAATACGCACAGTGGAAAACCGGTGAACCCGAGGTTGATTTCCCGGTTAAAGGCGCGAAGTAGGCCCCGGGGGACTCTAATCCACAACTAATTGGACTCATTGAGAGAATCCGGAATCTTTTTCCCTTGACGGCGCGAATCAACTTGTGATTCTCTCAAGCCATGGAACGATTTGGATTTGTCACAACCCGCGAACCTTTGAAGCTGCGCCTCTTGGTGCTGCCGATCGTTTGCGCACTCATCCTCAGCTACTTTGCGTTTTCAGCCGTCGGTGGCGAGCAAAGTCTGGAGCGGTGGCGGGTGTTGTCAGCTGAGCTTGAAGAGCTGCACACAGATGTTGCTACGGTCCGTGAAGAACGTGAACGGCTGGAGCATCACGTTGCGTTACTCCGGCCGGAAAGCCTCGATCCTGACTTGCTGGATGAGCGCGCACGGGCGACGCTTGGCATCGCGCGGCCTGACGAATTGACAATTTACCGAGATTTGCGGTGATTGTTTCGATCTAAGCCATTGTTTTGAAATAAAATTTCTTCTTTAACTGAAATTCAGTTAATCGGAAGAATTTTCATACATTTCAAAACATTGATGCCTAATGTGATGGCTGTTAACCGTAACCTTATGTGCGGTGATCAACCAGCGAGGCCAGCTTCATGGTGGGCAAATCCCCCTCTACCAAGGCAAAAGCAGCACCAAAATCTCCAGCGAAAAAAAGCGCGAGCCGAAAGGCACCGCCAAAAAAAGCGCCGTCCAAAAAGGCAATGCCAAAGGCGGCAGCTTCCGCGCCTGCAAAAAGCAAGGTGCCTGACTTTACGCCTGCCCAGGATCTTGATGCCTACCGGATGATGCTCACCATTCGCCGCTTTGAAGAAAAAGCCGGTCAGATGTATGGCATGGGTCTGATTGGGGGCTTCTGCCATCTCTATATCGGGCAGGAGGCTGTTGTGGTTGGTGTACAGGCAGCGGTGAAGCAAGGTGATCAGGTCATCACCGGCTACCGCGACCATGGTCACATGATTGCCTGCGGCATGGACACGAAAGGCGTGATGGCAGAGCTGACAGGCCGCGCTGGCGGGCTCTCCAAAGGCAAGGGTGGCTCCATGCACATGTTCTCCAAAGAGGAGAATTTTTTCGGCGGCCACGGCATTGTGGGTGCGCAGGTGTCGCTTGGCACCGGGCTTGCTTTCGCAAACCGGTATCGCGGCAATGACAATGTGTCGTTCGTCTATTTTGGGGATGGCGCGGCAAACCAGGGTCAGGTTTACGAGAGTTTCAACATGGCGGAGCTTTGGCAGCTACCGGTCGTGTACGTGATCGAGAACAATCAATACGCAATGGGAACAGCGATCAGCCGCGCGTCTGCACAGACGGACCTGTCCAAGCGCGGGGCGAGTTTCAACATTCCCGGTGAGCAGGTGGACGGCATGGATGTGCGTGCGGTCGCCGATGCAGCCATCCGCGCGGCGGATTCCTGTCGGGCGGGGCAAGGGCCATACATCCTGGAGATGAATACCTACCGCTATCGCGGCCACTCCATGTCGGACCCGGCAAAATACCGGGCGCGGGAAGAAGTCAACAAGATGCGCGAAGAGCATGATCCGCTTGAGCAGGTGAAAATACGGCTTCTGAAATCGGGCAAGGTGGATGAGGTAGCGCTGAAAAAAATCGATGCGGAGGTTCGGGCCCTCGTTATGGAGGCCGCAAACTTCGCACAGGAAAGCCCGGAACCCGATCCTTCAGAATTGTGGACGGACATTGTGGCGGAGCCGGAAGTGGCGGAGGCACGGTCATGAGCATAGAAATTTTGATGCCCGCCCTTTCCCCCACGATGGAAGAGGGAACCCTCGCCAAATGGCTGGTTAAAGAGGGTGACAACGTGAAATCCGGTGACGTGATAGCCGAGATTGAAACAGACAAGGCAACGATGGAGCTGGAAGCCGTTGATGAAGGCCGGATCAGCCAAATCATCATCGCAGAAGGAACGGAAAATGTTGCCGTGAATGCACCCATCGCCATTCTCTTGGCCGATGGGGAGGAGGCGGGCGCTGCGAACGCAAATCCCGTGACCGAGAAAGACACTGCAGCCGGCACGAAAGCAGGCGAACCAGCAGCAGCGCCCGCGCCCGCACAACCGGCAAGCGCACTCGCGCCGCGAGAACCCGATCTGCCGGAAGGTGTTACCTTGCGCCCGACAACAGTCCGCGAAGCTCTCCGTGATGCAATGGCTGAAGAGATGCGGGCCGATGACAATGTCTTCGTCATGGGTGAAGAAGTCGCGCAATATCAAGGCGCCTACAAGATCACCCAAGGTCTGCTGGAGGAGTTTGGTGATCGACGTGTGATTGACACACCGATTACCGAGCATGGATTCGCAGGGCTCGGCGCAGGTGCGGCCATGGCAGGCTTGAAGCCCATTATTGAGTTTATGACCTTCAACTTCGCCATGCAGGCAATCGATCACATTATCAATTCAGCAGCGAAAACCCGCTATATGTCCGGCGGGCAAATGTCTTGCCCCATCGTGTTTCGTGGGCCAAACGGACCGGCAGCGCGGGTGGGCGCACAACACAGTCAGGATTATTCATCCTGGTACGCTCACATTCCGGGGCTGAAAGTCGTGGCACCATATTCTGCAGCGGATGCCAAGGGCCTCTTGAAGGCCGCCATTCGCGATCCAAACCCCGTCATTTTTCTTGAAAACGAAATTCTCTACGGAAAAACGTTTGACGTGCCGGAAGTTGATGACTGGATTGTCCCCATCGGCAAAGCGAAGGTCCTGAAGGAAGGTAGCGATGTCACGATTGTCTCCTTCAGCCACGGATTGACCTATGCGCTCAGTGCGGCAGAGGCACTGGAAAGTGAAGGTGTGAGCGTCGAGATTATCGATATGCGCACATTGCGTCCCCTCGACACGGACACGGTCATTGCGTCAGTCAAGAAAACCAATCGGCTGGTGATTGTGGAAGAGACCTGGCCCGTCTGTGGCATAGCCTCTGAAATTGCCATGCAGGTTCAGGAAAAGGCATTTGACTATCTTGATGCGCCGATCTTGCGCGTCTCTGGTAAGGACGTACCGATGCCATACGCGGCGAACCTTGAAAAGCTTGCACTGCCAAGCGCGGCAGAAGTTGTCGCGGCAGTGAAAAGCGTCATGTATCGCTGAGGGAGGGAGCACATGCCTGTATCAATTCTCATGCCTGCCCTCTCGCCAACGATGGAAGAGGGGACACTTGCCAAATGGCTGGTGAAAGAAGGCGATGTCGTAAGGTCCGGTGACTTGCTTGCCGAGATCGAAACCGACAAGGCCACAATGGAGATGGAAGCCGTTGATGAGGGAACTATCGGCAAACTGCTTGTCGAAGCGGGGACCGAAGGCGTACCCGTGAACGAGCCTATCGCCGTTCTGCTTCTCGAAGGCGAAGAGGTGTCGTCCATCGGCGCGAGCCCGGCCAAACCCCAAATTCAGGAGAAGCGACAAGAAGCGACAGCGGCGTCGGCAGCGACGCCGGTCGTGGATCCGCCACAAGCTGCAGCAAAACCCGCACCAAAAAAGCGTGAATTTGACCGCCTGTTTGCAAGCCCATTGGCAAAGCGGATTGCGGCTGACAAGGGCATCGATCTTTCAACCGTGACTGGCAGCGGGCCGCATGGCCGCATTATCAAGGCTGATGTCGAAAACGCGCCCAACGCGACGGGTGCAAAACGACCGGGGGCATCCGCTCCCGCGAGTGCGGGAACGGGCGTTCGCGCATTCTATGAGCCGGGCTCCTATGACGAAGTGCCGCTTGATGGCATGCGCAAGGCAATTGCCAAAAGGCTCACTCAGTCGAAGCAGGAAATTCCGCATTATTATCTCACCATTGATTGTGTGCTGGACGAACTTTTGAAAGTCCGCAAAATGCTGAATGAGCAGGGTGCAGATCAAGGTGTGAAACTGTCGGTGAATGACTTCATCGTGCGCGCGGCAGCACTCGCCCTCAAGAAGGTGCCGGACGCAAATGTCAGTTTTGCCGGTGACGCCTTGTTGATGCATCACCATTCAGATGTTGGCATTGCCGTGGCGCTTGATGGCGGTTTGATCACCCCCATCATCCGCCGGGCCGAAGAAAAGGGTCTTGCGGAAATCTCTGCTGAAGTAAAACAATTGGCAGAGCGTGCAAAGAATAAAAAACTCAAGCCGCAAGAGTTTGAGGGCGGCAGTTTTTCCGTCTCAAACCTTGGCATGTTCGGAGTCAAAAACTTCACGGCTGTCATCAACCCGCCTCAAGCGGCGATTATGGCCGTCGGTGCGGGGGAGCCACGTGCGATCATCGTGGATGGTGAAGTAAAGGCGGCAACCATGATGACCGTCACACTTTCCTGTGATCACCGGGCAATCGACGGGGCCTTGGGCGCGAAACTCCTCGCGGCGTTCAAGACCTATATCGAATATCCACCATCCATGTTGCTGTGAGGAAAACCATGAGCACGCAAAACTATGATGTTGTGGTAATCGGCTCCGGTCCCGGTGGATATGTCGCGGCCATTCGTGCCGCACAACTGGGTCTGAGGACGGCGATTGTCGAACGTGCAGAGCTAGGGGGCATTTGTCTCAACTGGGGCTGTATCCCGACCAAAGCGCTGCTTCGCTCCGCTGAGATCTATCACAATATGCAGCGCGCAGAAGAGTTCGGCCTCTCGGTTGAGAATATTTCTTTCGACCCGACAAAAATTGTCGAGCGCTCTCGCGGCGTTGCCAAACAATTGTCAAATGGCATCAAAATGCTGTTGAAGAAAAACAAGGTCGAGCCCTTGGTGGGTGAGGGCAAACTCGCAGGGCGAGGCAAAGTCTCTGTCACAACTGACAAGGGCACCGAGGAGCTAAACGCAAAGAACATCATTCTGGCCACGGGTGCCCGTGCGCGCACCTTGCCGGGCCTTGAACCTGACGGTGAAATCGTCTGGTCCTACCGCGAGGCGATGGTCCCGAAGGCCATGCCCAAATCCATGCTGGTCATCGGCTCTGGCGCCATCGGCATTGAGTTTGCAAGCTTTTACAATACGTTCGGCGTTGACGTAACAGTGGTTGAAGTGATGGACAGAGTGCTGCCGGTCGAAGATGCGGAGATTTCCGCCTTCGCGGCAAAGTCTTTCAAGAAGCAGGGTATGAAACTTCTGACAGGTGCAAAAGTAACCGCACTCAAAAAATCGAAAACCGGTGCGGAGGCAAGCATTGAACTCGCTGGCGGCAAGACAGAAACTTTGTCTGTCGAAAAGGTGATCTCCGCCGTTGGCATCACCGGCAATATCGAGAATATCGGACTGGAGAGTTTGGGCATTAAGACTGACCGGGGACATGTCACCGTCAATGAATGGTGTGAAACAGGCGTACCAGGCATCTACGCCATTGGTGATCTTGTTGGTCCCCCTTGGTTAGCTCACAAAGCAAGCCATGAAGGTGTGATGGTTGCGGAACGGATTGCAGGCGTGAAGGGTGTTCACCCGATGAATGCAGGCAACATTCCCGGCTGCACCTATTGCCATCCACAAGTTGCAAGCGTCGGCATGACCGAGGCTAAAGCCAAGGACGCGGGCTATGATATAAAAGTGGGCCGCTTTCCCTTTATCGGGAACGGGAAGGCCATCGCATTGGGTGAGCCGGAAGGGCTCATCAAAACCATCTTTGATGCCAAAACCGGGGAGCTGCTGGGCGCACACATGGTGGGCGCGGAAGTCACTGAACTGATCCAAGGCTACACGATCGCGCGCCAACTGGAAACGACGGAAGCTGACCTGATGGCGACCGTCTTCCCACACCCAACTTTGAGTGAGATGATGCACGAATCCGTGCTAGATGCGTACGGACACGCGATCCACATCTAAAACCCCCAATTTGGTTGAGCACATGCTTGAACTTCTGGCAGACCCACAAGCTTGGATGAGCCTGGCCACGTTGGCGATCCTTGAAATCGTGCTGGGGATCGACAATCTGATCTTCCTCACTATTCTCGCCGCTCGCGCGCCAGAGCATCAAAGAGACGCCGTCAGAAAATGGGGTCTCGCCGGTGCGTTGGTGATGCGGCTTGTCCTGCTCATGTCAATCGCCTGGGTCATCGGTCTGACCGCACCTCTTTTCACTGCGTTTGATATGGTGTTTTCATGGCGCGATGTGGTCCTCTTTGGCGGTGGGCTCTTCTTGCTGGCCAAAGGTACAACGGAAATTCATGGAACCGTTGAAGGTCACGGGCATGACAGCGCAGCGGGAGCAGCTTCGATGAGTATGGCAGGGGCCATTCTCCAAATCGCAGTCTTGGATATTGTTTTCTCGCTCGACAGTGTGATCACTGCGGTCGGCATGGCAGACCATATCGAAATCATGGTGCTGGCAGTCTTGATCGCAATGGCCGTGATGCTGTTTGCTGCAAAACCGGTTGGCAGTTTTGTGGAACAGCATCCAACCGTCAAAATGCTCGCCTTGGCGTTTCTCATTCTGATTGGCGCGTCGTTGATCGCCGATGGGCTGCATTTCCACATTCCACGCGGTTACATCTACTTTGCGATTGCCTTCTCAATGGGTGTGGAAACTCTCAATCTCTGGGCGGCATCTCGCAAAAAACGGAAAAACTTGGCGAAAAGCGCTCAATATTAGGCAAAGAGAGCCCACCGATCTTAATATTTTCGGAGTAAGCTCTATATGTTCCTGAACGGCGGGCACTTGAGCGGCAGACAAATGGACAAGTTATGGTAACGGTTCTCGACACAGTGGGCGGCACGCCAGAGCCTGGCAAGCGCGCCCGGCATCCGGAAAAGGCGAAGCGTCCGGACACACCGGTGCTGCGCAAACCAGACTGGATCCGCGTGAAGGCACCGGGGTCGGCGGTATATGCCGAGACTCGCAAAACCATCCGGGAGAACAATCTCTCGACCGTGTGTGAGGAAGCGGGTTGCCCGAATATTGGTGAATGCTGGACGCTGAAGCATGCGACCATGATGATCATGGGCGACACCTGTACGCGTGCTTGTGCCTTTTGCAATGTGCGAACCGGCCTGCCGGACGCGCTGGACGTGGCCGAGCCGGAAAATGTCGCAAACGCGGTTGAGAAGTTGGGGCTCCGCCATGTCGTCATCACCTCGGTCGATCGCGATGATCTGGACGATGGGGGTGCGGAGCATTTCGCGAAGACCATTCGGGCGATCAGGGCGCGCACACCAGGCACGACCATTGAAATTCTGACGCCAGACTTCTTGCGCAAACCAGGCGCCCTGGAAACCGTGGTTGAGGCGCGGCCCGATGTGTTCAACCATAATCTGGAAACGGTGCCACGGCTCTATCTCAACATTCGCCCGGGCGCGCGGTACTTCCACTCGCTTCGTCTGCTACAGCGGGTAAAGGAACTGGACCCAACTATTTTCACGAAGTCCGGCCTGATGGTGGGACTTGGTGAGGCGCGTGATGAAATCATGCAGGTGATGGATGATATGCGTTCTGCCGAAATCGATTTTCTCACCATCGGTCAGTACCTGCAACCAACGCGCAAACATGCAGCGATTGATAGATTTGTAACACCGGATGAGTTCAAGTCGTTTGAGACGATTGCCAGAAGCAAGGGTTTCCTGATGGTCTCATCGACGCCCCTTACCCGGTCCTCCTATCATGCAGATGCCGACTTTGCGTCACTGCGCGCGGCGCGCGATGCAAAACTTGGCAAGGCCTGAACCACGTGCCGTCTCACGCTGAACGCCGGAACGTCGCTCATCGCCCGAACGATCTTTTTGATCTGGTCGCGGACATTGAAACCTATCCGGAATTTCTTCCCTGGTGTTCAGGCGTGCGTGTACGCGAGCGCAAGGTGGAGGGCGACAAGGAGGTCGTGATTGCGGACCTTCTGATCTCCTACAAAATGTTCAGAGAGCGATTTCGCAGCCGCGTAACGATTGACCGTGCTGCCCTCACCATTGATGTGGATTACGTGAACGGGCCGTTCAAACACCTGGAAAACCGCTGGCGTTTTGAGCCGCATCCCTCAAGAGAGAGCGAAGAAACGATTGTCGATTTTCTGGTCGATTTTGAATTTAAAAGCCGCACGCTTGAACGCATGGTCGGGGGCTTGTTCGACAGGGCCGTGCGCAAAATTGTGACGGCTTTTTTTGAGCGCGCTGACGAGCTTTACGGCGAGCCCGCTCACTTACCGCTCGATTTGCCGTCGTAAGAGTTCAAGGGCGGCCTGCACGGCCTGAATGCGAACCTCATAGCGGCCCACATCCCCAAAACGATAGACTTCGTGAATAATGCCAAAGCGCTGACGTGCGGCGGCAAAGTGGACAAGCCCCACCGGTTTGAGCGGGGTGCCACCACCAGGCCCGGCAATGCCGGTAATTGACACGCTGACATGGGCACGGCTTTCCTCCAACGCTCCTTCGGCCATGGCGCGCGCGACAGGTTCGCTGACCGCGCCATGGTCCGCGATCATGTCGCCGGGGACGCCCAGCATGTCGCGTTTTGCCTCGTTGGAATAGGTGATGAAACCGCGATCCACAACGGCGGAGGAACCGGCAACCTCAGTCAGACACCCGGCAACAAGTCCGCCCGTGCAGCTTTCAGCGGTAACGATCTTGAGTTTTTTCTCGCGCGCATCTGCCAGCACCAGCTCTGCCAGCTGCAAGATAGGACGTGGAAAAAGTGACATGCCAATTCCTTAGAACGAGAGAAACACAAATGCCAGAACCACGGCCCCGGCAATGCCCGCGGCGACATCATCCAGCATGATGCCCCAGCCGCCATGAACATTGGCATCCAGCCAGCTTATCGGCCAGGGCTTCCAGACATCAAACAACCGAAATAAGGCAAAGCCCGCCAGCCACCAATGCGGCGCGACGGGCACCACGCCAAGCACGAGCCACAGGCCGACCACTTCGTCCACAACGATCTCGCCGGCATCATGGGTTCCAAGTGTCGCACTGTGGCGAGCCGATGCCCAGGCGCCAATCGGCAACAGAACCAGAGCCGCGAGCAAAAGTGAGTGGGGCGTGCCTGTGAGTGTCGCAATGCCCCAGGCGAACGGCAGAGCGGCCAGCGAACCCCAGGTGCCCGGTGCCTTGGGCAGGAGACCGGAGCCAAACCACGTGGCAATTAGGGAGGCGGACGAGATCATGATCCGCCACCGCTGAGCAGGAGGGAGACCGTGGCAATAGCCTGCGCCGCAATGCCCTCACGACGACCGGTAAAGCCGAGCGCCTCCGTCGTGGTGGCCTTCACGCTCACGCGGGATTTTTCAATGTGCAGAATGTCGGCAATTTTTTGTCGCATCGTGTCTCTGTGAGGTCCTATTTTTGGTGCTTCGCAAATGAGCGTAATGTCGAGATTGGTAATGCGCCCGCCGCGTGCCTCAACCAGTTTGCCCGCATGCTTCAGGAATATGTCAGAGGCCGCCCCTTTCCATTTGGGATCAGAAGGCGGGAAATGGTCGCCAATATCACCTTCCCCAATTGTGCCCAGCAGCGCGTCGGTCAGGGCGTGCAGCCCAACGTCTGCATCTGAGTGGCCGAGCAGGCCTTGTGTGTGAGGCACTCTCACCCCGCAAAGGGTTACATGATCTCCTTCGCAGAAACGGTGAACGTCAAACCCGCTCCCGGTGCGGCTTTCGCGCTGGTGGGCAAGAAATTGCTCTGCGCGCAGAAAGTCCTGCGGTTCGGTCACTTTGAAATTCTCCTCCGCGCCTGCCACCAGCGCAACCCTGAGACCTGCATCGGCAGCAATGGCAACATCATCGGTAAATTGATCATGGGGCGCTGCCCGATGTGCCGCAAGGATGGCATTGAACTCAAACCCTTGTGGCGTCTGCGCGCGGACAAGCCCCTCGCGCGATAGTGTGTCGCCTGCCATGCCCGCCGCTGCGCGCCTCAGAGTGTCGGTGACTGCGAGTGCAGGCAGCGCACCATGAACGTCTTTGCCATGTGCAAGAGCATGAAGAACACCATCAATGACGGCAGCGGATACGAAGGGGCGTGCACCGTCATGAATGAGAACGTGGGTCACGTCATGTTGGACGAGAGCTTCAAGCCCCGCGAGCACGGAGGCCTGGCGGGTGTCGCCGCCCGGAATGGCCGGAAGCGTTTTGGCAATCTGGCTCGATGCGTGCTCATAAAGATCGCCGTCATCGCGATGAATGACGGTCAGGACAAGGTCGATGTCAGGGTGGGCGGAAAATGCTGACAGCGTGTGTCGCAAAAGAGGGAGCCCGCCCACGGGACGGTATTGTTTGGGAAGGCCCGCACCCGCGCGGGTACCCCGCCCGGCGGCCACAATCAGGGCGGCAACACGCATGTGTCTCGTTTCGCACCTCGCGCGACGCTTTGCAAGCGAGCAATTCAGCGATTTTTTGTCGCAAACCATATTCTGTGCTTGTGCAATTTGTTTTGACTATCTACAAATTGCATAAGAAACATGCAGAAAAGTTGTTGCCTAAAAAATGGACATATCCATCGGCGATCGCAAATTACCAAGCCGGGTTATTCTGGCGCCCATGTCGGGTGTGACAGACCTGCCCTATCGGCTGGCTGTTGCCAAATGCGCCCCTGCGCTACTCGTGTCGGAAATGGTTGCTAGTGACCAGCTGGCGCAGGCCCGGCCTGACGTGATGCGTCGTGCTGCCGGGGGCGGGCAATTGGAACCTCTTGTCATTCAGCTTGCGGGCAGGGAGGCCCACTGGATGGCGGAAGGCGCCCGACTTGCGGAGGCGGCAGGCGCAGACATTATCGACATTAATATGGGCTGCCCCGCGCGGCAGGTGACAAACGGCCTGTCGGGTTCCGCTTTGATGCGGGATCTGGATCATGCTGTCTCTCTGATCGAGGCAACGGTGAACGCGACAACAAAACCTGTCACGCTCAAAATGCGTCTTGGGTGGGACGAAGGAACGATTAACGCACCGGAGCTTGCGTCACGGGCAGAAGCCGCTGGCGTGAAGCTTGTGACTGTGCATGGCCGGACCCGCTGTCAATTCTATAAGGGGCAGGCCAATTGGGCGGCGATCCGACCCGTTAAAGAGGCAATCTCTATCCCGCTTGTTGCAAACGGCGATATTGAAAGTGTGTCGGATGCAAAGGCCTGCCTCAGCCAATCAGGGGCCGATGGTGTAATGATTGGACGCGGTGCTAATGGCAGGCCGTGGCTTTTGACTCAAGTGCATGATGCGCTGGAGGGCAATGCTTCGTCACCCGCGCCCGGCCCCAAAGAGCGTTGGGAGCTGGTACGCGCGCATTATCTGGATTCCCTTGAACTTTATGGAACCAGTCTTGGCCTTCGTGTTGTGCGAAAGCATCTTGCGGCCTATCTGGACCATGCGGGAGCGGATTGGGATCTGGACCCGCGGCAGCTGAAATCACAGCTGCTCCCAAGCTCAGACAGCGACAAGGTTCTGGGGGAGCTGGAACGCTTCTTCACTATAGCAGATGAACGGAGAGTGGCATGAGCAATGTAAATGCTTCGCAGCCCGTCGATGGTTTGGCACCCGACAGTGTGCAAATCCTGAACGCAATGCCACACCCGGTGATCGCTGTGAACGACAGGTTGCAGGCCGAGTTTGTCAATGACGCGGCGGAGACATTTTTCGATGCAAGCCGCGCCGTTTTGATGCGCAACAAACTATCGACCTTCGTGTCGTTTGGCAGTCCGCTTCTTGCCTTGATCCAGCAGGTAATGGAAAACGGTAAGTCGGTGAATGAATATGGGGTGGAGCTTGCGTCACCTCGTTTCGGCGAACGCGGTGTTGATATTCAGGTCTCGCCCATTGTCGAAACCCCCGGTCACGTGCTGGTAATTTTGCAAGAGCGCACAATGGCCCACAAGATGGACCGGCAATTGACCCATCGTGGTGCGGCACGCTCGGTGGTTGGCATGGCGGCGGTTCTGGCCCATGAAATCAAAAACCCGCTCTCGGGCATTCGCGGCGCCGCGCAGCTTCTGGAACAGGCAGCGAGTGAGGATGACCGAACATTGACGCGCCTGATTTGCGATGAGACTGATCGCATCTGCAAACTGGTGGACCGGATGGAGGTTTTTTCTGATGAACGCCCGGTTCCACGTTTGCCGACCAACATTCACGTCGTGCTGGGCCGGGTGAAGCAGCTTGCTCAAACCGGTTTCGCCAGTGATTTGAAGATCAACGAGGAATATGACCCTTCTTTGCCCTCGGTGCCAGGAGATCAGGATCAACTGATCCAGGTCTTCTTGAATCTCGTGAAAAACGCTGCGGAAGCCGTCGGCAAGCCAGATGGCGAGATAACGCTCACAACCGCATTCCGTCCGGGTGTGCGCCTCGCCGTGCCGGGAAGTCGTGAACGGGTTGGTCTGCCAATTGAGATCTGTGTCATCGACAATGGACCCGGCGTGCCAAATGATTTGCTGCCCTACCTGTTTGATCCTTTCGTTACGACAAAATCATCCGGCACGGGTCTGGGGCTTGCGCTCGTCGCAAAAATTGTGGGCGACCATGGCGGCATCATCGAATGCGACAGCCAACAGCGCCGCACCATTTTCCGCATTCTCCTGCCTATGTATCAAGGGGACGCGGGAAGGATGACCAAATCAATCAAATAGATAGAGCTAACGCAGCGCCAAAGCAGAGAAAGACATTTTTATGCCGACCGGAACAATTTTGATTGCTGACGACGATGCCGCCATTCGCACAGTGCTCAGCCAGGCGTTGACAAGGGTAGGGTATGACGTTCGGACAACATCGAATGCCGCGACGCTGTGGCGCTGGGCAAGCCAGGGGGACGGCGATCTGGTCTTCACGGATGTGATGATGCCCGATGAAAATGGCTTTGACCTCATCCCTCGCATCAAGAAGGTCCGGCCGGACATTCCCATTGTTGTGATCAGTGCGCAAAACACCCTCATGACCGCGATCACAGCGGCTGAGCGAGGTGCCTATGAATATTTGCCGAAGCCTTTCGACCTGAATGAAGTTATCGCCGTCGCCGAACGCGCGCTGTCGACGCCTGGCGCAAGCGGTGTGCCGGTCCTCAAACCAGAGGATGATGACAAGATCCCGCTGATTGGTCGCTCGCCTGCGATGCAGGAAATTTACCGCGTCCTTGCGCGTCTCATGCAGACGGACCTTTCCGTGATGGTCTCCGGTGAAAGTGGAACCGGCAAGGAGCTGGTCGCGCGTGCCCTGCATGATTATGGCAAGCGGCGGCAGGGGCCGTTTGTCGCGATCAATATGGCGGCAATCCCGCGAGAACTGATTGAAAGTGAGCTTTTCGGTCACGAGAAGGGCGCGTTTACCGGCGCCAGCCAGCGAAGCACCGGTCGCTTCGAGCAAGCGGAAGGCGGCACGCTCTTTCTGGACGAAATTGGCGATATGCCGATGGAGGCACAGACGCGGCTGCTGCGTGTGTTGCAGGAAGGTGAATACACAACTGTGGGCGGACGCACGGCGATCAAGACCGATGTGCGCATCATTGCGGCAACGAACCGCGACCTGAAACAATTAATCAATCAGGGCCTCTTCCGCGAAGACCTGTTCTATCGCCTGAACGTTGTGCCCATCCGGTTGCCGCCACTGAGAGAGCGAACGGAAGACATTCCCGATCTGGTTCGCCACTTCTTGAAGCTTGCTCAGGAAGAAGGTTTGCCACCTAAGTCGGTGGATGTGGAAGGCATGGACCTTCTCAAGCGCTATCGCTGGCCGGGCAATGTCCGCGAGCTAGAGAACCTGGTTCGCCGTCTGGCGGCACTCTATACCGAAGAAACAATCGGTACGTCGGTCCTTAAAGTTGAGCTGACCGAGCCAACCTTCGGGATCCCTCCAGAACCTGCGTCAGGCGAAGAGAACCTGAGCGAATTGGTCGAACGGTTGCTGATCCGTGAGTTTGCGACATTTGGTGAGAGCCTGCCACCTGATGGCCTGCATGAGCGGGTCCTCGCCCAGGTGGAAAAGCCACTATTGAGCATTTCTTTGGCCGCCACCCGCGGGAATCAAATCAAGGCGTCGCAGCTTTTAGGCATTAACCGAAATACCCTTCGCAAGAAGATCCGGGAGCTTGATGTCCAGGTGGTGCGCCTTCCGCGCTAACCGGCACGCTAGCCGAAATTCGGACACAATCTTAGGTGATGCAATCCTGCAACATTGTTGTTGATTGGGAACGGAAGTCGAGCCAAGATGCCCACGATGCTTGAGGTTCGCGACTCATGGATGGGGCGCAATCTGTTGCAATTTCGCTATTGCTGACATCGTTTTCAAACGGGCGTTGGGCTTTCCATCCCGCGATCAACACGAAGGTTTCTCGAGGCAGGTATGGCAATCACCGAAAAATCGGCTGCTTCGCAATGGAGCGACCGGCTTTGGGCCTGGGGGCGCTGGCCAAGGCTGGGACGTGCCTTGCCGATCAGCCTTGTGGTCGTGGCCATGTTCCTCGGCACGTTTACCTATATGACCTTGACCGGCCTCACCCCCTTTGCACCAAGCAAAGGGATTGTGACGGCCTTGCTTCTCGCCAATTTCTTCGTCGTTCTGGTGTTGGCAGCACTTATTACCTGGAGAGTTATTAGGCTTTATATGGAGCGGCGGAGCGGCATTGCCGGCGCGAAACTTCACGCGCGGCTTGTCACCATGTTTGCTTTCATTGCGGTTCTGCCCGCGATCACGGTCGCGGTGTTCGCCTCTGTGACCCTGGACAGAGGGCTGGACACATGGTTTTCAACCCGGACCCGGGCGATCATCGACAACGCGCTCCAGGTTGCACAGGCCTATCTTGCCGAGCACCATCAAGTGCTTCGTCAGGATGTGCTCGCAATGGCGAATGATTTGAACCGTGCAGCCCCATATCTTTTGGAAAATCAGGGCCGCACCCAACAATTATTGGCGACGCAGGCGGCCCTGCGTTCGCTGCCAGCGGCGTACCTCATCAACAATGAGGGTAAGGTTATTGCACGCGCAACCGCAGCGATTGCACCCGAGGTTGGGCTGCCGGGACCCGGACAATTTGAGAAAGCGGATGAGGGGCTTGTCGTCCTCTACACCGAGAATGACGGCGATGAGATCCGCGCGCTGTTGAAACTACCTGCCTTCGATAACCTCTATCTCTACGTCGCTCGTTTTGTGGATGCACGGGTGCTTGATCACATGGCGCGAACGCAGGCGGCTGTGCGCGAATATGAGACCCTTGAAGGAGGGCTGAGTTCGGTCCAGCTTACCTTTGCGCTTATTTACGTCACCGTGGCGCTGGTCATTTTGTTGGCGGCAATCTGGCTGGGTCTGTGGGCAGCCAACCGCATCGTGACGCCGATTGGCAGGCTCGCGGGTGCTGCCGCGCGCGTGAGCGCAGGGGATCTGTCTGCCCGGGTGACCGTGGGTACCGATGATGATGAAATCGATCTGCTTTCCGCAGCCTTTAACGAGATGACCCGTCAGATTGAGCAACAAAGAAACGAGCTGATCGCCGCGAACCTTCAGATGGACGAACGCCGGCAGTTCACCGAAGCTGTGCTGGCGGGCGTCAGTGCAGGGGTGCTGGGGGTGGAGGCGGATGGAACCATTAACCACGCCAATCGCGCTGCCAAGATCTTCCTTGATCGCCGCAATGAGGTATTGGTCGGTCGACGTCTGGAGGATTGTGCACCGGAATTTGCATCCATCATCGAAGCTGCCTACGAGCGCCCCAACAGGACCGCCCATGACCAGGTGATCCTGACGCGCGGCGGGCAGGAGCGCACGCTCAACGTTCGCGTAACCGGAGAGGACGCTGAGGAGGCAACGGATCAGGGCTTTGTGGTGACCATTGACGACATCACCGAACTGATGGTCGCGCAGCGAAACGCTGCATGGTCAGATGTTGCACGACGTATTGCGCATGAGATTAAAAACCCACTGACGCCGATCCAGCTTTCTGCCGAGCGACTGAAGCGAAAATACAGCGCGCAAATCGTCAACGACCCTGAAATTTTCCAACAATGCACCGATACAATCATTCGGCAGGTTGGCGACATTGGGAGGATGGTTGATGAGTTTTCTTCTTTTGCACGCATGCCGGAAGCCATCATGCAGGAAACTGACCTTGGCGAGATTGTACGACAGTCCGTCTTCTTGCAACGGGTCGCCCATAGTGACATTCACTACGAGCTGATCCTTCCCGATGTAGAAATCTCGTTCGATGGTGACGCACGCCTGATCGGCCAGGCGCTGACCAATGTATTGAAAAACGCAGCAGAGGCGATTGAAGGTACGCAGGTGAGTACTGAGGGGCAGGACGACAAGCAGCACCGCATCGAGACGCGCGTCCGCGCATCAGCGGAGCAGGTGGTAGTGACCGTCACCGATAGCGGCAAAGGTCTCCCCAAGGCCGATAGATTGAAGCTGACGGAACCTTATATGACGACGCGGGCTAAGGGCACTGGACTTGGTCTGGCAATTGTGAAGAAAATTATGGAAGACCATGGGGGCAGTCTGGCGTTGGATGACGCGCCCGCGGATGCCGGATGGCAGTCGGGAGCACAGGTGACCTTGACATTTGCACGGGCAGCCCCAGGAGCGGCTGACGAAGACAAAAACAAAAAGGAAAATGCCGAGGACATCGCACTTTAAGCGATCGCTTGGTCATGAACACGTAAAGTAGAGGCAGGGAATGGCGTCTGAAATATTAATCGTCGATGATGAAGAAGATATTCGAGATTTGATCTCGGGGATCCTTTCAGATGAAGGTTATGAAACGCGCGTTGCTTCAGATAGCGACAGCGCGCTGGCGGCTTTGGAGCAAAGGATGCCAAGCCTTGTTGTTCTCGATATCTGGCTCCAGGGTAGCCGGTTGGACGGGCTCGAAGTGCTGGATGTAATAGCAGAACGCTATCCGAACTTGCCGGTTGTGATTATTAGTGGCCACGGGAACATCGAGACAGCCGTCTCCGCGATCAAGAAGGGGGCGTACGATTTTGTCGAAAAGCCCTTCAAAGCCGACCGGCTGATCCTTGTTATCCGCCGCGCCATTGAGGCAGACTTGCTGAAGCGGGAGAACGCGGAGCTTCGTGTGAAAGTGGGGCAGGAAACGACCCTTATAGGCAATTCACCTCTGCTCAATCATGTTCGTCAGACGATTGAAAAAGTAGCCCCAACGGGCAGCCGCGTTCTGATCACGGGTCCATCCGGGTCCGGGAAAGAAGTTGTCGCACGTTTGCTGCATGCCTCCTCCCGACGAGACAAAAATTCGTTTGTCGCCATCAATGCAGCAACGATGGCACCGCATCGGATGGAGGTCGAACTTTTCGGCACTGAAGAAGGAGCTGAAGGACCGCGCAAGGTTGGCGTTTTCGAACAGGCGCATGGTGGTACGCTCTTCCTTGATGAAGTGGCGGAGATGCCACTCGAAACCCAAAGCAAAATTCTACGTGTGCTGGTTGAGCAAACCTTTAATCGTGTTGGTGGTAATGCGAAGGTGAAGGTGGATGTGCGTGTGGTGTCATCTTCGAGCCGTGACCTGCGCGAGGAAATTGCGGCAGGTCGCTTTAGGGAAGACTTGTTTCACCGGCTGAACGTTGTGCCCATCATCGTGCCGTCGCTCGAACAACGCCGCGAAGACATTCCGGTTTTGGTTCAGTATTTTGCCGACCAGATTTCCAAGAGCACAGGTCTGCCGCTGCGTAGTATTTCTGATGACGCCATGGCCACATTGCAATCCTATGCCTGGCCCGGGAACGTGCGCCAACTGCGAAATAATATTGAGCGCCTGATGATCCTGACCTCGTCAGACAGCTCGTCCGTGATTACCGCAGACAAACTGACAGACGATGCAAGTTCGTCGTCACAGATGGGCGTCAGTGGTGCAAGTGGCGAGCACATAATGGCGTTGCCATTGCGCGAGGCACGGGAAACATTTGAACGGGATTATCTGATTGCCCAGATTGGTCGATTTGGAGGAAATATCTCGCGCACGGCGGCTTTTATCGGTATGGAACGCTCTGCGCTTCACAGGAAATTAAAGTCCTTGGGCGTGAATACGTCGGACCGGGGAGCTTTGGTCCTCTAGCACCAAACCCGTTATCAAGATAAAGGCTTTGAAAGCATGAAAGTCATCATTTGTGGCGCCGGACAAGTTGGCTTTGGCATCGCCCGCCAACTCGCGGCAGAGAATAATGATGTCACAGTCATTGATCAGTCGCCGCAGCTTGTTCAACGCGTTTCCGACGTGCTGGATGTGCGCGCAATCGTCGGGCACGGGGCGCACCCGGACGTGCTTGAACGCGCCGGCGCGCCGGATGCGGACATGCTGATTGCCGTGACCTTTCATGATGAAGTGAACATGGTGGCGTGCCAGGTGGCCCATTCGGTCTTCAATGTACCGACAAAGATTGCGCGCATTCGCTCGCAGAGCTATTTGCAGCCGGGGTTTCAGGACCTGTTTGCCCGCGACCACATGCCGATCGATGTGATTATCTCGCCGGAACTTGAAGTTGGGCGCGCTGTCCTGCGTCGTCTTGCCGTGCCTGGCGCCTTTGACATTCTTGAGTTCGCGGACGGTCTGGTGAACGTGGTCGGTGTGAGCGTTGAGGAGGATTGCCCCATTGTCAATACGCCCCTCCGCCAGCTGACAGAACTTTTCCCGGACCTGAAGTCCCGCGTTGTTGGCGTTGTCCGCCAGGGAAAACTATTCGTACCGCACAGTGATGATCAAATGATCGTGGGCGATCAGGTCTATTTTGCAGCAGATCACAAAGAGGTTCGTCGCACGCTTGGTATTTTTGGTCATGAAGAAAAGCAAGCCCGCCGCGTCCTGATTGTAGGTGCTGGGAATATTGGCCTTTACGTTGCGCAAGAGCTGGAAAAGAAAGACACGGGCGTTCGTGTGAAAGTGCTGGAGCGGAGCCGCGACCGCGCTGTTTACGCAGCCGATCGGCTGCAGCGAACAATCGTTCTGAACGGTGACGGACTGGAACCGGAAATCCTGCGCGAGGCCGGTGTGCAGGAAACAGAGACGATTGTCACGCTGACAAATGATGATCAGGTCAACCTTCTGACCTGCGTTCTGGCAAAGCGGGAAGGGTGTAGCCGGGCCCTGAGCTTGATCAACAACCAGACCTATTCGCCCCTCATGCGGTCCTTGGACATTGACGCATTTTTGAACCCGCGCGCAACAACTGTGAGCCATATCCTGCGTCACGTGCGCAGAGGCCGTATCCGCGGTCTGCAGGCCGTGCATGATGGGGCTACGGAAGTGATTGAGGCCGAAGCACTGGAAACATCACCGCTTGTCGGTCAACCGCTCCGCGAAGCCGATCTGCCCTATGGGTTGATTGTCGGTGCCATTGCGCGAGATGGAATTGTCATCACACCAAATGGCTCCACTGTTATTGAAGCGGGCGATAAGGTTGTCATGTTCGCGCAGCGCGATCAGGTGGCGACTGTCGAACAGCTGTTCCGCGTAAGCCTTGAGTTCTTTTGAGAACCGAAAGCCTGGCACAAGATGAACTACAGCACGGTTCTACATGCAATAGGATGGCTGGTCCTCGTACTGGCTGTGGCATGCATTCTGCCGTGGGCGACAGCACTTTTCCTGGGTGAGAAGGCTTCGCTCGCTGCCTTTTCATTTGCCTTTCTGTTCTACGCCTTTTTGGGCGGCGCCCTCGTCATGGCGTTCCGTGATATCAAAAGGCGCACATCAAAACTTGAGCTCCTCATGCTGGTGGCAAGCAGTTGGCTCAGTGTTGCCCTGCTTGCCGCGATTCCGATTTACGGCGCAGGGGCCCTTGATGGTTTTCTGGATGCCTATTTCGAGGCGCTGTCTGGTTTCACCACGACAGGTGCGAGCGTCATTCCGTCACTCGACGAAACGGAACGTGCTGTACTGATTTGGCGGGCGATGCTCCAATGGATGGGTGGCATCGCGACGATTGTCATGGGCGCAGCCGTTCTTGCACCGCTTGGCGTGGGTGGCATGTCGCTTCGCGTCTCACCCCTGACAAGGGCGGACAAATCCCGGGCGCTTGACCGGTTCAGAGGAACGGCGGAAGCCATTCTTGGCATTTACACGTCCATCACAGCGGCCGTTTTCCTCGGTCTGCTCATCAGCGGAATACCCACTTTTGATGCCTTTTGTCTATCGCTGTCCACGATCTCGACCGGTGGGTTCACCACCACCGATGCCGGCCTGAACGGTTACGATGCACCGTTCGCAATGTGGATTTTGTTTTTCGCCATGCTTATGGCGGGAACAAGTTTTGCGACCCATCGTTCTGCCATTCGAAATGGCGGATCGGAATATCAGGACGATCCCGAAGTCGCCTATCTTGCGATGATTGTGTTGATCGGGGGCCTGTTCCTGTCGATTGCGGGATTTGAGGAGACGAGGAGCTTCAGCAAGGCACTCTCCGGAGGCTTTTTTACAGCGGCGAGCCTGGCGACAAGCACCGGGTTTGTACCGCCTGTGACGGCAGGGATTTCTCCGCTCTCAACCATATTTGTGATCGGGCTGGTGCTGATTGGTGGCGCAACCCTTTCCACAGCGGGTGGGATCAAATTGATGCGCCTTGCGCTTCTTTTGAAACAGGGGGGGCGCGAGCTCAAACGGCTGAGCCATCCTCATGGGATCATTCCGACAAACTTTGGTGGCAGGCCGGTCAGCATTCAATTGATGAAGTCAATCTGGGTGTTCTTTGTTCTCTTTCTGTCAGCCTATGCAGTGACAACGATTTTGCTGTCAGCCTCGGGGCTTCGCTTCGAAACGGCACTCGTCGCTGCCGCTGCCGCGATCGGGAATGCAGGACCTGCCTATGACATCGTCCGTCTGGGTGAACCGGAAATGATCAGCAGCTACGCGAACATGGGCACCGCCACAAAAATCATTCTAATGGTAGCCATGGTCATCGGGCGGTTGGAGCTATTGGCACTACTTGCACTGTTTGGCCGCGAGCAGTGGCGCAGATGAGGGGGTCGGCATGACACGCGTTGCGTATGTGAACGGGCACTATGTTGCGCTGAGGGAGGCCGCTGTTCATATTGAAGACCGTGGTTTTCAGTTCGCCGACAGTGTGTATGAAGTGTGTGCCGTTGTGGATGGTGGTCTGGCGGATGAGCAGCTCCATTTCGAACGCCTCGTGAGATCTCTGGCGGCCATTCGTATCACCGTGCCCGTGACCGCACGGATTTTGGGGCTCATCTACCGGGAGACGCTCAGGCGAAACCGGGTCCGAAACGGCCTGATCTATTGCCAGGTCACACGGGGGCAGGCGCACCGGGACCACGCATTCCCCCGGCCTGAACCGGAACCGACTCTGGTTGTCACGGCAAAACGAGTGGACCCCGCAAAGCTCGAACGCATTCGCACGGAGGGCGTGGCGATCATCACGCTGCGGGATGAGCGTTGGGCAAACTGCTCTATCAAATCCACCGGCCTCCTCGCCAATGTTCTGGCAAAACAGCAAGCCAAGGAGCGAGGAGCCTACGAGGCGTGGCTGTTCGACGAAAAGGGGAACATTACCGAAGGTACATCCACAAATGCCTGGATCATTACGCAGGATGGAATCTTGACGACCCGTCATCTTGATAATCATATTCTGGGAGGTGTGACCCGGGCCGTGTTCTTGCAGCTCGCGGCGGCAGCAGGGATACCATTTGAGGAGCGGGCTTTTTCCGTCGAGGAGGCAAAAGGCGCGCGTGAGGCTTTTTCAACTGCTTCTACCGTGGGGGCAACACCTGTCATTGCCATTGATGGAAAGCGGATTTCTGATGGAAAGCCGGGGCTGATCACGAATGACCTAAACCTGCTCTATCGCCTGCATCACAAAATCGGGGCTTAACTTCGTACCCCGAAATACGTAGATTGATAGGACGTGATTTGTTGTCGCTGGCATTTGAGGGCGATAACCTGTCCGTGCAGGTGCCGGTCAAATTTGTTTGTGTGACAGGTCCCGCCAATCGGTGAGATGGGCTTAGATGTGAAAGATGTGAAAAGCGCCCGTATCGCCTAACAATAGACACGTGCCGGACCGCGAGGCTGTGAGGCGTGGGGATGCCTTCTGAGCCCGTCAACCGGCACCAACCGGAACGGAAAAAATGCCGGAAAAAACACAAAATCTACAGGACACTTTTCTCAATAATGTCCGGAAAAACAAAACCACGCTCACTATCTTTTTGGTGAATGGCGTCAAACTTCAGGGCGTGATATCTTGGTTTGATAATTTTTGCGTTTTGCTCCGCCGCGATGGCCATTCACAGCTTGTCTACAAGCATGCGATCTCGACCATCATGCCAGGGCAACCCATCTCCCTTTTTGAAGGGGAAGAACAGGATAGCTGAAAAGCTTGACCGTAGAGAGTTCCAACACAAAGTCTGGTGATGGCGTTTTTGATGAAGATGCCCTCACCGACGAACATGCCTCGCTGCTGGACGATGAAGAGCAGGATGACGAGGCTATCGAGCGACGCGAGCGCACCCTTTTTCAGGTTGAGGCAGAACCGTCGACGAGAGCATTTGTTCTACTGCCCGCGCTGAAGCGGGCACCAAATCAGCGCCGAACGCCCGCCGCCCGCCTTGCAGAGGCAGTCGGACTCGCCCATGCCATTCATCTTGATATTGTAAAAGCTGAGATTGTGACGCTTGATGCGCCGCGACCCGCCACGCTTTTCGGCAAAGGCAAGGTAGAGGAGCTGGCAGAACGCCTTAAACAGGAGAATATCGAGCTAGCGGTTATTGACGGCCAATTGTCGCCGGGCCAGCAGCGCAATCTGGAGCGCGCGTGGAACGTGAAGGTTCTCGACCGCACAGGGCTTATCCTGGAGATTTTCGGAGAACGCGCACGGACCAGAGAAGGTCGGTTGCAGGTGGACCTTGCTCATCTGACATACCAGAAAAGCCGATTGGTACGGTCCTGGACTCACTTGGAGCGTCAGCGCGGCGGTGTGGGCTTTCTGGGTGGCCCCGGCGAAACCCAGATTGAGTCCGATAGACGAGCGCTACAGGACAAAATCCATAAGCTTGAGCAGGAAATTGCAAAAGTAAAACGCACACGCGAATTGCATAGAAAGACGCGTCGGGCGACACCCTATCCAATCATCGCACTGGTTGGATATACAAACGCTGGCAAATCCACCCTGTTTAACAGGATTACAGAGGCCAATGTTTTTGCGCAAGATTTGCTCTTTGCCACGCTTGATCCAACCATGCGGTCTATTGAGCTGCCGAGTGGCCGCAAGGCAATCTTGTCCGACACGGTAGGCTTTATTTCCGATCTGCCAACCCATCTTGTGGCATCGTTCCGCGCAACCCTCGAAGAAGTGCTGGAAGCAGACATTATTCTGCATGTCCGCGATATCGCGCACAGTGAGAGCGAAGCACAAAAGGCAGACGTCATTGATGTGTTGAAGCAATTGGGCATTGATGTTTTCGCGGAAGACAAAGTGCCGCTGCTGGAATTGCTGAACAAAGTTGATCTGGTCGATGATACTGAGCGGGAGGCACTGAACGAACGCGCAGAGCGAGATCCTAATCTCGCCGTGATCTCTGCCGCAACCGGCGCAGGCGTGTCAGACCTGTTGGCACATATTGATGAATTGCTGATCGCCGGGGCATCCGAGTTCACTCTCACATTGGCACCGACCGAGTCTGAAGCGCTGGCATGGCTTCATCGCCACGGGGCGGTCAAAAACAGCGAGATGGATGATGATGGTACCTTTACCCTCCTCGTGCATCTTGACCCGCCGGAAGTGGGAAAATTTGGAAAACTCTATCCACATATTCTCTATCCCGATGGACCGCCAGCACTGTCCGGCGCAGCAGAATAGTGGTGGATCTGGATCATCTGGCGACGCTGATGCGATCGGTCGCGGCTGATATTGTCATGCCGCGCTACCAGTCCTTGGGCGCGAAAGAGATAGAGGAGAAAGCAAAGGGTGACTTTGTCACCATCGCCGATCGGGAGGCAGAGCTGGCCCTGACGCCCGAACTCCTTGCCATGGTACCCGGCGCAATCGTCATGGGGGAGGAGGCGACAGCCGCAAACCCCAACCTTCTGAACGCAGCAAACACCGACCTGCCCATCTGGTACGTGGATCCGATCGACGGCACCGCTAATTTTGTAAAAGGCCTACCAAGCTTTGCAACCATGATCGCGTTTGCCGACAAGGGTGAGGTGCTGCAGGCCGCCATCTACTTCCCTGTGACGGACATGCTTTATCAGGCAGAGAAGGGTGCAGGGGCCTATATTTGTGAAGCAGGGGCAAGCACGTGGAAGCTGCCGCGCCGTGACCGGCCAAATATACTAAGCGATGCCCGCGCTGCCTTCTACACAAAACACTTCCCGCCAAAATGGACAGAACCATTGGAGCGCTTGCAGCGGTGTGTCGCCTCCGGTTCGACGGAACTGGCGGCAGCTTGTGAATACACAGACATTGCCTGTGGTCGCAAGGATCTCGCAACCTACCACCGGATGCTTCCCTGGGATCATGCACCGGGAAGCCTCATTTTGAGGGAGGTAGGCGGCGTTGCGCGCAATATTGAAACGGGACAGGATCATCGCCCGGCCCATATCCAGGGTCCGCATGTACTGGCGGCCACCGAAACGCTTTGGCAGGCCGCCTGCGAGCTTATGGTTTAGCCTTCTCAAGTTTCTTTGCACGCACCCAGAGCGCCTCAAGTTCGTCGAGGCTCATTGCGGCAAGAGCTTCCCGTGATGGGCTCATCCCCTCCATCGCGCCAAACCGGTTTCGGAATTTCTGGTTTGCACGGCGTAGCGCTGCGTCTGGATCGATCTTCAGATGGCGGGCGTAGTTTGCGAGCACGAAAAGCAGATCGCCAAACTCTTCTTCCATATGATCGGCATCGCGCGCCTCCGTTGCCTCGCGAAGTTCAGCCATTTCTTCTTCGAACTTCGCAAGAACAGGCTCGGCACTTGGCCAGTCAAAACCCACTTTTGCTGCCCGTTTTTGAAGTTTGACGGCCTGGGTCAACGATGACAGCACAACGGGAACATCATCAAGTAAACCCTTGGGCGCGTTGAGCTTGGTCACTTTCTCCGCCTGTTTGATCTCGTCCCATGTGGCAGAAACTTCCTGTGCGGTCCCCGCAGTGCCCGCGCCAAATACATGGGGGTGACGTCGGATCATCTTTGTCGCAATGCTCTCCACCACATCACTGAACTGAAAGGCATTTTGTTCTTCCGCCATGCGCGCATGAAACACGACCTGCAAAAGCAGGTCGCCAAGTTCTTCTTTCAGGTCATCAAGATTGCTGCGCTCGATAGCGTCCGCGACCTCATAGGCTTCTTCAAGCGTATAGGGCGCAATGCTCCGGAAGGTCTGTTCCAGATCCCAAGGGCACCCTCCGTTTGGGTCCCGCAGGTCAGCCATGATCGCCAGCAGCGCTTCAATCCGGTTGAGGGGGGACGGGTGTGGTTTGTTCATTATTTAGTCCGAAGGCCGGTCATAAATAGTGCCCGCACTGCCCATTTGAGTTACGGCGGCTGCGGCGTCGGTAACGGCGTGCTCATCATGAGCATGCAGGTCTCGCGCCGCAATTTTCTCCCTCAACATTTGTTGTTGCTCCCGGTCGAGTGGGAAGTTCCACATGACAGCCGCGCCCGCGAGCATAAAGAGTGCGGGGAAGCCTGTATAGATATAGAGAAGCTGCTGCAATGTTTCTGGCGAGTTTGCACCGGGCTCTGCGACAAAACCAATCCAGTCGAGCAGGGGATAGGTTATGCCAACCGCCAGCGCAGAGGCGACCTTTGCCGTCATGGTCAGAAGCGAATAGTAAAGGCCGGTGCGTTGCTCCCCCGTTTCCAGATTGTCATAGTCCGTGATGTCCGCCATGACGGACCGCAGGAGAAAGGACCCGGCGCCATAGGCTACGCCGTACAAAGTATTGCCGAAGAACAGCCACCAGAAACTTTCACGCGGCATGAAGAGCACGAGCGGCAGTGTGAAAGCACCATAAATCATGGCATAGGCAAGCGTGCGATGCTTGCCTGAAAGCTTCGACACGCGGATCCACGCAGGAATGCCAATAAAGCCCGCGATGAAATAAATAAGCAGAAGCAGGCTCGCGAATTTCGGCAGGCCCATCGCGTAGGACGCAAAGAAGATATAGAGCGCCCCCGTGATTGAGGGGCCAACCCCGACCAGAAGGTCGGCCAGAAGAACACGTTGCAGCAAACGATTGCCGGCCAGAATTCGCCAGGCCTTACCGATTTCAAAATTGTTATTCTTTTGATGTGGCCGTTCAGGAACAAACCAGGTCGCAAGGGCAATCGTTATCGGCAATAAGACCACAATAAACCAACCCATGGCGGCAACGCGGTCGCGGCCAGCTGTCTCCTCCTGAACACCCTCGATGATGGCAGGGAGCGCAAGCACGGTGAACATGCCGAAGATCAAAGCAAACTCGCGCCAGCCTTGAATGGCCGAGCGCTCATCATAATCGTTTGAAAGTTCAGCGCCCCAGCTCATGTGGGAAATAGTGATCAGGGTCCAGCCGATATAAAGAATGACCATCCAGCCCATCAGGTAAAGCGCAACATCGGATGGGCGGTCACTGAAAAATAGGGCGCCCAAATCCCCCATCCAATGAAACATCCACATGCCCGAAAGCGGGTCTGTGGGCATAAAAAGCATAACAGAGGAGAGGATGAGGATCGGGGCCGAGAGCACAATCCAGTGCCTGCGCCGACCCCAGCGGCTTGGGTAGCGATCAGACAGAACGCCCAGCACCGGATCGGTGAAAATGTCCCAGAACCGCGCAACCATAAAAATGGTCCCGACCAGCGTGAGGGAAAGCCCCATTTCTTCCGCATAGAATGGAGGGAGGTAGACAACGATTGGTAGGCCAAGCGCCGAAATGGGAATAGAAGGCAGCGCAAAGAGCGCGGCCCGCCAGCGCGGCAGGGGGGTCTCGGTCATCTGTGTTCCTCCCGGAAACGATTACTTTTTTATTACTTTGTTTGTCTTGTGACTTTTTGTCATTTCTATCAGAGCGATCTTACGGACGCAATCAGACACGGTCCATTAAGGATAGTTCTCGTAAACTTACCTCGCCACGATGACTAAGTGAGCGCAGATCACGTCGTGAATAGAAATGATGAGGAGCAGGTTCTGTGAGGCCGGAGACAAAGGCGCACAGGGAAGAGGCGTTATCAGGCTGGGACGAGCTTCGCATCGATCCGGCCTTGTCGCCGTCGCGCTTGGCCGCGCGCGCTTTGATGACAGGGTTCCCGGGCCTCAGTCTGAATGGGTCGAGATATCTCGATTTCGAGGCAGGGGATGGTGCGGGCCTGGTCGCCTGCGCAGTCGCATTTCCGGAAGTCCATTTTACCTGCGCATCACCTGCACAAAGCACGAGCGTCAAATCATTCGCGCTACAGGCGAAAGCCCAGAATGTAGAAGTCTGCGACATCAATCTCGCGGCCTTCGAAGCAGATATCAAAGAGCATGATTTCATCGTTGCAAGCGATGTCTTCGCCGCGGCGACAACAGCTGAGCGTATGGCTTTGCTGGTTCTCACCAAGCAGCATCTGGCCCCAGACGGGATCGCCTGCATTGGGATTGACGTCTTCCCCGGCGGAAAGCTGAGGGACGTGCTGCATGAACTGATCTCGCACGAAATGGACCTCACGGCTGAGCCTGTGGCACAAGTGGCAAGTGCACGTGAGAGAATGCGGCGTCTCGCAGAGGAAATCACTTCCGGCGAACAGACAGAGCATGCCCATTTGCTGCCGGAGCTGGAGCGTCTGTCTCAGGTACATGACGCAGAGCTTTATCGTGATCTGCTGAACCCACGACGGCGGACCTGCGCAATAGAAGATTTTTTTGCGATGGCCGCAGCCGCAAAGCTGCAAGTCGCGGGCGACGCGGACCCGCTGAAAACACACACAGGGTTTCTGACGGCAGAACAGCTGAAAGAGGTTCAACAGATGACAGACGAGCAGGGCGCCTTGCTGCGCATCTGTCAGTCAATCGACCAGAACACGAACGTCCGCCACCGAAAAATTTTGCTGGTGCACGCTGATCGCGCTCGATCTGAACCAGACCCGGCGGCACTCCTCGATGATACGCTCTTCACCAGTTCGCTTTCACGCAGCGACCCAAAGATGAGCGACGAAGATCTGCTGCGAGCACCAACAGTCATTTTTGAGGGCGCAATCAAATATCAAACGTCGAGTGTCGTCGAAATCATCACCCTCGCGCTTTTGGAGCAGAACAAGCAGTTCCCGGTTGGCATGTCCCGCTTGGCGATGCATGTCATTTCTGCACTCAAAAAGGCTGGGGTTGAAAGCGTGCCGACCGACCGCATCACCCAAACTGTCGCGCAATTATGCCTCAAATTGCTGCCGATAGGCGGGCTGATCTCACACCAGGCGGAGACGCGAGCAGTGCGTAGCATGCAGGAAAAACCACTTCTTTCGCCACTTGCTCTGCACCAGGTGCGTTTGGGCCAGAATTACATTTCAAGCCTCTCCCCCCACCGCGTAAGCGTGGATGCATCCGCGCGTTTCATCCTTGAACGATTGGATGGCACGCAGTCGGCTGAGCAAGTGATCGAGGAATTGGTGCGCGCGGTCGCAAAAGGCGATTTCGTGCTGGCTTCCAATGAGCCAACGCCAGAGGCGAGGGCGAGAGCAACCTTCCTGCGTATCGTCACCCATGCAGCCAGATCAGGCCTTTTGATCGGGTAGTGATGAACGCCAGATGCTCGCAAGTTACTCTGCTGAACACAGTTGCTAACTATGCGCTTGATTATTGATTTGTATTGCTCCGAAGGCCCTGAGGGCGCCTAAAGATTGTCGGATTAATACCGCCCCTGGTTCGCAGCACAACAACCAGAACCACTTGGATAAAGACAGTCGTTGTAGCGGTAGCGATTGCCGCCCCAACCATTCCATGAGTAGGAATGAGAAAATAGTTTAAGAGAACATTTACCGCCGCACCGCTTGCGAGCGTGGTCGCAGCTAGGACTTGTCCGTTGGTCATTGTAAGTAGGATGAGGGCAGCGCCACTCGCCGCCACGGCAAACTGACCAACAATCAAAATTAGAAGTGGTATGTAAGCTTCCTCAAACTCTGCTCCAAACAACGGCAAAAAATAGGGTGCGGTAACACTGAGCAGCAAGGCTGTCGGAACAAAACTGGCAGTGACCCACCGAGCGATGGTTGTCGCAAGAGATTGTAGTTCCTCCATGTTACCCACAACAAAGAAATGCGCTGCTTGCTGGCTTCCGATCGCAGTTACACCTAATAGGACAACCTGTGCAATACCGGCAACCCGACTGGCAACCGCGTAAACGCCAGTTTCAGAACTGTCGGCAAGGAGCCCCAGCATGAATACGTCCGTCTGACTCAGGAGAGTGCTGGCCCCACCACTAATCAATAGTGGAGCAGAGAGCAGGGCCCATTCCCGTCGTTTATAAATGTGAGGTGAATTTGTAGAGGGAAGCAACTTAACCAACATTACGAAACATAGAATTGATGCTGCCGCCGCGGAAAAAGCAGTTAGTACAATAGCTTCATTAGCAGTGAATGGTAGTGCGAAGGCGATACTCAGTATAGCGCCGAGAAGGATGACAGCTCGGTAAGACATCTCTGGAATTTGTGCACCAAGCACTTTTTGGAATGACCTTAGTCCGTTTTGCCAAACGACGAGAAACACGTAACTCGGCAGCAAAAGGAGTCCCAGAAAAAGCGGTTGACGGTACTCGATACGAAAACTGTCATGCCAAAAGTAAAACAGTCCAGCAAGGGTGAGGACGGTCCCTAAAGATGAAACACTCAGAAATATGCCAAAAAAGCGCACAACACCGTGAGCAAGCGCGGCGGAGCTATTGGCCACTGCCCCGGAAAGGGCTCGCATCAGATTGCTGTCAGATCCAAAGCGGGGAACGATTGCCACAAGTGACACCGTCGCAACGACGAAGCTGTATATCCCGTACTGCTCCGCGCCGAGTGCCCGCGTGAGCGCAATACTCATTCCAAGTGCAATGACGAGTTGTAATCCTTTGCCACTTAGGTCTGCGGCAGCCTTTTTGGCCAGCAATTGATTTCCCGCCCCAAGGAATTTCATTGCTCCAGCGATGGTCTTTTCGCCAAGTGACAAAATTTGGACTCCATTCAAAACAACATAGTCATCTAGAGTTCGATGGACATTTCTACCATATCTATATGAATCAAAGCTTTTAGTATCAATCAATGCGCATCGTCACCCATGCAGGCAGATCAGGTCTTCTGATCGGGTAGTGATGAACGCCAGATGCTCATCAGCTATTCAGCGCCGACAGCCATGTCAGAGCAGAACGGATTCGTCTTCTTTTCTACGTCAAACGTAGACATCGGCCCGTGACCAGGAATGAAGGCAATGTCGAGCCCAAGCGGGAAGAGACGGTCGCGTATCGAAGAGATCAGTTCTTCGTGATTACCACGCGCAAAATCTGTACGCCCAACTGAGCCTTGAAACAGAACGTCGCCGACAGCAGCCAGTTTAGACGGCTCATGAATAAACACAACATGACCTGGCGTATGACCCGGGCAATGGCGAACGCGGAGCGTCATGCCGGAGACCTCGACCGTGTCTTCGTCAACCAGCCATCGGTCCGGCCGGAAATCACCATAGATCGGCATGCCGTATTTTGAGGCCTGGTTAGGCAAGTCTTCAATCAGAAAGAGATCGTCTTCATGCGGCCCTTCAATGGGAATACCATATTTCTTGGATAGCTCTCCCGCGGCGGAAGCGTGGTCCAGATGCCCATGGGTCAGGAGAACTTTCTCAAGCGTCACTCCCACCTGCGAGAGGGCGTCTTCGATTTTCTCAATATCACCGCCCGGATCAATGACGGCACCCACCATCGTCTCATCATTCCAGATGAGCGAGCAATTCTGCTGCAAGGGCGTCACGGGAACGATGGCTGCTTTTAGGGGCATGGGACTTCCTCAAAAATATCGGTAGACCTTTGTGGCAGAAGAGGGAGGGCGATTTCAAGAGAAAGCGGGGTTGAGGCCTATTGTCCCCGCGACGCCCCTTTTTCCTGCGATGCGATGGCAAGCCCGTCCACCACAGATGTGAACACCGCCCCTTGCTGAATTTCGATGTTGGGCAGGCAAGCCTCGATGGCTTGGGTGACAAGATTCATGGAGCTGGAGCCGCCCACGGTGATGACCCGTTCAACATCGCGCGCGCCAATTTTCCCCAATTCCAGGGTCTCCAAAACCACTTCGGCAATCTGCTGACCGAACTTTGAAAGGCTCATGTCAAAGCCTTCGAGTGAAAGGGCAATGCTAAGACCGGGTTCTATAACGCCGAGTTCCACCATTGATTGCGCCCCGGTCTGATTGTAGGCAATCTTTGTTTTCTCCGCGACGAAGGCGAGGTCATGTCCCAGTCTCATCTGAAGCACCCTTACCAGGCGCGCGAAGACCGGCGGCTCCACCGCATCGCGCAACAACCCCTCAGCAAACAGAATGGTTTTCGGGTCATAGAGGAAGGGGATTTTCTCCCAGGTTGCAAGTTCCCCAAAGATGTGAGCGGGGGCCTGGATAATCCCGTCCGGAAGACGTCTTTTCAGGTCATGGCCTTTGCCAAGCAGTGGCATGAAATGGTCAAAGTTGATTTGCCGGTCAAAATTGGTTCCGCCCAAACGAAGCCCGTTTGAGGAGATGATTTCGATATTATTGTGCGTCGCCCGAAAGAGTGTGAAGTCAGACGTGCCGCCGCCAATATCTACCACCAATCCGATGGAACCGTCTGGCGTTTTTCGCGCACTGGCGAGTGCGGCGGCGACGGGCTCAAACACAAATTTGACGCTGGCAAATCCGGCTTTGAGATAGCACACCTCCAAATCGTCCTGTGCTTGGCAGTCTTTACCAGCATCGCCCCGATGAAAGAACACAGGTCGCCCGGACACGGCATGGTCAAAACGCATCCCGGAACTTTGTTCCGCGCGTTGTTTTAACTGCCGAAGAAACTCGGTGATGATCTCAAAAAAATCGGTCCGCCGCCCGAGCAGCATTCGCTCTTCACGCATCAGGCTTGTGCCCAGAACGCTTTTGAGGGACCTCATGTAGCGGCCATCCAGACCGTCCATGAGAGCCTGATTGGCAGCAGAGCCGGAAAGGACAGAGCGCTCATGAAAGTCGAAGAAAACGGCAGTCGGGATCATGCCGCGACCGGGCTCCAGCTCAACATTCACCACATTGCCACCCGACAGATAGGCGGCAGCCGAATTTGAGGTGCCAAAATCGACCCCGAGCCAGTTCGTCACGACAAACTCCGTTGGATAAGTGAGCGCGGGAATATAACGACAATTGGCTCAACGCATAGTCTTTGTTGGAGGCGTTGCGGAATGACCCGCAACACGTACTGTTTGGTTTACATAAACGCTTTCAAAAAACAGCGGCGGGTGTGGCTGTGTAGGGCCTCAAAAGTCTCGAAGGACAGCTACATCCAAAAGGCGCATAATGTATATTATGGAAATAAAATTGATGACAACAGAATGATTTGAGCCCTGACCCAATCTCGTCCAACCTCCGTCCAGACCGCCCATCTCTTCAAACGAGGAACAAACGATCATGGACACGCCGACAATCGCTGCCAAAGAACCTATCCGCGTCGCCGTCAAAGCCGGCGAAACCTATTTCTGGTGTCGATGTGGGCTTTCCAAATCTCAACCGTTCTGTGATGGCTCCCACAAAGGCACGAGCTTCACCCCGATGAAATATGAAGCGGCCGACGACCGTCCTGTGTTCTTCTGTCAATGCAAACACACCAAGAATGAGCCCCTATGCGACGGATCGCACAAGGATCTCTAAAGTCGCACTTTCAGCTCTTTGTACGACTGAGATGCATGATCTGCGATCGAAGCTCGGTCGCTTCACTGCGCTTGAAGCCATACTGCTCATAGAGCCCGTGCGCGTCGTCGGTAGCCAGCATCCACAGATGAACCGTCGAAAATGCCGGGTCATTGACCATGGTTTCCATGAGCCATTTGCCAAGCCCGCGACCGCGCATGGCGGGATCCATCACAACATCGGAGACCCAGGCAAAGCGAGCCGTGTCGGTCACCAGGCGCGCAAAGCCTACCTGATCTCCACTCTCAGAATAGATGCCGTAAGGGTTTGAATTAACGATACTTTTCCAGATCGTCTCTGGGCTATTCGGTGCCGCCCAATAGGTTGCCTTCAGGGCCGCGACAAGCCAACTCTTGTTGAGCCGGTCCAGATCCGTTGAAATTTCAAAATCATCACGTTTCCAGACACTTATACACATTTGTTAACCCTATTCGTCGTATTCTATGACCATACCATCATAGGCAGGCTCATGACCGTCCGGCAGCTCTTGGGCCAAGGTTTGGTAGTCCAGATCAACATGCAAATTGGTGAGAATACCGCGCCGCACATTGAGCCGTTCCAGCCAGGAAAGCGCCATATCCACATGCGCATGACTTGGATGCGCTTTGTAGCGCAGCGCGTCCACAATCCAGCAATCAACGCCCGACAGCGCCTCAAAACTTTCATCTGGCAATCCAACCAGATCAGCTGAATAGGCGACTGGGCCGAACCGGAACCCGAGCGAGCGAATGTCCCCATGATCCTGATCGAACGGCAGAGCGGTGATCGGACCGCCCTCCCCGTGGATCGTCACCGGCGCGCCGGGCCGGATCAAATGGGCATTCAGGATCGGTGGATAGCTGGACCCGGAAGGTGTCTGGAAGCAATAGCCAAACCGGGTCATCAGGGTCTCGGACGTGTAGGCGTCCATGTAAACATCAACCCGGCGCATCTTGTTGATTGCCACCATGCGCAAATCATCAATCCCGTGGGATTGGTCCGCATGATCATGGGTGAAAAGCACGCCGTCGATCCACTTGGTGCCGGTATCAATGAGCTGCTCGCGCATATCCGGTGACGTGTCGATGAGGACAGTGGTTTTCTTGGCGGGATCATCTTCCCAGCGCTCCACTAGAAGCGAACAGCGCCGCCGACGGTTTTTGGGTTCGTTCGGGTCACAAGCACCCCAGACACCGCCAATGCGCGGCACACCGCCGGAGGACCCGGAACCCAAAATCGTAAAGCGCATCGTCATTTAAGAGCAGACCTTGGCACTTTGGAAAAAAGCCTGAAGAAATTCTCCGTTGTGGCCTCGGCAAGTGCGTCAGCCGATATGCCTTGAAGCTCTGCCACCTTGGCGGCGGTATGGGCGACAAAGGAGGGCTCATTCCGCTTCCCGCGTTTTGGGACAGGGGCAAGATAAGGCGAATCCGTTTCGACGAGCAGGCGATCGAGCGGCACAAGCTTCGCCGTTTCCTGAAGTTCAGCGGCGCTCTTGAAGGTCACTATGCCTGAGAGCGAGATATAGAGGCCCAGATCCAGTGCTTTGAGCCCCAAAGTCTGGCTGGAGCTGAAACAATGAAGCAGGGCGGGAAATGGCCCCTTCCCGGTTTCGTCACTCAGAATCTCTGCCATATCCTCATCCGCGTCGCGCGTGTGAATGATGAGCGGCAGGCCCGTCTCTCGCGAGGCAGCGATATGGGCCAGAAAGTTCGCCCGCTGTAGATCGCGCGGACTGTGATCGTAATAATAGTCGAGACCCGTCTCGCCAATGCCAACGACCTTTGGATGCTTGGAAAGCTCTATCAGACGGTCCGTTGCAACATCAGGTTCAGCTTCCGCTTCATGCGGGTGAATGCCGACCGTGCAGACAATATTGTCGTAGGATTCGGCAACCTTCAGCACCTTGTCAAACTCACGCAGCTTGGTGCCGATCGTGACCATGAGGCCAACCCCCGCTTCCCCCGCGCGCTGAACAATATCATCAAGCTCACCGTCGAAGTCTTTGAAATCAAGGTGACAATGGCTATCCACCAAACGAGCGGTATTCATGACGGCGCCTCAGCTTCGACATAACGGGGAAACACGCCTTCAGGCTTTGGCAACAGCGTTCCTGGTGCCAGCCGATGCGCCGCACCGAAAAAGCCAAACCCGCGCTCCGCTTCGGAAATAGCCAGAAGATCCAACAGCTTGGCAGCACTTCCTGGCATAATGGCTTGGGAGAGAAGTGCCACATTGCGAATGATCTCTGCGGTCACGTAAAGCACCGTGCCCATCCGCGCCGGATCCGTCTTTTTCAACGCCCAGGGCTCCTCGCCTGCGAAATACTTGTTGGCATCGCCCACAACGTCCCACACGGCACCGAGCGCCTTGTGGATCAGACTATCGTCAATATGCCCGCGTGCGGCATCAAGCATGCCCTCTGCCTGCGCCAGGATGGCTTCATCCTGTGGCTGAAGCGCGCCGGGCACCGGCACCAGGCCATCCAGGTTCTTGTTGAGCATGGAGAGCGAGCGCTGCGCCAGATTGCCCAGATCATTTGCAAGGTCAGCATTGATCCGGTTGATCAAGGCTGTTTTGGAGAAGTCACCATCATTGCCGAACGGCACTTCCCGCATCATGAAATAGCGCACCGGGTCGAGCCCATAGGTCTCCACCAGTTCAAACGGGTCGATCACATTGCCGAGTGACTTGGAGATCTTCTCGCCCTCATTGGTCCACCAGCCATGAGCAAAAACACGGCTGGGCAGGTCGATGTCTGCTGACATGAGGAAAGCGGGCCAATAGACCGCGTGAAAGCGCAGAATGTCTTTGCCGATCATATGAATGTCGGCGGGCCAGAATTTCTGGAAAAGCTCGCTTTGCTGATCGGGATAGCCGGTCGCGGTGATGTAATTGGTGAGCGCGTCGAGCCATACATAAACGATGTGGTCTTCATCTCCTGGTACCGGCACGCCCCATTTGAAGGTTGTGCGCGAGATGGAGAGGTCTTTCAGTCCTCCTTTGACGAAGCTTGCGACCTCGTTGCGGCGGCTCTCCGGCAGGATAAAGCCCGGCTGCTCGAACAGCTTCAGCAGCTTGTCCTGATAGGCTGAAAGCCGGAAGAAATAGCTGGGCTCCTCAACCCATTCGACGGGGGCACCGGTTGGGGCGAGCTTGCCACCATCCGGCCCATCCACCAGCTCATCAACGCCGTAAAAAGCTTCATCACGAACGGAATACCAGCCGGAATAGGCGTCCAGATAAATGTCACCCTTCTCCGCCATCCGCTTCCAGATCGCCTGAACGGCCTCAATATGGCGCGGCTCGGTCGTGCGGATGAAATCATCAATCGAGAAGTTCATGGTCTCGATCAACGCCTGAAAGCGCCCGGAGACACGCGCACACAGCTCTTGCGGCGTAATGCCTTGCGCTTCCGCTGATTTCTCAACCTTTTGCCCGTGCTCATCATTGCCGGTGAGAAACAGCACATCAAATCCGTCCAGCCGCTTGAACCGTGCAATCACATCGCAGGCGAGTGTCGTGTAGGCGTGACCAATGTGCGGCACGTCATTGACATAGTAGATCGGCGTTGAGATGTAGAAGCTCTTGGATAGAGATCGATCAGATGCGGACATAAAGGGGCTCTTGCGACTGCCAAAAGGCGAAAAATAAAGACGTCAAGCAGGCTGGATGATGCTCAACGCCGCTGCTTCGAGGATCGAAAACATGTTCAAAATCACAAGCTTACGGTCCATGTTCAACGCGTCAGCGCGCCCGGCCAACTCACCGATCTTTTCCCATACCTCGACCCAGCGATCAAGGCTCCCGCCGCCGGTGAGGCGCATCATGGCCTGGCCCTCGCCCGGCACAATGTCGGGACTGGGGGCAGAGCCCGCTCCAACGCGCACGGCGCGCGCAATCCAATCCCGCAAAAGCTCCACCAGAACGGCAAACTGATCGCCCTCGCCACGTTTTGCGCCCTTGTCGGCAAGGGTGTGAAGTGCCACGACATCCATCCGGGGCATCTGGCAAAGGAGCTTCACCATCTCCCGGTAAAGGTTGAGGCCTTCGCCCCCCGCCAGGAGCAATGCACGACCTGCGCTCCCCTCCGCTAATGTCTCAACCGCGGCAAGGTCCGCCGGTGGCAGCGTGATCCCATTGTCGGCGAGGACGTGCTCCATCGCCGCATCATCCAATGCCGTCAGCGGCAAAACGCGGCATCGAGACCGGATGGTGGGCAGCAATCGTCCTGGTTGATGACTGACGAGCAAAAAGAGCGAGCGGGCCGGTGGCTCCTCTAGAACCTTGAGCAGCGCATTGGCCGAGTTTGCGTTCATCTCGTCAGCACTGTCGACAAGGCAAATACGCCATCCGCCAGCCCCTGCGCTCTTGCCAAAAAAGCTTGTGGTCTTGCGCACTTCATCCACGGGAATAACCGTTTTGGCTTTTTTGGTCTTCTCATCGACGGGGCGCCGGAGTGCCAGCAGGTTTGGGTGGCCTTGCGCGATGACCTGCCTGACGGCGGGCATGCTGTTATCAATCGCCAGACCATCCATCCCCAGTGCGGCGGCAGCCTCCGCATCGGGGAAGGTCAGCAGAAATTTCGCAATCCGGTAACTGAGCGTTGCCTTGCCGATCCCCTTGGGTCCGGTAATGAGCCAGGCATGGTGCAGGCGGTTCGCCATAAATGCGTCAAAAAACAGCCGTTCAGCCTCTTCGTGGCCGTACAGTGTTTGCGTTTCGCGGGGGTGGCGGAATTCGCCTAGCCGATCTGGTTCCGGTAACTCACTCATGCCCTTGTTTAGCACGAAGGTCGAAGCTGTCAGAGGTGAAATCGGTCAATAATGGCGGTTTTGATCCGTTCGGCGATGGCTTCTTCGCTGGCCGTACCATCAATCACCAGGCACCGTCGGGGCGCCCGTGCGGCTATATCCAGAAATGCTGCTCTCAGCGCGTCGTGAAACGCATGGCCCATTTTCTCGTAACGATCTTCGCCCTCGCCGCGGGCGGCCGCACGGGCAAGCCCAATTTCGACCGGCAGGTCCATGATGATTGTGATATCGGGCCGCGTGTCTTCAACCACAATATCTGTCAGGGCGGAGATGGGGGCCGCACCAACACCTTGCGCATAACCTTGATAGGCCATGGTGCTGTCAGCAAAGCGGTCGCAAATCACAACATCACCACGCTCCAGCGCGGGACGAATGATCCGGGCCAAATGGTCAGAGCGCGCCGCAAAATTGAGTAACGCTTCCGTCATGCCTGTCCACCGGTCCGTGGCACCGGTCACCAGGAGAGTACGGATTTGCTCCGCGCCTTTTGAGCCACCGGGCTCCCGTGTCTGGACAACTTTGCGACCGAGCGCCTCAAGTGTCGCAGCAAGACGCCGTACCTGAGTGGATTTGCCTGAACCCTCTCCACCTTCAAACGTGATGAATATGCCTCTGGGTTCGTCGCTCTGTTGGCTCGCGTCGCTCATGTGCCGTTTTATTCGCCCTGGATCATTTGCAGGAGAGAGGACATGGCGCGACCGAAAAGACCGATCTGTTCAACACTGGCACCAGCATAAACCGGGAAGCTCTTGCTCGGCGTATCAGGTGCAGACACAACCAGTGTGCCTATTTGCTGTCCTGCTTGGATAGGCGCCGGGATAGGGCCTTCATATTGTACCGAAACCTTCATGTCTCTGCGTGCGCCGCGCGTCATGATGACTTTTACATCTTCGGCAACGACAAGCGGCACAAGATCATATGTGCCCTGCCATACCTCGGCATTCTCGACAACCGCATTGGCTGCATAGACATCAAAAGCTTCAAATTCGCGGAAACCCCATTGCAACAGCCGTTCACTTTCTTCCGACCGTTCTTTTTCAGATGAGAGACCGTTGACCACAAGGATCAGACGGCGGTCATTGCGAACGCCAGAGGAGACAAGCCCATATCCGCTCTCAACCGTGTGACCGGTCTTCAAACCGTCAACACCAAGATTAAGATAGAGAAGCGGATTGCGGTTGGACTGGGTGATGCCATTCCATGTGAACGTGCGTTCATCATAATAATGGTAATACTCACCCAGATCGTAAATGATATGGCGGGCAAGGACTGCGAGGTCACGAGCCGTCATCCGGTGATCAGGGTCAGGCCAACCTGTCGAATTGCGGAACGTTGCATTGGTCAGTCCAAGTTCGCGGCCACGGCGGGTCATCTCGTCGGCAAACGCTTCCTCTGAACCGCTCATGCCTTCTGCAATCGCAATGCAGGCATCATTGCCCGATTGAATGATGACGCCACGGATCAGATCTTCAACTTTCAAACGTGAATTGAGGTCTGCAAACATGGTGGAGGACCCGGAGGCCGCACCGCCCTTGCGCCATGCTGTTTCCGAAATCAGAAACTCATCGTCCAGTTTCAGGCGACCTTCTTTCAACGCTTCGAACAACAATGTCATGGTCATGAGCTTGCTCATGCTCGCAGGCGCCATCAACACGTCGCCATCCTTCTCGAACAGGATCTCACCCGTCTCGCCATCCATCAAAACAACAAAAGCCGCCTTGGTTTCAAAGGTAGCGGCTGACGCTGGTGTCACGTGAGCGAGGATCAACGTCGCGGTCAGCGCAACGGCAAGAGCAAGGGTTTGAAACAAACCTGTGCAGAAAGCTGGGCCGGAAACGGCGTCGGATACGGGAGCGGAACGGAAAATACGGGCTGACATTTATTTCTCTATTGGTTGGTCGGACGAAGCAGACTGGATCACAATTGGGACCGCAATATGACTTTGGACTGGTTGGAAGGTCTGAGCGGACTATTCAGTAATAACACGGGCATTGGAATGTCCCCGCCCCGTCACTTGTTGCAGAAGATTGTTGGCGGTTTGCGGGTCCTGAACCGGTCCGACGCGGACCCGGTACATCTCGGTCCCATTGACATTGACTGGATGAACTTCAACAGGTCCAAGGTCTGAAAGCTGAACTTTCAACGCTTGCGCATTGGCCGAGTTTGAAAAAGCACCTGCTTGCACATAGGTTCCAGGCGCAATCGCGGCAACCTGTGATGCGGGACTTGATGAAACAGAAGGCGTATCCGGTATCGGCGCCATGTCGGCCTCAGTTAGAGTGCTATTGGTTGCAGCGCCACCAAGCGCCACTGGCGTGAGCGATGCGACACGCACGGCGGATGTTGGGACAGGCGCGGCGCGCTCCTGGTCTCGCGCATCCTCCGCCTGTGGCATGATAAAGTCACCATTGTCAGCGACAACCGATTGGACGTCACTGACATCGCCTTCGAGCGGCGCACGGCGCAAGTACTGAACGCGGACGCGGGCCGTGCCTTTATTGAGGTAGCCCAGCAATTCCGCAGATCGACGGGACAGATCTATTTCTCGGTCGGCGACAAACGGACCGCGATCATTGATGCGCACAATCAAAGACCGGCCATTTTCAAGATTGGTAACGCGAGCATAGATCGGCATAGGCAATGTTGGATGCGCGGCAGTGACGAGATTTTGATCGAAAACCTCTCCGTTCGCTGTCGGCTTTCCATGAAAGTTAGGTCCGTACCATGAGGCTATGCCTTCCCGGTCGTAACGTTCATCCTCTTTGGGCGTGTACCATCGTCCAGCAATCTGATAGGGCGAGCCAACCTTATAAACACCGCCACCCGTCCCGCCGGAATTCCCGAGGGTTTTGGCCACATGCGTACCCAATTGGGCTTCCGCGCACCCAAGCAAGGCTATGGGGCTCGCGGCAAAGGCTGTGACCAATGCCAGGCGGCACAGACGTCTAAGCTGTGCCCATGGGCTTGTCGTGCTTGGAAAATCAGCGGTGGTTTGTGAGGACATCTCTTAGCTTTCCAGTCGAATCAGAGCCTTTTGAACGGCAGTTTAGTTTATAACGTGCCATAAAATGACAGACCAACGCTCAAAGCGTTGAATAGGCGCAAACACAGCGTCCCGCAAAAAGTTAAAAATTTGTTTAAGAAGTTCAGCCCCGTGACCCAAAAAGACACAAAACCTGACAATGCTTCCCTTTCCCGCCGATTGGTTGATCATATCCAGTCAAAAGCGGTGTCCGAGGCAGACCTCGAGTCTGCCGCCCTTTTCACTCTCGATGCGATTGCAAATACCTGCGCCGGGGCGAACTCTGACCCGGGGCGCATCTTGCTTGCATGGGCGAAGGAGGGTGGAAATGCTGCGCCCGATACCGGCAAACAGGCATTTCTTTGGGGCTCGCTGACCCACATTTTGGAGACCGATGACCTGCACCGGCAATCGGTAGTGCATCCGGGCTGCGTGGTTATCCCTCCCGCTTGGGTTGTCGCCACGCGGCGAAATGCGACGGGTCGCGACTTTCTCACGTCGGTCCTGCATGGCTTTGAAGCAACCACGCGCGTCGGTATGGGAGTTGGGCCTGAGCACTATCGCATTTGGCACAATACATCGACCTGCGGACCGTTTGGGTCGGCAATGGCGGTCAGCTCCCTCCTCAATCTCAATGCCGCCGCCGCAACTAATGCTCTTGGAAACGCGGGCAGTCAGGCGGCGGGGCTTTGGGAGTTTCTGGAGACAGGTGCCATGACAAAGCATCTCCATGCAGGACATGCTGCCGAGGCTGGTGTTCGCGCGGCGGAACTTGCAGCCTTCGGGTTCTCCGGTCCTCCAAAAATTCTGGAGGGTGAAAAGGGTTTTTTCCGCGCAGCCTGCCCGGATGCAAAACCCGACGCCGTTCTCAGCGTGCTTGACGCACCCTGGCAGCTCACCATCACCTCAATCAAACCCTGGCCGTCATGCCGCCACACTCATCCGGCCATTGATGCCGCGATTGCGATCCGAACTGAGATGAAGCGTCGCTCACTCCCCATTGACGCGATTGAGTACGTGAGTGTCGACGTCTATCAAGCGGCGATGGATGTGTGTGATCGGCCTGACCCCGGCAGCGAATATGAAGCGAAGTTCTCGCTCTATCATACGGTGGCCGCGGCCCTTGCGCGGGACGTGGTGAACTTTGAAGCTTTTGGTCCTGATGCCCGCAATGATCTTGCGGCCCTGCGCGCCAAGATCGCCGTTAAAGTCGCAGACCCCTATGCATCTGCCTACCCTGCATCATGGGGCAGTGCGGTCAGGCTGACGCTCAAATCCGGTGAAGTAATCACAGAGACGCGAAGCAATGCGAAAGGCGACCCTGAAGCACCGCTCAGCAAAGCGGAGATGGTTGCGAAAGCGGAAATGCTGCTCGCCCATGCAGGTGTTGATGATCCAACACCCTTTATCGATGCGGTCCTGGGGCTCGTGTCTGCCGACAAATTACCGGATCTGCCGGTCGCGCTTTAGCACACAAAAACCAACGGGCGGCAAAACCGCCCGTCTGTTTCAAAAGTGAGTAAAACGCTGTGACCTGAGAGAGCCGGGTTTAAGGCGCCAAATAGCTCAGGTAGGCCTGAGCCACCGCGCCAACCAGAACAGAGCCCCAGATCCAACTCGTTCTGAAGAGGAAGCCGCGCTTGGCTTTCTCGTCTGCGTGTATCGGTGCTGCGGCCACAGGAGCTGCCTCGCCACCTTCTGCATGAGCATCCGCTTCACGCGGAGCAGGTGCAACTGGCATCGGCATCCGCGCTTCGTTAAACCCTGAGAAGAAAACATATGTGCCCAGAATGACCATTGTCACAGCTGGAACCCACCAATTCGTGAAATCGACTTCCATAACCCTACCAACTCATTTTTATTGTTACGTCCCCCCCGGGGCGTACACGGAACTCGTCGCGCCTATTGTGGCAAACTGTATAGACATTGGCAAAGCCCAATTCTTACCAATTTCTTCATCTGATTGAATGATAATGTTGCCGTTAACCTTGTTTTGACCGCCTGGCGTGACCGTTCGACTGGGAGAGCATTACAAATGGAGAGCTGCTTTGCCGCATGAAAATCGTGAAATCGTTTTTTCAATGAACGAGTTTATGGATGCTTTGCTTCGCTATAGTGAGATGCGCGGTGGGATCCGGTATCGTACTCATCAGATCCGCAAAGCCGGCGTTGACCCCGCGCGAGGCGGCGTCGTCGAGCTGACTTTCGACGACAACGAAAAACTGCGTTTCTCAGAAGCCGATATTCTGTCGGGCCTGATTGCTTCTTGCATTGAGCATAATGTGCCTTTGCCCGCCCGTGCGGGTAAAAAAGTGAAGGTCAACGACGCCAGCGTGACCCTCAAGATTGAGAGCAAGACCGAATGGGTGGCGCCCGTGCCACTACCTATCAGAATGGGACCCAGTGCCGCCTGATTTTTCAGGCCCCCAGATTTTCACGGCCCAACTGAATAGTTTCCTTTGTGCCGGACAACGTTATTTGCTACACGGTGCCTCTGACTTCAACCTCGACGACCTTGAGTCGTCATCCCTGCGGAGGGGTGGCCGAGTGGTTGAAGGCACCGGTCTTGAAAACCGGCGGGCGTGCAAGCGTCTCGTGGGTTCGAATCCCACCCCCTCCGCCACTTTCCCAATTCAGAAGCCGCTCCTAGGTGGGATCACGAACCCACCAAAT
>JAVKCY010000027.1:0-4227 GCA_040223265.1 Parvibaculum sp. | reverse complement strand
CCAGGCTGACCTGTCCAAGTTTGATGATGTGCGGCGTGTTGCGGGTGACATTTCAAAGGCGTTCCCCAAGCTCGACGTTCTTGTGAACAATGCGGGTGCAATGTTCGTGGGTCGCACGCTTTCAACCGACGGATACGAGATGACGTTTGCACTCAATCATCTCAGCGTGTTCTTGCTCACCAATTTATTGTTGCCTCAGATCAAGGCTGCGGAGGCCGGGCGAATTGTAACAGTGGCATCTGTTGCTCATCGGGGTGCCGATATGGATTTCGACGATCTGGACGGGTCTGCCGGACGGTATTCCGCTTGGCGCGCTTATCAGCGCTCAAAGCTTGCCAATGTTCTCTTCACGCGCGAGTTGGCGTCTCGATTGGAGGGGACAGGTGTCTCCGCCAATTGCCTGCATCCGGGTTTTGTTGCCTCAAAATTTGGTGAGAACAATAATCCGCTCATGACACTTGCCATGAAGCTTGGAAAGATCTTCGCCATTTCGCCGGAGGATGGTGCCAAAACGAGCATCTATCTGGCGACTGCTGACGCAGCGCAGGGTGAGACAGGCGGATATTTTGTGGAGAGCAAACGACGTTCTCCCTCGCGTCAGGCGCAGAATGACAAGACCGCGAAGCGGCTTTGGGAAGAGAGCGCCAAACTCGTTGGCCTGCCCGTATGACGGATGGGCCCTTGTTGCAGTGCGGACATGCCGCAGCATTTCAACGGGTGCGCAGGGGCCAAATGTCTGTATAAAGGGCGCGTCTTTTGAGCAAGGAAACGCATCCGATGAGTTCAGTCAAACTGCCGATCGATATTGAAACCGTTAAGGGCTTCCTGCGTGTGGATGAGGGCGAAGCGCTTTACCACGCGGCGCGCGAAGTCGCCTCGCGGGGGGCGTGCCTTGAGATCGGCTCTTACTGTGGCAAGTCGACCGTCTATTTCGGCCTCGCTTGTCAGGAACAGGCATCGGTGCTTTACGCCCTCGACCATCATCTAGGGTCTGAAGAAAACCAGGCAGGGTGGGAGCATCATGATGAGAGCCTTGCCGACCCTGAAACCGGCATGCTCAACACCTTCCCATTGTTTCGCCAGACTTTGCGCCGTGCGTCGCTTGAAGACACAGTAGTGCCGATCGTCGCACCGTCAAAGGTTGCCGCTCGTCATTGGGCCACGCCGCTTGCCATGGTTTTTATCGATGGCGGTCATGCGATGGAACATGCGTTGAATGATTACCGGCTCTGGGCGCCAAAAGTGATGCTTGGCGGCATTCTGGCCATTCACGATGTTTTCCCCAATCCGGCAGACGGGGGGCGGCCACCGTTTGAGATTTACAAGATGGCACTTGCGTCGAACCTGTTTGAGGAAATTGAGGCGGTGGCCTCGCTCCGGCTACTCCGCCGCCTCGGCTAGGGTTCGCTCTGCGAAGAGATGTGAGGCGGGGGTCATGCCGATCACGGCATCGGTGGCGAGGATCACGGCAGCCGCCGTCCATGCTGGACGTTCTGATGGCCAGGCGACCTTGTCTTCAAACTGGTACCCCATCCAGTAAGAACCGCAATCGGCGCGCCATTGATGTTGCCAGGACAGTAATTGCTCTGCCTTCTTGCGTTGACCTGAGACGAGGAGCGCCATTGTGAGTTCAGCCGACTCGGCGACTGTCACCCATGGTTGGTCCAGCACGCAGCGGCAGCCTTGTCCTTCGGCTACGAAAATATCCCATTTGGCAGCGAGCCGTTTCACCGCTTCATTGCCGGTCAGCACGCCTGCCAGCACGGGATAATACCAATCCATCGAGAAGCGGGATTTGGGTTCCCACGTCCGGTCAAAGCGGTGTGGTTTGTCGCGAAGCGCTTCGCCGAGACGCTGGCGGGCAATTGCCCATTCCCGTGATGGTTCCTTCAGTTCGCGGGCGATATGGATCGCGCATTCCAGGCTTTTATAGATGGAGGAGCAGCCGGTGATCAGGGCATCATCTTCTGGCGTGTGCGGATCATCCGCCGCCCAGCGAATGTCGCCATGCTTGCTTTGGTGTGCCAGGACAAATTCCATCGCCTTTTTGACGTGAGGCCAGATGTCCATGAGATGGGTTTTATCGCCGGTCAGGAGATAGTGGTGCCAGGCACCGGTCGCGATGTAGGCAGAAAAATTTGTGTCACGGACAGGTTTTCCGGCACCTTCTTCACCGCCGGTGTAGCGCTGTTCATCCTCATCCATCGGAACGGCCGAGCCAAGCTCGCCCCACCAGGAGCCGTCAGCCAACTGCGTGTCCATAAGGTAGCGATAGGCGCGTTCTGCCGCATCCATTTCGCCAAGTACCGCAAGGCCCATGGCGGCTTCGGTATGGTTCCACGGATCAATGACCCCACCGTCGAACCAGGGGATCGCACCATTGGGTCTTTGCAGCTCGCGGATGCGGGCAACAGACCCTTTGAAGAAATTTTGGGGCAAGCGGTCGCCTTTGGTCAATAAGGTCATTGCGCAGGAACCGCCTCTTTATCTTTGAGGAAATAGAGGACAACGCTTTTGCCCATGAGCGGTGATGCTATGGCTTCCATCGCGCGGGTGAGAAACGGGCGCTTGACCAGATCCCAGACCAGGAAGCGGTGATAGAGCTTCACCAGAAACTGGTCTGTCCGCTTCACACCCACAGCGCAGCGCAGCCACCAGTAGGGCGAATGGAGGCCGTGCGCCCAATGCCGTTCAAGGAAGGTTGTGCCTGCTGCTTCAACATCTTTTTTCAAACGTCCTGTGCGGAAAATCCGCACATGGCCACCCGGTTCATTGTGGTATTGCTCTGACAGCGCCCAGCAGATCCATTCCGGCCAATAGCGTGGGACGGAGACGGCGAACGTACCACCCGGCTTTAGTACGCGCGCAATTTCTGCAACAGCCTGACGATAGTTTGGAATATGCTCCAGCACTTCGGAGCAGACGATCTTGTCGAAGGAATTGTCGGCGAAGGGCAGGGAAAGCGCATTGCCGACGGCGAGTGTGCAGCGACGCTCACTTGCCGGATCAAGGTCCGGGCAGTGGACAAAGCCGTCGCGGGTTTTCTTCACATCATCGAACGCGAGGTCGAGCCCTACCACGTTGCAGACTTTGTGGTGATAGAGTGCGTGAACGTGCCGACCCTCGCCGCAGCCAAGGTCGAGAACGAACTCTCCGTCCTTAAGCGCGAGCTTGTTGAAGTCGATTGTCTGCATCTTGCATAGCCTGGCGATAAATTTCGACGACCTGGCGGGCGGTGCGTTCCCATTTGAAATGGTCAAGCACGCGCTGTCTTGCCTTGCGGCCCAGTTCGTCGCGTTTTGCGGGGTTGTCGAGAAGGTCTGCAATGGCGGTGGCCAGTGCATCCGGGTTTGAGTGTGGTACGATGACACCGGCGTCGCCGACAACTTCCGGTAGCGAGCCACCCGTTGTTGCGATCACAGGCGCGCCACAGGACATGGCCTCGCCAGCGGGGAAGCCAAAGCCTTCATAGACCGATGGGGAGATCACCATGGTCGCTTCCGCATAGGCGCGGGTAATGTCGTCGTCGCTTACACCGGAAATGAATTTGACCTTGTCCATCATGCCGCGGCGTTTCAGCTCGGTCATGGTCGGCCCTTCACGGAGTTTTCCGATGACAAAGAGTTCCAGGTTCGGGCGTTCCTTCAGGAGTATTTCATAGGCGCGGATCAGGTAGATCAGACCCTTGAGGGGCACGTCCGCGCTTGCGCAGGCGATTAGGCGATTATCGACGCGCCTCACCTCTGGCATCGGATGGAACTGAATATGGTTGATGCCGTGATGGACGACTTGCATCGTGTCGAGCGGCAGACCGAAGTCGCGACAGACATCTTGTCTTGTGCTCTCAGACACAACGATCACCGGGTCCAGCTTGCGGGCCACTTTTATCTGCATGTTGAGGAACGTGTACCAGCGCCATTTCAGGAATTTCATCCAGGGGTTGGGCATGGCTGCAATGTCGATGCGCTTGTCCATCGTGATCGGATGATGGATCGTGCCAGCGACGGGAAGGCCCATGTCGCGCACTTTCAACATGCCCCAGCACAAGGTTTGGTTATCGTGCATCACATCGTAATGATGGATCTTGTCCTTCATGTATTCAGCCAGGCGTTCACCAAAGGTATAGGGCTCAGGAAAGCCGCCCCAATTATGGCTCCACCATTCGAACAGGTCGATTTTGGATTTCAGCATCCAGGGCCGAAAGGCGCGGATAGGGTGGGGTGTCGC
>JAVKCY010000016.1:0-9980 GCA_040223265.1 Parvibaculum sp. | reverse complement strand
TGAAGATGTACCGCTGGAGGCGATGATCGAGAAAGAGCCGATCACCATTGTCTGTTCCGAAAAGGGATGGATACGCTCCCTGAAGGGCCATATGGAAAATGGCGGCGACCTTAAATACAAGGAAGGGGACCGTGAGCGTTTTGTCTTCCATGCGGAGACGACAGACAAGATCTTGATGTTTGCGACCGACGGGCGTTTCTACACGATCCCGGCGGACCGCCTGCCCGGTGGGCGCGGCAATGGTCAGCCGGTCCGCTTCTTCATCGATATGGAGGAGGGGCAGGATATTGTAACGCTCTTCGTCCATCGGCCGGGGCGTAAATTGCTGGTGGCCTCACGCTCGGGCCATGGCTTTGTCATCGGGGAAGATGATGTTGTGGCACTTCGTCGTCCCGGCAAACTGGCGCTCAATGTTTCTGTCGAGGATGAGGCCGTCGTGTGTGCCGTGGCCGAAGGCGATCATGTCGCGGTGATTGGAGAGAACCGGAAATTGCTTCTCTTCCCACTCGGCGATGTCCCGGAGATGTCGCGCGGTAAGGGTGTCAAACTTCAGAAATACAAGGATGGCGGCTTGAGCGATGCAAAAACCTTTGTCGCCAAAGAGGGTCTGACGATTTTTGACCGGGGTGGACGTGCCCGGAGTTTCACCAAGTCTGAGCTTAAAGAATGGTTTGGCTCACGAGCCCAAGCCGGTCGCCTGCCACCCAAAGGGTTCCCGCGCAGTGAGAAGTTCGGCAACAAGCTCGACTGATAGCATTCCCGCCTGAAGCGAGGATGCTTCAGTTTTGTCCGAAAGAGAAATCGACCTTGGTTTCGGCCTGAATATTCCAATAGCTCACCCGCAATTCGTAGCTCGTATCCGGGCGGAGGCGCGTTGCATTGATATCCAGCACAAAGCTTTCGGTCGTGTTGTGATTGCCTTCCAGCGTCGCCTGCATCAGGACCTGGGGACAGATTTCTTCCGGCTTTGCCTGAACAAAGTCGCGGCGGCTATCGACCAGTACCCATTTAAAAACCTTGCACGGGGATGGTGCGGTCAGTTCCATCAGGCTCTCTGTGCTGTTGATCAGTTGCACTGTGACGTTTAACGGGATCGTGTCGCCAACCTGCGGGCCGGGCTCTGCCGTCACTTTGACGGCTGCATCCTCCTCAAAATTGATGGCGCCCGATGAATAGGCAATCCAGATGCCCGCCACGAAGACGAACATCAAAAGCGAACTGTTCAGCATGTTTGGCATGCCGTTGCCGGGTTTCAGTATGTCTTTGAGGGCCATGATGTCGCCTTTTGCATTAGCCAAAAATCACCTGAGGCAGCCATGTGGCAAGCCCCGGAAAGTTCGCAATGATGATGAGTGCAAAAATCTGGATCAGAACGAAGGGGACGACCCCGCGATAGATCTGGATTGTGCGGACTGTGTCGGGAGCGACGCCTCGAAGGTAGAAGAGGGCGAAGCCAAACGGGGGTGTAAGGAAGCTTGTCTGCAGGTTAATGGCCATCATGACGCCGAGCCATACCGGGTCAAAGCCAAGACCAAGCAGGACGGGGCCTACAATCGGGACGACCACAAAGGTGATCTCGATAAAGTCGAGGAAGAAGCCAAGGACAAACATGACGGCCATCACGATGAATATCGGGGCCATGTCGCCGAAGATTTTTGCGGTCCAGCTGTCGGGGTCCTGCATCAGGAAGTCTTGAACGGTTTCGTCGCCACCCAGACCGCGGAACACGAGGCTGAAAAGCGCAGCGCCGATCAGGATCACAAAGACCATAGATGACGTGCGTGTTGTAGAACGCATCACGTCTTGCAGTATGGCGGTGTCAAAGAGGCGGAGCGAGCTCACGATCACGCCAACCGCGATGCCGACGGACAGCAGGGCGGCAATCAGAATGGCGAAACTGTCTTCGGCACCGATTTCTTCCCGCATCACCCGCAGATCGTAGAACGAGGTTAGAACCAGAATGGCGATCAGGCTTCCCGCTGCCAGGAAAATCGGAAACTTGCTGCCAGGCTGACGAAAGCCAGCTAGCAGGAGTGAGCCCACAGCGCCTACGGCTGCAGCCTCTGTTGGCGTGGCAATGCCGCCGAGGATCGAACCGAGGACGGCAACAATCAGCAGGATAGGCGGGATAAGCGCGCGCAAGGTCTTACGGTACAGCTCGCCGCGATAAATGCCTTCTTCCGGTGGCATAGCCGGACTTGAAGCAGGGTCCGCGATGGCACGATAGACCTGATAGAGAATGTAGAAACACACCAGCATGAGGCCGGGGATCAGCGCGCCGGCGAACAGGTCACCCACGGACATTGTCTCCGGGTTGAAAATACCCTGTTCAAGCTGCGCCTTCTGATAGGCGTTTGAGAGTACATCACCCAGCAACACGAGAACGATGGAAGGCGGAATGATCTGCCCCAATGTACCGGCCGCGGCAATGCTGCCTGTCGCCAGTGGAATGTCGTAACCGCGCCGCAGCATGGTCGGCAATGAAAGCAGCCCCATGGTGACGACGGTCGCGCCGACAATCCCGGTGGAGGCGGCGAGCAGGGCGCCAACGATTGAGACCGAAATCCCGAGCCCCCCACGGAGGGAGCCAAACAGCTGGCCCATATTCTCCAAAAGCTCTTCTGCGACTTTGGAACGCTCCAGCATCGTGCCCATAAAGACGAAGAGCGGGACGGCGATCAGCGTTTCATTGGTCATCGTGCCGAAGATGCGCTGGGGCAAGGCGATCAGGAATGTATCGTCAAAGATGCCAAGCCATATGCCGATCCCGGCAAACAGAAGTGCGACGCCGCCGAGCGTGAAGGCGACCGGGAAGCCTGACAGAAGAATAAGGCAGGCGACGGCAAACATGACAATGTCGAGAACATCCGCGCTCATGAGCTGACCGTTCTTTCCGTCCGGGGCAGGTCAGGTGCTATGCCGGTCTTAAGTGTGTGGGCTGAACGGATAATCGTTGAAAGCCCTTGCAAGGAGACAAGCACTGCGAAGGCGAGAATGGCACTCTTCAGGAGGAAGATTGCGGGAATGCCGCTCGTCTCGCGGGAGCCTTCAAGCACGCGCCACGAAATCTCCACATAAGGAAAGGCGGCGTACCAGATGAGCGCGCACACGGGCCATAGGAAGAAGACGGTGCCCAGCAGATTGACGCTTGCTTTGTAGCGAGGTGACGCCTCCCGATAGAAAATGTCGACCCTCACATGATCATCCTGGTAGAGCGTGTAGCCAGCAGCCAGCATGAACAAGAACCCGTGCATGTAGAACACGCTTTCCTGCATCCAGATATTGGAAACGCCGAAGACATATCGCATCAGGACGATGGCGAATTGCACCAGCACCATGCCCATGGAGCCCCAGGCCACAATGCGGCCCGTATGCTCCGAGATGAGGTCTATCCCGTCAGCGAGTTTTAGAAACGGGGTCAAATCAGCCCCTTGCCTCTGTGAAGGCCTGCTCGGCGATGCGTGTCCAGCCGCGCGATGCGTCAAGTGATGTCTTGAAACTCTCATAAACGCGCTTGGTCAGTTCGTCGCTGCTGTCCACTGCTTCCTGAAGGACGATATCGGACTGGGTCTTGAGGCCCGCCATGATGTCCGCTGAAAACTGCTTCAGTTTAACATCACCTTTGGCCACCATTTGTTGAAGGGAGGTGGCGTTGAAATGATTGAACTCGGCCAGAGTGTAATTGTTTTCTGCCATGCATGCGGTTTCGATGGCCTGCTGCTGGAAGGGTGTCAGTGAGTTCCAAACCTCAATGTTGAAACCGGTTGCAAGCGCAGAACCCGGTTCGTGGAAACCCGCCCAATAGTAGTAAGGTGCCACCTGATCAAAGCCGAAGGCCAAATCGTTCCAGGGGCCCACCCATTCTGTTGCGTCAATCGTGCCCGCTTGCAGGGCCTGATAAATATCATTACCTGCGAGTGTCACCGCTGCGGCACCCAGGCGCCGCATGACTTCACCGCCCAAACCCGGCATGCGGATTTTCAGGCCTTTGAAGTCTTCCAGCGAATTCATCTCTTTGCGAAACCAGCCGCCCATCTGCACGCCTGAGTTGGCGCTCATGAATGCTTTGATGTTGAACTTTGCTGACAGCTCATCCCAGAGCGCTTGACCGCCGCCAAAATATATCCAGGCATTGATCTCGTTCGCGGTCATGCCAAACGGCACGGCGGTGAAAAAGTTGAACGCGACGGATTTTCCCTGCCAGTAATATTCCGCGCCATTGTACATGTCGGCGGCACCACTGGAGACGGTGTCGAAGGCTTCAAGAGCGGGCACAAGTTCACCAGCTGCAAAAACCTTTACTTCAATTTCTCCATTGGTAAGTGCCTTGATGCGGTCGGCCATGCGTTCGGCAGACATGCCAAGACCGGGAAAGTTCTTTGGCCATGTGGTCACCATTTTCAGGCGGCGTGTGCCGCTTGCAAGAGCCGGCGTCACCAAACTTGCTGTGCCAGCTACAGCCGTCGCCAGACCGGTTCCGGCTAGACCTGCGCCCGTCAAAAATGTACGCCGTTTCATGAAATCACTCCCCGTCCTGCCACGTATGCGCGCGTTACTGCGCCGTGATCATTCGCCCCCGTTTGGGTGGCCAGTATAGGCAGGTAAGGCGGCGGCGCAATGGTACGCTTAAGCGTTTTTTGTGGAATTTGAGAGGGTTAGCGGGTGTTTTTGGTGGTGTTCGGGTGCGGTCCTGCACCAGGATCACCGTATTTCTTCCCAGCCTTCGGGGCGGAGGGCTTCAACCGGGCGGAAGCGGGCCTTGTAGGCCATTTTGCGAGAGCCTTGGACCCAATAGCCCAGATAGACGTAAGGGAGCCCAAGTGATCTTGCTTGACGAATATGATCCAGGATCATGTAGGAGCCAAGGCTCCTTGCAGGCTCTGCTGCGTTGAAGAAGGAATAGACCATCGAAAGTCCGTCTTCGAGAATGTCGGTAAGGGCGACGGCGGCAAGGTCCGGCCGGTCATCGGGTTGGTCACTGGGCCCGCTCTCGTCAGGACCAAGGGGCACCCGCCTTCGATATTCCACCACGCTGGTATTGACCGGGGTGTCCTCGACCATGGAGGCATAATCGAGGGCCGTCATGTCAGACATGCCGCCATCAATATGTCGCTCATCCAGATAAGAGCGTAGCAGGCTGAATTGTTCCTCCGTTGCCACAGAGGGGCGGACCGTGCGCTCCATATCCCTGTTTGCTTTCAGGATTCGACGAAACGAGCGAGTTTCCTCAAACCGGTCAACAGGTACCCGGACAGAGACGCATGCATTGCAATCATCACAGGCCGGACGGTAGGCAATGTTCTGGCTCCGCCGAAACCCGCCATGAGTGAGCGCATTGTTCATCTGGTCTGCGTTCTCGCCCATCAGGTGAGTGAAAACCTTTTTCTCGTAATGGCCGTCGAGATAGGGACAGCGCGAAGGCGCTGTGATGTAAAATTGCGGAAATTTTGACCCGAACTGAGTGGTCAAGTGTCGCTCCAGAAATTGCCGCCGGTTGGCGCCTGTTTTTGTCTCTTCTCCAAGAGCCCGATCCTAAAACGCATAATACCAAGGTGCAAAGAATGAGAAAACCAACCAGAGAATAATGATCAAAGGTGACCCGACGGTCAAAAAATCCCGGAATTGATAATGCCCTGGTCCCATCACGAGCAAGTTGGTCTGATAACCCATCGGACTTGCGAAAGAACAATTGGCGGCAAAAATGACGGCGTAAATGAAGACCATCGGGTCGACCCCGAGAGCCTGCGCCGTGCTGACCCCAATGGGTACAAACAGCACAGCGCACGCATTGTTGCTCAGCATGTTGGTCAGGATGGCGACCAGCAGGAAGAAGGCGGAGAGGACGACAGCGGGGCCCGCGCCTGAAAAGGCTGCAACGACCGCTGCGGCCAAAAACTCGGCACCGCCCGTTGCTTGCAACGCCGCACCCATGGCAATGGCCGCGCCGACAAGCAGGAAGATGCGTCGGTCCACAGCACGGGTTGCTTGGCGTATGTTCAACACATCGAGTGCGATCATGGTGGCGGCGCCCGCAAGCGCTGCCACTTCAATGGGAACAAAGCCGGACAGGGCAGCCAGAATGGTAAAGCCAAAAATCCAGCGGGCGCGCCAGGCCCGACGAAGGTCCGGGAGTTCGGTTGCTGACCATTCCAGCGGAATAATGTCGCGGTTGACGCGTAGCCCTTGCATATCTTCAGTTTGGCCGAAGACAAGAAGGACATCACCGTCCTCCAACCGGATGTCACTCATGCGCGCGCGGATCATCCGGCTGCGACGTTGAATGCCCAGGACAATGCACTGGGTTTCATGTCGGAAACCAATTTGTTCAATCGTCCGTCCGATCATGCGGGAGCCAGGGGCGATGACCGCTTCGATGAGAGAGACCTTCCCGCTGCCGGGTGCGGCTTCTTCATTGTCTGGGTTGAACTCTTCTTCCAGCATGCCCTGGAAGATGTTGGTTTTCATGTTGAGCGCGTCGGTCAGGGATTGCCTGGTTGCGGCCAGGATGATCGTATCGCCGGGCTGAAGCGTAATGTCATCAAAGGGTGGCAAAATGGGGTGCTCGCCGCGCTGCACCATGCGAACGGTCATTTCCTTCAGGCTTGGAAACATGCCGGCGACGGCGCTCTCGCCCACCAGCGGGTGGCTATAGGTGAGCTGGATCTGCGCAATATATTGCTTGCCGCCGCCTTGGTTGAGATCATCTGCCAAGCTCTGCCGGTCCGGCAGAATGCGGGGCGCAATGAAGAGGACATAGATCGATCCGACGCCAGCCAGGACAAGACCCGGAATTGTGAAATCAAAAAAACCGATCTGGCCCAGTCCCAGTTTTGCCGTGATACCGGCAGCCAGCAGGTTTGTTGACGATCCGATCAACGTTGTCATGCCGCCCAGAATGGCGATGAAACTCAGCGGCATCATGACTTTGCTGGGGCGTTGGCGCAGCTGTGCGGCAAGTGTCGCAAGGATTGGCAGGAACATCACAACGACAGGTGTGTTGTTCAACACCGCACTGAACACTGCGATGAGCAGCAATGTGATGATGATTGTAATCGCGGGAGAGCCCGCGCCAATGGAGGCGATCCACCGTGTCGGCTCCTCTAATGCTCCGGAGTGAAAGAGGCCCTGTCCGACGACGAGGAGTGCAAGAACGGCGATAAGGGCAGGGTTGGCAAAACCAGACAGCAATTGGCTGCTCGATAGAATGTTTTTCCCGTCTGGTCCGACAAGTGGAAAAACTTCAAAAAAGACGAGGAAAAACCCGAGAACAAAAAGGGAGGTTATCTCAAGAGAAAACCTTTCCATGCTATAGAACACAACAGCCACAGCGATTGCGGCGAATGTCACCCACATTTGCCAATTATCGGGGGAGATTAATTCCATGAAGAAACAGCGGCCTTCGTAGCTTGTTGCGCGGGGGTACTTGCATCGCTTCGTTCAAAGCCGTGTAGTATACCGCAGTTTCAAGCTTAGCCAGTCGCGTTTTTTTTTTGAGCACGCTTGCGTCTTTCTGCTTGCGTCAGGCGTTTCTTGTTCTCACGTAGACCGAGCCTGACAAATAATCATGGACGCAACGTTTTCGACTGTTGAAAAGGGACACTAAAAGGAGAAGGCCCAGGAAGGGTGTGGCCGTGATGTAAAACAGAAGTGTCTGCGCAAAGGCCTGCACATATCCAGGGCGCAGGCCATCCCAGGTTCGCATTTCAATGCCTTGCCATTGCATGCCGGGCGTTGCCGAGCGCGCACCACCAAGTGTGAGTGTGAAATAGCCAAAAAAGATGAAGGGCATGATGAGGCCAAATCCCGGCCATAAAAGCCCGAGGGACAGAACGCCCAGAATACCAAACAGGATGGAGGTTGCCACGGTGATAACCGTAAGGATCAGCATGTCCGCGACAAAGGCATAAATGCGGGACCGGCGAACGCCATTAAAGAGAGCTGGTTCGTCAAAAACATCTGGCGTGGCTGATGCATCGAACCGTGCGTGAGGGTGAGCGCTCGAAGAAAGGTCGCTTCGGGCAGGGCTCATTGTCATCTCCGTTGGTTGTTCAGATCTGTCTTGTTTCGGTTCCTTAATGTGGGGACCAAATGACTACAAGACAAGGTTGAAACCAAAGAAGCGGATTTACGGAGCAAAACCGGGTGGCGTCACGGGCGCTTCCTTCATGAGAAGGATCGCGACGCGGCGGTTTGCGGGCAGATACGGGTCTTCGGGGAAAAGCGGTTCCGAATCCGCCTTGCCGGAGACTTGCGAAATCTGGTCTTGCTTCACACCATTTTCCAGCAGAATGCGGCGTGTTGCATTAGCGCGGTCTGCCGTCAGTTCCCAATTGGAATAGCCAGGCGCCCCTCCGTCAAGGGGCTGCGCGTCGGTATGGCCTGTAATGACAATCCGGTTTGGTAGGTCGCGAATAAAATTGCCCACCTGTTCAAGTACCAGGCGTGTGCGGTCGTAGGGCTCGGCATGGCCGGGCGGGAACATGGAGCGACCATCCTGATCGGTCAGCTGAATGTTCAGGCCTTCAGGCGTTTCTTCGATGATGATGTTGCGGGATAGCTCAGCAAGTTCCGGCATGTCCTGCATGGCCTGACGGAGACTTTCCGCTGCGCTCTGATAGCTCTCTCTTGTGTTAGCAGCCTGGAGACTTTCATCCAGTGATTGTGAATTGAAATCAGCGGTGCCGGGCGCTTCGCCATCTGCGGCGTCCTGGCCGTCAGCATTTTGTGCTGTGCGCTGGTTCTCGGACTCCGGGCTTTTCGGGGCGGCTGGTGTGGAGATTGTCATCAGCACTTTGGGGGCGGAGCCTGCCATGCGCGCGCCTTCGATATCAAAGGCGGTTCCGCCCATCACGCCGCCCGCGCCGGAGGTTGAGCGGCTCACACTTGCCGGTGCAAAATAGTCGGCGAGACCCTGTTTTTGTTCAGGCGTAGTCATGGAGATCAGCCACATGAGCAGAAAGAACGCCATCATCGCCGTCACAAAGTCAGCATAAGCGATCTTCCACGCACCACCATGGTGTGCATGCGCCGCCTTTTTGACCTTCTTGATGATGATCGGTTGTTCGCTGATGGCCATAATACTGTGAGTCCGCTACCTGTTATGATCAGCTGGTCGGGATGGAAAGGTTCTGTGTTGAGTCTTCTACTTCCTTAAAGGTTGGGCGGTCGAAGCTCATGATGGCCTTGCGGGCAAACTCAATGGAGACGGCGGGGGCATATCCGTTCATGTGGGCGAGCAGGCCAGCCTTCATGGACAGAAGATATTTGCTCTCCGATTCGTAGGCTGTTTTGAGCGAGCTCGCCATTGGTGCGAAGAAGCCATAGGACACAAACACGCCAAAGAACGTACCCACGAGCGCGCCGCCGATGAGATGTCCGAGGATTTCCGGCGGCTGATCAATGGAGCCCATGGTTTTGATCACACCCAGCACAGCGGCAACAATCCCGAGAGCCGGCGTACCGTCGGCGAGCGCCTGAATGGAGCCTACGGCCAGTTCCTGTTCCTGATGGTGGGTTTCCAGCTCTTCATCCATCAGCGCTTCAAGTTCATGCGCGTTTTCAGTGCCAAGGGTGATCATGCGCAGGTAGTCGCACATGAAGTCAACCGCATGGTGATCTCCCGCGAAGATGGGGAACTGATTGAAAATGTCGGAATTGTGCGGGTCTTCTACATGTGCTTCCAGAGCCAATGACCCTTTGGCCTTTGCAAGCTTGAAGAGTGTGTATTGCAGCCCAAGAAGCTCCAGATAGGATTCTTTGGAATATTTGGCCCCTTTGAACATGGTGCCAAAAATGCCGCCCATGCCTTTGATGATAGTACCCGGGTTGGCGATGATGAAGGCACCGATAGCCGCGCCCAGAATAATGACGTATTCGAAAGGTTGCCACAGGACGCCCAGCTTGCCGCCCATGGCGGCATAACCACCAAAGACGCACACACAGACCATTATACATCCAGCTATGAGTTTCATCTGCGAGAC
>JAVKCY010000015.1:0-4288 GCA_040223265.1 Parvibaculum sp. | reverse complement strand
GAAGTTGATGGCGATGCGAAGGGGAGAGATCCGCTCGCGATCAAGCAGGGGGAGAAGATGCTTCGCCTGATCGTGCCGCGCCGTTAGGTGTGGCTTTTCAGCAGTTCCGGGATCGTGTGGATGATACGATCCGGCCTGATGTCGCTGCCTGATGGCAGACCATGATGATAAGCGTCATGCCAAATGGCGAAAATGCCCAGCTTTTGCGGTGCCGTGATTTCCCACTCGAGATTGTCCCCGACCATCCAAGTTTCGCTCGCTGATACATTAAGTGTGGCCAGCGCGTGCTCATAGGCTTCCTGTTCCGGTTTGCCGAAGCCATGCTCTCCTTCAATCTGGATATGATCGAAGCGATGCTCCAGGCCGAAACGCTCCACCTTTGGACGTTGGGTTTCTGCGGCACCGTTTGTAATGAGGGCGAGCTTGATTCCCCAGTCTTTGAGCATGTCGATGGTTTCGAGGGCACCGGGGAAGGGTGTCAGTTCTGCCTCCCTCAGATGAGTGAAGTGATCGGCGATGGCGTGAACGTGATCAGTTTCGAGACCATCCTTGCCAAAGCGGCCTGTTCTGTTCAGGGCCTCGCGGACGATTTCTCTGCGCGCATCTGTCAGGCGGAGACGCCATTTTTTGTGTTGGCTCGTGTCTGACCAGAACTCCAACGCGAAGTCTGAAATGGCATCCACGGCCTCGGTTTCAGTCAGAGGGCTGATATGGTCTGTGAATTTGGCCAGTGTCTTTTCCCAGGCGAGCCTTGGCTGGCCGTAGGCAGAGATGAGTGTGTCGTCGAGATCGAACAGGATAGCGGTTGGAAGGTGCGCCGGTTTATCTGCCAATGTTTCATCCTGCTTGTTGATTTCAGTCGGCGGCGACACTCGGTCTTGCTTCAACCGCACGTAGCTCCCCATTCATCACGCGACGATAGTATTCGTCAAGGGTCATTGAGAAGCCGGTTGGTCCGTTGATCCGGGCGTGCTTGCGCTTGAGCAGGCGAGGTTCCGGCACGCCGCATGAGTGGGCAATGATGCAGACCTCACTCGTAATCCGTTCATGGTAGCGGTGTACGCGCTCCGCCTTGTCTTTGGGATCCAGGCCGCGCTGAAGCTTTTTGTCGTGGGTCGTGATGCCTGTTGGGCAGGTGTTCTTGTTACATTGCAAAGCCTGAATGCAGCCTAGCGAGAACATGAAGCCACGTGCACTGTTGATGAAATCTGCGCCGACGCAAAGGGCCCAGGCAACGTCACTCGGGTTAATGAGCTTGCCGCTTGCAATTACCTTGATACGAGGGCGCAAATGATATTGATCAAGCTTGTCGACAAGGATGGGCAGGCTCTCCCAGATGGGCATGCCGACATAATCGATCAGGGCCTGCGGTGACGCGCCGGTGCCGCCATCGGCACTATCAAGGGTGATGAAGTCGGGGGCTTCTTCAATGGGGCGTTTGGAAAGATTGTCGAAGAGATCATCAAGGAAAGTGCATCCTCCCATAACGAATTTGAAGCCAACCGGCTTGCCGGTCACATTCCGCACGCGGTTCACCACTTCGATCAGGCGATCAACGCTGTCGATCTCGGGATGACGATTTGGGCTGATAGAATCTTCACCGATCGGAATGCCCCGTGCCTCTGCAATCTCTTTTGTGACTTTGGCGCCGGGCAGGATACCGCCTTTGCCGGGCTTGGCGCCCTGGCTCATCTTGATTTCAAACATTTTGACTTGTGGGATGGACGCGATTTCTTTCAACTTGGCGTCAGACAGTTTGCCGTTTGCGTCACGCACGCCGTATTTGGCGGTCCCAACCTGGAAGACAATGTCGGCTCCGCCTTTGAGGTGGTATTCCGATAGCGCACCCTCGCCGGTGTTCATCCAGCACCCGGCTGCCGCTGCTCCCCGGGAGAGGGCCAGCACCGCGGGCTTGGAAATGGCGCCGTAGCTCATGCCGGAAATGTTGAAGATAGAAGAGGTGATGTACGGATTGGGGCAATAGGTGCCGATTTGCACCGGTTGTGGTTCAGTTGCATCTTCATCAAGCGTCGGGAAGGGGCAATTGACGAATGAAATTGTGCCTGATGGTTTCAGGTCGCGGGTTGACCCAAAGGCAACCGTTGTGTCCACACCCTTCGCCGCGCGGTAGACCCAGGCGCGCTGCGCGCGGTTGAACGGCATTTCCTCACGGTCCATCGCAAAGAAATACTGCCGGAAATATTCGCCCAAATTCTCAAACACATAGCGAAAGCGGCCAATGACCGGATAGTTCCGCCGAATGGCATGGGTGGTCTGTGTTCTGTCCACGACATACATAACCAATATGCCCAAAGCGACCAAACCGATCCCAAACAGGAACAAAGCCGACATCAGGTCAACAAAGGTGATGAGCATTTCGTGGGGGGCGGTTGTTGCTTGCGGCATTTGTTTCGTCCCGATTTGGCAATGGAGACCGTCAGGTCTTCAGACACGCCATGAAAAAGTGGTACTCAAAATGCAACAGAAGGCGAGGCAACAATAGCCTATTCGGGATACCAGTATGGTGCGCAAAGATTAACTCTTCGTGGTGTGAAGATCACGTCACAGCTTGCAACTATTTGGTGAGGACACCGTGAGCAGGGCGCTGTCGCTGTTTCGATCAGTCGAGAGACGCGAGCGTTGTGGCGGGCAGAATGTCTGGGCGATAGGTGTCACCAGTGCCGGGCTCGTCTGCGAAAGTTGAAAGGCGAAGATTTGCCACCGTTGTCGCATTTGCGGCGGAAAGTGCTGCTTCTTGCGGGGAACGAGCACCGGTTGCCAGGCTTGCATTGGCAAGTTGAGCCGTCGTGTTTCGCTGCTCTTTCGCCCATACAGCTTGCACTCGGGCTGTGTAACGTGTGTTCAGCGACGGCGAATAGGAATGGTAGCGGCCAATGGCCTGGGTCCAGCTGTCGCTTCGCTCCTCCAGCTCGCGCAGGAAGAAGGCGCCATAGGCAACATTGGACATGGGATCGAACGCCTCTTCGACGCTCGTAAAGGCGCGCGGATGATAGCGCAGGTTAACTTGCATGCAGCCAACGTCGATGGTGCGCTTGCCCTCTGCGAGCATGCGGCGAACGGCATCAACCGCGTCGTCACGGGTTGAGAAATAATAGGCGCGGCCTTCCGCATTTACGGTCCAGGGCCAGGCTTGCAGGGAGCCGTCGGGTGATCTGCGGCCTGACTCGACCATGGCGATTGAATTGACCATGCCGGCGGGCATGTGATGCTGATGTTCAAGGCGTGTTGCGGCAGCCCGGCAGAGCGCCCAATCGTCAGAGGCGGCATTTGCGGCTGCCAAACTCATGTCTGCCATGGCAATGACCGTCAGCAACAGGGCTGAAAGTCCGGCTTGTGCGACACTTGTTTTTTTCATTGGCTTTTCCAATCCCGCGTTTCGTTTGCGCAAAGACTGGTCCCTTATTTTCCTACCTAGAGACCGATGATCGGGGATAAGGGTTAACGAATCTTTAGCAGGTTTGCGCGCTGGGGTGGCGGGAGAGGCGCTGGTGCATGCATGGATACTGTTTCAGGTGCGACAATGCTGCACTGCAATGAGGTAAAGATTAGAAGGAGTTTTCTAATTTTGCGCTTCAGCGGGGTTTTTCTAGGGGTGCCAACAGTTTTTTGGAGGCTTCGACCTTGAGTTTTGTGCGGTGCAGCGTCATATTCCATGGGTGAACGGGTTAGAGGAATCCCCTCCCTGTTCATAGCCCTTCCTGGGCGTTTCCTCCCTAGACTTGGGCCATGCTGGCAACAGTATGGCCCCTTTTTTGTCTAAAGGGTCCTGTTTGCTTCGCTGATCGTTGAAAGCGGGCCTAAGAAGCGCGTCGATGTGGCTCCAGGCTCAGGCCTTTGCGGACATCGCGACCGAGCTCTTGTACCAGGTGGGTCATGTCCTTCGATAGTTTATTGATGCCCCTCGTGCGCTCTACGGTGTGCTCGTTCATATAGAGAGTACGGTTGATCTCGATCTGCAGGGCGTGGAGGCCGTGCGCCGGAGCGCCGTAATGCTCGGTATTGAAACCGCCCGCATAGGGATTGTTGCGCGCAACGCGATATCCCATCGCCTGAAGGATACTTTCAGTGCGTTCAATGAGCCCGGGTGCGCAGGCGGTGCCGTAGCGATCGCCCAACACGATGTCTGGTCGGTCATGCTCGTTGTCGCCTGTGAGGCCAGGTGTTGATGGCATTGAGTGACAATCGATCAGGATAGCTTTTCCGAATTGCCGCAGCGTGTTTTCCAACAAAAGCCGCAAGGTTTCAAGGAAGGGCATGTAAATGTCGC
>JAVKCY010000009.1:0-9728 GCA_040223265.1 Parvibaculum sp. | reverse complement strand
CAAGCACAGGCGCATCACCAAGATCGGAGCGACGACGCCCCAGCGCGGTCTTGGGCCCATAGGTCTTTTTCAGAACACTGATCTCACCTGAAATCTGTGACCATTGATCATCATCAGATTTCAACAGCGACTTCAGGTGCTTCGCTTCGGCTGTAAGGTCCTTGTGCTCTTTCTTGATCTCAATCTCTTCGAGCTTGCGGAGGGCGCGAAGGCGCATATTGAGGATCGCTTCAGCCTGATTGTCGGTCAGGCCGAACTTCTTCATCATCACTTTCTTCGGCTCATCATCTTCACGGATAATCCGAATGATCTCATCAAGATTGAGATAAGCGATGAGATAGCCAGCAAGAATTTCAAGGCGCCGCTCGATCTTGTCGAGGCGGAACCGGGAGCGGCGCACCAGCACAACTTTGCGGTGATCAAGCCAGGCCTTCAGCGCGTCACGCAAATTCATTACGCCCGGCACCTGGCCAGCCGAAAGGACGTTCAGGTTAAGCGGAATGCGCACTTCAAGATCCGAGACCCTAAAGAGGCTCTCCATCAGATGTTCGGCGTCAACATTACGGCTCTTGGGCACGAGAACCAGCCGTACATCTTCGGCAGACTCGTCTCGAACATCATCCAGCAGCGGAAGTTTTTTCGCCATCAGAAGGTCAGCGATCTTCTCGATCAGTTTGGCCTTTTGCACCTGATAAGGAATTTCGGTGACAACGATCTGCCAACCGCCGCGCTCCGTATCTTCTTTTTCCCAGCGCGCCCGAAGCCGGAAGCTGCCCCGCCCGGTTGCATAGGCCTCTGTGATCGCCTCTTTGCTCTCAACGATCACGCCACCGGTCGGAAAGTCCGGCCCCGGCACCATCTCCACCATCTTCGCGGCGGTCGCATTCGGGTGCTTGATCAGATGAAGGGCCGCAGTGCAAAGCTCCCCGATATTATGGGGCGGAATACTGGTAGCCATACCAACCGCAATGCCATTTGACCCATTGGCCAAAAGATTGGGGAAAGCACCCGGCAAAACCACCGGCTCTTTTTCCTCGCCATCATATGTCTCGCGGAAATCAACCGTGTCTTCGTCGATGCCATCGAGCAGCAGCTGCGCAATCTCGGTCAGGCGCGTTTCCGTGTACCGCATGGCGGCCGCATTATCGCCGTCAATATTACCGAAATTCCCCTGACCTTCCGCGAGCGTATAGCGCTGCGCAAAATCCTGCGACAAGCGCACCAGCGCATCATAAATCGCCTGATCCCCATGAGGATGGAAGCGACCCATCACGTCACCCACGATACGGGCCGACTTTTTGAAGCCCGAATTCGGATCAAGCTTCAGCTGCCGCATGGCATAGAGAAGCCGACGGTGAACGGGTTTCAAACCATCCCGCACGTCAGGCAACGCCCGATGCATGATCGTCGACAGCGCATAGGCGAGATAACGCTCCTCCAGCGCTTCACGCAGATTGACGTCTTGGGCAGGAACTTCCGGTGGTGTGACTAGCTTGCTCATGGGCCCTTTATAGAGAGATTCGGGCCAATTCCAGACGAAATCCCTCCACATCAGCTATCATTCTGATGCTCGAAATCTGCCTTTGGTCAAAAACAACCTATTCGTTGGGCTCAACAACCAACGGTGCAGGTTGCAGGTCATCGTCGCTTGCGTCATATCCATCCGGGCCATAGCCCGCATCAAATCCCCAACCCGGTTCCTGCGCAGCACTCTCGTCCGGTACTACACCCGTTGTAGCTTGACCGTAAGAATCGACAGCTTCCACTTGTTCTAATGCATCTTCCTCAGCACTTGCCAGATCGGTTGGCACTGTTTCGCCATCCAGTTTTCCACAAGCGGTATGCGAGCACGAAGGCAACCAACTGATTTGGCATGTGCGCCAAATGATCCGATCACAAACCTGTCAAGCAAAGTGAAAAGCATCCAGGTCCAGCCGACTGTAATCTTCAAGCAGGGGTCGGAAATTATAGCAGGAGGATGCATTGCGCCGCCAATTCATAGCCGCCTTACTTCTAGGTTGTTACGGCCTGATCACCCCTCTCACCGCAGCGCCAGCCCGCACAGTGGAGATGGCAGCCCAACTGCTCGCGCAAAGTCCGGTCCAGCGCTCAATCGCTATTGATTGGCTCAGGGATGTCGCCGGCCCCGAAGCAATACCGGCACTCATCCGCAGCCTCCGCTACAACCCCGACGAACGGGAAAAAACCGTGGCCGCCCTTATCGACCTCGCTGGCACAGACGCTGGTGACACCTGGCACGACTGGATGCTCTGGCAGCAGGCGCATCCCGAGATCACGCCGTTCGAGGGTCACGATGCCTTCGTGGCGACTTTCCTGACCACTATCGATCCCGCCTTCATCACCTTTGTTTCGCCGGGAGTTAAGCACACGATCCGGCTTGAGGAGATTGCTTGGGGCGGCGTCCGAAAGGATGGCATTCCGGCTCTCAACAATCCGAAAATGATCTCGGCCAACGATGCCGATTATCTGACGCCGCACGAACCGGTATTCGGCATTTCCATCAACGGCGATACACGCGCCTACCCTTTGCGCATTATGGACTGGCACGAAATGATGAATGATGTCGTGGGCGGCGTCCCGGTCGCCCTCGCCTATTGCACGCTTTGTGCGTCCGGCATCCTTTTCGATACCAGCCAGCCGGATGGGACACACCTCGACTTCGGCAGCTCGGGCCTCCTCTATCGCTCCAACAAGCTGATGTATGATCAGAAAACCCACTCGCTATGGAACCAGTTTATGGGACGCCCTGTGGTTGGTCCGCTGACGGAGAGCCACACAGACCTGCCCATCCTGCCCATAACCATCACCACCTGGGCCGACTGGACGAAGCGCCATCCCGACACCAGCGTCCTTGCACTCGAAACCGGCTATACCCGCGATTACAGGCCCGGCAGGCCTTATGGGGACTATTTCGACAGCCCCAACCTGATTTTTCCAGCGCTGACGGAAAGGCCGGAGCTTGACACGAAAGACTATGTCTTCGCCCTCCGCTCCAGCGGTTTTGAGAAGGCATGGGCACTTTCGGTGTTCGAAGAAACGGCCGTGATCAATGACAGCGTAGGTGCCATTTCTCTCACACTCATCGGCGCGAGCGATACCCGCTCCGTCCGGGCCTACAAAACCGCAGGCGAAGCCTTCCAGCAAACCGATAATCCCGACCATCTGGTGCTGGAGGGTACAATTTGGCAGATCACGGAAGAAGCCCTGACGAGCCCCGACGGAACAATATATCCACGCTTGCCCGGTCACATTGCCTATTGGTTTGCCTGGGCAGGACATCTCGGTTCAGAGGGACAGATTGCCACAGGAGAATAGCCCTCGATTTTCATGCTAGAATTGCGGAAAATCAGACGAAAACCGTCGGATATCTATGGGGGAATTTTGCATGAGCACCGAAGCTATAACTGCCAGCCTGGAGGCCGTTGCCGAAAAATGTGGTGACCCGACCCAGCTTGTCTATGCACGGGTGTTTGAACGCCACCCCCATCTGAAGCCTCTTTTTATTCTGGACCGCGACGACAGTGCAAAAGGCAACATGCTCTCGCAAGTCATCGATTGCTTCCTTGATTTCGATAGCAATCGCCATTTCGCTACCAGCATGATCTCATCCGAAATGGTCAACCATGGCCATTTGGGAGTTGAGCCTGAAGTCTTCTCGTCCTTCTTCAATATCGTGAAAGAAACATTTGAAGACGTTTTGGCCGACGACTGGTCAACCGAATATGAAGCAGCCTGGTCAAAACTCATCAGAGAACTGAATAAAGAGGTTGAGGCGCAAAACGCCTGATGAAACTGGTCGTTCATCCTTTTTCTAAAACGACCCTGCACTAAACAAAAAATAGACCGAAAGAACTGGCCCGCGCAGGCCAATTCCGCTCGCCCAGACCTTTGCGAGTTTGCGAAACAATAAAATTTGAACTAGCTTCTTCAACAGTTTTTAGATTGTGCCGTGTAATATTCCTGACAAAGACGTTCTTTGGGATGATGTTCTTTGGGAAAATGTATAGATGCAGCCGACCACCTATGATCTCAGTGTACTGACAGCGATGTTTGTCGACGATAGTCCTTACATGCGTACGCTCATCCAGGATTTACTTATCTTGATGGGCATAGGCAAGGTCATCACGGCACCCGACGGGGAAACGGCCCTGGAACTCTACAAGCAGGAAGTTCCGGACCTGCTCATCACAGACGCCAGCATGGAACCGATGAATGGTTTTGAATTCGTCCGGCGCATTCGCATGGACAGCGAAAACCCAAATCCCTTTGTTCCCATTATCATGCTCTCCGGCCATGTGGAGCTTTCCCATATCGAAAAGGCCCGCGACAATGGCGTGACCGAGTACCTCGCAAAGCCCGTCTCAGCAGATAGTCTGATGCGCCGCGTGATCAGCGTCATCGAGCGACCAAGACAGTTTGTAAAAGTTGGCCCCTATTTTGGGCCGGACAGACGCCGCCATACCAGCGATGTGTTTTTCGATGGCGAACGGCGCGGCGACGCGCCGCCACCTGGCACATCAAAAGACACCAGCTCGACCTGGGATCTGGACTAAACCGGCCGCGCGGGCCATGCCAAGAACCGAACGACGAAGGCAAAGACCATGAGCTCCAACAAGAGCAATGAACACGAGGGACAGGGATCATCACCGGCACGCAACAGGCATGCCGGGAAGAAGGGTGATCCGTGCGAATTTATCAGCCCCCCCAATTTGCTTCTCGCCAAAGTCACCCGTAACCCAGATCTTCAGAAAATCGTCAATCTGAGCAAAAGCAGTTTCAAAGTTGAAAAGGCACAACTCAAAAAAATGGACGCCCTGATCGCATCAAGCGAAGGTAAATGTGTCAAGGCGATGAACCAGAAAATTTCACAGATTGCGCCAATCTATCGTGACCTCAAGGACGGAGGCAAACCCCCTGCATCAGCATTGATCGACCGCATTCAAGACATTTACAACGCGGCTAAACTTCTGGACCACACACCTGTCATGCGCATCTCAAAATCACTGCTGACCTATCTTCACGGCCTAAAAACGGAAACGTCGTACTCAGTAGGTATTTTGACAGCCCATCTCGACGCACTGTTTAATCGCAATGCCCTGGACCTGAAATTGGATGCGCCAACAAAGCAGGTCCTGTCCGCACTGGAAACCTTGGTCACACACGCAACCTCTTCACAAAAAGGCTAGCGCCTCGGCCTATTTTTCAAGTTGCTTGTAAGACGCGTCCAATCGCTCAATCAGGCGATAGCGTGCATCGGGCAATCGCCCATGAAACGGCCCAAACAAATGCCGTTCAAGAAAATGCCCTGTCAACCGAAGACCGTCGGCGACATCCGTCTTTGTAGCCGTCGACAAGCGCCCCCCGACCAAAAAACCTGGCAGGCGGTAGAGCCGATCTTTGTAAGGCTCACCCGCGGCGGCACTCACTGCACGCCCGGTGCGAGGCGACACATAAGCAAGGTCGGCCGTCCCGCCGGTCGCCGCACATTTGCTGAGATCGAGCCCAAAACCCAATTCCTGCAACAGTCCCAATTCAAACCGGACAAAGACCGCAGGCCAAACGGCTTCCTGCTCCAGCGTATCGAGCAGAATGAGGAAAGCCTCATAGAGCGCTGTATGAGCCTCCCGTTCCGGCAAGGCGGAGACAACAGCACACGCCCCACTCAAAGCGGCAAGCGATAGCGGATCATCCATCAAGACACCCGCCCGTGCCCTATCCAGATCCAACGTGAAATTTCCAAGATGCTCCGGCAGGCGCGCACGCCAGCTAACCGTCACGCTGTTGCCCGGCTGCAGGACAGGCTTCATCCGGCGTGATGTCCCGCCGCGCACGAGACCGGCGTGACGCCCATGCTCCGCCGTAAAAATCTCGACAATGGCACTCGTCTCCCCATGAGACTTTACTGAGAGTACAACGCCTTCATCGCGCCATTCCACCTGCCATCACTCCACGCCAATTGACAAACTAGTCTTGCGGATAGTCGAGCCCCATCTCCCGGAAGCGTTCTCTATCGTCACCCCAGTTCTCACGAACCTTCACATAAAGAAAGAGATGCACACGCTGCTCGAAAAGTTCAGTCATTTCCTCTCTCGCCAACTGGCCGACGGTCTTGAGCGTCTGCCCGCCTTTGCCAATCGCGATTTTCTTTTGACTGTCCCGTTCAACGAAAATAATTTGCTCAATTTTGACGGAGCCATCTTTCTGCGCCGTCCAGCTTTCCGTCTCAACAGTCAGCGAATAGGGAAGCTCCTGGTGCAAACGCAGAAAAAGCTTTTCCCGCGTAATCTCTGCGGCCATGGAACGAAGCGGAATGTCAGCAATCTGATCCTCTGGATAATGCCAGGGCCCAAGCGGCATCATGCTCGCAAGCATCACACGCAGATCCTCAACACCATGCCCCTTCGATGCGGAGATCATAAACACATCAGAAAACGAAAATGCATCTGACAGTTTGGCGGTGAGCGCCAGCAAGGCTTCATGACGAACCAGATCAATTTTGTTGATCGCAAGAATGGCCGAGCGCCCGCTTTTCTTGAGTCCTTCAAGAATGCGCTCAACGTCCTCATCAATGCCCCATTCAGCGTCAACAAGCAGAACAACTGCGTCAGCATCAGCGGCGCCGCCCCAGGCGGCCTCCACCATCGCACGGTCGAGCCGCCGCTTGGGTTTGAAAATGCCAGGCGTATCAACAAACACCAGTTGCGTATTTTCATGAAGCGCAATACCACGTATCCGCGCGCGCGTTGTCTGCACTTTGTGCGTCACGATGGAAACTTTAGATCCCACCATCTGATTAAGCAGGGTCGATTTACCAGCATTGGGGGCACCAATGAGGGCAACAAAACCGCACCGCGCATCCAATTTATCATCACTCATCATCTAATTCCTTCGCGCAGAAGCATGGCCTCTGCCGCTGCCTGTTCCGCCACTCGTTTCGACGAGCCACTGGCCACAACAGGCGCAATATCTGCAACACTCACTTTGACTTCAAACTCTGGCGCGTGATCCGGTCCCGACCGACTGACTTCTGTATATTTAGGCAGTCCGAGCTTCTTCCCCTGCGCCCATTCCTGCAATTCTGTTTTGGCGTCTCGCGGCGGGCGCTTCATGCCCTCCAATTTTGGGAGCCACCAGGCCTCGATAAAGGTTCGCGCAACCTCAAGCCCCCCATCAAGATATAGTGCACCAATCAACGCCTCACAGATGTCAGCCAGCACGCTGGACCGATCCCCCGCCCCGGCCTTCTCTTCACCCGGTGTCAGCCGGACGAAAGAACTGAGATCAAGATCACGGGCAACGTCTGTACACGTTTCCGCACGAACCAGGGCGTTCAGACGGACAGCAAGATCGCCTTCATCCTCCGCCGGAAAGCGTTTGAGCAGAAGGTCTGCAATGACCAGCCCCAAAACCCGGTCGCCCAGAAACTCAAGCCGCTCATAGTCCCGCACGCCAGAGGCGACAGCGACACTTGAATGGGTCAACGCACGCACAAGCAGATCAGGCTCGACAAATCGGTGGCCAATTCGCGTTTCCAATGATTTCAGGTCGTCACTCATATCGAGAACGGTCAATCAAGGCCGTCAAACAAACGCTCCCAGCGCGTCGCGCCGAACCAGTTCCAAAACGCCCATATCCGCGCAGACCCGTCGGTCGAGAAAAAGATCACCTGTGCCTTGCCGACAAAATTCTCAAGCGGCACATATCCAACAGCGCTCGGCACGCGGCTATCGCTCGAATTGTCGCGATTGTCCCCCATCATGAAATAATGGCCCGCAGGCACGCGGTAGACACCGGTATTGTCACTGAGCGCGTTCGGAACCCTGTCAAGGGTCGTATAGGCAACACCGTTCGGCAGTGTCTCTTGGTATTGTGGCACTTCACGCACACCATCAAAAGCATCCCGCTCGATGAAGTTCTCAATCCGGACACGCGGCACCGCGACACCATTAATGTAGAGGACAGAGTCCCGCATCTGGATTTCATCGCCCGGCAGCCCGATCACCCGCTTGATGAAATCCGTGCGATTGTCCGCAGGTGTTTTGAAAACGGCAATGTCACCGCGCTCTGGTTCGCTACGAAGAATGCGCCCATCAAACAGGCCCGCGCTGAACGGAAAGGAATGACGCGAATAGCCGTATGAATATTTGGAGACAAACAGATAATCGCCGATCAGGAGCGTCGGGATCATCGAGCCACTTGGAATATTGAAGGGCTGGAAGAAGAACGTCCGGATCACCAGCGCAATCAGCAAGGCAAAAGAAATCGTCTTGATATTCTCAGCCCAGGCAATTTCCCTGAGGCTCTTCATCTTGTCGGTCGTTGCCATCCGTGCCCACTCACTGAAATGAAATCAGCCGCGCGCGACCAAATCCATCAATTTCCAAAAAATAACTGGTCCGCTGGCACCCAAAACTCTTTCAGGTGCCCGGGCCAAAATCGGCCGGACCATAACATATTTGGCCAAAAAGACCCGGACAGAATGCCATTCCACACCATAAATGCGTCAGATTTTGGCAGGGACAGCCGAAATAATGACAAATGCCTGCGCCATCGGTCCATCGTCCGTGATGGTGAGGTGGATTTGAGCCTCCATCCCAGGCGGTGTCATCTCCGCAAGGCGGGCGGCCGCCCCCCCGGTCAGGGCCATGGTTGGCTGGCCGGACCGGAGGTTTACAACCCCTATATCCCGCCAGAAAACACCACGCCGGATCCCCGTGCCAAGGGCCTTGGAACAGGCCTCCTTGGCCGCAAAGCGCTTCGCATAGGAGGCTCCGCGGTTTCGCCGCCGTTCCGATTTTGCACGTTCAACATCGGTATAGAGGCGGTCAATGAACCGGTCACCATGACGCTCCAGCGTCCGTTCAATCCGTCGAATGTCGATTATGTCGTTGCCGATGCCGAGAATCATAGGGCGCTCCTGAAATTTCAGGCGCTCAGTGTCTCCGCACGGGCGGCATCCATCAAGCTCCGCATGCGCAAAATGGCAGCTTCCAGTCCGATAAAAACAGCCTCGCCTACCAGAAAATGACCGATGTTGAGCTCCCGCACAGCGCTGAGTGCCGCAATCGGTGTGACCGTGTCGAAGGTAAGCCCGTGACCCGCGTGGACTTCCAGCCCCAGCTCGCCCCCGAATTCCGCAGCCTCCGTCAACCGCGCAAGCTCGCGGCCCGCGGCCGGCCCATCCCCGGCCACGCAAGCGTCGCAATAGGCCCCGGTATGCAACTCGACAACAGGGACGCCCAACGAAACCGCTGCCTCCAGCTGCTGTGGAACGGCCTCAATGAAAAGAGATACGCGAATGCCCGCATCCGCGAGCGACCCAACCAAAGGCTTCAGCCGATTGTGGCCGCCAACAACATCCAACCCGCCTTCAGTCGTCCGCTCTTCACGTTTCTCCGGGACGATGCATGCTGCATGGGGCCGGTGGCGAAGCGCGATCTGAAGCATCTCGTTGGTCGCAGCCATTTCAAAATTGAGCGGCAGATCAACCTCCGCCATCAATCGTTCAATGTCTGTATCGACAATGTGCCGCCGGTCTTCCCGCAAATGTGCCGTAATACCGTCTGCGCCTGCTGCTGCGGCCAGAAGTGCTGCCCGCACTGGGTCAGGATGCGCACCACCGCGCGCATTGCGGATGGTTGCCACATGATCGACATTGACGCCAAGTCGCAGGCTTTTCTCAGACGGCATGCACCACTCTCCGTGAG
>JAVKCY010000007.1:0-16711 GCA_040223265.1 Parvibaculum sp. | reverse complement strand
CTCTGAAAGCCCGCCACCACGACCGGTATTTTTGCACCCCGTCCAACACAAAGCAGGATCGAGATAATCCGCCCGGTTGAGGAAGACCGTACCGGTCTCAATTTCGCGACCAATCTTCTCAGCCCGCGCCACATCCTTCGTCCACAGGGAAGCCGTGAGCCCATACTCACTGTCATTCATCAGTTTCAGCGCTTCGGCATCGTTCTTGACCTTCATGATGCCGACAACCGGACCAAAGCTTTCTTCCCGCATCACCCGCATGGAGTGATCCACATTCACCAGAATTTGCGGCATCAGATAAGCGCCACCATCTTTGGGGAAAAGCGCCGGGTCAATCAAGGCCTTGGCTCCGGATGCAATCGCCTCGCGTGTTTGCGCCCGCACCTCTTCTGCAAAGCGCATCTGAGCCATGGGCCCAAGCGTCGTTTCAGCATCAAGTGGATTACCAAGCTTATAAGCACTGACAAGCTTGACCGCCTTATCGACGAAACTGTCATAGAGGTTCTCTGCCACGTAAATGCGCTCAATGCCGCAACAACATTGACCGGAATTATACATGGCAGCATCAATGAGTGTTTCGACCGCCGCATCAAGATTGGCATCTTCCATCACATAGCCCGGGTCTTTGCCCCCAAGCTCAAGCCCGAGCCCGGTGAAAGTGCCAGCCGCAGCCCGTTCCATCTCAGCACCGCCGTTGACTGAGCCTGTGAAATTCACAAACCCAAAAGATCGCTCAGCGATTAGTGCTGATGTGGTTTCATGATCAAGAAACACATTGCAAAACACATCTTCAGGCACACCTGCAAACTTGAATGCTTCCGCCAGACGTTCGCCAACAATGGGCGTCTGGCTCGCATGCTTCAACATCACAACATTCCCGGCCATCAACGCCGGGGCGATCGTATTGATCGCCGTCATGAAGGGATAGTTCCAGGGTGCCACCACGAACACGATCCCATGCGGTTCCCGTGCAATGTATCGTTTGAAATCACCACTATCTTCAAATTCAAGCGGCGCCAGCGCACGCTCTGCAATCTCCGCCATATATTGAGAGCGTTGATTGAAACCACCAAATTCGCCGCCATAACGCACAGGCCTGCCCATCTGCCAGGCAAGCTCCTGCACGATCTCGTCATTCATCGCGCCGACTTTCTCAACCGCTTTGAGAACGAGCGCAATCCGCTCTGACAAAGGCCGTGCCGCCCAACCTTTCTGCGCCGCGCGCATAGCCGCCACCCGCGCGCGCGCTTCCTCCCGCGATAGAACCGGTCGTTCCGCATAGATCGACCCATCAATCGGCGAGATACACTTAATTGTCTTCGTCATTCTTAGGCCCTTTCAAAGCCGCGAGCGATCTCGTAATCGGTCACCACGCGGTCAAACTCTTCCAACTCCCAGGCAGCAGCGTGGGCATAATGCTCCACGACGTCATTACCAAAGGCATTGCGCAACATTTTGGACTTGCTAAGCGTGCCCATCGCATCGCGAAGGGTTTGCGGGATCTCCCGGCCCTTGCGCATTTCGTAGGCACTGCCCGACATCGGCGCTTCGAGCGTGAGCTTCTCCTCGATCCCGGCAAGCCCGCAGGCAAGCTGCATCGCAATCGCAAGATAGGCATTGAGGTCGGAACCGCCGATCCGGCATTCAACGCGCACAGCCTTTGAATTCTCTCCGCAAAGCCGAAAGCCCGCCGTCCTATTGTCAATCGACCAAACAGCGCGCGTCGGCGCAAACGACCCTTTCTGAAAACGTTTGTAACTGTTCACATAGGGCGCGAGGAAATAGGTAACGTCCGGCGCATATTTTAGCAGACCTGCCATATAGGATTTCATCATGTCAGACATGCCAAGCTCTGCCTTCGGATCATGGAAGGCATTGACACCGTCCTTCCACATCGACTGATGAATATGGGAAGAACTGCCAACCTTGTCATGATGCCACTTGGCCAGAAAACTCGCCGACACGCCCTGCTGCCAGGCAATCTCCTTCGTCGCGTGCTTGGCAATCGTGTGATAGTCGCTGCAGTCCATTGCCTCGGAATAGCGAATATTGAGCTCTTCCTGACCTTCTTCGGCCTCTCCCTTGGAGTTTTCAACCGGAATACCCGCCGCGCGCAAATGGTTACGCAAGGGGCGCATGACGCCTTCATCACGATTTGACAGAAGAATATTATAGTCCGCGTTGTACCCACTCAAAGTTTCAAGTGATCTATATCCCGACGCACGGATCGCATCATAGCTTTTGGTAAAGAGAAAAAATTCCAACTCGGTCGCCATCTTCGGCGTGAGCCCCATTGCTTCGGCGCGCGCAACCTGCGTTTTCAACATGGTCCGAGGGGAGTGATTGACTTCCTTATGCGTCCGATGATCCAAAACATCACACAAAACCATGACCGTCTTTTCGAGCCAAGGCAGCGGACGGATCGTCCCCAAATCCGGCTTCATGACATAATCGCCATAGCCCTCGCGCCAACTAGCAGACTTGTACCCCTCAACCGTGTACATCTCCAGGTCCGTCGCCAACAGATAGACGCAGCAATGGGTTTCCTCCCATGCGCTCTCAACAAAATGCTCGGCTACGAAGCGTTTTCCCATCAAGCGCCCTTGCATGTCCACCAGACAGGCAAGCACCGTATCAACCTCACCGGCAAGGACCGCCGTTTTCAACGCATCAAATGTCATAAGTCCCGTCATTCTACGGGTTTCCCTTCACTGCATATACCGTCACACGAAGGCCCCAGCCCTGCTTCATTAGAAAAGCCAAGCCGGGGCCGTGTGTCATGTTCAACGACCCGGAGGTCGCATGCTATTTCCCATCACGAATAGCGATAGGGCCTTCCTGCCTTGGTCATATCGGAATTGTATTTCTTGAAGATCTCAACAACCTTCGCTTTGACCTCGCTCTCAGCCGCGATCTCATCCCAGAACACAAGAGCCGCATCTTCAACTGTCTGCCATTCCGCATCTGGAATAGTGGTCAGCTGCATTTTCGTACCGTTCACCCGCAGGCTTGCCTCGCCACCCCAATACCACCATTGGCGATAATAATGACTTTGGTCCATACAGACCATCAGCAATTCTTTCAGATTGTCAGGCAAGGCATTCCAACGATCCATATTGGCGAAAAATGATCCCGCCCAAGCACCCGAAATATTGTTGGTGAGGAAGTAGTTCGTCACATCCGCCCAGCCAACAGTGTAGTCTTCGGTAATGCCGGACCAGGCAACGCCGTCAAGCTCGCCGGTCTGCACGGCCACTTCAATATCTTCCCATGGTAGCGTCACAGGCACGACACCAAACTGGGTAAGAAAGCGACCTGCCGTCGGGAATGTAAACACCCGCTTGCCTTGCAGATCCGCCAAACTATTGATCGGATCCTTCGTCGCAAAATGGCAAGGATCCCATGCACCGGCGGAAATGTGCTTCACACCGACTTTGGCATATTCCTCTTCCCAGATCTGCTTCAACCCATACTGGTTGAACAAGACCGGCACATCGAGCGAATAGCGCGACGCAAACGGGAAGTACCCTCCGAAGACTGTCACTTCAGTCGGCGACGCCATACTGTCATCATCCGACTGAACCGCATCAATGGTCCCGTTTTGCATGGCGCGGAAAAGCTCTCCCGTGGGCACGAGCTGGTCAGCAAAGAAAAGCTCAATCTGCATCTCATCGCCGGCAATCTTGTTGAAGCTGTCAATCGCGGGCTTGATCACATGTTCGGCGAGCGCCGAACCTGCATAGGTTTGCATCCGCCATTTAATCTTGGCATCCGCTCTCACGGGTGTGGACAGACCGGTCGCAACCGCGCCAACGGCTCCTACTCCTGCTGTCGTCAAAAACTTACGTCTTGTGGTCATCTCTATCTCCTATTGGTCTGTTTGACTTTAGGTCTCACGTTTCCACAAACTTCTTCCCCTGTTGGGAGCCTCGCTTTTGACAGGTCTTCACTTGCCATACACATATTCCGGCAGCCACAAGGCCAGCTGCGGGAAGGCCATGATCAAAACCAACGCAGAGATCATGACCAGAACAAACGGCAGAATAGATCCATAAATATCGCTCAGTGTAATTTCCGGCGGTGCCATCGCCCTCATCAGAAAGAGATTATAGCCAAACGGCGGCGTCATATAGGCTATCTGGGTCGTAATTGTATAAAGAATGCCATACCAGACAAGATCAAAACCGAGTGCGTGCACCAGCGGCACATAGAGCGGCGCGACAATCACCAGCATGGCCGTATCATCAAGAAACGTTCCCATCACCAGAAAGCTGAGCTGCATCAGGATAAGGATCGTCCAGGGGCTTAACCCCATTTGATTTGTAAAGAGATTATCGATGGAGCGCACCGCGCCAAGTCCATCGAAAATCGCGCCAAACCCGAGCGCCGCCAAAATAATCCACATGAACATGCACGAGATGGCGAGTGTCTGACGCACCGAGTTCTCAAATACGACCCGTGTCATCCGCCCCTTCAGCACAGCCGCCATAAACGCCGTCATTGCGCCAACAGCAGAGCTTTCAACAAGCGACGTCCACCCGTTCACAAACGGGATCATCATCGCAAAGAAAATGACAAGTGGAAGCAGACCGGCACTGAGCAAGCGGAGTTTCTCGCCCATCGGCACCTGACGCTCTTCAACCGGCAAAACCGGCCCCAGCGCCGGGTTGATCCGGCACCTGATGTAAATATAGAGGATGAACATGCCCGCCATCGCCAGACCCGGCACTATGCCCGCAAGCCACAATTGCCCCACGGGTTGGCGCGCAATCATCGCATAGAGAACAAGCACCACCGACGGCGGCACCAGAATGCCAAGTGACGACCCCGCTTGAATGACGCCAGTAACCATCCTCTTGTCATAACCACGCCGCAAAAGCTCAGGCAATGCAATCGTCGCACCGATCGCCATACCCGCAACACTCAGCCCGTTCATCGCCGAAATCAGCACCATCAAACCAATCGTGCCGATGGCAAGGCCACCGGAGACCGGCCCCATCCAAACATGGAACATCTTGTAGAGATCATCGGCAATCCGACTTTCGCTCAACACATAGCCCATGAACACAAACATGGGCAGCGTGAGAAGCGGATACCATTTCATGAGCTTCATCGCAGACGAGAACGGGATTTCGACCCCACCCGTGCCCCAAAGGGCAAGTGCCGCGACAGCTGCAACCCCGCCAATCGCTGCAAAAACGCGCTGGCCAGTAAAGAGCATCAGCATCATCAGCGAGAACATGAAAATGGCGATCATCTCGTAGGACATTCAGAGCTCCTCACCCTTGATGCGCGCCACATCTTTGAAGAATTCCGAAAGCGCCTGCAACAGCATGAGAGAAATGCCCGCCACCATGATCGATTTGATCGGCCACAGAACAGGTCGCCACGCGGTCGGGTTTCGCTCACCATATTCTAGCGAGTAAGACAGGCTCGACGTGGCGCCGTAAAGCAGAACACCAAGATAGAAGAGCAAGAAAAAAACGGTGAAAGCATCCATCCATGCTTTCTTTTTATCGCTCCAATTGTGGTAAAAAAGATCCATCCGCACATTGGAGCCGAGTTGCAGCGAGTAAGGCCCGCCCAGCATGTAATAGGCAACCATCGCAAACTGCGCGACTTCAAGTGTCCAGAGCGACGGCAGGAAAAAAGTCTTGGAGATTGATGACCACATCAAAACTCCGATCATGCCGAAAATGCCGTACATGACGATCCGGCCAAGCCGGTAGTTGACCGCATCAACAATTCGAACATAACGCCGGATCACTGGGGACATAAGAACCCCTGATCGTGCCCGTCGCCTGTCAGTCTGTCTGCGTACAAAGCCAGCCTCCCGCCGGCCTCCGGTCTAAGCAAATATGCGCCTCAAGACAGCACACAACACCAAATCCGTCGAAAAACCGGTCTTTCCCTGATGACAAGCTTCGCCGTGCCTCGGGGGGCTGTCAATCAGCAATGACGGATATTGACCGTAATCTGTACATGCTGCTTAGAATTTTCATCGCCCCTCAGCGGGGGCCCGCAACTCACAATACATATCCACGACCTGCAAGACGCGGCTTGAGCGCTACCGAAGCACGTCGACCGTCGCCACCTGCGCGAGCGCCCATGCCGCAAGCGCATCCGCAGGTACAGGCACCGCAAGGTCGCCAGCAAACGCCAGAAACGCCGCTTTGTTGGCCTCATTCAGCCCTACTATCGTCGGGATGTTCCGTTCAAGGGCGGTGCCGATCAGGTCGCGGAAACCCCGCCCCTCAGCCTCATGCTTCCCGAATTTGTTGATAACCAGCAGATCAACCCCGCATGCGAGATCCGCACTCACGAGGCCGACCGCCCTCTCCAATGCACTCGGGTCTAGACGGCAGCCCTGCGACCCATCCCCCAATGATTGCGAAATTCGGATCATTGGCCCGTCTGGCAGCACTTTCACGTCCATATCGCATCGGTAGGATGCCTGTCTCTCAGTGTCTATCTGAATGGTTCCCGCAACTTTGCACCCTTTGCGAACAACAAGGTCCACCATCGTCGCAAGCGCAATATTGGTCCCGCCGCGTTTCTCAGACATTGTGTAGGCAAGTTTCATCGCTTCGTCTTCCATCTCAATCATCAAACGTCATAAAGACGATCAAAACCGCCACTGCGAAAGTGACAAGGCCAATGTAGTGCATTATTCGTTGGGAACAAATCCCCTGCGCCGCAAAATGTGAAGCCGGAAGGCCGTCAGATCCTCCTCCGTCAGCCGCGCCCTGGCGAGCGGCAGCACAATGGCATTCTCGACAATCAGGTGACGCCGCGCATGGCCGACAAACGCCATCAGCAGTTTCCGGTCGGCAGGGTTCAACTCACAAGTGCGTGTGAGACAGTCTTTCAGAACCCGAACCACTTTGGAACCAAGTTTCCCGGCACCTGCATAATCAACATTCAACCGCTCAACAACATGCTGAATATCGTCTTCAGGTTCACATCGCTCAAGCAGAAGCGGGAAAAGCTCCTGCGTTTCATCACGCATGTGATCTGCATATTCAGACTCCAGAAACCTCAGCACATGCTCCACGTCAAAACTCGCAGGCCAATCATCTGTCGCAATGTGCTCGACCTGCGCGCAGATCTGTCGCTCTCGAAGATGCTCCTCCACGATGAGGTCTAATGGATTGTCAAAGGACGCAGGGTTGCAAGGTGCAAGGTAATCTCCTCGACCAGCTCCCCGCAACCTTCGTTCCATACACCCATCTCCTCAACCGGCAGCCTTGATGTCAGGATTTGTGAAGCTTGTTCCAGTGATCTCGGCCTTGGCGATCAGCCCGTCGACAAATTGTCGGGCACTTTCCGTCCAGGCCACTTTCTCCATAGCCTCGGATATTTTCACCTGCACAATTTCGTAAGGCAGCACGCGTCCTTCTTCATAGGCATCAAGCCGAATGACGTGAAAGCCATGCTCGGTCTCAACAGGTGCCGAGGACGTCTCGCCTGGTTTCAGCGCCCGCATCGCCGCCTCGAAAGGCGGAATGGTGTCGCCCTGCCGCAACTGCCCCAGAAACCCACCATCTGCCCGCGACCCGCATTGGCTGTTCGCCATGGCTAGTTTGGCAAAACGGTCCGGATGAGTTTGCAACTCAACGGTCAACGACCGAGCCCGCTCAAACGCCATCTCCCGCATGGCGTCCCCTTCATAAGCGATGAGAATGTGGGAGGCCTCCCACAAGGGTGGTGACTGAAAACGGGAGGGGTCTCGCGCCCACTCCGTCTTCACGTCTTCAGCACTTGGCGAAACGCTCTCGACAACCTCGTCCAGCAGCTCACGCACCAGCGCTTCATCATCACTTTCTTTGCGCGCCTGCCCGTCTGCAAGCGGTGCTGCTTCAATCCCGCGACGCGCCGCCTCTTGCAACAACAGCGCCCGGATGGCGAGCGCCTGTGCCGCCTTGGTCCAGACCGATGCCGGTTGAGCCACTTCACCGGGATGGTTTTGCGTCTCCGCCGCAATGGCCGCCCGGGGGATCAACTCCCCGTTTACGGTCACATCGGTGAAGAAGGGCTTCAGCGCTTCATTCATTCCCCTGCCCCCTGATGTGCGCCGGGACCCGACACCTTGCGGGGTGCCTGGCGCCGCGACCGGACAATCTGATAGCCCGGGCGCACAAGATAGCGCACCGGTGCCGACAGCATGTGCACCAACCTTGTGAACGGAAAGAGCAGGAAGATGGTGAGGCCCAGGAACAGATGAAGCTTGAATACAAATGCCACATCCACAATGTGATTGGCGGCACCCGCCTGGAACGTAAAGATACCCTGCGCCCACGACATGAACTTCGTCATCTCGTGACCGTCCAGATGTTCAAGCGAAACAAATATGGTTCCGATCCCGAGAATGAGCTGCGCCAGAAGCAGGCCAAGGATCAGCATATCGGTCGGACCGGATGTTGCGCGAATACGAGGGTCGGTCAACCGGCGATGAAACAACATAACACCACCGACCAGCGCCATGACGCCCGCAATACCGCCCGCCACAACAGCCAATATCTGCTTCGCCCCATGACTGATACCCATCAGGTCAAACACCCAGATAGGCGTCAAAAGCCCCACCAGATGGCCTGCGAAAATAACCAGCACACCAACATGGAAGAGGATGGAGCCCATCACGAGCTGCTTGCGCCGCAAGAACTGCGATGATGAACTTTTCCAGGTGAAGGGATCACGCTCATAACGCGCGATAGACCCGACAATCAGAACCGCAAGAGCGATATAGGGATAAATACCGAAAAGAAAATTGTGCATCTCTGCCTCCACTACTCAGCCATTTGGCGAGGTGCGGGGTTGATAGGAACGTCCATTTGCGACAGCATTTCGCGTACCTGTGGACAACCGGCATCGGGATCCGGCCCGAAGATCACTTCTGTCTCCTCCCATATTTCATCGAGCGCCTGAAGGTCATCGGGATCAACCTCGGGTTGCTCAAGCAAATCGGCGAGTGCCTGCGCGTCCACCTTCGCGCACGACAGCTCCACCAGTACGGCAAACAACGGCGCGTAATAGCTCTCCCGCCGCTCCAGTCGCTCCCGCAATGCTTCAAAAATGTGAGCAGCATCTGCGAGCGTGTCGTGCACTTCAGCCACCGGGCGCAAAGACAGGTATTCCAGTAACACCGGTAGATGGTCCGGCAATTCTGAGCTGACCGGATCGAAACCACCATCGCGGTAGGTCTCAACAAGGCTCACCATCGCGCCACCGCGATCCCGGCTCTCCCCATGAACATGCTCAAAGAGATTGAGAGACAATGTCCGCGACCGGTCAAAGAGAAGAACAAAGGTCTCCTCAAGATCATAAATGTCGTGGCTCTCGAAAGCGTCAAACAGCGGTTGAAACGCCCTCCGTGACAAGCTTGTCAAACGCTTGTCCGATGAGATCACCGCAGAGACTTCCGGCATCGCCTCCTTCAGCTCAGCCGTTGGATAGCTCAGCAACAGTGAGATGGCTTTAAGGGTGCGATCCATCAGAATGTCTCCTTGATTTTGAGGGGCTTTTTCGAGCCGCCAAACAGGGACCCTTTCGATGTGCCGGAAGAGCAGCCATTGCAGTCTGTGAACCCCGCACCGCCGCGAAGCTCATAGGCATCTTCAACCTGTTCGCGGTGCGTAGTGGGAATGACAAAACGATCCTCGTAATCAGCAAGCGCGAGGATTTTGTACATGTCCTCGATCTTTGATTTGTCGAGCCCCACACGCGTGGCAATGCTTTCGTCGATCACGCCGTCAATGGTTTTCGCCCGCATGTAAGCGCGCATCGCAAGCATTCTCTCCAGCGCACCCACGACAGGTTCTTCATCACCGGCGGTGAGCATGTTGGCCAAATACTTGACCGGGATACGCAAAGAGCGCACATCCGGCATGTCCCCATCAACGCCAATCTGGCCGGCCGCAGCCGCGTTCTGGATCGGGCTGAGCGGCGGGATGTACCAGACCATCGGCAGTGTCCGGTACTCAGGATGAAGCGGGAAGGCTACTTTCCACTCCATCGCCATCTTCCAGACCGGGCTTTCCTGTGCGGCCTTGATCCAGTCCTGTGGAATGCCTTCGGCCTTCGCCGCGGCAATTACATCAGGATCATTCGGATCAAGGAAGACACCAAGCTGTGCATCATAAAGATCCGTCACTTCAGCGACACTTGCCGCATCGGCAATTTTGTCAGCATCGTAAAGCATCACACCAAGATAGCGGATACGACCAACGCATGTTTCAGAGCAAACCGTTGGATTACCGGACTCAATCCGTGGATAGCAGAGGGTGCATTTTTCAGATTTTCCCGTAGACCAATTGTAGTAGATTTTCTTGTAGGGACAGCCGGAGACACACATGCGCCAACCACGGCATTTTTCCTGGTCGATGAGAACGATACCGTCTTCTTCCCGCTTGTAGATCGCACCTGACGGGCAGCTCGCAGCGCAAGTCGGGTTGAGGCAATGCTCACAAAGGCGCGGCAGATACATCATGAACGTATTCTCATACGCCCCGTAAATCTCCTTCTGAATGCCTTCGAAATTGTAGTCTTCCGAACGCTTGGAGAATTCACCACCAAGAATTTCTTCCCAGTTCGGACCCTTTACAATTTTCTCCATCCGCTCGCCCGTAATTTTGGAGCGAGGACGCGCGGTCGGAAACATCTTCATCTCTGGCGCGGACTTCAGATGGTCATAGTCGAAGTCAAACGGCTCGTAATAATCGTCAATCTCCGGCAGGTCTGGATTGGCGAAAATGTTGGCAAGGATGCGCCACTTCGCTCCCTGCTTCGGCTGAAGCTTGCCGGACTTTGAGCGTGTCCAGCCGCCATTCCAGCGCGCCTGGTTTTCCCAATCTGTGGGATAGCCCGTGCCGGGCTTGGTTTCCACATTGTTGAACCAGGCATATTCAACGCCGTCCCGGCTCGTCCAGACGTTCTTGCACGTCACCGAGCATGTATGGCAGCCGATGCACTTGTCGAGGTTGAGCACCATTCCAATTTGAGCACGAACCTTCATTCTGCTGCCTCCTTCCGGCTGGAAGATGTCGTTGCAAGCTCATCAAGCCAATCAACCTTGCGCATCTTTCTCACAATCACGAATTCGTCGCGGTTGGACCCAACCGTGCCGTAATAGTTGAACCCATAGCTCTGCTGGGCGTACCCACCGATCATGTGGGTTGGCTTCAGCGTCGTGCGGGTCACCGAGTTATGGATACCGCCCCGTTTACCGGTCTCCTCCGATCCCGGTGTGTTCACGATCTTCTCCTGAGCGTGATACATGAAGAGCGTCCCATCCTTTATGCGCTGGGAGACAACAGCACGGGCGGTCAGCGCACCATTGGTGTTGTAAACTTCGACCCAGTCATTATCGACAATGCCTGCCTTGGCGGCGTCCACCTCAGACATCCAGACGACCGGGCCACCGCGATTGAGCGTCAGCATCAAAAGATTGTCGGAATAGGTGGAGTGAATACCCCACTTCTGGTGCGGCGTGATGAAGTTCAGCACCACATGCGGGCTTCCCTCCCTCGCATCACGGTTGACCTCATGGGTAATGGTCTTGAGATCAACCGGTGGCCGGTAAACGCAGAACCCTTCACCAAAAGCCCGCATCCACAAATGATCCTGGTAGAGCTGTTGACGGCCCGTCAACGTACGCCACGGGATCAGCTCATGCACATTCGTATAGCCTGCATTATAGCAAACTTTCTCGCTTTCAATACCGGACCAGGTGGGAGAGGAGATGATCTTGCGCGGTTGCGCTGCGATATCACGGAAGCGGATTTTTTCATCTTCTTTAGGCAAAGCAAGATGTGCATGTTCGCGCCCCGTCACTTTGGAAAGCGCATGCCAGGCCTTGACAGCAACTTCACCATTCGTCTCCGGTGCCAGCATCAAAATCACTTCCGACGCATCAATGTCGGTCACGATCTTCGAACACCCCTTGGCGGGACCCTCCTCCCAAACACCGTTCAGGTCGCGCAGATGTTGCACCTCAGGCTCGGTATTCCAGTTAATGCCTTTGCCACCATTCCCCATCTTGTCGAGAAGCGGACCCAGCGCCACGAACCGGTCGTAGATCGCGGTATAATCCCGCTCAACGACAATGTAGGCAGGCGCCGTCTTGCCCGGAAGAAGATCACACTCGCCCTTCTTCCAGTCGCGCACGTCGGGCTGTGCAATCTCACCTGCCGTATCGTGCAGGATAGGCAGGGCGACAATATCCGTCTCCTTGCCCAGCACTTCTGGCGCCACTTCCTGGAACTTCTTCGCAATTGATTTGAAGATTTCCCAGTCCGACTTGGACTCGTAAGCCGGGTCGACCGCTGCCTGAAGCGGATGAATAAACGGATGCATGTCGGATGTGTTGAGATCGTTCTTCTCATACCAGGAGGCTGTGGGCAGAACGATGTCGGAATAGACAGCCGTCGTGCTCATCCGGAAGTCGATACAAACAAGCAGATCAAGTTTCCCCTTAGGGGCCTCATCATGCCATTTCACTTCCTTCGGCTTCTGACCACCTTCTTCACCAAGGTCATGCCCCAGGACACCATGGTCGGTCCCAAGCAGATGCTTCAGGAAATACTCATGCCCCTTGCCGGACGAGCCGAGCAGATTGGACCGCCAGATAAAGAGGTTCCGCGGCCAGTTTTCAGGCGCATCCGGATCTTCACAAGACATTTCCAGCTCACCAGACTTCAGTTTGGCAGCCACATAGTCCTTAATCTCAACCCCGGCAGCTTTCGCAGCCTTCGCAACCTCAAGTGGGTTCTGTTTCAGCTGTGGCGCGGAAGGCAACCAGCCCATACGCTCCGCCTGCACATTGTAGTCGATCAGGCTCTTGTCCCAATCTCCCTTCGGGGCGGTCGGCGAGAGTATCTCATTGTAAGTCAGCGTCTCGTAGCGCCACTGATCGGTATGCGCATACCAGGCAGAGGTTGAGTTCATGTGGCGTGGAGGGCGTGACCAATCGAGGCCAAAGGCAAGTGGTGCCCAGCCTGTTTGTGGCCGCAGCTTTTCCTGCCCAACATAATGACTCCACCCGCCACCTGATTGACCAACACAACCGCACATCACCAGCATGTTGATGATGCCGCGATAGTTCATGTCCATATGATACCAGTGGTTAAGACCGGCACCGAGAATGACCATGGACTTGCCCTGGGTCTTCTCAGCGTTACGCGCGAACTCCCGCGCCACAGTGATGATCTTGTCAGCGGTGACGCCAGTGATCTTCTCAGCCCATGCAGGCGTGTAAGGCACATCTTCCGCATAGTCTTTGGAGACCCAGTCACCACCAAGCCCGCGATCCAGGCTGTAATTTGCGCAGAAGAGGTCAAACACCGTGGCGACAAGCACTTCGCCATCCGCTGTTTTGATCTTCTTCACCGGGATGTTGCGGGTCAGCACATTCGGGTGCTCACACCGCACAAAGTTTGCGGTCGCTTCCCCGCCAAAATAGGGGAAGTCAACACCGACCACATCATCATGATCTTCATCCAGCACCAGCGAGATTTGAAGCTTGGCGTCCGCGCCTTGCGCACGCTCCTCCAGGTTCCACTCGCCTTGCTCACCCCACCGATAGCCGATGGACCCGTTTGGCGCGACAAATCCGCCTGAGGTTTCATCAATCGCAACCGTCTTCCAGTCGGGATTGTTTTCTTCACCCAACTTGCCGTCGAGATCATCCGCACGGAGGAAGCGGCCAGCGACCCACCGGCCATCTCTTTCCTCCAGCTTCACAAGCATCGGAAAGTCAGTGTACTTGCGAGAATAGTCCTCGAAATACTCTGCCTGACGATCAAGGTGGAACTCGCGCAGGATGACGTGGCCCATCGCCATGGCGAGCGCACTGTCTGTGCCCTGCTTTGGTGCAAGCCAAATGTCGCCAAACTTCGCAGCTTCCGAATAGTCCGGGCAAATCACGGCTGACTTCGTGCCGCGATACCGCGCCTCGGTATAAAAATGTGCGTCCGGTGTGCGCGTCTGCGGCACGTTGGAGCCCCAAAGCAACAGGAAACCCGCATTATACCAGTCAGCGCTTTCCGGCACGTCTGTCTGCTCGCCCCACGTCATGGGAGAGGCTGGTGGCAGATCGCAGTACCAGTCATAGAAACTCATGCAAACGCCACCCATCAGGCTGAGATAGCGTGATCCGGCTGCGTAAGAAACCATCGACATGGCCGGGATCGGCGAAAAGCCGAAGACACGGTCAGGACCATATTTCTTCGTGGTGTAGGCGTTTGCCGTCGCAATGATCTCAGTCGCTTCTTCCCAGTCAGCACGCACAAAGCCACCCTTGCCACGCGCTTCCACATAGGTCTGACGCAAGATCGGATCGTTCTGAAGCGCCGTCCACGCCGCAACCGGGCTCATGGTCTTGCGCATTCTGCGCCATGCGCGCAACAGCTTGCCGCGAATGAGCGGGTTCTTTACCCGGTTTGCAGAATAGAGGTACCAGCTATAGCTCGCGCCGCGCGCACAACCACGGGGCTCGTGGTTAGGCAGGTCCGCTCGCGTGCGGGGGTAATCGGTCTGTTGCGTTTCCCAGGTAACGATGCCGGACTTCACGTAAATCCGCCAGGAACACGATCCGGTGCAGTTAACCCCGTGCGTCGAGCGAACGACCTTGTCGTGCCGCCAGCGGTTCCGATACGTGTCTTCCCAGTCGCGGTTCTCGCGGGTTACCTGTCCATGACCACCCGCAAATCGCCCGAGCTCCTTGGACTGAAGGAAGTTCAGCCTGTCGAGTAAATGACTCATCTCAAATTCTCCTCTTCGGCGGGTGGTCCCGCCCTTAGATCAAAGCGGGTTCAGCAGGGAACAGACGCACCCTTGCGGCTGTAGAAGAACCAGGTCACCACGACGCACAGGACGTAGAAGACCAGGAAGGCCCAGAGAGCCCCGTTAGGAGCACCCGTCATGCTGATGGACGTGCCATAAGCCTTGGGAATGAAGAACGCGCCGTAAGCAGCAATCGCGCTCGTGAATGCAATAATGGCTGCACTCTCACGCTCCGCTTCTTTCAGGCGGCCCGCCTCATTGAGACCCGGCTCAAGCCGCGCTACTTCCTGCCGCATAATCGTTGGGATCATTTGGAAGGTTGAGGCATTACCCACGCCCGTCAGGAAGAAGAGCGCCATAAAGCAGGCAAAGAAGCCCCAGAAGTTTCCACCCGCACCTTCTGTCGGCAGGAACTGCAACACACCCCAAACAGCGACAATCATGCCAAGGAAGGTCCAGAAGGTCACACGACCCCCACCAAACTTGTCAGAGACCCAGCCGGTTGCCGCACGGCTCAGCGCGCCAACAAGCGGACCAAGGAAGGCATAGGAAAGAACATTCACATCAGGGAATTGCGTCTTCAGCAGCAGCGGGAAGCCCGCAGCATAGCCGATGAAGCTGCCAAACGTACCCGTATACAGAAAGCACATGACCCAGTTATGCTGGCGCTTGAATATGACAGACTGCTCAGCGAAACTGGCTTTTGCATCCGAAATATCATTCATGCCAAACCACGCGGCGACCGCACTGAGCGCAATGAACGGCACCCAGACAAACCCTGCATTCTGAACCCACAAGTGACTTCCGTCTGCGAGCGTCTGTGGCTCACCACCAAGGGTCGCGAAAACCGCCCCGGTGATCGCCATAGGCACAACAAACTGCATAACGGATACGCCAAGATTACCAAGACCGGCATTAAGCGCGAGCGCATTCCCCTTGGTCGCCTTCGGGTAGAAGTAAGCAATGTTCGCCATGGAGGAGGCAAAATTACCGCCACCGAAACCGCACATCAGCGCAAGGATCAGGAACATGACATAAGGTGTTTCCGGATCCTGCACCGCAAAGCCAATGCCCAACGCAGGCAACAGGAGCGAGGCAGTTGAAAGCGCCGTCCATCGCCGACCACCAAAGATCGGTACCATAAAGCTGTAGAAAATCCGGAGCGTCGCGCCGGAGAGGCCCGGCAAGGCCGCGAGCCAGAACAGTTCGTCCGTTGAATAGGCAAAGCCAATCGCAGGAAGTTTGGCCACAACCACCGACCAGACCATCCAGACGGAAAAAGCGAGCAAGAGATTTGGAATGGAGATCCAAAGATTGCGGGAGGCAATCTTACGCCCCTTCTCGCTCCAGAACTGAGCATCTTCGGGACGCCAGTCGTTCAGTACGTATCCGGTTTGGCCATCATTGTTAGTATTGGTCGCCATGGGAGCCCCCCTTTCGGCGTGAGATCAGGAGGCGGGCCGCATGCGCGGCCCGCCAAATTCAAGTCAGGTTTTGGAAGCAGGAACCGGGAACGGTTCTTCCGGCATGTCAGAAAGAAAGCGTTCATCCGCAAGCCCGGGATGGCGAGCCCGTTCCATTTTCCGGATGGCCACATGCATCCAGATGGTGGACACGGCAACAAGCACAAAAAGCAGCATGAACGGCGCGGTCCAAACCCCTGTATAATCAAGCAGCAGACCAAAAGAGATCGGCAGCACAAACCCGCCCAGACCCCCAATCATGCCCACAAGGCCGCCCACAGAGCCCACATGATGCGGGTAGTAGACCGGGATGTGCTTGTACACAGCCGCCTTGCCCAGGCTCATGACGAACCCGAGAATGACAGTGAGCCCAACAAAGACCCCGGCTGACAGCCCAAAGTGAAATTCGATAGGTCCGTCAATCCCGCGAACGATGTAGCTCGTCTGTGGATAGCTCATCACGAACAACA
>JAVKCY010000006.1:0-6632 GCA_040223265.1 Parvibaculum sp. | reverse complement strand
ATTCTCCTTGGTCATTGCAGTGACATGCAGATGCGTGCAACCGCCGAGCGATTGCTTAGCGTGGTTCGGGATATGGTTGTCGAAGTCGAAGCGGGACCAGTCGCAGCCACGGTTTCCATTGGTTGTGTTGCACTTCCCTCTGGTGCCGACACAGCGCAAGTCGCCATGCTTCGTGCGGAAGAAGCGCTTGGTGATGCAAAGCATACCCGCCGGTCCTCCTATGCCGCTTATCAGCATTCCTCAGAGCGCGAGCGGCACCGGCGGGGAAATATTCGGCTGGCCGACGAGCTTGTTGCAGCGCTTAATCAACGCAGGCTTGATCTGGCCTATCAACCGCTGGTGAGTTCCAGTTCTCAAGAGACGGTGCTGCATGAGTGTCTGATCCGTCTGCGTCAACGCGATGATGCAATTGTCTCGGCCTCCCGCTTTGTGCCGATTGCCGAAAAGCTCGGGCTCGTTCGCTTGATTGATCACCGTGTGCTTGAGTTGGCGTTTGAAGAACTTGTGCATGCACAAAAGCCTCAGCTGGCGATCAATGTGTCCGGCTATACAATCACAGACAATGTCTGGCTTGATATGTTCAAAGCGCTCTCCAATGCCTATCCGGGTGCGACCGAACGTTTGGTTGTGGAGATCACGGAGACTGTCGCCATTGAAGAGATCGGCGAGGTGCAGGAATTTGTGCGCACCGTGCGCAGTCTCGGGGCGCGCGTGGCCATTGATGATTTTGGTGCGGGCCACACATCATTCCGCAATCTCAAATCGCTCGAGATTGATATGGTGAAGATTGACGGGTCCTTTGTTGAGGGGCTGATGGCGAAGCCTGACAATCAGATGTTCCTGCGGACCTTTGTGGACCTTGCGCGTAATTTCGGGCTGCCGACTGTTGCCGAGTGTGTGAATAGCCCAGAAGAAGTTGCCTTCCTGCGCGACATTGGCGTTGAATATCTACAAGGCTTCTTTCTGGGGGAACCTGTGCTCCTGCCGCCATGGCGCGCGGTGGAGACATCTTCCGGCAATGGTGATTTCGCACCCTCGCAGTTGGTCGCAGCAAAAGGTGCGTCCATTATTCGCCCTTGATATTCGCCCTTGATATTCGCTTTTGAGATTTGTTCGTTGCAGGGACGTTGCGCTTAAGTGCGCTTTTTGGTCTTTCCCGAAAGAGCGGCAAGCTCCATTTGTATCTCGCGAAGTTGTTGCTTCACGGCCTCCAGATCATCGCCCTTGTTTGGGCTCTCCCCGGCTTCTGCCTCTTCAGCGGATTTGTCTGTTTTTCGGTCCAGTCTCAGGGCGAAGGGTGAGAAGACGCGTATGGCTTCTTCAAACATCGAAATGTTGCGACGGATCTGTTCTTCAAACTGTTCAAAGCGTTCTTTGCCACCGAAGGCCGATGTCAATCTCTCCAGCAGTTTTGTGCGTTCCTGTGTGAAGCTCTCCATGCTCATTTCCAGATAGGATGGTACGAAGCCCTGCAGGCTGTCGCCATAAAAGGAAATGAGTTGGCGCAGAAACGGGATCGGAAGGAGGTTATGACCCTTCTGCTCTTGCTCGAAAATAATCTGGGTCAGGACGGACCGTGTCAGGTCTTCGGAGCTCTTGGCATCGAACACGAGAAATTCCTGTCCGGCACGCACCATGATCGCCAAATCTTCCAGTGTGACGTAAGAGCTGGTCGCCGTGTTATAGAGGCGGCGATTTGCATATTTTTTTATTGTAATGGGTTCGCCGGCAATGTTCTTTTTCTTCGCCAAATCGTCCTCGCTTCGCCCTCATATCCTTGGGTCAACAAGGCTATTGTGACGTGCTATTGTTGCATTGCGCAAGTCAAATGCTGCGTTGCCGCAATCCTTGGTTCTATCTTCCACCCATCCAAATGGCAGCCAGCGGGGTGTTGGGCGCTGATTTGGCTTTCGGTGGTTTGAAAATCCGTCATTTTTCAGTGCCAAAATGGCGGCTTGGTAAATAGCGGCGAAGGGAAAGAGCGATGACAGCAAAAAAACAGCAGGTGGGAAAAACACAGCAGGTGGTAATTGCAGGCGCGGCGCGGACGCCGGTCGGGTCCTTTAATGGGGCCTTGTCATCCCTTGCCGCTCATGAATTGGGCCAGGTCGCGATTTCCGCAGCGCTTGCCCGGGCGGGTGTTGACCCTGCTTGTGTTTCAGAGGCGATCATGGGTCAGATCCTGCAGGCAGGCGAGGGACAGAACCCTGCGCGTCAGGCTGCTGTGGCGGCGGGACTTCCCTTCGATGTGCCCGCATGGAGCGTCAATCAATTGTGCGGCTCTGGCCTTCGCGCGGTGGCGCTTGGCTATCAAGCTATTGTGAACGGTGATTCCGAGATCGTTGTCGCGGGTGGTCAGGAAAGCATGAGCCGCGCGCCCCATGCAGCCCATATGCGTTCAGGCACGAAAATGGGTGCGCTTGAGTTTGTTGACACGATGCTTAAAGACGGGCTGTGGGATGCGTTTCACGGCTACCATATGGGGCAGACGGCTGAGAATGTCGCAGAGCGATGGCAGATCGGCCGGGAGGCGCAGGACAATTTCGCCGTTGCATCGCAGAACAAGGCGGAAGCCGCGCAAACGTCCGGTCGTTTCAAAGATGAGATCGTGCCAGTCACGATCAAAGGTCGCAAGGGCGATACTATCGTTGAGAGTGACGAGTTTATTCGTCATGGAATGACGATTGATGCGCTGTCCGGTCTTCGTCCGGCCTTCATGAAGGATGGGTCGGTGACAGCGGGCAATGCGTCGGGCATCAATGATGGTGCTGCTGCCCTGGTGCTCATGTCCGCTGAAAAGGCAGCATCGGGCGGGCATCCGGTGCTTGCGCGGATTGTGTCCTGGGCGCAGGCCGGTGTTGATCCGGCTATCATGGGGTCAGGCCCGATCCCCGCTTCGCGCAAGGCGTTGGCGAAGGCTGGATGGTCGGCTGATGACCTTGATCTCGTTGAAGCAAATGAAGCCTTTGCAGCGCAGGCGCTCGCGGTCAACCAGGACCTTGGTTGGGATGCGGGCAAGGTCAATGTGAATGGAGGTGCGATTGCGATCGGGCATCCGATCGGGGCGTCGGGTGCGCGCGTTCTTGTGACACTGCTTCACGAAATGCAAAAGCGGAATGCGAAGAAAGGCCTCGCAACCCTGTGCATTGGTGGCGGCATGGGCATTGCGATGTGTGTTGAACGGGATTGATCTGATCTGATTGAAAGGTTTGTGTTATGACACGGACAGTAATTGTTACGGGTGGGACGCGCGGCATTGGCGCGGCCATTTCGTTGGCATTGCGTGATGCGGGATATCAGGTCGCGGCTAATTATGCAGGCAATGATGCCGCCGCGGCGGCGTTCAAGGCCGAGAACGGGATTGAGGTTTTCAAATGGGATGTCGGGGATTTTGCGGCCTCGGGCGAGGGTATCAAGGCGGTTGAGGCTGCGCTGGGCCCCGTTGATACTCTCGTTAATAATGCCGGTATCACGCGGGATGCCATGTTGCACAAGATGAGCCTGGACGTGTGGCGCGACGTGATGCGTGTTGATCTCGATTCGCTTTTCAACATGTGCCGCCCCTTGATCGAGGGCATGCGCGAGCGCGGGTTTGGCCGCATCATCAATATCGCCTCCATCAATGGGCAAAAGGGCCAGATGGGCCAGACGAACTATTCAGCCGCGAAGGCAGGGATGATCGGGTTCACCAAATCGCTCGCTCAGGAGGTGGCGCGTAAAGGCATCACCGTCAATTGTGTGGCGCCCGGCTATATCAACACGGAGATGGTGCAAGCTGTGCCCGAGAAAGTGTTGGCAAGCATCGTCGGCTCCATTCCGGTTGGTCGTTTGGGTACGCCGGAAGAGATCGCGCATTGCGTGGCGTTTCTGGCGGACGAGAAATCGGGCTTCATTACAGGCGCGACGCTGACGGCAAATGGTGCGCAGTACATTACGGGCTGAGTTCAACCCTCGTCGCCGCGTCCATGCTCTGGATAGATCCAGGTCGCCTGTGGCCCCGCATCAATATGCACAAAGGGGCGGCTTGTCGGGTAGAAGCCTGCGCCGCCGCGGCCCAGTGATTTGGCTGCGCGAAATAGTTCGCCCGGATCAGCGAAGTTTTGCGTGAGATCCATTGCCATGCCCTGCATGTGGAAACTGTTCTCTGCCACCCCTTCTGATCGGGCGGCAAGGCGTGCATTGGTCTCGGGCGAGCGATAGCCCGACATGGTGTAGAGCGGTGCGCGCGACGCGGTGAGTTGATCGACCTCCCACATCAGGTCCAGCAGGTCATTGCTCATCTTGATGGTTTTCTGATTGCGCAGGTCACGCATGAACCAGCTGATCGCATCGTCGGTCTCTGGCAGGTGTGTTCCGTCTGCCCAATAGGTGACGGTCAGACGCTCGCCTGAATTCAGGCTCTGCATGCGCAGCGTGCGCTTGTAGGGTGCGTCAGCCTTCACAATTGCGGGCATCACGAGCGCGCTCGCACCGGCCAGGCTCGTTGCGACAAAGGATCGGCGGGTGGAGAAGGCGAGGCGGGTTTTACTCATGTGATGATCTCAGGGCTGTTTCTGTCGAGGGGGCAGTTTGGGTCATGTCGGGGGCCGTAATGGGCGCGGCCGCGAGCTTTGCGCTTGTGGTTGCGGCGTCGCGCGCTGGGATCATGTGCGCTACGTGATAGCCCTCGTTTTGGAGTTGTTGGAGGATGCTCGGTAGAGCTGCCGCTGTGCGTGGCTTGGTGTCGTGAAATATGACGATGCCGCCGCGTGTGGACCGAATATTGCGCAAGGCCCTATAGGTGAGCGTATTTGAGGAAATGCGCCGCCAATCATCTGTCCCCGCATCACATGAAAAGGTAGAGATGTTCTGGTTGGCAAGCCAGCCGCGCAAGCCTGTTGAGTGATTGAGGCCGGGAAAGCGAAAGAAGGGAGCGACGCGAACCGACTTCGTGTCGTCATGGGCGTCGAGTGCTTCTTGAATTTCGTTAATCCCGCGACTGATCTGGCGGGTGGCACTGTTCCAGCCCAAGCGGCGAAGATTGTTTGGATGCGAATAGGAGTGTGAGGCAATGGTGTGGCCGCGCCGTGCCACTTCTTGCACCAGCTCAGGGTAGCGCTCTGCCCTGAGGCCTGTCATGAAGAACGTTGCTTTGACGCAAAACTGGTCGAGCGTATCCAGAATTTGAGGTGTGACGACCGGGTCCGGCCCGTCGTCAAAGGTGAGGACAAGTTCCTTGTCTTCAACACCGACAGATTTTTGATATTGCATCGTGCCATAAGATTGCACACTCGCGGGTAAGATGAGCGTGCGGCTCAGAAAGCCCGCTTGCTCGCAAATGGGTTCTGCTGCCTGCGCCCAGGATGTGAGTGCCAGCCACATGAGCCCTGCGTTGGTGAGCCATTTTGCCCCTCTCATTTGGCTGCTCCCCCTTGAGCAAATCTCATTCTCATCGCAGCTCTTTGCCCGGTTCCCAATCTTTACCCGGTTCCCAATTGGGGGCGGCAAGCTCAAAGCTTTGAAACTCAAAGCCAGGCGCCACCGTGCAGCCGACGAGTGTCCAATCCCCCAGAGACCGTGCCGCCTGCCATGTGTGGGCTGGCACAATGATCTGTGGCAGTTCATTTTCCAAGATAGCGGGTCCCAAGGTGAAATGGGTGGCTTTTTTTGCATCTGGTTCCGCGAGGGAAAGTTGGAGGGCTGCGCCTGCGTAAAAATGCCAGATTTCTGCGGCGTCGACCCGATGCCAGTGGGACGCTTCGCCTGCGCGCAGAAGATAATAAATGGCGGTTGAGTGACCCCGCGGTCCGCCGTCCGGGTCGCGGAAGGTCTCGCGAAAATGGCCGCCTTCAGGATGAGGCTCAAGCTTTAGAGCCGCGATGATCTCGTTCGCGTTCATGGTCTTGTGCCTCATCAGGAGGGATGGGTCGGGGGCTGCGCGGATCAGAAATTGTCTTTCCGATGCCGAACCTCCGTGAAGATGGCAGCGGCATTGCCGCCCACGAGGCCCACGGTTTTTTGAATCTCAGCACTTGCGGGACGCACGAAGGGATTGGTGCGGCGTTCCAGACCAATGCTCGTTGGCACGGTTGGTTTGCCTTTTGCGCGCAGTGCATCTATTTCTTTCACACGGGTCACGAGATCCGGATTGCCGGGCTCAATTGTCATCGCAAATTTCGCATTGGCCTGCGTATATTCGTGTGCGCAATAAACTTTGGTTTCATCCGGCAGGGCCATCAGCTTTTCAAGCGAGGACCACATCTGGTCCGGCGTGCCTTCAAACACCCGGCCACAACCAAGTGCGAAGAGTGCGTCGCCCACAAAGGCTACATCTGCGTCTTCAAAATAATAGGCAATGTGTCCGAGCGTGTGACCGGGTACGCCAATGACACGGACTTCCTGCGATCCGAAAAGGAAGGTGTCGCCGTCTCCCACTTCCTTGTCGATGCCGGGAATGCGATCAGCCTCGTCTCTTGGGCCGATGATGGTGCAGCCATACTTGTCCTGTAGCTCCAGATTGCCACCGGCATGGTCTGCATGATGGTGGGTGTTCAGGATATGGGTAAGCTGCCAACCTTTCAGCCGCAGCGCCGCCTCAATCGGGCCGGTCTCCGGTGTATCGATTGCGGCCGTTGTGTCGGCCTCCGGGTCGT
>JAVKCY010000002.1:0-21564 GCA_040223265.1 Parvibaculum sp. | reverse complement strand
ACCCAGGCCCCAAACAAAGGACAGCGAGCAGAAGAGCCAGAACGGCATGGGGAATGAAAAGCAGAAGATGATCGTCAACCCTGAGGCGAGCGCACACATCACCGCGCGACCACGCCGCACCACATGCCCGAAACGCAGCAGCGTCACGGTGGAGACAATCGTGCCGCCCCAGAAGCCGATATTGGCAATGCCAAGCTCAATAACGCCGCCTTGATAATAATCACGAACGAGCAGCGGCAGGGCGACCAGGAATGAACCGATGAAAAAGACTCCAACCGCAAACATCGCGGTGACAACAGGCAGGAGGTTTTCAGACCGGCGAATATAGACAATCCCTTCCATCATCGCCTGAAGGCGCGGCGGATGGCCGGTTTCGACAACCGGTTTCTTCGGTAATTGCCGCGCGGCGATACCGCCCAAAAGCATGATCAAGGCTTGTGCACCAAACAGGAGTGACACGCCGAATGCGGCCGCCGACAAGGCAACAACCATGCCGAGCAATTGCGCGGTCTGCTGCACGGTCATGGCCAGCGTCACTGCCTTTTGGATATTGCCGGACGCAACAAGATTGAGCGATGCATCCCGAGCGGGCATCGCGAATGCACTTGTTGTCCCCATGAAGAGGCCGTAGGCCACAAGCATCCAGAAGGAGAGCGTGCCGCCGTCCATGGCTTGTGCCAGCACAAGCGGCGGCAAGGCGGCAAAAAGATGCACGCGAAACAGGATCGTACGCGGATCGCCCCTGTCCGCTGTCGCGCCGCCAAGCAACATGAAAAGAATGGCGGGCGCGGACAGGCTCATCTGTGCGAACCCGACCCAAAAGGGTGCGGCATGAAGTACGTTCGCCACCAGATGCGGGAAGAGCACAAATTGAAGACCCAGGCTGACGAACCAGCAGGCTTGCCCCAGCAAATACCAGTTCAGATTGGTTTGTGATTTGGACGCGCTATCGGCCAAACGCTCTTCTCCCGGATTGTCATGACGAGTTTGGGTGGAGACCTGAAGTGCAATGGATCAAGGTTTTCGCATTGGAGCCGCGAAGTCTAGCAAAATAAGCAGATAGTCGGGATTTGCGACCCACGCCCGCTTTTCATTTCGCGCGCATGATCTCGGCATAATGATGGATGTGTGTGGACGGGCTTTCACCCAGCGATGCCACCATTGCTTTTGCTACATTCGCAGCATGAACACCGCGATAGTTTTTCAACGGTCCTTGAAGCGTGAGATTGATGAGCGGGGTGAGCTTGACGGCAAGTTGCTCTGCCGGGCGTGCTTCCCGTCGGTCGCCCAGCAGCACTCCGGGTCGGAAAATCTGCAACGACGGAAAGTGTAACGCACGGATCGCCTGCTCCGTCTCACCTTTCACGCGCGTATAGAATATGCCGGACCTTGCATTGGCCCCCACAGAAGAAACAAGGGCAATCTTTGTGACACCTGCGGCCTGCGCGGCGCGAGCGAAGGCGGTTTCATAGTCGAAGTCAACTTTGCGAAACGCCTCCTGACTGCCAGCCTTCTTGATCGTTGTGCCAAGGGCGCAATAGGCCTCATCGGCTGAGAGCTTGAAGGCGGCCACTTGCTTCTCAAGTTCGTTATAGTCAACAATCCTGTTCTCAAGCTTTGCATGTTGAAGCGCTAACGGTTTGCGAGTGAGCGCGATAACTTTCCCGATGCGTGAGCTGGCCAGAAGCTGCTCCACAAGATGGGATCCGACAAGCCCGGTGGCACCGGCGACAAGAGCAATGGTCTGGGTGTCTTGGTGATGGGTCATTTGGGCACAGGTCCTGTGTAGCGCGCACGTGGGCGAATGAGCCCCGGTCGGTTTGATTGTTCAATCGCATGGGCAACAAGCCCTGCCGTGCGTCCAAGCGCAAAGAGAGAAAGGGCCGCCCCCGGTGGCAGGTCATAGGTAGCACCAACCGCGGCAAGGGCAAGATCCACATTGGGCTTAATGCCAGCCGCAGATTTCATGGTCTCAATCACCTTGTTCACCCGCGCAAAGGCGTCAGTTTCGCTTCGATGCTCCGCGATATAGCGCATCAGCATTTTGGCACGGGGGTCACCGTCGGGATAAAGCCAGTGAGAGAAGCCGGGCATCGGCTCCTGATCGCGCAAGCGTTGCCTCACAGCTCCGGCAGGGTCCGCGCTTTTTGAAAATTCCCGCAACAGGTTTTCCGTGCGACGTGAGATGCCGCCATGACGTGACCCTTGTAGCGCGGCAAGGCCCGCCATCACGCACGCATAAAGGGTGGAGCCTGCCGCCGCCGCGCACCGCGCCGTAAAGGCGGAAGCGTTGAGTTCATGGTCTGCACACAGAACGAGCGCCGCGCGAATGGCTTCGCCCGCCTCATCATCCTTGCCCCATGCGTTTTGCAGCACCTTGTGCACGGGCAGGGGGGAGGGAGGCGTGCCCGCAATTGTCGCCGCGACCAGCCGTAAAATGCGAACGCCGGTTGCAGCCAGGCCCTCTATTGTCGAATTGTAGAGTGTCTCGTCCGCGACCGCTGCGAGCGGCAGTGCAACGAGGCATCGATCAAAAGCGGGAATGTCAGCGGGGAGGGCTGCGATCTCCGGCGGCAACACATCCGGCTTGAACGGGTCGGTTGGACAGTCCCACAAAAGGGCCGCAACGCTTTCGAGCGTGCCATGCTCGGCAAGCTTCGTGGCGTCCGACCCCCGATAGAAAAGCCTGCCCTCTGCAATCAACGTAATGGACGAGTCGAGAATGGGTTGCCCGAATTGCAGCGCGTCATGGGTCAGGTCGAGCACTGGGCCGCCGTCGCCCATCTTGGCAATCCGGCGTTTCTTGAAGGCGCGCACGTCTTCAGCCCTATAGCGCCGTGCCCGCGAATGGGGCACCGGCTCTGAGCGGATCTGGTCCCGGCTCACATAGGCATAGAGCGTCGGCAGGCTGACATCGAGCTCAGCCGCAGCCTGTTTCGCAGACAGGTAAAGCGTCCCGTCTTCCAAGGGCGCTTCTTTTTCTAAAGTCGCATCTTTCATGGATTTGGATCACTCGTTCCGAGGTCATGTTTCGATATATTGATTAGCTTAATCAAGATTGACCATTATTGCAAGATCACCAATCTTGTTGGGAGGAAACGTCCAGGCTGACCACTCAGTAATGGAGAAAAAAATGACGAAAAATGAGAAAAACACAGTTTCAAGCGCCAAATCAGGCTCTGCCAATTCAGGTCTAGAAGGCGTTGTAGCCGCAGATACGGCGCTCAGCCTGGTTGACGGCAATGCCGGTCGGCTGGTGATCGCGGGCTTTGACCTGCCCGACCTTGTCGCAACAACCGACTTTGAAGGCGCGGTTGCAATGCTTTGGTCTGCAGCGGGGCGGGACACCAGCCCTTCGGCTGCAAAGGCGGATATCGCCAACGCTCGCGTGCTTGCGTTTAAGCAGGTGCCGGTTTTGCTGGGGGCAGCGGCGGGTCTGACCATCACAGAGGCACTGCGTGTCGGGCTCTCGCTTCTGCCGGATGAGCATGAGCTAGATGATGGCACACGGCTCATCGGGGCGATGCCGGTTTTTGTTGCAGCCCTCGCCCGATACGCAGCCGGTAAGCCTGCGGTAGAACCAGATGCAAAGCGGGGCCATGCTGAAGATTATCTGACCATGCTGACGGACAAGACCCCTTCCAAAAAGGCCGTCCGTGCGATGGACACTTATCTGACGACCGTCAGCGATCACGGCATGAACGCGTCAACCTTTACCGGTCGTGTTGTGGCGTCAACCGCCGCAGGTCAGGTCTCTTCCATACTGGCCGCACTGTGCGCGCTGAAAGGTCCCCTGCATGGTGGCGCGCCAGGTCCCGTGCTTGATATGCTGGACGATATTGGCAATGACGCCCGCATCGAACCCTGGCTGCGCGAAGCCGTGATGGCGGGAGACCGGCTCATGGGCTTCGGCCACCGGATCTACCGGGTGCGGGACCCGCGTGCAGATGTGCTGGGCGTTGAGGTGAACAATCTCGCGGGCGGCGAAGGCCGTATCGCATTTGCGCTCAAGGTGGAGGAAACCGCAAAAGCGGTCCTGAAAGAGCTGAAGCCGCACCGGCCACTCGACACGAATGTCGAGTTCTACACGGCCTTGTTGCTGGAGGCATTAGGCATACCCCGCGCGGCCTTCACACCAACTTTCGCGGTGGGCCGCGTCGCAGGCTGGACGGCCCATGTTATGGAGCAGGAGAATGTCGGGCGTCTCATCAGACCCGCGTCAAACTATGTGGGTGTCATGCCCAAAGGACTTGAAGTCGCCTGACAGGCCCATCTCTCGCTTGATCTCAACAGGGGTCAAGTGACGCGAACGCCTTCTGGACGAGCTTGATTGCAGGCTCGTCCAACAATTCCGGATGCCATTCCCCGAAGCGAATGATCTTCTGTTCGAGCTGCTCAAACGTTGCGGAGCCAGACACGCGCGCGCATTGAATGCGATCTGCTTCATCATGGGTATGAACTTTTTCAGTGCGGGCATTCGCGAGCAGAATTTGCAGGCTTGCAAAATAGCCGCTGACATATTGGCGACAATAACGGGCTTTACCGCGGCGGGGTTCCGTGGGATGGGTGAGTTCTTGCTCAGCCGCGAGCACGCAGAAACCGTAAAGGTCTCGTCCCGTTTCAACCCGTGTGCGGGCTTCGGCTGTGTGTGGGAAACTGGCTTGAGCAAGGAATGCTAGCGTGAAGAGAAATCCGGCAAGGGGCGTAGGGAAAACAATAAACCATCGGCGCGCCATTGTCGCGCGCTGGCGTGGGAGAGAACTGAGATTTACGAGCCGAAATCTGTCCATCGTTCCCAAAGGCCCTCAACGCATTCTTTGCTGGAATATTGGCTTGTGATCATGCGCAGGGGCCGCTCTGCAATGCCTCCGAGTGTTTCCCCCGCCATCTCCTGTGCGAGCGCCCGACATGGATCAAGCGTCTGGTAGGTTCCATAAAAAACGCCGCCAACCGCAATCGCAATAAGGGCCAATCCGCTGATGAGTGTCCGCATGTGATCTCCCGATTGAAGTTATGCGTGCCGACCTGGTTAGTAACGGATGCCCGTGCTGTCACGCCGCTCATTAAAGACAGACCGGTCATCATAGCCTTGCTGGCCACCGCAGGATGCGTAGCCGTCGCCCCATCCGGCGCGATAATTCTCCTCTGTTTCATAAAGCGAGGCATTGCGGTGAATGGTTTCCTTGAAACCGGAAACCCGCGTGTGCCCGGTATTGCAGCCATCGGAATGACCGGCTTTGTAAAGCGGGTCTTGCAACACCTCTGGTGCACGATCAAAGGCACAGGCACTGAGCAAAAGCCCGCCAGCTAGAACAGCCACACTCGAAGAAATTTTGACGCAACGCTTGATCATGAACCGTATTCCCACCAGACGCCCAAACACAGGCTTCCACCCAAAAGGGCCAAACAAAAGCTTTAACCCAATGGGGTTGAAAACAGGTGCGAACGATAGCGGGTTTTGGCTTCGGATGCCAAGGGAACCGGCGGCAAGCCATCGCCGAAAGGCACAATCCGCCGCAACAGGGGGTTTTTCTGCCTCAAATTCGTATGACGAGGCGACTTGAAGCGAAATCTCCTTCTTTCATTCACTCCATTTTAAGCGAACCGGCGTTGGATAGGGCCTGAAACTGTCCCAATTCCCAAGAGTACCAAGAGTAAAAGCGAGGCGCGCCGGTGCATTCAGTCAATGAACCCGCCATACAAACCGATGAGTTTGACGAAGGTGAGGCCACGGGCGCACTCGACCCGGCTGCGTTGGCTGCTGTGGATGCTGAAGAGCCAGACCTCGAAGAACCCACGATTGAAGAAGCTGTAGCCAAAGAAGCGGACTTGGCGCGTGAACGTCTCGCGCGTCGCTTGTGCGACATCTTGTTGGGGGGTTCCCACCAACTGGCCTCAAACGAACTGGCCCTCGCCGAAACGGCGCTCGTGGACTTGCTTCCCCGTCTGCCGGTGGCAACCAAGCGGCGTTTTGCCGATCGTATGGCATCGCTGGAGAATGCGCCCGCAACGCTACTGGCGGTCATCCTTGATGAAGCTTTTGAGGTGACAGAGGGTCTCATCCGCAAAGGGCAATGTCTCTCAAATTGTGATCTTGTGCATTTGGCAGAGCGCGGCACCCACAAACACCGCCTTTGCCTGGCAGGGCGTCAGCCCTTGAGCCGTGTCGTGACCGATGCACTGGCCATGAAAGGGGAGCAGGACGTGCTGACACGCCTCGTGCAGAACCATGCAGCCGCTCTCTCCCACAATACAATCGACCAGCTCGTCAGGCGTTCATCATCCGAACCAGAATTGATTGTGCTCTTGCTGCAGCGTGCGGAGCTGACGCCATGGTATGCACATCTCATGTTCTGGTGGGCCGATAGCGAGGAGCGTGCAACAATCCTGAAGCGGTTCACCGTGGACCGTCGCGCGATTGTCGATGTGCTGGCTGGGTCGGATGATCTTATGTCGTTGAACGATGCAGCGACGCCGGAGCTGCGTTCAACCTACCGCCTGTTACGCCCTGCACGCGCACTGGGCGAGAACGGCCTTGAGCGGCTTATGTCCGGCATTTACGCAGGCAGTGCGCAAGACGCGCTTGCGGCGGCTGCCGGGATATCGAAGACCATGGCCGGATGGATTATCGGCGATGCACGGGGCGAGCCGATTGCAATTTTGGCAAAAGCGTTGGGATTTCACCGCGATGTTTTTCGAGATGTCGCAGCCGGGCTGAGTTCAGCCCGCCTGTCAGGCTCATACACTGAAAACGAGCTTGAGCATGCGGTGGCTTTGTTTGATTCTGTCACGATGGAACGCGCAGATTCACTCCTGCATTTCTGGGACAGGATCGTGCTGACCGAAACGCCGTCATGATTTAGCCGAACCTATACCGCAGCCCGCTTGTTGAGCGGTGCCCGGAAGGTGCTCACCATGACAACACGCTCAAGCTCGTCTCTTGTAGAGCGCGCCGTCTCGATAATGTCACCTTCTGCACGGTCGACCAGATCGATAATCTCTTCCACACCAGTAAGAACTTGCGCCAGCCATTCGTCAGCGCTGTCATCTTCCTGCAGCATGGCAGTCGCATCCGCGGCGAGAATGCCGGCCGCCTGACGCACCGCGCCGGTATTGAAATCAACAGGGCCGACAATCAGATCCTCAATCATCCGAATTTGCGCGCGAATGCGGTTGACCCGCGCTGTCTGTTCGCGCTCCACCCGATCATCTTCATCGGCGACGGGTGCGAGATCATCCAGCGGCACTTGAAGACAATGGCTGATATGGGTCATCGTGCGGAATGTGCCGTCCTTCTTGCCCGTCTCAATCTCGGAGAGATAGGCAGGGCTGATGCCCGCGGCGCGAGCAAGTTCCACGCCCTTGAGGCCCCGATACTCGCGCCATACACGCACCGGATTTTCGCCATCCGCAATACGGTGCACAATTTCAGCTGGCACGAGCGAAACGCGGTCCCCAAGAAGCGCGTCTGCGGTAGCCTTGATATCGGCAATGTCGTCAGCCGCGCGTTTCATGCGCTCATACTGGGCCATCGGGACCAGCGCATAAAGCGCATCACCTTCCGGACCACGAATGATCTGCGGAGAAGGAGCTTTGCCGTTTTTGGGCTTGGGGGTGCTCACTGGTTTGATCCTTAGAGTTTGCGATGTGGAGTGTCGGCTATGGTCAGAACGGTGAGCGCACTGCCGGCACGCTCAAAGACAAAACGGGCACCGCTGGCGAGACGGCGAACCCTGAGCTCTTCGGTCAGCATTTCATCCATACTGTCATCGGTGCGCATATGGGAAAGCGCCTGTTTGATCTCCTGGCGTGTCGCAGAAGCAAGGCGCGACATCTGCCGAAACGCATCGCGCGAATAGGCAATGCCATGCTCGCTGGAGGCTGCGCTGAAATAGGCGATGGTCGCCATGGGAAGTCCTGTTCCGGCTTTTTGCCGTTTGTCGTAGCTATGCTATTCACGGGTAAGATTTGCTCACCGCGAAAAAATCACCATTCGTAATGTAGCGTGATTCGGCGGTTCAAACGTATCTGATTGCAGATGCTTACGGACGAGTTGAGATGAGACAACCCAAAATTCTGACAACCATGCGTAACTATTCCCGCGCCACCCTGTGGGCAGATCTGATGGCGGGCGGTACTGTCGCCCTGGTGGCCCTTCCACTTAGTCTGGCGATTGCCATTGCTTCAGGGGCGGACCCGGCCAACGGGTTGGTAACGGCTATTATCGGCGGGTTTTTTGTGTCTGCCTTTGGCGGGAGCCGGGTGCAGATCGGCGGCCCGACAGGGGCCTTCATTGTCGTGGTCTACGGCATTATCCACCAGCACGGCTATGAGGGGCTTGTGCTGGCGACCTTCATGGCGAGTTTGATCCTGCTGGTCGCCGGGTATTTTCGGGCAGGGCGCCTGATCACCTATGTGCCGGAGGCTGTCGTCAACGGTTTTACAATCGGCATCGCGGTGGTAATCGCGGCCAGCCAGTTGAAAGATTTCCTGGGATTGACCGTGGCAGAGGTGCCTGCCGAGTTTCTGGCGAAACTGGAAACACTCTGGGCGGTGCGCGAAACGCTGAACCCGGCCGCCCTTGCCATCGCGCTCGTTACGCTCGGTCTGATTGTCGGGTTGCGGCGGATTGCACCCAGGTTTCCGGGTCTTTTCGTTGCTGTGATCGTCACATCCGCCCTGGCGGCCTATTACAGTCTGGGTGTGGATACAATCTACGCCCGTTTTGGGGCGTTACCGGCAAGTCTGCCGGTACCCGCAATGCCCGTATTTTCTCTGGCGCTCGCCAGAGATCTGCTCCCATCCGCCATAACGATTGCGTTTCTCGCAGGCGTGGAATCTCTGCTGTCCGCCATGGTGGCTGACCGGATGATTGGCGGTCATCACCGCCCCAATGCAGAGTTGATGGCGCAAGGTGTTGCCAACCTGGCCTCGGCCTCCGTTGGTGGGATGCCGGTAACGGGCGCCATTGCCCGCACCGCAACCAATGTACGCGCCGGTGGACAAACCCCTGTGGCGGGTATTTTTCATGCCCTCGTTATTCTGGCCATGATGATGTTTGCAGGCGCGTGGGTCGGGCAATTGGCGCTCCCTGCGCTGGCCGCACTTCTTATGCTGACAGCTTGGAACATGAGCGAGCCCCATAACTGGAAAACATACTGGGCGAATTCGGGCGTTGATCGTTTTCTACTGATCCTGACAATGATCCTCACCGTCTTTGTTGATCTCACGGTTGCTATTAGTGTCGGGGTTTCCATTGGTTTGGCAAGCCGCATGCTCGTAAGTCCGCAAAACCCGGACGAATGGACACCACCTGACAGGTAGAGCGGATAGCGGAAAGGTAAATCTTCTCCTCGGTGCAATGTTCATGCACGATGCCGCCAACAAGAAAGAAGCAGACATAAAGGAGAAACAAATATGACCGCAGATGCAATCGATCAAGTCGTTGACATGATACGGCAGCGCGCCTTGGGCGGCGCGGACAAAACGTTGGACGAACGCCGGGCAGATATGGACGCAATGTCCGCTGCTTTTGGGGAGCCCCAGGGCGTCACCGTGGAACGGGGCACACTTGCCGGGCGACCCATTCAAACTTTCACGCCGCTGGGACAGGCACCCGACGTGACCTTGCTATATTTCCATGGGGGTGGCTATGTCATGGGGTCTCCGACATCCCATGCGAACCTCACTGCGCGGCTTGCGACGGCCGCCGGCGCGCGCGTCGTGAGCTTTGACTATCGCATGGCACCGGAAAGCCCGTTTCCCGCCGCTGTAGATGACGGATTGGCGGCCTACAAGGCGTTGCTCGATCAGGGCCTAGCGCCGTCGAAGCTCGCGATTGGGGGTGATTCTGCCGGTGGTGGCCTGACATTCGCAACGTTGATCAAAGCACGGGATGCGGGTCTGCCTATGCCAGCTGCCGCCATTGGCCTCAGCCCCTGGACGGATCTCACCTGCTCATCTGAAACCTACACATCTCGCGCGGACGCGGATCCGATGATCACATCTGCGGGAATTGCTGAGATCGCGGGTGTCTATCTCGCTGGAAAACCGGCCTCGGATCCTTTGGCATCGCCCTTGTTGGGTGACTTGAAAGGACTGCCGCCCATGTTGCTTCAAGTGGGAGATGCAGAGGTCCTGCTCGACGACAGCAGAAGCTTTGAGAAAAAGGCACAGGCCGCGGGTGTGGATTGTTCGCTACAGATTTGGGACCGGATGATCCATGTCTGGCACGCCTTCTTTCCCATGCTGCCAGAAGGCGAGCAAGCGATCGTTCAGCTGGGCGAATTCCTCGAAAAGAGCTGGGCTAAGGCCGCCCACGCCTGAGCCATCCAAAGGCGGTGCCGGCGTTGAGCCCACCGCGAATTATCTCAAACCGCACGAGACAACGAACATCGCGTGCGGTTTTTGCAACAATTGAAGTGCGCATTTTGACGCAGTTCACGCACAATTGATCCGAATCAAATACGCGCCTACGTTCTTCCTGCAATTTGTCGCGGAACGAAGCGGTCAGGGACAGATCGCTCACATACAACATGCTCTGCGGGAGCGTGTCACTGAAGGAGTGGATAATGAAAACGTTTGGGGTCGCCACACGCTCTTTGGCAATCGTTGCCGGCGCAACAATGGGCGTATTAGGTTTTTTCGGGGCCGTTGAAGAGGCCCGTGCCGAGGGGGATAGTCCATGGCTGATCCGCGTTCGTGGCATCTATGTATCGCCTGACGAAAGTGCAACCGTGACAGGGCTTGCTGGCACCGTTGATGCAGATGGTGCGCTCGTACCAGAGCTCGACATCACGTATTTCTTCACCGACAATATTGCAGCTGAACTCATTCTGGCGACATCAAACCATGACATGTCAGCAACTGCCGGTGTTGATCTGGGCGATGTCTGGATTTTACCGCCAACCCTGACCCTGCAATATCACTTCCAGCCAAAAGAATTCTTCCGTCCTTATATTGGTGCGGGCATCAATTACACAATCTTCTACGGCGAAGATAAGGGTGCCGTTGCCAGCATCGATTACGAAAATGGCTTTGGTTATGCTTTGCAGGCCGGTGCTGACTTCGATCTTGGAGATCAGTGGGTCTTCAACATCGACGTGAAGAAGCTCTGGCTTAACACAGACGTGTCAATCAATGGCGGCGCGATCACTGCCGACGTTGATCTCGATCCTTGGATCTTTGGCGCTGGTTTCGGCTACCGCTTCTAAGCTGATCGACCTCGCAGGTCAGAAACCCCGGTGGTGTCTTCCTCCACCGGGGTTTTTCTTTAGCTGCGCCACCGAAGCGTGACCGGCTCAATCGGATTGACGAAGGGCGTGCCTTCTTCGCCCGCGCGCGCCCATTCGTTTTTCAGGCGGTGATACCATTTTGCCTGAATATCGGAATCATTGATCAGCATCAGCCGTGGCTCAAACTTCAACCCTTGCTGTTGCAAGTTCACCATGTCGCCATCCTGCTTCAGGAAGGCGCGAATGAACTGCCGCGCGACGGGTTTGAGAACAGACAGGAACGGCATCGTCCAATAGAAAGTCTGTGTGATTTCGGTCCGCTTCTCATCCAGCGGTGTCACACTGGTCAGGCCACACACCCTGTGCTTGCCGACTTGAATGGACTCCGTGCGCAATCCGGGCAGCTGGAAAGAGATTTCAGTGACCGGGGCGCCGCCGAGAATTTTGTAGGCAGCGGAGTTGCTGGATGGTTTGTGCGCCACCATCGTGAAACCACGTGGGTTCGGCGCGAAATCTTTGGCTTTCTCGTGAATGGAGGCAGGCGAGCGCCACCACCAGGACTGATGCACAAATGGGCCATGCGCGGGGTCCATCAAGCCGATCACCGCATGGTCGATATGGCAGTCAAAGATCATCGTCTCACGCAGGCCGGGTATTCCATTTTCAAAATGGGGGAGGACAGGGGGCTCGATGGTCGGAGTGTCATTGGCGCGTTTCTCATCGGCCATATAGATCCAGATATTGCCTTGGATTTCCCGCACGGGGTAAGAACGAACGCGGATGCGATCTATATCCATATCCTGGCCTGGTACGAGCGAGGGAATTTCTGCACACACACCATCGGTACGAAACTTCCAGCCATGATAAGGGCACTCAAGTGCTGCATGGCCGCACCCTGATGTTTTGTCGGAATAGAGCCTGCCAGCCGAGAGCGGTACACCGCGATGCGGGCAAATATCGCGAAGCGCGAACGGGCTTCCACCTGCGTCGCGACCGATCACAATCGGTTCGCCAAGCAGTGTTTTGTGCATCATGCCGCCTGGTTTCAGGCTTTCGCCGGGCACTGCAAAATACCAGATATCGCGTAAAAACATGGGCTCCCCTTGAGGCTCAAAAGCGCACCGCCACCGGTTGCAACCATGCGAAAATATACAAGTTTGTCAATGTTTTAGCCCAATTGTTCCTTTCAACTTCTGTTAACAGCTGCCTCGTTAGCGTGAGGCCGATCGGCGATCAGCGCCGATGGCGTAAATTGATTGTCAAAGGAGCTGGGCATGCCGACCGAACCTCACGCAGACATGTGCGTCTTAGCGTTTGCGGCGCAGAAAGGCGGCGTTGGGAAAACAACCCTCGTCGGCCATATGGCGGTCGCAGCCGCCCAGGCAGGGATCGGACCAATTGGTCTCATTGACATGGATCCGCAAGCAAGTCTCGCCAAATGGATGGAGAGCAGGGAGGCAAAAAACCTCCACCTCTTCACCGCAGAACATGGCAGCATCAATGCCGCGTTGCGCGAGGCCGCTGCCGCAGGCATGCGCCTTGTGATGGTGGATACGCCACCGGCGGTGACACGCGCGATCTCGGAAGTTGTGGCACAAGCTGACCTCGTGATCATCCCGACCAGGCCAAGTCCACACGATCTGCGAGCAGTGGGCGCCACCGTTGATATTGCGGAGTGGCACGGCAAGCCATTGATCTTCGTCGTGAACGGGGCAACCGCGCGCGCGCGCATCACTGCCGATGCCGCCGTTGCACTCTCTCAGCATGGAACCGTAGCGCCGGTGACGGTGCACCACAGGGTGGATTTTGCAGCCAGCATGATTGATGGGCGAACGGTGCTGGAGGCAAAACCGGACGGAAAGAGTGCCGGTGAAATCACCAATCTCTGGGCCTATCTCGCAACAAGGCTTGAGCGGCTGCAACCTGCACAGGAAAGCGCGCCGGGCGGAACTGCTCTCACCTATACGGGTAATTATGCTTCAAACATCAATGCCCTTGGCCGACAGGCACCGGCCTTTGGTCGCCGTGTTGGGCAATAATCGTTTAGCTCTCTCTCCGGAGCGGTGTGCAAAAATGTTGGGACGGAACGCGAAATGAAGAACCAGAATGAACTGACTGTGGGGCGCCGCCAGCCAGACGGCTTCGCTAGCTTGTCGGCGGACATGATGGAGCGGCGACTGGGTGCGCCGTCTGGCAATTTTCAAAATATCAAGGATGACCTGGCGCCAGCGCAGGGGGATGGGGTTACGGGATCGCTCAAAATCTCTCCCAAATCGGCGGCCTCGGATGGCCTCTATGCCGGGCCGGAGCGCCGAACGCGGGATATCAGTCCGATCACCGAGCGAAGAGAGTCGATGCCGCCGCGGGTTAAAGTTTCGGTTCGACTGGAGCCGCATCGCTATGATCACATCAGGAAAGCCGCCATTTTTACCGGCAGAACCCACCAGGATTTGATGACGAGTGCCCTGGACGCCTATCTGGAGACACTCGGTTTGCCGCCAAAGCGCTAGTCCCTTGCAAATAGCCCTCGTTTTTGACTGGATTTGGGGCAGAAAAGAAAGCTAAACCTAGCCTGAAGGTTTTACTTCTTAAATCAAAAAACAATCTCCACTAAATCTTCGAGGTGCGTTGCTTGGGTTTCTTTCAGTTGCTATAAGTCACCGACTTTTAATTGTGATACTTCTGACAATGAAAGGGTCGCAGGGGGGAAATATAAATGCCTGATGCGACTTTAGCTGAATGCGATCCATGCAGGATAATGGCGATTTGGTAGAGATGACCTCGAACATTGTTTCCGCCTATGTGCGGAACAATACGGTTGCGTTCGCCGATCTGCCTGAGCTGATTGAAACCGTTTTTCATGCCCTTTCAAATATTGAAGTGAGCGCGAATGCGGGTCCAACATCGACAACACAACCTGCTGTCGATGTTCAGCAGTCTGTGACGCCTGACTATTTGATCTGCCTTGAAGATGGAAAACACTTCAAGTCGCTGAAGCGCCATTTGCGAACCCATTACGATTTGTCGCCAGAAGAATATCGCCGCAAGTGGAACCTGCCTGCCGATTATCCGATGGTCGCACCCAACTATGCGGCCGCCCGGTCCAAACTTGCGAAAAAAATGGGGCTGGGCCAGAAGGCCGGATCAAAACGTCCCTCCAAGCACAGCTGATCCTGCCCCTCTACGCAGCTCAAACTTCTCCACATAAGGCCTGAGACGCGTTACACTCCCATCATGGGTCTGTAGACATGTGTCTCTACTCATCGCGTGCCACCGACGTGCATGCGCAATACATGCAGCGATAGCAATACATGCAGCGATAGCAATACACGCAGCGATAGATAGGGCTCGACCATGCGAAAATCACCAAAACTGACGTCCGTGATTGCGGTGAGCATGCTCGCTTTGTTCAGCATGAGCGCAGCAATGGCGAGTGAGACCGCAACCATGACGGGCGCTACCTATGTCATCGGCGTTGGGGAGCGGGCGAGCTTTCCTGTTCGCTCGGCGTCAGATCAATCAAGCGAATTTGTCGGATGGTGTGAGTTGAAGACGGCGGGGTCCGCCAGCATTGTTTTCGATGCGCGTCACTATGTGCCTTTGTCGGAACCCGCAGTTGGCGATGTAATCAATTTCAACGGTCCGGGCGAACGCCGTTTCGAGATGACGGGGACATTTGAGGCGAATGACGGTGCGTCGGAGATGAGCTTCTTTTTCGCAAACGTCCCCGTTGCGTTCTGCTTCGGGGGTGGTGATTGCGCAAGTGTTGGAGAGGGATCGGCAACGATCTCCGTCTCCTGCGGCCAAAATTGAAGCGCTGAATAGAAACCATGAAAGATTTTCTCGAAGAAAGAGGCATGGCCCTCCTTGTCGGGCTTTTGTCGCTCCTGATTGTGTTGGGTGTGTTCTGGTTTGCCTTGCGTGACGGCGCGCCCGATGGTGCGAGCCATGATCGCGCGCGCGACGGCTCAATGCTGGTAAACGTCTTTGAGACACCGGCAACATCACGCCTGGGGACAGACCTGAGTGAAGCACTGGAGGTTCTTCAGGCGCTGCAGTCTGGCGAGGGCGTCACGACGGCGAGCTGTGAGCGCTGTCGATTTCTGTCGCAGGCAGCCGATGTCTACAAGGTCAAAGCGGTTGGCTTGCTTGAAACGATCCGCGTACTGGAAAGCTCTATTTCCGCCTCTCGTGACGGCCTCATGGATGCAGAGCGCAATGGTCTTGTTCGCAACCTCGCATTGCAGCAAAAATCGGCGGGACGCGTCATTGCAGGCCTCATGAGTTTTGCCGATGCAATCGCCAAATGTGAGGAAGAGCGTCTGTGTCGGCGGGACGATCCCTCAAGGGCGGCGGAAACCATGCCGCTTGATTGCGCGCGGGATCAGCCGGACCTGCAAAACTCGGTCGCCCGCATTGAGCGCCTTGCTGAAAAGGTAATCGACGAAGCGCGCCAGTGTCAGCGATTTTCTTGCCCGATTATGCATTGCGGTCGGGCGGCGGGGCTCGCCGATGACCTGTCAATTGTGGAAACGTCGTTGGCGGAGCTTGCAGGCGGGCGCCTCGCACTTCCCGGCGCGAGTGATCTGGCGCCCGCAGCAGGTCTCGCAACGGTCCTGGGGAGCGTTGAGCGCGGGCTTGTGGCGCTCGCGATACAATCGGCTGAGACAAGTCTCGATCCCGATGCGCTGACCGCGCGCGCCGACGACATGAAAGCAGGGCTTGGTTCCTGGCTGCAGGAGACGGAAAGTCGCCATGGTGTGCAGGAAACAAGTTGGCGTGTGAGTGCTCTAATGGGCGAGATTGATGTGGCGGCTGAATGGGCGCGCGCTGGTGAAAGTGTCGAACATACGCGCGCCTATTTTCAGTCCCTGTCGCGCGCAGTTCTGAGTGCAGCGCGGCTGGATGCGGCCTTGGCCCTGAGTGAGGAAACCGCGGGGGAGAAGGCCGCGTCAAATGGGCCGGTCTGCGGCGCAAATGAGTTGGGGCGAGCCTATTTGAAAGTGGGGCAGGCACGCGCAGCACTTAATTTCTGCCGGGCGAAATCAGCCTGCCCGATTGACGGCGCGGACGAAGGCATGCCTTATCGCTCTGCATCAAGCCAAAGCCTGGGTGCATACGCTGCCGTGACCGGGGCATTGCCACTCGATGACAAGCGGATTGCTGATGCAGGTGTTGCCCAGAGTGCACCGGTTGACCTGAGCCTGGAACATCAGCGCTATCGCGCGGGCGAAGTGGTGCGCGTGCGAGCGGACACAAGAGCGTCGTCCTGCCTGATGGAAGATGGTGCCGTTGCACTTGTTCGGGCGGGTTCACCGGCAAGGCGCGCCCAGCGCTATTTGCTGGAAGGGGGGGCTGTGTCGGAAATTCTTCTCTCCGCCCCCACGACGCCGGGCAGGTATGCGGTGCGGGTATTTGCATCCGCTGACCGGGGCGGCGGTGCGTTGCGCGATCAAGTGATCACGGTGGACGCGTTCCCAGTTGGGTGTGATGGGTTTTCCGGCCTTTGGGATACTGATTTCGGGCGTCTCTACCTCACGGAGCGAGAGGGTGAGGTTACCGGTAGTTATCGCCGCAATGATACAACACCGCTTCCGGGGCTTTTCGTCGGCAAGCGCCGGGGCAGTGTTGTCGAGGGGACCTGGCTATCCGAGCTGGGGCGTGGCGGCGCAAAAATGCGTCTGACCGATGGTGGCAACCGGTTTGTCGGGAGCTGGGGTGTCACCGCAGATCGGGTTGATGGTGGTGGTCAGTGGAATGGTGCCTGTCTCGGCTATCGGCACTAGGTTCCTCACTGTCCATGTCGGTGTGTGACAGAAGGGCCATGTGCCGGAGTGGAGAATAGGCAAACGAGCCTCGCTGCTTCAGCGCGATCATTCGTGAGAGGTCCCCGCGAGCGCTCATTGGCTCAGCCTCATCGGCAAGGTTAGCCAGGGGAGACGCTCGGTCCCGCAGTGAAATAAGTCGCCTCTGATGGCGACCAGAGCGGACAAATGCGCGGAAAGCACTCAGGCCTGCGTGGGCGAGCTGTGCCGCTGGATCGGTGGGCGGGGTGACATGTTCCATCTCGCCATAATGGATCGCCGTCAAAATTCGGGGATAAGTTGCGTAAACCGCAAATTAATTTCTTCAGAAATAGCGCACAGCCATGACGATCGGGGCGCACCAGGCGATATGATTGATGTGCTGCGGCAAGCCGCCTGACACAAGTGGTACCAGCGCGTAGCGAAGGTTCTTGCCGGGATATGGCAGAAGCCGCGTCAGCAAGGTCGCGCCGGTTTCAATTTCAAGAAGACAGACCCGATTGAAGGCTTGAGACAATTGATCAGGTTCCAGCCTGCCTCCGATCAACACTTCTCCTTCAAGAAACGGACCCAAATTCCGCTCAAGACGCACAGCGACTGGATCTCTCGCAGGAATCCTAACAGGAAGGCTGCTTTCGGACGATTTTGGCAGTGGCAGCATTTTGCCGGACTGATTAATATGGCCGAGTAAAGGGATGCTGTCCGTCGATGGCCCATCAAGCAGGTCCGTCATGGGAACTTGTAAGATGGCGGCAAGCGGCTGCAACCAATCAACGGAAATTTTGATACCTTCCGTTTCCAGACGCGACACGGTCGCAGCCGTCGTGCCCAATTTTTTGCCCAATTCTGACTGGGTCAACCCTAGCTTGCGCCGATAGTGTCTTATTCTGTTTCTCACAATGCCTGTCTTTCTGCCGCGTTTCCGACGCGAAGCGCCGAAATGTTTCTCAAAAAATTGCATTAACTGCAAATTTACTCCCGCTTCCCAGATCGCCCACTAAAATACCCATTCTTGTTTGAAAAGGGTGCGGCATTCCGCACCGGCAGTATGGGAGTTTGAAATGTCGGACATGTCCTCGAATTTCGTAAAACGGCTTGAGCGGGAACCGCAGCAAAGCACCATTTTGAACATAAAACAGACACTGACGCGAGGTGCGGTCCTTCGGAAACAGGCAGACGATGTGCAGCTGACTTGTGCGCTTGTCGCGAGAGCCTACAACATCTTGTCAGCTGACCTGTTTCGCCCCACCAGGGGTGAGGCGCGCATTGCCGAAGCGCGCCAGGTCGCCATGTATCTCACCCACATTACGTTTGGCATGAGCCTGGCGGCAGCCGCACGCCGGTTTGGCCGGGACCGGACCACAGTTGCCTATGCCTGTCGTCAGGTCGAAGACCGGCGGGACGATGATCGGTTTGATCTAATGCTGGAACGATTGGAGCTTTCGCTCGCGGTGCTGGTCAGAGCGCGTTCCCAACTTCCCACCACGAAAAACCGATAGGAGAATGACGATGACAATAGCAGCGGGAGAGGTGCGCCGCGAAGCACTGCGGATCATCAGACGCCTGATCGAGCCGGAACATTTTATGGCCCCATTGGACATGAAAGGGGTGGGGGACATGAAATGGGCAGGGCTCTTCGGACCGAGAAACAAGTTTCAAGCCCCCGTGCAGAAAGTGGCACTGGAAGTGGTTGAGACTTTGCACCGGGCCGACCTGGTGGTGCGGAAAGCATCCGCGCCCAAGAGGGAACATCTTGTGTGCGAGTATCACTTGAGCAAGGTCGGCCATGCCTGGTGGCGCAGGCATATGGGTGAGGGCGATCCCTATCAGGCACAACATCAGTTGATCGGAACGGTCCAGATAGGAGAGGGCGCGGCAGGACGGCGTGACCATGTGGTCAACCTTGGCGAGGCCCCGCTTGGATGGCTCTCACGCCGGAAGGGCCCTGATGGAAAACCGTTTCTCTCAGCCCAAGAGGTAATCGCTGGAGAGCGACTGCGCGCTGACTATACGCTTGCCCAACTCACAGCGCGTGTAACGGCAGATTGGGAGGGTTTTCTGGCCCATGTTGATCGAAGCAGTCCGGGCGGCGACGCAGCTGATCTTTCAGACATGGCAATGGACGCGCGTGCCCGCGTGGCCAAGGCGGTGCAGGCCACGGGGCCTCACCTGTCGGATGTTCTTATTGCAACCTGCTGCCATCTCGAAGGGCTGGAGCAGGCAGAACAAAGTTTCGGATGGCCACAGCGGTCCGCCAAAATCGTCCTGAAAATTGCGTTGGCAAGACTGGCCTTACATTACGGCCTGGGCATGGGCGGTGCGCCGACACGGGGCGCGCATGTCTGGCATGCTCAAGGTCGCGAAGGCGCAGGTGCGGGGCCTCAGGAATTGTGAGCGGCAATGGAACGGGCAGCGTCTTCGCGCACACGGGCGACCATGGCGTGCAATCCATTGGAGCGTTGCGGGGACAGGTGTTCGTTCAAGCCAAGCTGTTCGAAGATCGTGCGGGCGTCAACGTCAAGGATCTCCACAGGCGTTTTGTCTGAATACATAGTGAGGAGAATAGCCACGAGCCCACGTACAATCAGGGCATCGCTGTCACCGCGAAAGGAGAGCTTGGCACCATCCTGCTGCTCATCACAAATAAGCCAGACCTGGCTCACACAACCTTGCACCTTGGCCTGGTCATTATGCTCTGCCTCGCTCAAAGGGGCGAGTTGTTTGCCAAGCTCGATGACATATTTGTAGCGATCTTCCCAATCGTCCAGATAGGAGAAATCGTCAATCAGCTCTTGAATGCTCATTTGCCGTCCTGAATTCAGCGCGCCCTGATAGAGGTGACATAGACGCGATAGGCATTTGGAGCAAGGGTTGGCGTGCAAAAGCTGATGAGAGAGCGCAGCAGATGCAAAAAGAACGGGAGTGAGAAAAGAAAAGGCGCGCAAACGACCGGTGCAAAGGGCACAGTACCGATCATTCGCGCGCCGTGTGGGACGGGGGCAACCGTCCCAGAGATGCCGCAACCGAGAGGTGCGGCAAACTTGGACTAGGCCCCGCGCTGCCGGGAGGCACTGGGTGAAGATGCCTCCCTTGCAGGGTCGCGGGGGTCGTCTTGGGTGTTGGGTGAATTGCCATCCAGCGCTCGCTCAGCAGCCCAGGCTATGGCGAGACCGCCATAGTGGGTGACCTGTCGTTGAACATGCGCGAAGATCGCTTTGCCGGTGTCACAGGTCGCCGAATTACGCTCGCAAAAGGTCATCACGTCTTCTGCGGAATGCATCGCGGCGATCGCGACGTCTGTCAGTTCCAGCTGTTCGTAGCTGTCAGGGTCCGCATAGCCAATCAGAGATGTGCCATCTCCGTTTGCTGTCGCGGTGGTCGTGGGATCAGGGGATGGTAGCAGGAGTGCGACCACCGTGACCCAGAATGCGATACGTACCAAAAACATCGAATTTGCCCTTTGTCTGTGCCCTATATCGCCCAGCTTGCCAAATGCTATCAGGTGGGAACCTGGAGGGGATGGAAGCATTTGGTTCGCTGTTCGATGAGGAGACATTAGGCCTCAAACGCTTCCCGCTACTTAAATCCATAGATAAAATTGAATATAACTCGCCAACAATGGAGTATAAAAAATTCTATTGTTTATATTTTGGTAGTGTCTGTCGAAAAATTGAAATAAAAGAAAAATCAATATTGAAATCAATTTCAATAAAATTCGATACAAATTGGTGCGCTTGCAACCAGGGCACAAAAAAACCGGCGAAAATCCGCCGGTTTTTCTTTGTTTCTCGTATGAAGGTCTTAGCGCTGCGCCACCGGCAGAACGTTTGCCCAGCACGCACGCACATCCTCGATCGCATGTTTGCCGGTGCACCAGGCTTCTTCAGACGGGAAATGCGCAGCGGCAATACACTGATTGAGGTTGAGCTTTGACCAGTTGAGGCACGATGTCGTTTTCTGGTCCGGCTGCGCCAGGTCTGCTGTCGGGATCGCCGTTTGCAATGATGTAGAGATAATGTGCCGTGCGCCATAGGCCAGCACACGTTCCATAATATGAGGCGCAAGCGCGTGGGCGGTTGAGATCGGCGCGAGCTCCGAAAGGATGGAAGAAAGACCAGATGTGCCCTCGTCATCTTCCAGTGCTGCAAAGTCATTCGAGGGTGCCGCTGCGGGCGCCGGGGTGATCATCCCCCAACGATTGCCCTGAAACGTCTGTGCGGCATCAAGGAAATGCTCATGCAATTGATTGAGCAACCGATTGTCGGCGGCGATGGCGTTCATCACCGAATTGACGGCAGAATCTGCGCCAGGAAGATCGCGCGCAAACTGTCCCTTGCCGGAGAGTTGCGCAATCACAGCGACCTGACCTTGCGCCGAGACAGCTTGTTGAACGCCAGCTGCAAAGGATGGATCAGCAGCGGCAATCAGGCCGCGATGGGCGAGCCAGCCTTGCGCAACGCTGGACGGCTCATTGAACCGCAGCTTATCGAGCAAGCGACGCACTTCCCGCGGCGTACCGAGATTGG
>JAVKCY010000121.1:0-18331 GCA_040223265.1 Parvibaculum sp. | reverse complement strand
AAGGTCTCCTGGGTCGCAAGTTCGGCCTCTCTTTCCATCAGTTGGAAAAAGGTTTCCGCCATATCCGGCAGATAAGCCCAAGCGTGACCTTCATTATGGAGGCCTGGATAAGTGAGCGATGTCACCGGCTTGCCCGACTTCACCAACGCGTTGGAGAACCAGGAACCCGGTGTGTGGGGCCCGAAAAAATCCCCTGCCCTCACGATGAGCGACTTTACCCCCGCGTCGGCAACCATTTGCTCCATCTCAACGCGGATGGCGCCTTTTTTGGTGAGCGGGTTTTGCGGGGAAGTTTCGCTCAAGAGCGGCCAGGCATTGGGGCCAAAATTGTACACATTGCCGGGGAACAGAAGACGCGCATTGTGCGTCTTTGCCGCCTTGATGGCATTGGCAAGCATCGGGATCGCCCACTCCCGCCACTTCTTGTAACCGGGTGGATTGGCGCCGTGAAAGATTGCCTCCACACCCTCAGCCGCCTTTTGTCCGTCCTTGGGTTTCATGGCGTCGCCCTTGATCCAGCGGGACACGCCAAGGTGGGCAAACTGCTTTGCGGCTTTGGCGGGGTTTCGCGCCAGCGCCCGAACCTCCCAGCCATGGGTGGCGAAGGTGCGGGCAATCTCGCTACCAATGCCGCCGGTCGCGCCGATCACGAGGATTGTGGAAGTGGAATTTCCGGTCATGTCAGATCTCCTGTTGAAGTCCCGATCATTTTCTATATTCTTTGATGAATATAAATTGCCTAATTATGCAGATATTCTATACTTTTTTGTATGTCTAATTCAGAGCCCGACTGGGCACTTTACCGCTCTTTCCTTGCTGTGATCCGGCAAGGCAGCCTTTCCGGCGCGGCGAGCGCCCTGCGCATGACGCAACCGACCCTTGGACGCCACATTGATGCGCTGGAGGAGGCTCTGGGGACGCCACTTTTCACCCGCTCCCGCATGGGGCTCGCGCCGACGGACGCCGCCCTTGAGCTCCTCCCCCACGCCCAGACCATGGCCGCGGCGGCACAGGCCCTGATGCGCACCGCCAGTGGGGAGGCTGATGAGGCACGGGGCACGGTGAGGCTCACCACAAGCGAGATTATGGGGGCAGAGGTTCTGCCGCCCATAATCGCCCGGTTCAGGGAGCTGCACCCGAAAATAGAGATCGAGCTCAATCTTGATGACCAGCAGCAAAACCTTTTGAGGCGGGACGCAGATATCGCGCTTCGGATGGCAAGGCCGGTGCAGGAGGCGCTGATCGTCACCCATGTAGGCAACGCGCGTGTCAACCTCTACGCCCATCGCGCCTATTTGGACAGGCACCCCCTGCCCGGAACCATTCATGAGATCGGCGATCACTCGGTCATTGGCTATGATGAAAATTCCCGCGCGATTGATATGGTTCGCCAGGCCGGTATCAACGTCACACCGCAAACATTTGCGGTTCGCAGCGATTCTGAGCTCGCCCAGTTGGCCCTGTTGCGCGCCGGTGCGGGGATTGGCGGCTGCCAGGCCGGGATCGCAAAACGGGACCCGAACCTGCTGCCGGTTTTCCACGACACGTTTGAGTTCATCATGGAAATGTGGCTCGCCTATCATGAGGGTTTGCGCACCAGCCGCCGCGTGCGTTTGCTCTGCGACCATCTGGCGGGGGAATTGCGCACCTATGCGACGGCAAACAAGCCATAGCCCCGCCCAGCCTCAAATGCTATAGAGCCTCGCAGACCAACATTGGGAGAAAAGCTCATGTCAAAGGCCGCTTCATCTGATCCTCAATCTGGCGTCGGGCCCGTCGCCAATCCCAAGCTGCCACCCTTCAATTGGGAAGATGCGCTCGGGCTGGATGACCAGCTGAGCGAAGAAGAACGCCTGGTCCGTGATGCGTCGCGCGCCTATGCGCAAAACAGGTTGATGCCGCGCATCGTCGAGGCGAACCGCAAGGAAATCTTCCACCGCGAGATCATGAACGAGATGGGTGAGCAAGGCCTGCTGGGCAGCACGATCCCGGAAAAATATGGCTGCGCCGGTCTCAACTATGTTTCTTATGGTCTGGTCGCGCGCGAGGTGGAGCGCGTCGACAGCGGCTACCGCTCCGCCATGAGTGTGCAATCGAGCCTCGTCATGCATCCGATCTATGCCTATGGAACGGAAGAACAGCGAATGAAATACCTCCCCAAACTTGCTACCGGGGAATGGGTGGGCTGTTTTGGTCTCACCGAGCCTGACCATGGCTCCGATCCAGGCTCGATGAAGACCCGCGCCAAAAAGGTTGAGGGCGGGTACGTCCTCAACGGCTCCAAACTCTGGATTACCAATGCACCAATTGCCGACCTTGCCGTTGTCTGGGCGAAAACGGAAGATGATGTGATCCGTGGCTTCGTCGTGGAACGCGGTTTCAAAGGATTTGAGACACCCAAGATTGAAGGCAAGATGTCGTTGCGCGCCTCGATCACCGGCGGCATCTCCCTCAATGACGTGTTTGTGCCGGACGACAATTTGTTACCAAACGTGCGCGGCCTTGCGGGCCCATTTGGCTGTCTCAATCGTGCGCGCTATGGCATTGCCTGGGGTGCAATTGGTGCGGCGGAATTCTGCTGGCATGCGGCGCGGTCTTATACGCTTGATCGCAAACAGTTTGGCCGCCCGCTTGCGGCCAATCAGCTCATTCAGAAAAAACTTGCCGATATGCAAACGGAAATTACGCTTGGCCTACAGGGTTGCCTGCAACTGGGTCGTCTGCTGGATGCCAACCAGGCCGCTCCGGAAGCCATCTCGCTGATGAAGCGAAACAATTGCGGCAAGTCGCTCGACATTGCCCGCATGGCGCGGGACATGCACGGTGGCAACGGCATCTCGGACGAGTATCATGTGATCCGTCATGCGATGAACCTGGAGACCGTCAACACGTATGAAGGCACGCACGACATTCATGCGCTGATCCTTGGACGCGCCCAAACGGGTATTCAGGCGTTCTTTTGAGCGAGGCGGAGAGTGTGATTACTGTCACTCGCCACAAGGGCCACGGTGCCATTGAGGGCGCCCACGATGTTGCGGTGGTGATTGACGTTATTCGCGCGTTCACGTTCGCCAAGACCGCTTTTGACAATGGGGTTGAACGCATTCTCCTGGCTGAGGCCGTTGAGGAGGCGAAGGCGCTCGCCGCGGCCCATCCGGGCAGTCTGCTTGCCGGAGAGGTTGAGGCCCTCCCGATTGACGGGTTTGACTTTGGCAATTCGCCCTCCCAGATCGCGGGCATGGACCTTGGGGGGCGCACCATCGTCCACCGGACCAGCAATGGCACGCGGATGGCGATTGCCGCCCTCGACAGCGCGTCGCATGTGCTTGTGACGGGCTTGAGCAATGCGCAAGCAACGGCTGCCCGCATTGCGACCCTTGTGGAGGGTGGGGCAACCCGCCTGCTCCTGATCGCCACCCACCCCACCGGCGATGAAGATGTGGCGTGTGGTGACTATCTGCTCACGCTGCTCGGCCTTCCCGGCGGGATCAGCGACGACCGGGCCTTTGACCGGACCCAGGCCTGTGAGGCGGCGGCCAAGTTTCTGGACCCGGCCCAGCCCGACTTTCCTGCGACCGATATGGTTCACGTGCTCGCCATGGACCCACCGAACTATGCGATGCAGGTCGCGCTTGAAGATCATGTGCCGACAGTCAGAAAAACACCGCTTTAGGTTTGCGCCCTTCCAACACCCGGAAGACCGGTCTAGAGCCTTTTCAATTTTGATGAAATCACAATTGGCCTCTGATCTTTTTGTTTGTCGCGTTTCCGGACGCCGAAGTGCTTCAACTTCCGCTGGAAACGCTCTAAACTTTTTCCACGACTCAGGCGCGTACCGATAGCCTCTTTGGAGGCTTTGTAGGGATCGCGCCCTTTCTGCCTTTGCGGGGCGCTTGATTTTCCCTTCATCACGGCAACTCCCGACGACCAAAGGCTAGTGCAATGCAACCGCAGCGACCGCCCACTCACCCTCTTTGGCGGCTTCTCCCTCTCATCCAAGCGCATGCCCGCCGGTTTTGGGGCGGCATGTCGCTCATCATTCTGGGTCGGTTCCTTGAAGCCGGGATGCCCTTGCTGCTGGGCGCCGCTATCGATTCTCTTCATCGCGGTGCGCCCAATCTGCTGTTTCCGGCGCTCGCCATTATGGTTTTGATGGTGGCGCGTTATGTGTCGTTCAATCTCGGGCGGCGGTTTGTGCGTCAAGTGGGCGTTGAGGTCGCTTTCGACCTTCGCCAGAAGCTCTATTGGCACCTGCAATTGCAGGGCCCCAAATTCTTCGCGCAGTTTACAACGGGTGATCTGATGGCCCGCGCGATCAATGATCTGCAACTCATCCGCATGATGGTCGGGCTGGGGTCGCGCTTGCTGTTCGTGCTAGGTGCTTCCGGCATTATTGCCTTTGGTATCATGCTGACCCTTTCTACCAAGCTCTCTGTGATGCTGTTGCCGCTCATGCCGATTATCGGCTTTTTCGGTTGGTTGATTGCGCGGCAAATCTTCGTGCAATCCACATTGGTGCAGGAAGGGTTTTCAGAACTCTCCGCACAGGTACAGGAGAACCTGAACGGTATTCGCACGATCCAGACCCATTCTCAGGAGGCCCGCGAAATCGAGCGGCTGGAAGCAAAGAGCGGGGATTATGCGGACACGTTCCTCCGGTTGATGTTTCACAATTCGGCCCTCACCTCGACCATGCTTGTGATGACGGGGGCGGCAACGCTGATCATTGTAGGGTATGGCGGGTCGCTCGTCATAAACGGTGAGGTCAGCATCGGCACGTTTACGGCCTTCCTGTTTTTCCTCGGCATGATGTTATCCCCGGTCAAGGAAGGCGGGGTTATGGTGACGCTCTTTCAACGGGCGGCATCGGCAACGGAGCGCATTTATGAGATCCTCGACCATGAACCGGAGATCCGGGATGCGGACGACGCCGCACCGCTCGACACTGTCGGGGGCGAGATCGTGATCAAAGACCTGTCCTACCAGCATGCAGGTCAGAAAAAAGGCAGCCAGAGCTGGCCTGCGCTCAACAATATCTCGCTCACCATTGCGCGGGGCCAAACCGTGGCGGTGTTGGGGCGGATTGGGTCCGGCAAATCCACCCTGCTCCGCCTGCTTGTACGGCTGCTCGATCCTGCTCCGGGGACGATCTATCTCGATGGGCGCGACGTGCGCAATTTGCCTTTGGCACAGGTGCGGCAAGAGATTGCCTTTGTGCCTCAGGACCCGTTTCTCTTCGCTGATGAGCTTGGCCAGAACATTACCTATGACAATCCTGACCGCACGCTGGAAGAGGTGTGGGACGCGGCCAAAATTGCCGACCTTGGAGAGACGATCAACATGTTTCCCTCCAAGCTCGAAACCGAAGTCGGTGAACGTGGCGTGACACTTTCCGGCGGGCAAAAACAACGAACGAGCCTCGCGCGCGGTCTCATCCGCGGCACACCTGTCTTGTTGCTGGATGATTGTTTCTCCGCTGTTGACACAGAGACAGAAGAGAAAATTCTCACCCGCCTGCGCGCGTTGCGCCAGGGCCTCACTACCGTGCTGGTCTCGCACAGGGTGTCCACCGCACAGCATGCGGACAGGATCATCATGCTGGAGTGTGGTGAAATTGTTGAAAGCGGAACCCATGCGGACCTCATGGCATCAGGCGGTGCCTATGCCGAACTTGCGCGCATGCAGAGCCGACGTGAGGTGCTTCAATCTGACCTTGAGGCACAAACCGCAACCACCGAAAACCAGATGTCAGAGGATGTCCCATGAGCGATGTGACGGCCCCGGATCTGAATGGGAAAAAGGAAGACGACAGGGACTATTCGGTCTTTGACAATGACATTGAGGGCAAGCGCTTTGATGTTGCCCTTTTGCGGCGGCTGCTCGGCTGGCTAAAACCTTATCGCGGGCGCGCCCTTCTCTCGCTTTGTTCTGTGCTGATCAGTGCGACGGCGACCGTGCTTGCGCCTGTCATTATCACACGCGTTGTGGTTGATGGTCTGCTTCTCACTGAAAATGCGCTGCCTGACAGTGTTGAAGCACCTGACATGGGTCAACGCGCACTGGTTGGCTTTGTCTCTTCGTTCAGTGCACTCGATATGCTTGTTGCCGCCTGTCTTGTTTATGCAGGCTGGGTTTTGATGGCTGGGCTCTTCTCCCATTTGTTTCGTATCCTGCTGGCGCGTGCTGTGCTCAACGGGTTGAAGGACCTGCGTCGGGATGTGTTTGCCCATCTGGAACGGCTGCCTGCGGCGTTCTATGACAGGGTTGCTGTCGGTCGTGTGATGACGCGCGTCACCAATGATATTGAAACGCTCTTTGAGCTCCTGTCGGGTTTTGGGGTGCTGCTTGGAGAGTTTGTGCCCTTCCTCGTTGCCATGACAATCATGATGTCTATCAACCCTCAGTTGACCGGGCTCCTGCTCATCCTGATGCCGGTTGCGGTTGTGGCGACATTCATTTTCCGCCTGGCGAGCCGCAAGATCTACCGTGATATTCGCTCTAGCCTGTCACGCCTCAATGAGAACCTGCAGGAAAACCTGTCTGGCATGGAGGTTGTGCAGCTTTACCAGCGCGAAGAAATCAATTTCCGGCGCTATTCAGAGATCAACTCGGCCAATCGGCATCAGGAAAACCACGCTGTGACCGTCGAGAGCTATTATGGCCCAGCGATGGACAGTCTGATCTTTCTCGCGATGGCCTCCATTATCTGGTTTGGCGGTGCACAGGTCATTGCTGCAGATGTCACGCTTGGCAGTCTCATCCTGTTTGCGAGTTTCACCGAAATGCTGTTTCGGCCGATCGTCGCCATGGGCGAACAATGGAATGTTGTGTTCCGGGCGATGGCGAGCTGTGAACGCATCTTCCAGGCGCTTGACTGGAAAGAAGCGTTGATCGAACCTGAAAACCCGCAGCCCCTCCCTACACCTCTCAGAGGGGAAGTCCGGTTTGATCATCTCGACTTCCAGTACCGGCCCGGGCACCCGATCCTGCGCGATGTGAGCTTCACCATTCCCGCCGGGCGGCGTATTGCCATCGTAGGCCCGACGGGCTCTGGCAAGACCACACTCATTCGGCTTCTTTGTCGCTTCTACGATGTGGTGCCCGGCAGCATCTATATTGATGACACAGACATTATGGATGTAATGCCTGGCGAGGTGCGGCGACGCGTCGGCGTCGTTCTGCAGGACTTTCACATTTTCTCCGGCACGGTGCTAGATAACATTGTTCTGGGGGACCCCGCGGTCTCGCGCGAGGATGCCATTCAGGCAGCGAAGACCGTCAATGCTCATCCGTTCATTGAGCGCTTGCCGCAAGGGTATGACACGCCGCTTGTCGAACGTGGCCGAAATCTGAGCCATGGCCAGCGCCAGCTTCTTGCCTTTGCGCGGGTGCTCGCGATGAACCCGGACATTCTCATTCTGGATGAGGCGACGGCGAGCGTGGACACGGAGACGGAGCTTGTCATTCAGGATGCTCTCAGGAAACTCACCGCGGACCGAACCTCCATCATCATTGCCCACCGCCTGCAAACGATACGGGAGGCCGACACAATTGTCGTGCTGGCACAAGGTGAGCTTCGAGAAATGGGATCTCATGACGAGCTGATGCGCGCTCGTGGCCTCTACGCGACGCTCTATGAATTGCAGGTGCAGGACGCGACTTAGTTTGGTAAGCTTTGCCATCAATTTCCAGCGAATGCGCACCGCAACAGGTTTCTAACATGAAAATCGCTTTAACCGGCGCAAACGGGTTCATCGGTCGTCATGTCCTTCAACAGGCGGAGGAAGAAGGCTGCGAGATCATTGCGATGACACGACGCAATGACGCCTCCGACACGCACCAGATAACCTGGTGCCATTGTGACCTCGTATCTTCCCCGCAAGAGTTTCTTGATGAATTTATCGATGGTTGTGACGTTGTAATCCACACGGCTGGCGAAATCACCAACATACCGCTGATGCACGATCTGCATGTAAAAGGAACACGAAAACTGATTTCAAGCGCAAAGGGTCGGGTTCAGCACTGGGTACAGCTAAGCAGTTGTGGCGTTTACGGACCCGTTCGTAGTGGCGTTGTGCGAGAAGATCACCCACTTGCGCCAGTTGGTTGTTATGAAGAGACGAAAGAGCTGTCTGAGAGACTTGTGCTGCAGGCCGCCGAACAAGGATATTTTTCCGCTACTGTCCTGCGTCCTTCGATTGTGTATGGGGCAGACATGCCCAACAATTCCCTTAGATCTCTGATAACAATGATAGTGCATGGATTATTTTTCTACATCGGTCCAGCGGGAGCAACGTACAACTGTATTCACGTCGACGATGTTGCACGCGCAATTGTTAGCAGTGCCGTAGGCACCCATTCGCAGCGCGAAGTGTTCAACTTGTCCAACAGACATACCATTGAAGAACTAGTTTCAATCATCAACAAACTTACTGGCACCACGAGTGCAAATTTGCGTGTGCCGGAATACCTCGCGCATGTTCTTGCCAACAGTCTTGGGCGTCTTCCGGGTTTTCCGTTGCCACCTTCGCGTGTCGATGCGCTTTCCTCCCGAGCATCCTACTCCGATGCACTTATCCGATCGGAAACAGGTTGGGCGCCTGAAAGATCGCTGGAGGCTGGACTGCAAAGTCTTGTTCAACAGATGGGTATTTTGAAGTGATCCAATCGGGCCGCAAGAAAATTGCCTTTGTTATCTCCGCATCATCTGCGCTCCGCGCTTTTATGCTCCATCATGTTATTGCCCTTTCTGAACGGTACGACATTACCATTTTTTCCAACTATTCGACTGACAGTTTCGAAGACGTCATTCCTGAAAACATCAGACTCATTCACATACCTTTCGAACGTCCGATCGCACCGGTCGCTGATCTCAAATGTGCGTTTCTATTGTACAGATATTTTCAGCGCGAAAACTTTGATGTTGTGCACTCTCTTCTGCCAAAAGCAGGTTTGCTCGGTATGGTTACATCGTTTTTAGCTTGCGTCCCACACCGAATTCACGTGTTCACGGGCCAAGTGTGGGTCACAAAAACAGGCCTTGCGCGCTTTGTTTTGAAAAATGTAGACCGTCTCATTGGAAAGTGTGCGTCGACAGTGTTCAGCGACAGCCAATCACAAAGTGATTTTCTTGCCAAGGAAGGAGTTGTCCACTTACCGCGTGTGCTGGGCTCAGGATCGGTATCAGGTGTCGATCTGAAGAAATTTTATCCCTGTCAGGCTGACGGACACGCACTCCGCCAAAAACTGGCTTTTCCGGCAAATGCTGTGGTTTTCGGGTTTCTTGGCCGGTTGACTGACGACAAGGGAATTCTCGACCTCGCTGACGCATTCGCCAACGCTGCGTTGCCCTCGCATTCTGTTTTGTTCATTGTAGGTCCGGATGAGGACGGTGTTGTTCAGCGTATTCGCGAAAAGCATGGTGATCTGAATGGGCGGCTCTTCGTCCTAGGGTTTACGCGTGCACCCGAGCAAGTGCTTAATGCGTTCGATGTCTATTGTCTTCCAAGTTATAGGGAGGGTTTCGGCACATCCGTAATCGAAGCTGCCGCTTGCGGTGTACCAACTTTGGCGTCACGAATTTATGGTTTGACCGATGCTGTGGAAGAGGGTGTGACTGGGCTTATGCATGTTCCTCAGGATATTTTCGACATCCAATCGAAACTGGAGCTCCTCGCAAATGATGAACCATTGAGGCAGCAGCTTGGCGAAGCCGCACTTCAGCGGGTTCGAGATAAGTTCAGCGTTGAGGTGATGGTGGCGGAAATGAAGCGCTTTTACGCAGAGACGGTAGGATAACGAGTTACACTGTTCTCAAGCCATCAACAGCTTAAATAGTTCGCCTACTACGCGGCTCTGCTGTTCCCTGGTCATGGATGAACCGGACGGCAGGCAGAGGCCGGTAGAAAACAGCTGGTCTGACACTTGTGTCGAACCGTGGGCGGCCCCTTTGAACACAGGCTGCTCATGCATTGGCTTCCAGACCGGCCGGCATTCGATGTTCCTCTTCTCAGCCTCCGCGATCACTTCCATCGGTTTTCTTTGAATGATCTCAGGGTCGAGTGTGACCACGGTCAGCCAACGGTTTGCACGACCATAGCCCGCCTCTGGCATCAGGGAGAGCCCATCAACACTCGCAAAGGCTTTGGCATAGGTGTCAAATATTTCCCGCCGACGGGCGACGCGGGCTGGCAGCACTTCAAGCTGCCCCACGCCCACGGCGGCACAAAGGCTTGGCATGCGGTAATTATATCCGGTCTCTGTATGCTCATAGTGTGGAACAGGTTGGCGGGCTTGTTGTGACAGATAGCGGGCGCGGGTGATCATTTCTTCATCGTCGCTGGCCAGCATGCCACCACCGGAGGTGGTGATGATTTTATTCCCGTTGAAAGAATAGACGGCCATTGTGGCGCCCTTGCCTACATGCCGCCCCTTGTAGAGAGCGCCAATAGATTCTGCCGCATCTACCACTACGGGAATGTTGTAGGCATTGCAGGCCGCGACAATGGCATCCAGATCGCAAGACTGACCATAGAGATCCACCGGGATCACCACTTTGGGCAAACGCCCCTCCTTGTCAGCAGAACCAAGTTCCGCCTTCAGGATCTCAGGATCCAGTGTCCAGGTCTCTTTTGATACATCCAAAAAGCGAGGGCGTGCACCGTGGTAGAGGATGGGCGACACACCGCCAATGAAAGTGAGATCTGCCACCCAGACTTCATCGCCTACGCCCACGCCCAGCAGGCGGAGGGCAATATCCATGGCACCGGTGCCGCTGGAGAGCGCCGCGGCGGCCTTCTGCCCCGTCAGCGCACAGAAATCCTGTTCGAACCGCGTGATCATCGGGCCTGCAGGCGCAATGAAATTGCTGTCAAACACCTCGCCCACAAGCTCCCGCTCACGGCCGGACATGTGTGGTGGTGACAGGAAAATGCGTTCCGGTTTGGTCATATGGCTTGCCTCTAGGCTTTGTTGCTTTTGGGACGGGCTGGAACGCCGATCCAAGTCTCACCATCGGGCACATCCTTCCGTACGACCGCCCCTGCCCCAATGGCGACATCGGATCCGATCCGCACGCCCGGGAGTATACTCGCACCTGTTCCCACAAAGGTGCGCGCGCCCAGCGTGACACCGCCGGCCAAATGAGCGCCCGGTGCGACATGGGCAAAATCCCCGATGATGCAATCATGGTCGATAGAGCAAGACGTGTTCGCGATGACATGTGCGCCAATTTGCGTATCTGGCTGGACGACAACTCCCGCGCAGATGAGCGAGCCTGGACCGACCTGTACGGAAGAATGAACTATGGCCGCAGGGTGTTGTGCAACTGCCCATTGAACTTTCAGCGCTGCAACTCGTTCCCGGATCTGATTGTTACCAATGGCGATGAAGGCGGTCCTCGTTTGCGCCTTCCACCATGCACCCGGTGGCGTGACGCCCTGCACTGGATGGCCGAGCAGATGTGTGCCGATTTTCGCAAGGTCATCATCATAGATGCCTGCGATAGGCTGCCCAGCTGCCTCCAGCGTTGCAATGGCGACCTTGGCATGTCCGCCGCCACCCAGAATCCAGATCCCCATCAGTGCTCCCCTTCCGGCGTGTGAATTGGCACACGTCCCTTCGCTGTCCCCGCTTTTACCATCTCGTCGAAACGCGGCATGGTTTCATGCCCCTCAGCGCTTACGCCATCGCGCCGAAGGACGAGCAAGGCGGTTTTGACCAAAATTTTCATGTCTGTCCAGAATGAAAGCGTATCCACATATTCCACATCATAGCGAAAACGATCTTCCCAACTTTGCGCATTGCGCCCATTGATTTGAGCCAGGCCTGTCAGCCCCGGCACGACCTCGTGACGGCGTGCCTGATGTTCCAGATAGAAGGGCATATAGGCTGGCAGGAGTGGGCGCGGGCCGACAAAGCTCATCTCACCTTTCAGAATATTCCAAAGCTCCGGTAGCTCATCGAGACTGGTAGCCCGCAGGAACCGACCCAAGGGCGTCAGCCGATCGGCATCCGGGAGAAGCTCACCGGCGGCATCGCGTGCATCGCTCATGGTACGGAACTTCACGAGGCCGAACGGCACGCCCCCTTTGCCCGGGCGCACCTGGCGGAAAAATACAGGGCGGCCAATCGAGAACCAAACAGCCAAGGCAATCAGCCCAATAGGAATGGCCACCACCAGAAGAAGACTGGCAGACAATAAGAGGTCAAACAATTTCTTCCACAATGGAATAGCCCTCTCCTGCCTGCTCATCTTGTTTCTGTGTCTCTATATCAGAACCGCAATGTTCCGCTCTTCACACGATCATAGTCGGCTTTGACCATCATGCTCGTCAACTCGTCGAGCCCAACCTTCGGTGCCCACCCCAGCGTTTTTTTGGCTTTGGAGGCGTCACCTAGCAACAGGTCCACTTCCGCGGGGCGGAAAAACTGCGGGTCGACATCGACAATCACCTTGCCTGACTTGCGATCAACGGCCTTCGCCTGGCTCCCTACGCCCGTCCATTCCAGATCCATATTGAGGGCTTTTGCGGAGGCGGAAATGAAATCTCTGACCTTGGTCTTGCGCCCCGTTGCCAGAACGTAATCATCGGCCACCGTTTGTTGCAGCATGCGCCACATGCCATCCACATAATCGCCTGCAAAGCCCCAGTCCCGTTCTGCCTCAATATTGCCAACACTCAGGCGATCTTGCTCACCCAATGCAATGCGGGCGAGCGCCAGCGTTACTTTGCGCGTGACGAACTCTGTGCCACGCAAAGGCGACTCATGATTGAACAGGAGACCGGAGGCAGCATACATGCCGTAGCTTTCGCGGTAGTTCACCACCATCCAATGGGCGTAAAGCTTTGCGACCGCGTAGGGGCTGCGCGGATGGAAGGGTGTTGTCTCCCGCTGCGGGACTTCGTGGACTTTTCCAAACATCTCAGATGTTGACGCCTGATAGAAACGTGTCATGCCACCCAGTGTACGTAACACTTCCAACATGCGGGTGACGCCGAGCCCATCCACCTCACTCGTGTAGATCGGCTGATCGAAGGACGTACCGACAAAGCTCTGCGCGGCGAGATTGTAAATCTCATCGGGTCTGGTCTGGTCGAGCGCGCGGGCGACGTTGGCATATTCAAGGAGTTCAAATGACAGCAGCTCTATCTCGTCCAGTACACCCAGCTCTTCCAGGCGCCCGGTGTTGAGCCCCGCGCCGCGCCGCAATGCGCCGTAGACCTTGTACCCCTTGTCCACCAGAAGCCGGGCAAGGTAGGCACCGTCCTGCCCTGAAATACCGGTAATAAGTGCTGTTTTCGTCATACTCTAAATCTTTGCCTTAGTACGCCCAGACAAACCAGGGCTGGCGCATCATTGGAGGGTCTCAGTGCCCCTCATACCACGACCATTGGTCGCCAAAACAGCTGTTTATCTCCATGAAACACCAACAAATTGGCGAATTTACTGCCCAGAATCGTAAAAAGCAGACTATTCTCTGACCCAACTAAACTCTGATCCAACTCTGGAGGACATTATGGTCAATCTACTTCCCCTCACATCCCTCGTCACTCTCGCCACACTGCTGATCTATTTTTGGATGGCCCGCCAAGTGGGTGTTGCCCGCGGCAAACATGATGTACCGGCCCCCCGCACCGATGGACCGGACGCATTCCTTCGTGTTCAGAGAGTTCATGCCAACACAATGGAAGGGCTTCTACTTTTCCTTCCCGTGCTATGGCTCTTCGCCTTCGCATACGGCGATGTTCTTGCTGCAGTGATTGGCGTGTTCTACCCGATTGGCCGCATTCTCTTTGCTCAGGGTTATTATCAGGCCGCCGATAAGCGTGGACGCGGCTTCTTGGTAGGGCTTGTGGCAACTGGCATATTGTTTCTCGGCAGCCTCGCCGCCGCTGTCATGTCAATTGCGGAAATCTATCTGTAACAGCTCATAACGCTGAAAATGGCTGGGGCGGCAGGATTCGAACCTGCGAATGCCGATACCAAAAACCGGTGCCTTACCACTTGGCCACGCCCCAACAGCGGCAGCATTGTGCCGCGGACACAGCACATAACTCGAAGTCCAGGCATATGCAATATTTATCGAGCAAATCAGCCAAATTTTACGCTGGCGGCGCCTCCACGCCGCTGGCAGTGCGGCTTTGGGCACCAAAAACCGTAACTTCTCGCCCATATGCTCTGATTTGTGGGAAAATGTAGCCTTTATCCCGTCATTAACTCCTATCTGCGATACTCAATTCAGGCAGCAAGCCTGCAAACAATACTTGAGTTAGTGCAGGCTGGATGTTGATGAACCGGCCCATAGTGCATCGCCCGTTTATGCAACCGAAAATTAAGCGTGAAACGGTTTGGAGAGTGGGATGGCCGCGTATCTATTGGTCCATGGGGCCTGGCACGATGAGCGATGTTGGGAGCTTGTCGCCCCCCACCTCGTCGCGGCTGGTCACGATGTCCATACGCTCACACTGCCTGGCCATTGGCACAAAGCCCGCCCCTCCTTCCAGATCTCTCTCAAAAGCTATACACAAGCTGTTTGCGACGCGGCCGTTCAGATCGCCGAACCGGTCATTCTGGTCGGCCATTCGATGGGCGGCATGGTCATATCCGGTGCGGCGCAGGCGCAACCCCACCTTTTTAAACACCTCGTCTATCTCACCGGATATGTGCCGCCGCTCAACCAGCTTGTTCACATGCGCGGCCTGGTTGCTGAGGATCAAGACACCAAATTGTGGCGGGGCGTATGGACGGACTGGCTTCGCTTCCGCGTGCATCTCGTGAGTGCGCACACAAGAGAACTTTTCTATCATGACTGTCCGCCCGCGGTCGCCGAGCTTGCACAATCGCGGCTGTGCTCCCAAGCTGGACGTCCCCTGATGGGCCCACTCTGGACCACAGCGGGCGGGCTAGGCTCTGTCACCAAAACTTATATTGAATGCCTCCAGGATCGGGTTATTTCCATAGGTCATCAACGAAAGATGCAAAGCCATGCGGAATTTTCGCGGGTTCTGACCCTCGACAGCTCTCATTCGCCCTTTTTGTCACAACCGGAAGAGACGGCCGCCTATCTGTTCGAGATCGGACGCACGGAGCCCGAGCAAAACTCAAACGCAACCGAAGATTTGGCGCAAAGCGCAGAGCCGGCCAGGCTTGATCAGGTCACTTGCGAACGCAAAACCAGAACGCTATAAATTTGCTCTAGTGGACCGGTTCCGGATTTGACTGAACCCAGATCCGCCCAGATTTTTGCTTTGCCGCGTTTTCTCCCGTGCCCGTTGGCATGTTACTTTCCACTTTATTCAGAAAACGATTTGGCAGTCGGAGTGTAGCGCAGCCTGGTAGCGCACCTCGTTCGGGACGAGTGGGTCGGTGGTTCGAATCCACTTACTCCGACCATCAGCAAAGCATCCAACTTCTTTTGGGGTACCTGCATTGATCTTACCGCGCTATACTGTGCCCTCGTTTTTCTTAGCCAAGAAGCAGCACTAACTCGTCATGAAGATTCCTCAAACCGTGCTTTTTCTGGACCGTGACGGCGTTATCAATGTCGACAAAGGCTATGTGAACCGTCAGCAAGATTTCGAATTTGTTTCGGGAATTTTTGAGCTTGTCCGCATTGCACGCTCAAACGGGTTTGGTGTGATTGTTGTTACAAATCAATCTGGCATTGGGCGGGGATATTATTCCGAAGCAGACTTTCAACGCTTAACGACCTGGATGCTCGCCGAGTTTATCGATCAACAAGCGCCGATCGACCACGTCTATCATTGTCCGTTTCACCCCGAAGCCACTCTACCAGAATTTCGGCAAAATCACCCCTGGCGCAAACCATCGCCCGGCATGCTCCTGGCGGCTGTGGAGCAATTTGACACCAACCTTGCAAACAGCGTGTTTGTTGGCGACAAAAGGACAGATGTTCAAGCGGGCATCGCCGCCGGTATTGGGACAATGCTGCATTTGGACCCTCAGGCCGACAAGCATGCAAAAACAGACGCCACGGCGGTCATTTCAAATTTAGCGGAAGCCCAGCAATGGCTGCGCTCCCCAATTGAGTGAGATCATTCAAAGAAAATGAATTCATGATCACCGGTGTAACCGGCTTGTTCAAAAATCCATTCCCACTCTTCTGGCGTATGAAACGCGCGGCAAGTCAGCTGCCAGTACATCAGGTTCATTTTTTCCCGTTCGTTGCGATAGGCCTCAACAACAAGAAAGCTATTTCCACGAGATACTCTTTCGATCTCCCGTAGAGCGGAAAACAAATCATTGATGTACAGATTGTGCAAAGTGTTAATCGAAACCACCAAGTCGAAATGGTTATCCGGGTAAGGTAACTTTCTCGCGTGCCCTTCAACCAGATGTGGTTTGACCGACTCCATGGAATGCTCAATCCCATATTTCGAAATATCGAGACCAGCTACCTCAACCCCCGGTACAGCTTCAGTAAAATCATGTAACAAGAACCCCTTACCAACACCGACATCAAGAATACGCTGGCCTGATTTCACGCCGTACTCAGCGACCATCGCATCAGCAACTTTCCGCCACCGGCCATCATACTTATAACCACCATACCCTGTTTGGCGGCTGCCATCCCAATAGTCATAATCCCAATTGAGCGCGAGCTCGGAGACTTCCGCTTTATCGCGCTCCGTCACACGTGCCAGGTAGTCACGCGTTGTCGATTTATGTATCAGGCTGACAAATTCTTTATAGGCCATTCTTTTCCGATTTCATTTTTGTACGAACACATATTTTAGTGTTGCGGTGGAACACGAACTTTGCGCCACGATTATGCATTCTTCCAAGCTGCATAGCGACGGCGAAATGGTTGCAGGAGGAACCTCAATGGTGAGAAGGGCCAGAGCCGGAAGAAAACCCAGGCAAGTGTCGCCGAAGGACCGATTGTTTTAAGTTTGCTCAACAACGTCACTATCTTCAGATCTGCGCGTTTCATCTTGAGAAGTTCAGCCACATCAGACACCAGCTTTTCACGATTGGAAGCATTCATGCTGTTCAGCAGAATTCGTGCTACGCCAAATTTCATACGCCTTTCCAAAATTTCCTCGTACCGCTCCGGATAGAACCCCACTTCGTTCGCAAGAATATGGGACTTATGTTTTTCGATCATCGCAGCAAATTTCGGAATATCGAATGCAGAAGACAAAGAAAAATTTTCGCCGTGTAGGCGCCATATGCCCAGCTTTTTTGGAACAAAACCAAATCCATGCATTAGGGCTAGATCTCGAAGCGCCATTCCGTCAGTTCCAGAGCCAAAATCCTCATCAAAGCCTCCGAGGGCCAAGAGCGCTTCGCGTCGATATAAAGTTACATGGCCCATGAAGTGATTATCGCTCTGCGACATCAATACACGAGCCTCCGACGGAGAAAATACTTTGGGTTCTAACGATGGATAAAAGATTGGCCTAGTGCCACGGACAACGTCATCACCGTCCCAAACCTCCACGCATGCAGAAACGAATCCTACATTTGGGTTTGCCCTAATAATCGGTAGCATCGCTTCCAAATATCCCGGAAACAAGTAGTCATCGGCTGCCGCATATCCGATCCAATCACCTGTTGCTTCCTGCAGGAGCCTATTCAGTGCTTTCAGTACCCCTCCATTTTCTTCCAACAAAATGAGGTGAATGGACTCCAAGTCCTGCGCAGCCGCCATCAATATTTCGACGCTGCCATCCGTTGATGCATCATCCAAAATTAAGATTTCATTTGCGGCGTGTGCTTGGTTTGCAAGGCCAGATATGGCTCGCCCTAGAAATTTTTCATGATTGTAGTTCGGAAATGCCAATGTAATTTTATCATGTGACACAGCTTACTCCTCCAACCCGACGGGTCGGTACAATCCAAAACCTTCAGTGCAAAACTCCAAGTGCGCGCGCTCCAAACTTTCAACACTACCGATATCGCGATGATACCCGTTTGTTTTTACGCATTGGATGCGGCCCAGAAAATGGGGAATTACGTCCAAGGAAATGTCTTTTACATCACCTGGAATGCTTACCGCGAAGCAAATTGCTTCTTTGTCCATTATGTAAACTGCAGCATTTGCCAAGTTTCCCGGAGGATTGTCTACTTTCTCGTGAAACCCTATTACCGCGTGATGTTCATCCAACTCCAGGATCCCGCAAGTTTTTGGCACATCCGTTTCAAAGGCAAGCATTGTGATGACTTTGTCTCGTGGCTTCGAGAGATGTGAGGAAACCATAGCCGACAGGTCAAAATCTGTCAGATTGTCTGCGTGTGCAATCAGTGCAGGTTCCGACCCAAAATATTCTGCGTTGGCTGCAAGCGTTCCAGCGGTGCCTAAAAG
>JAVKCY010000119.1:0-4543 GCA_040223265.1 Parvibaculum sp. | reverse complement strand
TTTTTAGGCGCTGCCTTCTTCTTGGCCGCAGGCTTCTTCGCAGCTGCTTTTTTCTTCGCAGGCTTTTTGTCAGCGCCTGCGTCGTCACCCTCATCGCTATCGGGATCTGCCAGAAGCTCTTCTTTCGAGACCACCTTGTCCGTTACCTTGGCCATTTCGGCAACAAAAGCCACAACCTTGTCTTCGAAAAGCGGTGCGCGGATTTCAGCGATCGCCTGCGGGTTCTTTGTATAGAACTCATAAACTTGGCGTTCCTGACCCGGGAACTGCTGCGCACGCTGTGCAATAGCACGGTTCACTTCGGCGTCCTCAACCTTCAACTCATTCTTGGAGCCGATTTCCGACAAAACGAGACCGAGGCGCACGCGGCGTTCCGCAATAGTCTGATACTCGGCCCGAAGCTCTTCTTCCGGCTGATCTGCGTCCGCGATCGTCTTGCCTTCGTGCTCCAGCTCATGCTCGAACTGATGCCAGATCTGATGAAACTCCTGTTCAACCAGCGTTGGCGGCAATTCAAAAGCGTGCAGTTCGTCCAGGCGATCCAGCATTTCACGCTTCATCTTCGCCAGGGAGACCTTGTCATAGTCGCCCTTGATCTGCTGTGAAACAGCTTCCTTGAGCTTGTCGAGGTTTTCCATGCCGAACTTTTCAGCAAACGCGTCGTCGATGACGACTTCTCCCGGTGCCTCAACGCCCTTTACGGTCGTTTCGAAAACAGCTTCTTTGCCCGCAAGGTGCTCTGCCCCATATTCTTCGGGGAAAGAAACCGTCACGTCCTTCTTGTCGCCTGCTTTCGTGCCCACAAGCTGGTCTTCGAAGCCAGGAATGAACTGACCTGATCCCAGTTCGAGGCGCGCATCCTCAGCCGTGCCGCCATCAAACGGCTCCCCGTCAATGCGACCGATAAAGTCGATGATCACGAGATCACCTTCGGCTGCCTTGCCGTCTTTGGGTTCAAAGTTCTTCTGAGCAGAAGCGAGGCCCTGCAGCGCTTCGGCAATGTCAGCGTCAGACACTTCAGCGGTCGGGCGCTCCAACGCGATCTTTGACAGATCTGCTAGTTCAAACGCAGGTACAATTTCAAAAGCTACTTTGAACACAAGGTCAGCCTTGCCTTCTAGGACTTGTTCGATCTCGCCATCGAGATTGATCTCAGGCTGCAGCGCCGGGCGCAGTTCGCGCTGTTGCAGAGCTTCCGCGCTTGAGTTGGTTACGGTTTCCTGGATGACTTCCGTCATGACCTGGCGCCCGAACGTACGGCGGAGGTGAGCGGGTGGCACTTTGCCCGGACGGAAACCTTTCAGGCGAACCTGGTCTTTCATTTCCCCCAACTTGCCTTCTACGCGCTCATTCAGCGTACCTGCACCGATTTTGATGGTGAGTTCGCGCTTGAGACCCTCTGATACCGTCTCGGTAACCTGCATGCTGTTTCGCTTCCGTTCACTATTTCCGGCCGGTGCCGGATGGGTTTCTGCCCGCCCTGCCTACTTAATCAAGGGGTTTGGCACTCAGCGTGGTGCGGGCGGAGGGACTTGAACCCCCACGCCTTGCGGCACTAGAACCTAAATCTAGCGTGTCTACCAATTCCACCACGCCCGCCTGACCAACCTGCCTTAAGGGCATAAGCGAACCTTGGTGCCCCGCCATTGGTGAGCCGGGCACGGTTCGTCCGATTTGGCGCCCTCTATAGCAAGGGCTTGGAGCCTTGGAAAGCCAAATAAAACCGGAAAAACCCGCGGATTGGGACTTTTTCAGCTTCAAGCCGAAAGGCAGCGCCGGATTTGTGGGACATTCGTGTCCAGGGACGGCGTCCGGGTCACTCATTCAACGCGAATGGGGGCGATACCGCCTCAAAACCTTGAGCTACGCCCCGCCCGCTGGTTGTAACCCCTGAATGCCGTATCCGGTAGCTCCCCGTCGGTGTATCGCCCGCAGTTTGCCAGCTGATCTCGGCCAACAATCCGTTTTCAATGTCCCCTTCGGTCCAATGGATTTTGGTGCTCCAGGCTTCATCACCTGTGACACGGACCCAGCTACCCTCTACTTCTCGCTCAATCGCCAGAAAGCTGGGAATGCGTCCGTAGTTTGCGCTCGGGTTGCCGGAGCGGAATGTCAGCTTCACCAGATCACCCCGGTTAAATGCCGCATCGCCCATCGAAATGACTTCGCCGAAGGTTGAGCCTTCCGGCAAAGCATCAGCTGTTCCGTCATGCAAAGGACGCTCAACAGAGCGGCCGCGCCAATCATCATAGGCAACAGTTTCCAGCGTTGCGCCGCCCGGCTTCATGCTTTGAGCGAGGCGGGTCACAATCTGCTGGTAGGCAGGCAAAGTCCATTTGCCGTGAAGCGTGTGACCACCTTCATATTGTTGGATGCTGTATTCTTCTGGCGTTGTGACATAGCCAGCATAGTCGTTGGCGTAGCCCGCGATCACGATGTGGTCTGTCTCATCTCCCAGAACAGCCTTCAGGCTTTCTTTCAGGCGGCGGGCTGACATGGTGGTGATTTCCGTCGGCATGGCGAGGATTGCCAATTGACCGATCTGGATAAGAGAGACCGACCGGATCTGAGACTGCAAGGGCGGGTTGCCGGTACCGGTTTCAAACAGAATGGCTTTCTCTCCCTGGCAGGCTTTGACTTCCGGTGTCCAGTCAGGCGCGCCAGTGAGCCAGCTGATGAGAAAATCCAGATAAAATTTCTGCTCCGTCATTCCTTCGCTAAACAGAAAGTGGCCACCGCCATCTTCGGTCGAGCCACCTGCAAAGGAATAACCGTACGCCGACGGGCATGTGGTTTCTGACTGACCTCCTGTAAAGGCCGCATCCACCTGATAGTGAGAGAGGTCGACATAGACCTGTCGATGTTTGATTGCGCCGGCAAGTGGCTCAGTCGCTGTTTCAAACAGGGTTCGGGCGACATCCATCTGTCGCGTCCCGATGATCGCCGTGCTTTCAAATTCATCGGCACCTGGACCCGTATTGTTCAGATTGAGATTGGGCGTCACGTCGCCGGGCGTGGACTGAGCAAAAGCAGCTACGAAATCGTCTGCCTCTGTATAGGTCGTCCCTTCCGCCGTTTCAAAAGTGAGGGACGCATAGCCTTTGTGGTCCCCGGAGATCAGGTGGTTATTGTAGGTCATCGAGGTCGGATGGGTTGCAAACCAGTTGATCAAACCAACTGCGACTTCGTCGCGGTTCACACGCAGTAGCGTCATCTCCTGGTCCAAAGGCGAGCCGTAGCGTGCGCGTTCCTCCTCAGGGTTTTGCTCATAGGCGATGAGAGAGCGATTGGCACCTGCCCCTAAAACTTCGCCCTTGTTGATGAAAATTGTCGCGGGCGCGAGATCAGCGTGTGCCTGCTCGATTGAACGCACGATCCCATCAACAATGTGATTGTAGTGTTCGGGGTAAAACCCGCCCGCGAGACCCAGCTCTGCGCGGGTGTGCCAATACCCACCCGCCCCCGCATGTGTATGCGTGGCGCTCAACACAACATTGTCGAGCGTATAAAGTGTGCCAAACTTCGCCGCCAACCGATCCAGCACCTCAAGCACAATGTTGTGCTCGATACTGCCGATATCAACACTGACAAAAACAATGCGTTTGCCAGTCAACGGATCTGGCTCAGCAATAATGAAGGCCCGCGCGCGCTGGCGAATGTGGAGCCCTTCGGTCAGCTGATCCTCACGCCCGAAACCCCACATCTGAATGCCGTAGGCAGGGCCGGTCACATCGGTCATCGCCCGACCAACCCGGTAGGGTTCAATCTCAATGGGCGCAATTTCGGTAATTTCTACGGGCGGGGTCTCAACTGCCGGGAGCTGGTTTTCATTAGCCTGTCCCCCGGTGACCCAGAACGCCATCATTAGAACGAAAATACACGCGCGTGTTGTCACCGGTCGGTTCCTCTTTAAATTTAGCGGCCATGGAAGACTGGACTGGCCCTTTATGCAACAGGCCTAAAGTTTGAGTTCCATCCAAAGGACGTCCCAGTAGCGACCAAACTTGCGACCAACCTCGGTGTATATCCCTACCGCCTCAAAGCCGATACGGCGGTGAAGCGCCATGGACGCATCATTTGGCTGCGTAATGCCCGCAAGGGCACGGTGGACATCTTCCTTGCGCAAGGCTGCCAGAAGCTCCTCATACATCGCGCGGCCCATGCCTTTGCCCTTCGCGTCGTGTGCGACGTAGACAGAGGTTTCGACAGAGGTTTCATAGGCGGCCTTTGGCCGATAGGGTCCAGAGCAGGCCCAGCCCTGAACCTCCGCTTGTGTGTTCCCTGGTACCTCTGCAACGAAACACTGATGCCTGCCGGTCGGTCCGAACTGAGCGAGCCACTCTCCGCGTTGTTCCAGTGTTTTGGGCTCAATATCGAAAGTGCTTGGCGCGTGCACAATATAGTGGTTGTAAATCTCGGTGAGGCGCACGAGATCTTTGCCCTCGGCGCGGCGAATGACGAACGGGTTCTTCATAAAGTGAGCTCGCCCAACACTTGTGGCAGCATCTCAGGCAGATCTTCCGCAATCAAACCCCGGCCGTAA
>JAVKCY010000118.1:0-29405 GCA_040223265.1 Parvibaculum sp. | reverse complement strand
CAACAAAAGCACGCGCGCTCCAGAAGCGCTCGGCCATCGCGGCACCACGCGGCCAGGTGCGTTGATCCAGATTGCGACCATCCATCGTTTCAGACCAATTCGCCATCTCCGCACCCAGCACTTCAAGGCTGCCCGTCTCCGCTCCCCTCACGACGAAATCCATCGGATCTTTCGCATAAAGCCAATGGGCGGGTTGCTGCAGATCGAGATAGTAATTCCAGGAAACGAGAATTGGGTGCCGCGCCAATGTCTGCGGATAAACACCGTCACGCCACAGATGGATCAGCACGTCCTCATCCACATCTGCGTGAAGGACCTCTTCCCACCCGATCACTCGCTTGCCATGCGCCCGCACAATTTGCGCATAGCGCCCGGTGAAATAGGCCTGAAGATCACGGTGTGATCCCATGCCCCTCTCCGACATGAAATCCGCGATGGCCGGGTTTTCTTTCCAGGCCTTCGGGTTCACCTCATCCCCGCCTGTGTGAAAATAGGGATCGGGGAAGAGTGCCGCCATCTCCCCTACGAACGCATCAACAAAGCTGTAAAGCGCCTCGCGGGTTGGATCGACAGGAACGGAAAACATCTCCCGAAGCTCGCCAACCTCGGACGGTGGCAAGAGAGAGGCTGACAGTTCCGGATAGGCGACCTGCCAGGAGACGGAATGACCCGGCAGGCAAAACTCCGGTACAATGCGAATGCCCCGCATGGACGCCTCCCCGATGAGGTAACGCATCTCATCCTGGCTGTAATAGTCCCCTTCACTCCCCACTTCATGAAGGCGAGGATGGGTCTTGCACTCAAGGCGAAAGCCCTGATCGTTTGCCAGATGGAAATGCAGCACATTGAGTTTTGCGATTTCCATCCCGTCCAGCAGCCGCTCCACATCCGCCACACTCATGAAATGCCGGGACACATCGAGGAGCACACCTCGCCAGGAAAAACGCGGACCATCTTCAATATGGCAGAAGGGAAGGCACCAGCCCTGATCACAAGGCTGGATCATCTGATAGAGCGTCTGAAACGCCCGGAGTACGCCGATCTGGCTTGGGGCCACAATCTCAAGGCCCTGCTCGCTCACACTGAGCGCATAGCTCTCTTCCATATCCGGTAGCGGAACGGCGTCGAAGCGCTGGCAGGAAAGAGAGGCATTCCCCATCTCCCCCTCGAAAGAGAAGGCAAAGTCCTTGCGATGATGCCGGGTGAGCCGCGCGGCAACACGGCCCAGCGCATCTTTAAGAGTGTCGGAAGTACCCTTCGCGAACGAAAGCGTCTGGAACGTAAAAAGCCCCTCGCCTGTTTCAACCTTCGCGGGCTGCGGCATCAGATCGGCTAAATCAGGGTGGCTCACGACGCTCTCCACAAACAAAAAGGGCGGTGTTTCCACCGCCCTTGAAGTTTGCCTTGATGTTGGCGCTGCGTCAAAACTCGTTTAGAGAGCCTGCTTAAAGGATCTCCACTTAAAGAGCCCCGTTTAGAGCGCTTTGACGATGTCTTCCACCATCTTCTTCGCATCCGCAAAGAGCATCATCGTGTTGTCACGGAAGAAGAGCTCATTCTCGACACCCGCATAACCTGACCCCATGCCGCGCTTGATAAAGAGAACGGTCTTCGCATTCTCAACATCGAGAACCGGCATCCCGAAGATCGGGCTGGTCGTGTCGGTTTTCGCCGATGGATTGGTCACATCATTCGCGCCAATCACGAAGGCAACATCTGCCTGGGAGAACTGGCTGTTAATGTCCTCAAGCTCATAAACTTCGTCATAAGGCACATTGGCTTCAGCCAAGAGCACGTTCATATGGCCCGGCATACGACCGGCAACAGGATGAATGGCGTAAGACACCTTGACGCCTTCCTTCTTCAGCTCGTCCGCCATTTCGCGAAGCGTATGCTGCGCCTGCGCCACTGCCATACCGTAGCCCGGCACGATGATAACGGAGCCCGCATTCTTCAAAATGAAGGCAGCATCGTCGGCAGAGCCCTGCTTCACAGGACGCGTCTCAACATGGCCGCCGCCGGCAACCGCATCATCACCACCGAAACCACCAAGGATCACACTGATGAAGGACCGGTTCATTCCCTTACACATGATGTAGGAGAGGATCGCGCCAGACGAGCCGACAAGCGCGCCCGTAATAATAAGCGCCATATTGCCAAGCGTGAAACCGATACCCGCTGCCGCCCAGCCCGAATAGGAGTTGAGCATGGACACAACAACCGGCATGTCCGCGCCACCAATCGGGATGATAATGAGAAAGCCGATCACGAACGACAATGCCGTCACGATCAGGAACATTTCAACCGTCTGGTTGGCCGGGTCCATACAGATGAAGGCAATGCCGCCGACAATGGCAAGCGCCAGCGCCGCATTGATGGCATGGCGGCCCGGCAACATGATCGGCGCACCGGACATATTGCCATTGAGCTTTGCAAACGCGATGACGGAGCCGGAGAAAGTGATGGCACCGATCGCCACCCCAATCGACATTTCCACCAGACTTGCGGTGTGGATATGACCAAACTCACCAATCCCGAAGGCGGCCGGTGCCATAAAGGCCGCCCAGGCAACCAGCACGGCGGCCAGGCCCACAAGCGAGTGAAACGCCGCCACAAGCTGCGGCATGGAGGTCATGGCAATCCGGTTGGCAATGATGGCACCAACACCGCCACCGATCACGATACCGCCAACAATCATGCCCCAGGTGAGACTCGTAGAAGATTGCAGCAGCGTGAGCGTTGTAACGATGGCGATGGTCATACCAACCATGCCGTACATATTACCCTGTCGTGACGTGACAGGAGATGAGAGGCCTCTAAGCGCCATAATAAACAGGACACCGGAGACGAGATAGAGAAGTGCGACTAAGTTCGCTGACATCAGATCGTCTCCTTACTTTTCTTTTTTCTTGTACATGGCAAGCATGCGCTGGGTCACGAGGAACCCGCCAAAAATGTTGACGCTGGCAAGCACAACAGCACCAAAGCCGAGCCACTTGGACACAACGGCACCGTCGCTGATCGCCTCAACACCAACAGCCGTCAATGCACCCACAATGATCACTGACGAAACAGCGTTCGTCACCGACATGAGCGGTGTGTGCAGAGCCGGTGTCACCGACCAGACGACGTAATAGCCAACGAAAATTGCCATAACAAAAATCGAAAGCAGAAAAATGAATGGATCAATACCAGCCATCACGCATTCTCCCCTTTGAGGGCCGGGTGAACCACCGCGCCATCGCGCGTCAGGGCTGTACCGGTCACAGTTTCGTCTTCCCAATTGAGGTTCAGGCTCTTGGATTCCTGATCGACCTGGGGAGTGATGAAGTTAAGCAGGTTCTTGGCATAAAGAGAGGATGCATCAACCGGTAAACGGCCTGCCATGTTCTTGTATCCAAGAATGGTGACGCCGTTCTCCGTCACCACAGTCTCACCTGGCTTGGACAGAGGGCAATTACCCCCCTGCTCAACCGCCAGATCAACAATGATCGAACCGGGCTTCATCGACTTGACCATCTCTTCCGACACCAAAACAGGCGCGGCACGACCGGGAATAAGGGCCGTCGTGATCACAATGTCCTGTTTCTTGATATGTTCAGCGACAAGCGCAGCCTGACGCTGCTTGTAATCTTCACTCATCTCCTTGGCGTAGCCGGCAGCGGTTTCCCCGTCTTCATCATCATTCTCAACCATGATGAATGTACCGCCGAGGCTTGCAATCTGCTCCCCCGCGGCGCGGCGAACGTCGGTCGCACTCACAATCGCACCAAGACGTTTAGCGGTCGCAATGGCCTGAAGACCGGCAACACCTGCGCCAAACACAAAGACCCGTGCCGGTGCGACAGTGCCAGCCGCCGTCATCATCATTGGCATCGCGCGGGAGAAGGCGGCAGCCGCCTCAATCACCGCACGGAACCCGGCAAGGTTTGACTGCGAAGACAATACGTCCATCGACTGGGCGCGTGTAATGCGCGGCATAAATTCCATGGCAATCGCCACGATGCCAGCGGCTGCATATTTCTGAACGCGGTCGGGGTCCCCATAAGGATTGAGGATCGCAGCAAGCACAGCCCCCTTCTTGATCGCGCCAAGCTGCTCATCGTCTGGTGCACGCACCGCGAAAACTACATCAGCATCTTTCAACGCATCAGCAGACGATGACGCAATTGTTGCGCCTGCATCCTTGAAAGCCTGATCCGAGATAAAGGACCCCTTGCCAGCACCCGTTTCAACACAAACGTCAAAGCCGAGGCCCACATATTTTTTTACCGTATCCGGCGTTGCGGCAACGCGCGGTTCGTCCGCCAGCCGCTCCTTGGGAATTGCGAGTTTCATGGACAATCGCCACCCTTTCATCGGTGATGATCATGAGACCTCACCGCTTATTGTCCGGCCGAAAAGCCCGGCCTCTATTGCACACCAAAACTGTCCGCGAACGAAGTTGCAGCGCCTGTAAGCGCCGCCCTTCGCGAACAACCAGCCTCAAAGCTCAATTAGAGCAGGAAGACGGCCATCAAAACGAGAAGAACAACACAAGCAATCGTGCCGTACTTCGTGGCAGCCACAAACCCGTCGAAGGTTTGCTCATGCTCAGCCTTGTCCATCTCTGCGCCCCAAACATCATCCGGTTTTACATCGGTCATTGTATTTATATGCCTTTCACACAAGCCAATAATTATGCCGGACTATAGCAAAAGCCGCTCTCACGGCAAGCAAAGCTGCTGTTTATAAACGTGCAGGCACCAAACGTGACGCTGCGTCAGCCCTGCCTGTCAGCCCCGGTGAACATGCGCGCCGACACGCGCACTGGGGTTGGAATGCTCCCAATCCGCCAAAAGTGCACGGATAGCCGCCACAAAGGCCAGAGGCTGGTCCAGCATGACGTGATGGCGAGCCTGGGGAATTTCTATCACTGGTGCTGCCCGGCCCAGGAGATCGAACATATAGGCCCCGATCTCCTCTGGCAGCAGAACGGAATATTCGCCCCGCATAATCGCGATTCGGCATTTCGTTTGCTTCAAACAGCCTTGAATGTCCCCGATATCGAACCGTCGCCAGATTTGCGGGTCAAATTTCCAGGTCCACCCGCCCGGCACTTTTTTGACCGAGGTTCGAGCGACATGATCAGTGATGAAGAGGTTTTCGCACGGTTGTGGCGGGGCCAGGCGAAACCGCGAAACCGCCTCATCCAGCGTCGCATAGACCCGGTGCGGGCGGATCTCGCGGGAGGGAGGGCCGGACTGCCGCTCAGGCGGGTTGACCGGACTGTCCACAATCACCGTCCCCGCCAACCGGTCACCATAAAGGGCACCCGTCAGAATCGTGACAAAGCCGCCAAAGGAATGGGCGATAATGATCGGCGGCTCCTCATTCTTGAAAAACCCGGCGTCCTCGCAAACAGCAATCTGTTCTTTGGCGAAAAGCTCCAGCGTGTATTCGTCACGTCGGCCACTGTCCCCCATGCCCGACAGATCCATCGCGACAACCGAATATTCCCTCGCGAGGAACGGTGCAATAAACGACCACCATTGCGCATGGGCCCCATTGCCATGCACCAGAAGAAGCCCTGGTTTCGTTGCATCCCCCCATTGCAGGTAGTTGATCGGGCACCCCTCTACCTCAACCTGATGCCGCTCAAACGGCGTATCAAGTGCGCGGGTAAACCAGGTCGGTGGATGGATCACATCGGCACCAATGCTGTCACCGGCAGAAAGCTCGTAGGAACGACCCGAAGCATCCTGCTCAACAACCAGCGGATTGCGTTCAATTTCATCGCTCACGGAGTAGGCCTTTCACCAAGGGCTTTAAAAATACCGGTACCCGTCATCAAGGTGCGCTCGCTCGCCCAAATGCGACCCTTCACACTGATAAAACCATCTTCATTGCCGGTAATAACCGCATTGCCCTCAACCCAGTCGCCGAGCCGCGCGGCAGACAGGAAGTCTGTCAACAGGCGCACCGTCACCCAGTAGCGGTGAAAGCTGACCGTCACCGCATGGCCAAAGGCAACATCAGCAAAAGCCATCAGCATGCCGCCATGGCAATTGCCCATCCCGTTCGTGTGATACTCCGCCACACGAAACGCGCGAGTGTAAGTCAGCTTATCACCCTCGCGCTCATAGAGAGGACCGATCTGACGCCCAAAACCACTATGCCAGTTCATCTGGCTATAGCCGTCAGGGATCGGCGTGACATTTTCTTCGAGCAGATCATCCGTCATTTGAGGCTCCGTTACGCAACTGATCGCGCAACCGGCAGCGGCACGCCCGCTCTGTTTAGCGCCTCTGCTTGGCGCACTTCAAGCTGTGCATGTTCAAAGTCTGCAATCGTCTCGTTAAACAACCGGTAAAAATTAAGCTCCGCACCCAGATGCAGGAACACACCACCCAGGCCAATCGCGGCACGGTCCATGAAAACAAATTCCCGCGGCGGTGTAACCGGCCCAAATTTTTTAAGCGCTGCATGAACGGAAGACGCTTCCTTGCGACCATAGTCACCGGGTGCCACCCCGTCGGCAATGGAGCGCACGCGATCATCAAGCAAAGGCCCATAAATGAAACCGGCCCACAGGTTCAAAACATCAATCAATTCGTTCGACAGATTGCGAAAGCCCCACACTTCATAGGCAGCAACGGAACGATCCCGATCATCCGCTTCCAATGACCGATAAAGCTCAATCACACCGTTCACAAAAGAAGGGGGGAACACGCGAATACATCCATAATCGAGAAGATTGATCCCGTGATCCTGCCGCACGGTGTAATTGCCAAGATGCGGATCCCCGTGAATAACGCCGTAATGACTGAACGGGTACCACCAGGCGGTGAACATGGCCTCTGCAATCGCATTGCGCTCTTCAAGCGACGCATTCTGGAAACTCAGGAGAGGTTTTCCGTCCAGCCATTCCATCGTGAGCAAACGCTTGCTGGAAAGCTCATTATCCACCACAGGCACGCGAACACGGGGCTCATCTTCAAAGATCGAACGATAAAGCGCCATGTGGCGGGCTTCGAGCGTGTAATCAAGCTCCTCGCGCAGGCGAAGGCCGATCTCGTCAGCAATTTCCCGCGTGTCGATGGAACTATCGATGCGACGTTGCAGCGAGAAAATCAAAGAGAGTTGTTTCAAGTCCGCTTCGACCGCCGACTGCATATCTGGATACTGAAGTTTGCAGGCAAGCTGTCGCCCGTCCAGCGCTTCAGCCTTGTGCACCTGCCCCAAGGAGGCCGCGGCCGCAGCCTCCTTTTCAAAGTGTGCAAAGCGCTGCTTCCAACCGGGCCCAAGCTCTGCAGCCATGCGCCGCTTCACAAACGGCCAGCCCATGGGCGGCGCCATCGACTGCAATTGCGATAGTTCCGCTGCATATTCCGCCGGCAAAGCTTCCGGGATCGTCGCCATCATCTGAGCGACCTTCATGATCGGCCCTTTAAGCCCGCCGAGCGCCGCTTTCAGATCCTGCGCATTTTGCGATTGCGCACCTGTACCACCAAACAGACGCTGCCCGGCAACCTTCGCGGCGACACCACCCACATTCGCACCGACCCGGGCATAGCGCGCCACCCGCGCGCTCAGACGATTGCCTTCATCATCCTTCTTGTTCAAGACAAGGTCTCCAGCTCGTCGATCATCCCTTCGATCACGCCAAGCCCTTTCGTCCAGAAAGCAGGGTCCGATGCGTCAAGACCAAAAGGTGCGAGCAGCTCCCCATGGCGTTTGGACCCGCCTGCTTTCAACATCTCAAAGTAGCGATCCTGAAAACCATCCGGGCTTTGCTCATAAACCGCGTAAAGCGAGTTCACCAGACAATCACCAAAGGCATAGGCATAGACATAGAAAGGCGAATGAACGAAATGCGGAATATAGCACCAGAAGGTCTCATACCCGTCACAAAGCTTGACCCCTGGGCCGAGACTTTCGCCTTGCGTACTCATCCAAATCTCACCTATCTCGGTCGCACTCAGCTCCCCTTTTTCACGCGCCTCATGAAGACGGCGCTCAAATGTGTAAAACGCAATCTGGCGCACACTTGTGTTGAGCATATCCTCAACCTTCTGCGCGAGCATGGCTTTGCGCTGCGCCTTGTTTTTCGTCTCGCTGAGCAACCGCTTGAACGTCAGCATTTCTCCGAACACCGACGCTGTCTCCGCCAGCGTCAGCGGCGTATAGGCCATCAAGGCCCCTTGGCCCGACGCCAGAACCTGATGCACACCGTGCCCCAGCTCATGGGCTAGCGTCATCACATCGCGCGCGCGCCCCATATAATTGAGCAGGATGAAGGGATTGGCAGACGGCACCGTCGGATGCGCAAACGCGCCCCCGGCTTTGCCTTCCCGCGGGGCCGCATTGATCCACCCGTTCTCAAAAAAGGGCGCCGCGATCGAGGCAAGCTCAGGTGTGAAGTCGCCATACGCACCAAGCACAATCTCCCGCGCCCGATCCCATGAGATGAGACTCCCATCTTCCTTCGGCAAAGGCGCATTACGATCCCAAACCTCCAAATGCGGGAGGCCTAGCCATTTCGCCTTCAGCGCGTAATAGCGATGCGAGAGCCGGGGGTGCGCCTCTGCGACAGATTGCGCAAGTGCATCCACAACCGGCGCTTCCACACGGTTGGAGATATGGCGGGCGCTCGCCACGTCCTCATATCCGCGCCACTTGCGTTCGGTCTGCAGATCTTTGGAAAGCGTGTTGGTGATATGGGCAAACAAGGGCTGTTCTTGTTTGAACCGCGCAACGAGAGAGCGAACCGCCCGCTCCCGCAAGGCCCGGTCCGTATCAGAAAGCTTATCCATCACTTCTTCAAGGGAACGGCTTTCGCCATCAAGCTCAAATCGCAGCCGTGCCATGTGCTCGTCAAAGAGACGGGTCCATGAAGCACGACCTGAGAGCGATTTATCCTGACCAAACCGCTCCAGGTCATCACTCAGATCATGGGTACGATGGAGCCGTTGATCTTCGATCCAGGGCAGGTAGTGCGCAAACCCTTCGGAACCCTTGGCAAGTTTTGCGACATCTTCATCTGAGAGACCGTTTAGCTCCAGCCCGAAGAAAATCAACTCTGAACCCAGCTCCGTCAGCACACCCTGAATATCGCCGTAAAACATGGCGTGGGCCGCAACCATAGACGATGTTGCAAAAAGCAGCCCGGCATAGGAACCGATCCGCCCGATCCGGTCTTCCAGCGCCTCAAGCGCCTGAAACGCACCGGCAAGCGCGGCCCCTCCATCTGGGGCAGCCGCCAGTTTTGCAACCTGCCCACGATAGGTGACAGCGAACGATGCGACATCCGCGCGCAAAGCCTCAATGTCGGTCTCAATCTGGGGATCACTCGGCCCCGCATAAAAAATCGAAAGGTCCCATTCAGGGAGTTTCGCGTCTTTCAAAGGACTGACAGCGGATGAAGAGGGAGAGAATGCGGGGAAAGTCACGGGAGGAGGCCACCTAATGGGAGGAACAATGCCATGAATATGGCCCGGCTTCACGCTCCCGAAAAGGGCTGCCTTCAAACAAAAGGCTTAATCACAAAAGAAAAGGCCCCGGTCACGAGGACCAGGGCCTTAACTCAATCAATTCTGATCAACGATTAGTCAACCGAAACCGTCGCACGACGGTTAAGAGGCTCACGTACACCGTCACCGGTGCTTACAGCCAGTTCGCTTTCACCGCGTGTTGACGCGCTGGAAACACCTGCACCGCGAGCCTGAAGAGCACCGCTCACTGCATCAGCACGACGCTGACCAAGTGCCTGGTTGTAGGCATTGCTACCGGATGTGTCAGTGTGACCGACAACATTCACAGAGCGAGAGCCAACCGTAGCAGCAATCTCGTCAACCACTGCAGACGCAGCAGCTGTCAGGTTTGACTTGTCGAAGCCGAAATAGATGGTCCAAGGACCAGCTGGAACAGCTTCACATGCCGTCAGAGCTTCATAGAAAGCAGCTTTTTCAGCTTCGACGCGCTCCGGCTGAACCGGACCACCAACGCCACCGAAATAGGAGCCATCTACGCCCATGTCATTGTCACTGGCTTGCTCAACCCAACCGTCATAATAACGCTGAGCTTTTGCACAGGCACATGCGCGGTCGCTATCGCGGCCACCATTGTCAAGCGCAGCCAGAAGACGGCCACGAGCATCCTGCAGCTCGCCAAGAGCTTCCGGAAGCACTGCGAAACTTGCTGGCTCGTACGGCATAACCGTCTGACCAGACGCAGCAGCGCGTCCGCGTTCTACGATCCGTGCTGTGTCGATCCAATCACAATCAACATAAGCTTCGGAAGTCGCACGATCTTGATATTCCCGCGCGAGGCAGGCATTGAAATCATTGCCTGAAATTTCCTCGCCAAGGTAGGACTCAGCATGCCAAGTACCGCAAGCGGCTACGCTCAACATTGCCCCTACCGCAATCATCCGGGATAGAATTTTCATCCCACTCTCCGTCGTCGTTTAAGTGCAAAACCGCCCGTCCAATACGGGTGGCCCGGACCCCACCGGTTGCTCCATTGGTCGCACGGAATGGCAGCTTCCTCAAGGTCGTTTCAAGTTTTATGACGAAAAGATGCAACAGAGTCACTGCGAGGCAACACTTCGTAGCCGAAATACGTCAGAAATTAGGAAGACTTAACTGCGATTAACCATTTTCCGCAGAAATAGGCCCGTTTACTGTCGTTCAAACGTCATAAACGAATCTTTCCGCGCCGAATTGGATTTCAGGCATGAAATCCGGTTGAGCTGTGCATCTGACCCGCAAACCAGACGACCAGATGACCAGATGACCAGACGATAGCCCCAAGGTGTCGTAAGCGGACTTCAAAGACGCGCGGCACGCGTCCAGATCAAAGGGCCCGCAACTTTCTGGCTAATCCCCGGCAAGTTTTCGACGAGCCTTAAATCCACCTTTACCTGTCTGCCCCATATTGGGTCACCAACAAGGACCAAAGGACCCGCGCATGTGGGCCCGATGGCCCTCCAATAAATGAGTGCCTGTTGCGCCGCATTGTCGATGCGCGTCCAGGTCCGGGGACACAGAGGTTAGTGTAAAGCATGGCGCAAACGGTTTTGGTCGTCGATGACGATCCAGCACAGCGACGTATTTTGGAAGAAGTCGTGCGCCGGGATGGCTACCGGGTCGTCAGCGCCGATGGCGGCGAGGCCGCGCTGGACATATTAACGGGTGTGAATGGCAAGGACATTGCCTGCATGATCCTCGACCTGGTCATGCCAGGCATGGATGGTATGGGTGTCCTGGAAGCTATTGCGCCGACCCACCGCGATCTGCCTGTGATTGTCCTCACCGCGCATGGCGGCGTGGAAACCGTTGTAAAGGCCATGCGCGCCGGCGCAGATGACTTTGTCATCAAACCGGTAAGCCCGGAGCGCCTTCATGTGTCGATCCGAAACGCCTTGAAAGTCACCGCCCTCACCGGCGAGATCAACCGCCTCCAGAAAAAAGCCAAAGGTCGCCTGACATTTGACGACATTATTGCCGGTGCGCCCTCCATGGCGCCGGTTCTGAAACTCGGCCGCCGCGCCGCACAATCCAACATCCCTGTTCTGATCGAAGGCGAAAGCGGCGTCGGCAAGGAGTTGATCGCCAGCGCCATCCAGGGCGAGAGCGACCGCGCAGGCAACCCTTTTGTCACAGTCAACTGTGGCGCGATCCCTGAAAACCTGATCGAGAGCATTCTGTTTGGCCACGAGAAAGGCGCCTTCACCGGCGCCTCTGAAAAACATGCCGGTAAATTCGTCGAGGCAAACGGTGGCACACTGTTCCTGGATGAGATCGGCGAATTGCCGCTCGACATGCAGGTAAAACTGCTGCGCGCCATTCAGGAAGGTGAAGTGGACCCTGTGGGCGCAAAACGCCCCGTCAAGGTCGACATCCGCATTATCTCAGCCACCAATCGCGATCTCATTCAGATGGTCACCGATGGTCGCTTCCGCGAAGATCTTTATTACCGCCTTAACGTCTTCCCCGTTCACCTGCCGCCGGTGCGCGAACGTAAAGAAGACATTCCGGACCTTGTCGCCCATTTTACCAGCCGCATCGCCGCCGAAGAAGGCAAGAAAATTTCCGGCGCCACCAGCGCCGCGCTCGCCATGCTCATGGCCTATGACTGGCCAGGCAATGTTCGTCAGCTCGAAAACACCATCTTCCGCGCAATCGTTTTGTGTGATGAAGATCGCCTGGACGTTGCCGACTTCCCGCAAATCGCCGCGCAAGTGGATGGCTATGACGTGGCAGCCCTTGTGCCCGCCGCACCAAGCCTGCCCAAACCAACAGCAGACATCCAACCCGCCATGATCACCGGCGACACGCAGCACACAGGATCACATGGCATTGCCGCCTTCGCCCGCTCAACCTTCGGCGAGGGTGTCACCATCATTGATGATGGTGGTGACTTGCGCAAACTTGAAGATATCGAGGCCGATCTCATTCGTCTCGCGATCGACAAGTATAAAGGCCACATGTCAGAGGTTGCCCGCAGGCTCGGTATTGGACGCTCAACCCTTTATCGCAAACTGCGGGATCTGGGTCTGGAGCCAGGCAAGTAACACCGCTCAGGGTTCAAGCTCTGCCTTGCCCAGAAGCGCAATACGCACAACATCAGCCTGGTCGCGAGCACCGAGCTTGATGCGCACTTGCACAAAGTGTGTACGAACGGTGTTGATCTTCACATTTTGCCGCTCAGCAATGTCCTGCAAGGTAAGACCGGAAAGAAAAGCGCTCAACACCTTTGCCTGCGCAACCGTCAGTCCAAATTTCTGCGCGAGATAATCTTCAGGTGGAACCCTGTCAGATGGTAGCGACGCGCCTTCTTTTTGCAACGCATTCGAGCGCGCCTCCAGAAAGTCAAACAACCAGCTCTCATCGCGGTCCGCTGCCCAGTCCATAATCTCTTTCAGGCGCTTGTCGGTCTCGGGGACCAACGCTTCAGAGATACTGGGCCAGACACGGGCACTCAGCCGATGACGATTTCGTTTTTCCGCCATCAGCCGTGCCGTCTCTTCTTGAGGCGCTCACCCGGGATCATTTCCAGAAAGAAAGCAGCAATCTCGGCAATGGACCTGCGCGTTTCCGGCAAGAGCGGCCCAAGCCGATGCCAGACATGGGGCATGCGCGGATAGATATCACACCAGACATCGCATCCGGCTTCTTTCATGCGTTTCGCCAGCCGGGTCGCATCATCGCGCAGGATTTCCGGCGCACCCACATGAATAAGTGTGGGCGGCAGCCCACCAAGCCCTGCAAACAATGGGGAGGCCATAGGATCTGCCGCCGACTGGCCCTGCAGGTAAAGCCGTGTGCAAATGTTCAACCCTTCAAGAGAACTCACCATCGGATCATGTTGCAGGTTTGACAGGATGGAATTACCCGACAACGTAAGATCAACGAAAGGCCCAAGCAGTGCCATCGCACCCGGCATAGGAACGCCTTCATCACGCAGGCTTGTGAGCGCCGCAAGCGCCAGTCCACCGCCAGCAGAATCAGCAACGACCCCAAGCCGCGCCGGATCAACACCTTGGTCCAACATCCAGCGATAGGCGGCTTTCACATCTTCAATGCCTGCAGGAAAAGGATGTTCAGGTGCGAGCCGATAATCGATCACGAATGCCTCTGCCCCAGCGGCCTTGCAGATATTGGCAATGAGCGCATTGTGAACCCCTGACCGCTCCAGCATGAAAGAACCACCATGCACGTAGAGGAGCGTGCGCTCAGCGTCGGCGCCCCGAAGCGTCAGCCAGTCTCCTTTGACCGGCGCGTCATCAACGGCAGAAAATGTCGCCCCCGCGGGCACCATCGCAATGATGTTCTCCAGAAACTTGACCCGTTTGCGCGCGCTCACGACGTCAAACGACTTTGAGCCTTCGCCGCTCTTCTCGGCACCCACCGAGTTTCGCAACAGGAAATTGACGCCTTGCACCAGCCCGATCCAGAAGCGCGCACGAAGGCTGGTTCCGCGCAATTGCGGCCGCCAGCTTCTCAACATGGTTCCGTCAACCTGTATCAAGACGCGTCCTCCTTACTATCAGGGGTCTCGTAGGACTAATTGCTTCAGAAGTGTAGCGCCTCATACAATTGTATGACGAATGATCTTTTCACCCTGCCTATCGTTGCCCCGAATTCATACGCGCCTAAGTTTCTGCGAAAAACTCGGCGCTTTTCAGGGGGTTTCGCCATGTCCTATCTCAAACATCTCTATGTCACCCGTGAGGGGAAAGCTGTGGGGCTGGCACTCGCCGCGCTTCTTGGCATGTCAGCGCCGGTCCTTGCCGTCGACAATAGTCACAACCCGGCACTGCCTCAGTTTGAGGTCGAGGGCACCGACATGATGCTTCACAATAGTGTGCGCGCTGAGGAAGTAACCCGGGCAGTAGCAGACGCCAAAGCAGCGCTCGCCAAATGCGACAAATATGCCTGGGACTATGCAAACCAGTGGATTACCAGGATCCGGTTTGAGGCTAAAGGCAGCGATGGAGGGAATGGAGGGATAGGCATAACCGCCATTCGTGACCGAGACGGTGCAGATGCCCAAACACTTAATGGCTACTTAAGCAAAAAAGACCAACAATGGGCGACACGGTGCGCCGACAAAGAAGCTGAGGCCGACGATAAAAGCACATCCTTGACCGCAGGCGGTAGCATCGGCGTCGGTCAATTGAGCTTGCCACAACAGGTCTATCTGGGATTGGAAGCCGCCGGCACATTAATCCAGACCCTCGGCGTTATCAAAACTGATGATGATGCGCGCGCAACCGCTGGCACGTTTGAGGCAACAGCCAGCTTTCCAGATGCAGGCATCCTTGGCTCCAAGGGCCTATGGTCGGGCGTTGGTTATGTACGAACCACGGCAAGCGCCTCGTCTTCCTTCACCAATTTTGACCCAGCCGGAAACGGCCTGCTAATCCCCGGCCCCCGGGGCGGTACATCGGGGTTCGCCTTGCCAAGCGCTGGCGGTCTCAACGTGCTCACCCAGGCAGACTATGAGGCCTATCATGAATGGGACAGTGCTTACGCGAAATTCGGCCTGCCTTACGATTGCGGCGAATGGCTCATCATGCCTTTCTTTGGCGTGGCTTACACAAACCAGGAACAAACCGCGCGTTTCGCAGGCAATATTCCAGGCTTTGCCCGCTCCTTCGCGTACAACACAATGGTGGATGTGGAAACCATCAGCCCACTCATCGGCTTTGACGTTATCCACCATCTGGACCGCGTAAGCCTGCATGGCGGCGGTCTTGTCTCCGCGGACTTCAATGATGCCGATGGCACGGACCGTCTCTCCTTCACAGGGTTCGCCGACAGCCAAACCAACTTGAGCAAGAGTGACACGAGCTTTGGCGCGCGCGCTTGGGCAGGGGTAACGTTTGGAGCACCCAACTCACCCTTCAAGCTATCGCTCGATCTATCCTATGTCTATGTCGACAACGTCCCGGTCGTCACAAGAGACGGTATCAACCCGTCGCGCCTGGGATTTGACACCGCTGATGGTGTTTTTGGCACACTCCGAACAACCTTCCGCTTCTAAGCGGTTAAGCCATGAACAAAAGCAAGGGCTGCCCGTTGGGCAGCCCTTTTCCATGAACCACGCCCCAAAGGGAAACCCGCTTGACAGGGCGCCCCCACCTCTTTAATCGTACAACATACGATTAAAGAGGTTTGAAGATGGCCCGTGCCCGCGCAATTGATGACGAAATACTCATAGACCTGATGCAGAAGGCGGCCACCCCGCTCTCCGCCTATGACTTGCTGGAGCGCCTGCCCGGCTCACCCAAGCCAAAGCCGCCGGTCATTTACCGGGCGCTGGAAAGGCTGAGCGAACAAGGACTCATTCACCGCATCGAAAGTCTGAAGGCTTTTGTCGCCTGCGACGGGCACAAACATGCCCATGAAACACTTTTTGCCGTCTGTCACGACTGCCAAAGCGTGCAGGAGATCGAAGACCATGGCCTTTGCGGTCTTATGGGCGAATGGGAAAAGAAAACCGGCTTCATGCCACAACAAAAGACATTTGAGATTGTTGGCCTTTGTGCCGACTGCAGGCCGTCATGACGGCCTGACCCGAGCGGGCAATCCGCACATCTGACATTGACCATCTCCTCAAATCTTGAGGGGACACGAACTCGTTTGTGACAACAGGGGGTAATGATGAAACACGTCCACAATTCCAACCGAAAGAAAGGCGCAGCGCTTTTGGCCTGCGCTTCACTGGTGCTCCCGATGAGCGCCACCGCCGAACCGATAAAGGCACCCACAATCGTCATCACCGCATCGCCACTCGCCCGCACCACTGGCGAGCTGGCCCAGCCGGTGACAATTATTGAAAAGGAAGAAATTTCCCGAAGTGGGGCCGCAACGCTCGGACAGTTGCTGGGCAACACGCCGGGGGTCAGTCAATCCTCGTTTGCGAGAGGAGCAAGCCGTCCCATTATTCGCGGCCTCGACAATTCCCGTGTCCGCATTCAGGAAAACGGTCTTGCAGCCCATGATGTCTCCGCTGTGAGTGAAGACCATGGCGTTCCCATTGATCCATCAGCCGCAGACCGTGTTGAAATCATCCGGGGACCTGCCGCCCTTCGTTATGGCAGTGAAGCCGTTGGCGGGCTGGTATCAGTCCTCAACAATCGCATCCCCAACAAAGCGCCCAAGGATGGTTTTGAAGCGGAGATTGAGGCCAACACCACGACAGTCGATAGCGGCCTGATGGGACGCGGCGCGGTTAATGTGGGAGAGGGCCCGTTCGTCTTCCATATTGATGCCTTTGCGCGCTCAAGCGACGATTATTCAACACCGCAGGGGACACAGGCAAACAGCGCGGCGGAAGCCAATGGCCTGTCGGTCGGCACGAGCTATCTTCTGCCAAATGGCCATGTTGGTGTCTCCGTCACCCAGTATGACAGCGACTACCGTGTGCCCGGCGCTGGTGCGGCTGCAAGCAAGCTCGCCATCGATCTGGAGCAGACACGGTACGCCGCCGCCGCCCATCTTCATGATCTTGATGGGCTCTTGACGGGACTGCGCGCTGACCTCGGCTATTCCGACTATACCCATGACGAAGTCTCTCACGTGACCGGCACCATCGGGTCTCGCTTCGACAATGAGGAATGGGAAGGTCGTCTTGAAGTGCTTCACCGGCCCATTGGCGCGGTGGAAGGAGCCTGGGGCATTCAAGCATCAACCCGTGACCTAAGCGCCACGGGCGAAGGCGGCGAACTGATCGCGCCCTCCTCCCGCGACAGTTTTGCCGCCTTCATGTTTGAAGAATGGAAGATCAATCCATCTCTGCGGTTCGAAGCATCCGCACGCATTGAACAGGTCGAGCTTGAAGGTCTCGGCACACTCGCCCCTACACTGCAAGGCGTCACCCTGCCCGGACAGGAGCTTTCAGACTTTGGCAGCCGACGCTCGCTCGACTTCACACCCGTGAGCGGCGGGGCCGCACTCGTGTTCGACCTGACGGACGACATCACTCTCGGCCTCAATACACAATATGTCGAACGCGCACCGGACCTCTTGGAACTGTTTGCCAAAGGACCGCATGAGGCAACAGAAACCTTCGAGATCGGCGATCCACGGCTGGGCAAGGAAAGTGCAAAATCCATCGACCTCAGCCTGAAACGCGAAAAAGGCTATCTCACCTTTGAGGCAAACCTCTTCTACACCGCCTTCAGCGATTTCATCTACAAAAGTGAAACAGGCTTTGTCTGCGGTGACGAGTTTGACACGTGTGGCATTGCCGGTGCGCCGGGCGTTGACAGTGAGCTGACCCAGATCGCCTATCGCCAGTCTGACGCAGATTTTCAGGGCCTGGAGCTTGCCGCCAACTGGTCCGCGTTTGATCTGGCCGACGGTCGCCTCGGCTTTGATGGACGCTTTGATTATGTCCGGGCCAAACTCGACACGGGCGGCAATGTGCCGCGCATTCCACCGCTCCGTTATGGCGCAGGCATATTCTTTGAAAATGACAATCTCTTCACCCGTGTTGGTGTTCTAAGAGCGGAAGAACAAGACGATGTCGCCGTCAACGAAACGAAAACCAATGGCTATACGGACCTGCAAGCGGAAGCTGCCTATACATTCTTCCTGCCGCAATCAGACCGTGAAATCGAAATCGGTCTCCGAGGCACCAACCTGCTGGACGATGATATCCGCAACCATGTCTCGTTCAAAAAGCGCGACGTTCTGGAGCCGGGTGCAAGTGCCCTCTTCTTTGTGCGGGCCAAACTGTAACGCGCATTGAATTTAGTCCAACAAAAAGCCCGGCGGGAGCAACCCCGCCGGGCTAACTGTTTTAGAAAACCTGAAATCAGCCAATCATGCCCAGCGCATGAAGATAAAGCTCAAGCATGGCTTCTTCTTCCTGCCGTTCCGCATCATCTTTCTTGCGGATCGAAATCACCTTGCGCAGAACTTTGGTGTCAAAACCATTCCCTTTGGCTTCTGCATAAACTTCCTTGATGTCGGCAGCGAGCGCGGCTTTCTCTTCTTCCAACCGCTCAATCCGCTCAACAAATGAACGCAGCTGTCCTTGTGCGACCGAAGTTGAACCGGGAGGGGGTGTTGTGCCGTCCGCCATTATGCCTGATCTCCGTGAAACTGACTAAAAACCGGATGCAGTTCATCCGGGGCGCGCACCATATCGGCGGGCACACGCTACAGCAAGGGAGATGGCGCAGAAATCTGTGGATTGTTCAGACCAGGTGCCGTGCTAGGCTCAGGCACCCAAAGCAAAGACATCATCAAATCGGAGGCGGAAAGATGAGCCAGATAATGAAAAGCATAAAAGCCACACTGATCGTCTGCGCCGCCATAGCAATACCAGGCACCGCATGGGCCGAGCCGATCACAAGATACACAGACCCTGCGATGGCGAATGCCAACCTCCCCTTCTCGCAAGCGGTGCGCGTCGGCGACATGCTGTATCTCTCCGGCCAGATCGGCAACGTTCCTGGCACGCTTGATCTCGCACCCGGCGGCATGGAGGCCGAGGCCCGGCAGACCATGGAGAATATTCAGACCGTTCTCAAAGCCAATGGCGCAGACTTTGGCAAGGTCACCAAATGCCTCGTCATGCTCGCGGACATGAGCCAATGGGCCGACTTCAATAAAGTCTATGTGACCTATTTCGAGCCCGGCAAATTTCCGGCGCGCTCCGCCTTCGGCGCGAACGGATTAGCGCTGGGTGGCGCGCTGGAAGTCGAATGTGAAGCCTATCTCGGCGAATAACCCTCAACCGTGAGATTTGTGCGAGACCTCAAAGGCGGCTTTTTGCTCAGCGCTCGCCTCTGTCTGGTATTTACTCTTCCAGTCGGCATAAGGTTCGCCATAAACGATTTCGCGCGCATCCTCTTTACTTAACAAGAGCCCCTTCTCGTCGGCGGCATCCTTGTACCAGTTTGACAGGCAATTGCGACAAAAGCCCGCCAGGTTCATGAGATCAATATTCTGCACGTCCTTGCGTTGATCAAGATGTGACAGAAGCCGCCGGAAGGCCGCCGCCTCAAGTTCTGTTTTCACTGCCTGATCCATAAGAAAACTCCTCTGCCCCGTAAGGGAAAAGCATCGTCCCGATTGCGGAGCGATGTTAGCACATGTTCACAGGGCACTCGCGTTGTTCAATATCAAACGCCTAACGATCTGTCCGCGACCCGAAATGCCTAATTTCGTGCACGCCCTCGCGCGTCACAAGTGGCGGCAGCAAATGCTGCAATCGCGCAGCCCAAACCTCCCGATCTGCCTCTGTATCAATCAGATCCTGTCGAATTTCAAGTAACACATGTGGGATGCCGGATACCGTCCCGTGGCGAAAGAGCGTATCGTTCTTCAAAAACCCGATATAGGGCAAATTGTCACCCACTACAAACCCTTGTGCCTCAAACGCCGCAATCATGGGCCGTGCAATACGATCATCCTTGTCCCACAGCACACCAACCTCCCACGGCCGTGCCACGCCCCGCCATACGGGCGTAAAACTGTGCACAGAAATGACCACAGGAACACGCCCCAGATCGCGGGCGCGATCGATCTGCCGTGACACAGCATCATGATAGGGCTGATGATAAAGTGTGATCCGCCGCTCGAACTCTTCGGCGTTGCGGAACGGATCAACATCCGCATTATCGGGAATAACAGATCCATCAGACAGTTTCATCACAATCGTTGGATCATCTGCCCCCCGATTGAGATCAACCAACAGCCGTGAACAGGTGCCAAGAACCGCAGGGCAACCAAGCCGTGCTGCAAGATCGCGCACCAAGGGCCCGGTGCCAATATCATAGGCAATGTGGCGATGAAACTCAGTGGCCGCAAGTCCGAGCGTCCCATACGCATCCGGCAGGGCGTTCGACGCATGATCACAAAGCAAGAGAATATCCGGATCACCATCTGGGTTGATAAGCTCAAAGGGCGAATGCGGCATGAATGTCTGTCTGATCTTTATCCATAGGCACATCTTGATCTATAGACACAATGAAAATCCGGTCACAAACATGCGACCCGCCTTTGTGCTCATAACACACGTCTACGACACGCGATCCATGCTATACTGAACCCGCAAAAACCAAAAGCCGACCAGCCCCGATCATCACCGTGACAGAGCAAACGAGGCCAATTGATGTTGCACGAAGACCCACGGCGCTTTCTCATGCATCTGTTTCAGTCGGCGCTGCGGGCCGTGCAACCGGAATATTGTCTTCCACCTCACCTGCCTGCGCCCCCGAAAGGTCGCCTTGTCATTCTAGCAGCGGGAAAAGCCGCAGCCTCCATGGCCGCAGCCGCTGAACGCTTTTATATGCAACGCTGGCCCGGCACCAAGATCGAAGGCATTGCCGTAACGCGCTACGGGCACACCTGTCCGACTGCACACGTAACCGTGCTGGAAGCTGCCCACCCGGTCCCTGATGAAGCTGGCATGCGCGCGGCCCGCGCCCTTCTGGCGCTCGCCACGTCGCTCGGCCCCGATGACATGGGTCTTGTCCTCCTGTCCGGTGGTGCCTCTGCATTGCTCACGCTGCCACCTGACCGGGTGAGCCTTGAGGAGAAGCAAGCATTGTCCCACGCTCTCCTTGCCAGTGGCGCGCCGATAGGCGACCTCAATACGGTGCGTCAGCACCTGTCTCGCACCAAGGGCGGTCAATTGGCGAAAGCCATTGCCCCGGCGCGGTGCGTCACGCTCGCCATCTCAGATGTTGCCGGCAATACGCCCGCGACCATCGGCTCCGGCCCAACGGTGCCCGCATTGGGAAGCGCACGGGACGCGCAGGCCATTCTCAATCGGCTCGGCATCCAGGCATCGCCCAATATTGTTGCGCACCTGGCGAAAGGCAACGCACTACCCGCAGCCGATGACCCCTGCTTCACGCGGGCAACGTATAAAGTGATTGCCACCGGGACAGACGCTCTCTCAGCTGCAGCCTCGCTTGCACGGGAAGAAGGCTATGAGGTCTCCATTGTCGGCGATGACATGGAAGGCGAAGCGAGAACTCTCGCGATATCGCACGCGCGCATGGCCTGCTCGCATACCAATCCGGGCGTACCGCGCCTCATTCTCTCGGGCGGCGAAGCCAATGTGACACTGGGCAACAAACGCGGTACGGGCGGACCGAACCAGGAATTTGCCCTGGCATTGGCGATCGCACTTGCCGGAGAGCGCAATGTCCACGCCATCGCCTGCGATACGGACGGGATTGATGGTGGCTCTGGCGATGCTGGCGATCCGGCCGGTGCCATCATCTCATCGCGAACCCTTGAGCGTGGCGAGGCTCTCGGTCTCGACGCCAGAAAAGCGCTGGAGGAACATGATGCAGGCTCTTTCTTCGCAAAACTGGGCGATCTCGTCATGACCGGCCCGACGCTCACAAATGTGAACGATTTCAGAGCCATTCTGGTCACGGCCTGATCGGCCCAGCCCGGTCCACCTTGGCGAGATTGCTACTCCCATGCGGCCCCCGCCCACTATCTTAAGTAGGCGTTGACGCCTTGGTGTTTAGAATTTCCAACAAAGTTTCACATGCCCCCGGTTGACCCGTTCCACAGGAAGGCGCAGAAACAGACATAGTTAACGATCGGTAAACATCACGATCCCAAACCCGGCTCCAGCGGATACGGGGCTGATTGGATAAGTCTCACAGGCAGGAGCGGCAAAAAATGCGTCGGCGGAATGTAAAAATCATTGCAACCCTGGGGCCCGCCTCAACATCGGCAGAGATGATCCGCACGCTCTATGCGACGGGCGCTGATGTCTTTCGCCTGAACATGAGCCATCTTGACGCAGACAGTCTAAGAAAAGTGCATGGCCTTGTTCGTCAGGTTGAAAAAGAAGTTGAACGTCCAATTGCCATTCTCGCTGATCTGCAAGGACCAAAGCTCCGCGTAGGCTCCTTTGCAAATGGCTCCGTCGAGCTCACCAATGGGGATAAGTTTCGCATCGACCTCGACCAGGCGCCGGGAGACAAGACCCGCGTCTGCGTTCCTCATCCGGAAGTTTTTGCAGCCCTTGAGGAAGGCTCCTCATTGCTGCTCGACGATGGGCGCATCCGCCTGCGCGTCACGGAAATACACAAGGACTTCGCCATCACCCAGGTCGTAACGGGCGGCACGCTGTCCAATCGCAAGGGTGTGAACGTGCCGGACACATTGATCCCCCTGACCGCACTGACCGAAAAAGACCGACGCGATGCAGAGCTTGCCCTTGAGCTGGGTGTGGACTGGCTCGCCCTCTCTTTCATTCAACGCCCGGAAGATGTGGCAGAGGCCCGCAAGATTGCGAAGGGTCGCGCCGCTGTCATGGCGAAGATTGAAAAGCCGTTGGCCCTCACGCACTTGCAAGAGATTGTCGAGATCGCAGACGGGCTGATGGTTGCTCGTGGTGACCTCGGTGTAGAATTGCCGGTGGAACAGGTGCCCGGCTGGCAGAAACAAATCACGCGGCTTTGCCGCCGCGCAGGCAAACCCGTTGTCGTGGCGACGCAAATGCTGGAAAGCATGATCACGTCTCCCATGCCAACACGCGCGGAAGTGTCCGACGTCGCGACCGCCGTGTTTGACGGAGCGGATGCTGTGATGCTTTCAGCGGAAAGCGCGGCAGGTGATTTCCCGGCAGAAGCGGTTGAAATGATGAACCGTATCGCCGCTCAAGTAGAGCATGATCCGACCTATCCGGGCATCATCTATGCACAGCAGACACAGCCAGAGGCAACCGGCGCAGATGCCATCAGCGCCGCCGCACACACCATTGCCGACACGCTGAACGCCGCAGCAATTGTCTGCTGGACAAATTCCGGCTCCACCGGACTGCGTGCCGCGCGCGAACGCCCACAATTGCCCATCATCGTCCTGACACCCGTCGAGGCCACAGCTCGCCGCCTGACACTCGTCTGGGGCGTCCATTGCGTCCTGACAGAAGATGCACGCGACCTGGACGACATGGTGGAGCGCGCCAGTCGCATCGCCTTTCAGGAAGGTTTTGCCCAACCAGGACAACGCATCGTCATTACGGCAGGCGTACCGCTGGGCACACCTGGTTCCACCAACATGCTTCGCGTCGCCTATGTTGGTTCCGAGAACAAACGAAGCTGATCGCCTCTAAAGCAGGGCTGCTTTTTGCGCGTCACTCTGGGCTTCATAAACATGAAGCCCGGAACGCACGGCCTCGCCCGCAGCCAAACGGGTCAATGCCTCAACGATCACATCAGGTCGCACATGATGCGGCATATGCCCTACTCCTTCGAGCTTGATAAGCTCTGAACCAGAAATCTGCTCATGCAGCGCATAGGAATGGAGCTTCGCGAGCACCGTCTGATCGCGGTTCCCTGTTATGATCACCGTGGGCACAGAAATCTCGTGATAGCGCTCGGACTGAACCGCCAGATAATCCCGCAAGCGGCTCGTATCCGTCGAGTTGTGCCGGAAATGTTTTGGCCGAAACAAAAGCGATAGGCCAATGGCCTTCTCATACCCGTCGGGCGCGGGGTCAGGCGCAAAGGTGGAGCGAACGCCGGCTGCCGCCATGCCCCGCCCCAATGGCACAACAATGCTCCAAAGAAAAAGCGTCCCCAGAAGAGGCGTCGCCAAAAGACGATGATACCAGGCGACTTTCCCCTTCCAGGGATGCGTCGCCCCGGCGAGCACAAGAAGCCCGGAAAGCTCCGACCCGAAAGCAAGCGCATAAGCGCTTGCCACCGCACCACCCCAGGAATGGCCGAGTAAGACGGGCCGCTCAACGCCGAGTGTCGTCACCGCCTCATGAATAACAGCGGCCTGGCGCGCGGGATCGTGAATGTCGGGCAAGTCCGGTCGTTCACTCCAGCCATGGCCTGGCCGATCAAACGCAATCACACGGTGCTTGTCCGCCAACAGGGGGATAAGACTTGCCTCAAAATCACGCAGATTACCGCTTGCCCCGTGCACCAGAATGATTGGCGCACGCACCATATCGTCCGGATTGAGCGGACCAATATCGACATAATGAAGATCAACACCATGAGACCGGATAGTTGCGCCATGCAACGGAAATTCCTTTTCCGTCTGTCGAATAAGCAGAGCGACATAAACAATGAACGCGGCGAAAAGAATTGCAAAAAGCCAGATCAAAGTGAAATTCCCGATACCTGATGGCGCACCCCGTTAGCCCCCACCAATTGAGGAATGAGAACTACACCGGCAATGTAGATCAGATACCGCGCCCGTCAATCTCAACGGTGAGACGGTTCTCGGCATCCACCGCCCCTTCAAGCCAGGGGTAGACCTTCAGCACACGGCGATAAGCATCTCGTGCACCTTCCTTGTCGCCAAGATCTTCAAGCACCAGCGCCAATCCGCCAATCGCGCCGAAATGACGCGGTTCAAGAGCAAGAGTTGCTTCAATGTCGGAAAGTGCAGCGGAATAATCATCTTTCAAAAAATGAACGGTCGCCCGCTTGCTCCAGCCTTCAGCATATCCAGGAGCCAGATCAACCACTTCATCAAAAAAGGTGAGCGCAACATCCACATCGCCCTCTGAAAGCGCGTGAACGCCCCGCGACATCAAAAGATCAACACTGATACTGCCCGACTTGTTCCAGCGCGCCCAGATCGCCTTCTCAACTTCTTTGGCATCATCCGGCGTCTTCGCAACAGATAGCTGCACAAACAGCTGATCAAGCTCAATATCGCGCGCCGTCTTGGACGGAAGTTTGCCATTCGCCTCTCGCGGCGGCGTATCGACACTCTCTCCAGCAAGCCCAGCGGCAGCCGCCACCCCAACCAGAACCGAGGGGACGGTAAGAGCGGCCATCATGAGTGCGGCGAACAAAAGTGCGCCCGAAATTTGTGTCTTCATACCGAAGAACATAAATCAGATTGTGAAATGCGCAAAGGCACCAACATCACAGTTTAGAGAGCATCTGCCTTAGCGGGTACTTTATCTGTTCAGGTCTTCAAGAACACACCCGTCAACACTGGAAATATAATCCGCACCATAAGCCAGGCTCGGGGTCTGAAATCCAATTTTGAAGTCGCCCGCCAACACCCGACGCACGATATCGAGCCCCGTCATATAGGTAAGTGTATAGCCTTCTGGCGTACGAAGCCGCGAGACCATCCGCTCCCCGGACTCATTTGTCACTTCACCCACCAGCACGCCATGTCCGGCGGCGCGCTCATGTTCGCTCGGTCCATCGGGCTTTGCGTCTTCGCGGGCTTTCAATCGGCGCTGCATGAAACCCAGACTTAAAAGGAAACGGGTGAACCCGCCCAAACTGGCCATCTGCGAAATTTGCGGATTGGCCTCAAAGAAAACAGTAATGTTGGGAATGCCGGTCGAGTGATATGCGGTTGAGACATCTCCCCAGCCAATGGCAACCGACTTCTTGGGGCCAGACCCATAATCAATATCAAGCTCCGGCGCGCGGCCAGCCGACACGATCCGCCCACCACGGCGCACCCGCGTCCCCTCGCCAATGCTCTCGATCATCGTCTTGGCAGTACCGCGCGATGTCGAACCAAGACCAGAAATCCCGAGGACCAGATCTGTTGCATCCGGCATCCGGCGCTTCATGTGGGCGGCCAAACAATCGCTGGGCACAACATCAAAGCCAACCCCTGGCAGGATCATGATCCCGGCTTCTTTCGCCGCCTCATCACGCCGTGCGCACGCCTCAAACACCGAGATCTCGCCGGTAATGTCGAGATAATGCGTGCCCGTACGCAGGCAGGCGTCAATCATCGGTTTAGAGGTCGCAGAAAACGGCCCAGCCACGTGCAACACGACATCGACATCAGCCAATGCCGTATCAATGGCCGCGCGGTCCATCAAATCAAAGGCACGCGCTTCAAACCCGTATTGATTGGAGATGCTTTTAAGCTTTGCCTCAGACCGACCTGCAAGGATGGGCTTCAACCCCGCCTTCCGTGCCATCCGGGTCATCAGCTTACCCGTATAGCCTGTCGCACCATAAATCATGAACCGACCGGTCATCAAAGCCTCCTCTGGCGTCAAGGCCACACTGTCAACCATCAGAGCTAATCAAGCAACCCATAGCCAACCAGAGTATCACGAAGGCCCGCCGCGCCTTGAAAATGATGGGCAGAAATGCCTAAAGCCTCCGCCGCTCTCACATTCTCTTCAAGATCATCCACAAACACTACCTCTTGCGCCGAAAGCCCGAAACGCGCCAACGCATGAAGGTAGATATCAGCATTGGGCTTGCGCATACCGACCGTGCCCGACACGACGATATCCTCGAAGCGGGCAAGAAAATCGTAATCATGCGACCGGTCGGCAGACCGTGGTGGCCAGGTTTGATGGGGCCAATTGCTGAGCCCATAAAGTGGCACGCCGCGCGCATGAAGTGCCTCAAGCAAAACCACCGTCTCCGGCAATGGCCCATGAAGGAACGAGTACCAGTCTTTCTCAAACAGCTCGATAAGATGCGCCTCGTCCGGCACGCTTTCTTTCAGTGGGGCCAGAACCTCATCAAAGGGTCTATGTGTGTCATGCACAAGATTGTGGATGCGCCGAAACAGACCCACAAAAAACTTTGCCCTGTCTTGCGGGTCCGGGAGCAACTGACGATAAGTGCGATCCGGATCCCAATCGATCAGCACATTCCCCATGTCGAAAATCACTGCACGCGGGCTCATGACGCAAGCACCCCGTGCGCGACAAGATCAGCCCGCAACGCATCCACCTGTTTGAAATGATGCGCGTGAAAGCCGAGCCCGGACGCGGCCTCCACATTCACGACCGTATCGTCGATGAAGAAAACCTCCGCCGCGGACAAGCCGATGCGCGATAGCGCAATGTCGAATATTTCGCGGTCCGGTTTACAGACCTTCTCATCCCCCGACACCACGATGGATTGAAAACGCCCCAGCATCGGATAGGCATCACGCAGCTTGGGATAAATGCTCGACGGCATATTGGTGAGGCCGTGCAACGTGGGGGCTGCCTGTTCCAGCTCGCCAAAGAGCGTTGCCATACCGGGCACCTCCCCGGGCACCATGTCCAGATAGCGCGCACTCCAGGCATCAATCAGCGCTACATGATCGGGAAAACGCTCCTTCAGGGGCACGGCATTCTCCTCAAAAGAAACACCCTGATCATGCGCAAAATGCCATGCAGGCGTGCAGACCTCCGACAAGAAGTGATCGACGGCCGCTTCGTCTGGCAACAATTGTTGAAACAGATGCCGTGGCTCCCAGCGCACAAGAACATTGCCAATATCAAACAAGATCGCTTTGATCACACTTGCCCTCCCATGAACGGTCACCCAACAAATCCAGTAGACAAGGAACAAAAGACGAAAAAAAGGCCGCACCCCGAAGGATGCGGCCCCAAAATCTGTCCCGGCACTTTTCGACGAGCGAGAAAATGCCTGCGCAGAGAAAACCAGCTTCGCTGATTAGCCCTGACGCGCCTTGAAGCGCGGGTTGGTCTTGTTGATTACATAAAGACGGCCCTTGCGGCGCACCAGACGGTTGTCACGGTGCCGACCCAGAAGGGATTTCAAAGAATTACGAACTTTCATCTGTGTCACCCACCAATTGCGCCCATTCCGGGCTCAGGCAAAGAAGCTGGCACCCCGCTGGGCACCGGCCTCATCCGCCGGTAAATATCGGAAATTTGGCCGGAAATTAAGCCGCAGGGTGGCCCGTGTCAACCATCAAACCGCCCAAATGCCCGGCTTTCTGTCATTTGAGGCATGGACCACCCGTTCTCTTTACAATCTGCCCTGAAAATCCTAAGCCATGGCCAACAAAAAATGACGCTGCCGCCACTTTTCGCCCGTCTGACCCGCGTTTCGGGACCAAATGGGCGCTGGGGGCAGCCTTTGGCCGGAGAAAAACCCCATGAGCGAAGAAGAACACGAGAATCGCGGCCCCGACATCGCGCCCCTGCCAAAAGAAGACTTCATCACCCACGCGCCCCGCTGGTTTCGCGATTGCCTTGCAGAAACGCCGGAGAGCCATTGGGTCACATCTGAAGGCACCCGTGTCCACTATCTGAAATGGTCCGCGAAGAAACCAAACCGCCCGGGCCTTCTGTTCGTCCATGGCAATGGCGCACACGCCCGCTGGTTCGACTTCATCGCACCCTTGCTAACTGAAGAATACAACGTCGCCTCTATCGACCTGCCCGGTATGGGCGATAGCGAATGGCGCGAGGCTTATGTGCGAGAAACCTATGCGCACGCCATTCACGCTGTCGCTTTTGACGCAGGGCTCGGACCAAAACCCGTCATCGTTGGTCACAGCTTTGGTGGCTTCGTGACCTTGATCACCGGTGCGCTCTACGGGGCGGAGCTGGGGGGTGTCCTCCTCGCCGATTTCCGCGTCCGCCCGAAGAGCGATGCAGTTGAATGGTTCTTGGGCGATGCACCCCGCCGCCCAACGCGGATCTACCCGGACCGGGAGACGGCCCTTGGCCGCTTCCGCCTTGCGCCATTGCAGGAATGCGCAAACGCCTTCATCACGAACTACATCGCCAGCCACTCGATCCGGGAGGTAACCGGCGGCAACGAAAAAGGCTGGACCTGGAAGTTTGACCCGATGGCATTCCAGGGCTTGCATATGGGAGGGGAGGAGCATGAAGACATGTTCAAAAACCTGCCCTGCAAAGTAGGCGTCATGTACGGCAATATTTCAAAGGATCATGATCCGGCGACAATGGCCTTCATGAAAAATGTGCGTCCGGAAGCGCCTATCTTCACCATCCCCTTCGCCCAACACCACATCATGCTGGATCAGCCGATTGCCTTCGCTTCAGCTGTGGGGGTCCTCATGGCTGATTGGGAAGCACAAGGTGCTCTGCGCTAACCCGCCAACAAACACTCAATGAGGATGGAAGTCACCTTCCTCCTCATCCTCGTCGGCCGTTGCATTCACGCTGCTGACCACCGGGTGAAACAATGCCATCAATAAAAT
>JAVKCY010000117.1:0-7495 GCA_040223265.1 Parvibaculum sp. | reverse complement strand
CCTTGCCCATATCAATCTGGTCGAGCGGTAGCGAATATGGATCCGGAATGGATACCCCGGTAGGCTTAAGTGCAGCTTGGCTCATCTTTCGTTCCTCCTCAAAAGGTCAATGCTGGGATGAAGGTAGGCGGACCACAATACCGTCGAGACCGGCATGGGTCGTAATCTGGCAGGCAAGGCGGCTCGACGCCTCGACCCCTTCGGCAAAATCAAGCATGCTGGCTTCCATCTCGCCCTTCTCTCCGGTTTTGGCGATCCAGGCGTCATCCACATAAACGTGGCAGGTCGCACAGGCACAGGCACCCCCACAATCCCCGTCAATGCCGGAGATCATGTTCTCAACCGCGATTTCCATCAGCGTCTTGCCCTCATCAGCGTTCACCGTGTGGGTGGTGCCACCATGCTCAATATACGTAACCTGAACCACTCATCGTCTCCCCAAATGCTGTCATTGCACGGCAAAAGAACTGCCCCATCCTCCCGGAGTCGCTCATCAGCCTCTAGTCATTTTTTGCGTACCTTTAATACGCATTTATAAATCTTATGATAATCGTCCTTGCACGTCAACAGGAGGGCCAGCGTCGCGCCCCCCTTTAACGATGCGGTCAGATGACGACATGAGAAGCGTGACGCACGCCGTGCACTGCCTCATACTGAATGCGGAGACAGGCCAAAGCCCTTGGGCTCGGCCCGGAGGAGGGACCATGAAGAGACTTAGCGTACAGGATGCAGCCTTTCTGCAAGCAGAAAGCATCGAATGTCCGATGCACATTGCCAGCGTACAAATCTATGATCTGCCGAAAAAATATGAAGCCCGCCGAGACTTTGTCCCGAAACTCATGCAGCGCTTTGGCAAAACCGCTCCGAGCGCCCCCTTCAATCTCAAGCTTCATTCCGACTGGTCAAAGCTCGACGTCTGGCCAAGCTGGGTTGAGGAACCAAATGTAGATCTCGACTATCATGTGCGCTATGTCGCATTGCCCGCCCCCGGCGGTATGGACCAGCTCATGCGCCTGGTGGAGCGCTTGCATGAGCCACAACTGGACCGCCGCAAACCCCTTTGGGAGCTCTATTTCATCGACGGGCTTGAGGGAAATCGCCTCGCCATCTATTTCAAAACCCACCACGCCATGATTGATGGCGTGGCAGGCATGGCCCTGATTGCCAAATCTCTTTCCCCTACAAAATCAAGCAGCGGCGAGCTGCACCCGATTTGGCAGATACCGGAACGCAAACAGCAGCCGACAGCAAGCGAAGGCATGTTCGCCGCATGGCGCCACAGCGCGGAAGACGCGCTAACCCAAATCAACTCCATCGGCAAACTGACCGGAGATTTTTTGCGCAAGGAAATCAATACGCTTGCCCATGGGCACATCCCTTCGCTAGGCAGATCCCAGGCTCCCAAGACACAATTCAACGTGCCGATCAAACGCCACAGGCATTTGAGTGTTTTTTCTCTGCCCTTGTCGCGCACCAAGGAAATCGCCAAAGACTTTAACGCCACCGTAAACGATGTCGTGCTCGCTGTTTCAGGCTCAGCCATCAGGCGCTATCTCAGTGATGCAAAGTCACTGCCAGGAAAGCCTGTGCTGGCAAGCTGTCCCGTCTCTGTGCGTGCTGCAAACGCAGAGCAGGCGGGAAACAATATTTCGATCTTCATTGCGACCACCGGCAGCGATATCAAGGACCCGGTAGAGCGGCTGAAAGCCATCACTCATTGGGCGAGCAAAGAGAAACACAAGATCGCCAACATGAGCCCGGCCGCGGCTCAAAACTACGCGACCATTTTTGGCCTGTCCGCCATGTTGCCACAAATGGTGGGTGCCGGCGACATCGCCATGCCGCCCTCCAATGTCGTCATCTCAAACGTACCCGGCCCACGGCAGCCGCTTTATCTGGGCGATGCAAAACTCACCGGCATATTCCCGGTCTCGGTGTTGATCGACTATCAGGGCTTCAACATCACGGTCCTGTCGCGCGAAGACAGTCTCGACTTCGGGCTGATCGCAGCGCACGAAGCGATCCATGACCTCTCCAAATTTGCCACATACATGCAAGACGCATTTGACGAGCTGGACGCAGCCTCCAACGCATTGCTGGAAAACGAGGTAGCACGCGTCACCGCAAAAGTGAAAGCCCGAAAAGCAAGCAGCGGCGCACAAGCAAGGCGCAAGACACCTGCCAAAACGGCAAAACCCGCCAAACCTAAAGCGGGCAGCAAGACCGCAGCAACCAAACTCAAAAACTAGACGGAAATACGCGGCGTTTCCCCTCTGCCCATCCGAGCACCGCAAGCTATGCCAACCTCCGATGGGGCGGCGGGCAGCCCCTCTGTTTCAATCTGTTACCAAATTCCGCTCAAAAGGAAGTTTTCTTCCCCTAACATTGGCGTGAACTCGTTATCTCGAAGCAACAGGGAATGCAGCATGCAAAAATTACTGCCACCCATCCTGGTCGCCATCTTGCTGATACTTATGCTTGTCCTTCACGTGACGGCACCGCTCATGATCATGGGTGGCAATATTTATGTCGCCGCTGGTCTCACCTTTATGGGAATAGCCTTGCTAATTGGTGGATCCAGAACATTTGCGCGCGTGGGCACAAACATCAAAACCTTCAATGATCCAAACAAGTTCGTGACGACGGGTCTGTTCCGCGTCAGCCGAAACCCGATGTATCTGGGTTTCACGCTCCTGCTTTTCGGGGTGGCCACATGGTTTGGATCCCTTGCCAGCTACCTCATCGCCCTTTCCTTTTTCATCATTGCCAATCTCTGGTACATCCCGTTTGAAGAACGGAAAATGGAGAAGATTTTTGGCAACGAATACCGAAGCTACAAAACCCGCGTGCGCCGCTGGCTGTGAACATGGCCCTTTAACGGCCCGTTTGCACACTAAGGTCCCCTCCCTCACAATACCGTTCTCACAATTCCATGTGATTTGAGGGAGGCCGGACCATGATCATGAAAAGCAGAAAAGCAGAGCACGCACGCCGCCTGGTCGCGCTGATAGGCATCACACTCGCCGCGCTCACAAGCCCGGCCGCCCATGCCGACCTGATGATCCAGAATGTAACTATAATTGACCCCCTCGCGGGGGAGACGCCGGATCAAGACATTCTGATCGGCAGTGAGGTGATCCAGGCCGTTGGCCCACATGGCTCGATCGCCACTTTCGCGCCGGTCGAGACAATTGACGGAACCGGAAAATTCCTGATCCCGGCTCTTTGGGACGCGCATGTACATCTCACCTTCGACCCGGAAATCGGTGACGCCGCCCTGCCGCTTTTCGTGGCAAATGGCATTACCCGCGTCCGCGACACAGGCGGGTTGCTGGACAAAATGCTGGGCGTAAAGGAGCGTGCCTCCGCCATGGGCCACGCCGCCCCTGACATCTATTTTTCAGGGCCGCTGATCGACGGCATTCCCCGCGTCTATGACGGAAGCCCGGCAAGTTATCCCGATATATCTTCAGGCACGCTCACGCCAGAAGACGCAAGACAGGAGGTCGACAGACTGGCTGACGCCGGAGTCCACTTCCTCAAATCATATGAAATGCTGCGACCCGAAACCTTTCAGGCGCTCGTCACACGCGCGACAGAGCGGGGCCTCCCAGTCACATCGCACGTACCGCTCTCTATGGATGCAGGCGATGTCGCTCGCGCGGGCGTGCGCGGTATGGAGCATCTTCGTAATCTCGACCTTTCGTGTTCGAGCGAAGCGGATGACCTGCTAACCCAACGACAAGCCATGTTGAATGACGGAGGCGCTATGGAAGGCAGCAGCCTGCGCGCTTCCATCCATGCAGCCCAGCGCCCTGTCGCGTTTGAAAGCCGAAGCGAAACCCGTTGTGCCGACCTTATCGCAACGATGGCAGCGCACCGGGTTTTCCAAACGCCAACCCTCGCCCTCAACACGCGCGCCGCCTTCCGCCACTTCGCAGCCAAAGAATGGCAAGACACTTACGCATATCTGCCCGACACTGCACGCACAACATGGGGGAAGCTGACGGAGAACGCGACCGCTGCAGGCAAAGACCCCGCGCATATCGCTTTCTCTGACTGGTCTCTCTCCATGGTTCGCCAGCTGCATGACGCAGGCGTCCCCATCATGGCGGGCACAGATACCCCAATCGGCCTCTTGACACCGGGCTTCTCGCTGCATCTGGAGTTGGAACGGCTTGTACAAGCAGGTCTTTCACCACAACAAGCATTGGCCACCGCCACAGTGCGTCCCGCAGAGTTTTTCAACCTAAACGAAAAGATGGGAACCATTGAGGTAGGAAAGAGCAGTGACATCGTGCTGCTCTCAGCTAATCCGTTAGTGGACATTCGCAACACCAAGTCCGTCGACACAGTATTTGTCCGGGGGGCGCGGCTCAGCCGCGCTGACCTTGATGCGCTTCTTGTGTCTGCAACCAGGTAAAGAGACACAAATCGGACAACCAATACGTCAAGAAAACCACGATACGATCAAAATATGAAACAGCCTTCGCCATTTTAGCTCATAGCGGCCGTCAACCATTTCGCCGGAGAGGCCTATTATCAAGTCACACTCGGCCAACCGGTCCCGGCGCATATTGTCGATTTAATCGCCATCGCTCTCATGCTCCTTGGAGGCATTGCCTCCTTTCGCGACCGGACCAGCGAACGGCGAAACCGATCGCGTCATCAAGGTTCAGGATGTCACCCTTGCACTCGCCGCGGTGAGCTACCTCGTCGCGAGGATACTGGCAAAACCACGACCCAGCCGACATACGCCTCAATAGGCGCGTGACCTAACATGATCGTTCCCATAAAAATCTGGCCCGAGGCGCAAAGCGTCCCGAGCCAGACAATTCAATGATCCGAAAATGCCTTACGCCACTTTCTTTTTCAGGCTTTGCTTCAGCGTGCTGGCGTGACCAGTAAGTTCAGTTGAGATTTTCATAATCTCACCAGAGCTGGTCGCCACGTCCCTCACATTGCTCGAGACCGAACTGATACCGGAGGTGATATCGCCCACACCCTTCGACGCTTCTGCCATACTGCGGGCAATCTCAGATGTTGCAGCTCCCTGCTCTTCAACAGCTGCGGCAATCGCACCAGAGATCTCGTTGAGCTTGCCGATCATCGACGAGACTGATGTGATCGAGGTGACCGCACGATCTGTCATAGCCTGAACCGCACCGACCTGCGTTTCAATTTCTTCCGTTGCTTTCGCCGTCTGGCCAGCAAGCGCCTTTACTTCACTGGCAACCACGGCAAAACCCTTGCCCGCCTCGCCGGCACGCGCTGCTTCAATGGTCGCATTAAGAGCAAGCAAGTTTGTTTGAGCGGCAATGCCGCGGATAAGCTCAACAATCGCCCCGATCTGGTCCGATGTTTGCGAAAGCTCGCCAATGTCATCGCCAACACGCCGGCTTTCTGCTTCCGCCTCACCGGTCATTACCGTTGACTGGGACACCTGACGGTTAATCTCATCGACCGATGAATTCAATTCTTCCGCTGTTGCAGCAACTGTTTGAACGTTTGCAAGCGCTTCTTCCGCACCCGCGGCAACACCCGTGGCCCGCTCACCGGTTTCTTCCGTCGACTTACGCATTTCGCTCGCATAGCCGTTCAGAACCTCCGCCGCTTTCTCCAGCGTACTGGCAAGCTCTTCGAAATCATGCATTTTCGTTTCAATGCCGTCAGCCGCACCGTTAATCGCCTCAGACGCGATGAGAAAACTACCCAGCATTCCCGTTGTCGAGATCCGCCGGAAATATTGATTGCGCTCCATGTAGCCAAGACAAGCCGTCGATTCCCGAATATAGGCATCGGTGCGATCTATCAGATCGTTCAACTTCAGGCAAAGTTCGCGCTCGCGCCCTTCCGCCTCAGTCACATCAAGTACGCGGGCTTCGAAATCACCATGGGAGACCCGCTCACACACGGAAATAATCTCTTCTACCTTTGTAGGAGAAAGATCATTGCCCGAACGGACAGAGGTTTTTTCACTCTTAAAAAAGTTCATCATTTTCTCCTCACGCTGCTTTCATCAGATTGGCGATAAACTCTTCATATTCGAGCTCTTCTTTTGCCAGGATCCCCAGCAAATGATCGAACGAAGCGGACAAACCATCCTTGCCGTTCCGATTACTTGCCTCGATGGCAAGCAGCTCCTTGTAGAGCGGAATGATCTTGTTCTTGACGGTTGACGGATTGGGCAGCCGACGCGTTGAGTGATATCCCACAATCTTTCCATCAGACCCGTAGCTTGGCGTTACGTGCGCGACCACCCAGTAATAATCAAGGGATTTGGTCGTATTGACCACATAAGCGAATACTTCGCTGCCGGTCTGGATCTTGTCCCAAAGAAGCTTGAACACAGCGCGCGGCATATCAGGATGCCGGATAACATTGTGTGGCTTGCCGATCACCTCAGCTTCGCTGTATCCCGCAACGCGCAGGAAAACATCATTCATATAAGTAAGATGGCCCTTCAGATTGGTCTTACTGACAATCAACTCATCATGACCAAAGAAAATTTCTTTGCCGCTAGACAGCATGTATCCCCCTTCGTGTCAGCGCTAAAAAGCCCAGACAACCATGTAATACGGCCAATCACCTAGGTTCATCCACCACCCATTGGCCTCCCGCTTAGACCAATAATTACAGACATCAATAAAAAAAATACTAATATCAAGGTGTATTTCGCATAACACCGAAGGCTTAAAAAAAACAAGTTTGGGTTTTGCCCTCCCCTCTGATCAAACAACACAAAAAACGCCGCCTGAGCGGTTAGGCTCAAGCGGCGTTTGATATTGCCAAAAGCAAAGGGTGTAAAGAAGGGCTCCCTAAGGAGATCCAAGACAATGTGTAACCGTCGTTCTGTTTCTGCTCTTTGCAGACCTGGCGGCGACCTACTCTCCCACGCCTTAAGACGCAGTACCATCGGCGCTGAGGGTTTTCACGGCCGAGTTCGAGATGGGATCGGGTGCAGGCCCCTCGCCATAACCACCAGGTCGGCAAAGAACAAAAACCTCAAGCTATGCTTGAAGGAACGACAATCTCTCTGATCTGTGCATGATCGAACTCATAAACTCGTCATCCAAAGGATGAGCATGGGTAAATGAGAGTAATCAAGCCAATCGAACGATTAGTACCAGTAAGCTCAATACATTGCTGCACTTACACACCTGGCCTATCAACGTGGTCGTCTTCCACGGTTCTCAAGGGAGAATTAGTTTCGAGGTTGGTTTCCCGCTTAGATGCTTTCAGCGGTTATCCAGTCCGTACATAGCTACCCAGCTATGCCGCTGGCGCGACAACTGGTCCACCAGAGGTACGTCCACCCCGGTCCTCTCGTACTAGGGGCAGATCCTCTCAATTCTCCTACACCCACGGCAGATAGGGACCGAACTGTCTCACGACGTTCTAAACCCAGCTCACGTACCGCTTTAATTGGCGAACAGCCAAACCCTTGGGACCTGCTCCAGCCCCAGGATGCGATGAGCCGACATCGAGGTGCCAA
>JAVKCY010000114.1:0-15386 GCA_040223265.1 Parvibaculum sp. | reverse complement strand
CCAATGGTCGCGATCTACACATGCGACGCGCAGAAGTATCACCACATTCCAGAAGGTATTCCCTCATTCGACAAATTGCCGGGTTAAGGGATCGGCTTTTGTTTAGTGAGAGGCTTTGATGTCGAGGTAAATGGTGACGTCATTGCCTGCCATTGCGCTGAGCGACCCTGTGCCGACGCCAAAATCATTTCGGTTGATGGTCAGCCCGCCCGTGGCATGGGCGATGTTACCTTCAATTGTGACGGTGAAGGGGAGTGCCACTTCCTTTGTGGTCCCTTTGATGGTGAGTGTTCCGTTTGCCTGATAGCCTGCGTCGGTCGCGACCACATCCGTGCTCGCGAAGGTCGCGGTCGGGTGATTGGTCGTATCGAACCAATCAGCTCCCGGTAATGTCGTGTCGCGGTCGGCACTTCCAGTTTCCACGCTGCCCGTGTGGATAGTGATTTGAATGTTGCTTTCAGAAAGTGTGTTGGCATCGAAAGTGATGTCTGCCTCAAACTGATTGAAAGCACCTTCAAAACTTGTTCCCGTCTGTGTGCCTGTGAAACTGAGTGTGCTTGCTTCAGGCATTAAGGTCCAGCTCTCCGCGCAGACCGGCGTGGTGATGAGTGATGCAATCAGTGCCAAGGGCAGGCGGTGCAGGGAGCGTTTCATGTTCAATCCTCTTTGGAGGCTGTTTTGACGGGCAACATTCTGAGAAGAATGTCGTCCCGCAAAATGAAATGATGGCGGAGTGCAGCGGCGGCGTGAAGGAAAATGCCTGCGAGCGAGGCCCAGGCGATCAACCAGTGGGCGGTCTCTCCCAGACCCAGCCATTGGTCTTTCTCAGCGCTTGATGTCACGAACTCCAGATGGGGGAGTTGCAGCCAACCAAAGAACAGTGTTGGAATATTGTAGGGCGATGCCGAAACGATAATCCATCCTGTGAGAGGCATCACAACCAGGATGCCGTATAGGACGATATGCGCGCCGTGCGCTGCGAGCTTCTCCCATGCGGGCATATGAGCTGGCAGCGGAGGTGCAGTGTTGCGCAGCCGCCAGAAAAGACGGGTGACAGCAAGGGAAAAAATGACAATACCGACTGACTTGTGGAGCTGGAAAAGTGGAAACAGGTTGGGGTCGCCCGGCAAGAGCGAGGTCATGTAAAAGCCGAGCGCGATGTTGCCGAGAAAAAACAGAGCCGTCAGCCAATGAAAAGCCATGGCGATATAGCCAAAATGCGTTGGGCTATTGCGGAGGCGCAATCGCATTATTGTGTGACGCCTGGTGGTGCCCAGAAGGTTGGTGTCCAGTTTCGCGCCTGTTCGCGGCCAACCAGCAGATCCCTTTTTGAAATGGATTCTTTCAGGAACTGGTGAAGCCCATCATCTTCTTCCAATACCCCAAGTGTCAGGCGCATTGGATTGACATTGTAAAGCTGAAGCCATTTGCCGAGCTCAACCGGATTGCTGTCCGGACCCAAATGGGCTGCATAAAGAGCGAGGATGGTGCGCTGGGCTTGAAAGTGCCCGGCATTGGCGGCGCGTAAAACCCAGGTACGGCCCGAAACAAAATCTTCTGATAAGACGACTTGCGTGTGGTCAAACTCGGTCCCTTTCTCGGTCGGGAGCCCGCCTTGTGACATGAGGCAAAGGCCGAGTGCATGCTGAGCTGATTCATACCCACGTCCATTGAGGGCGAGGGGACGCAGTCTTTCAATTGCTGCGGGGCAGTCGCCCTCGTCTTTCAGTTCAAACCCTTCCCAATAATAGGCTAAAGGGTCGACATAGTTTGCGCGCTCCCGGACTCCATAATGCGGGGATCGACGCGGATCCTCGATCCCTTCGGCATTACTCGGGAGGGGCACGGCAACTGCTAACAAAAGAAAAAGGGAACAGGCTTGTTTTTTCATGCAAAAAGCCTAGCCCGCTCCGTCATTGAGTTCAATATGGAAGGCACGCAATATGTGGTTGCGCGCCATCACAGGGCATCTTGTGGCCGCCAGAAATGGGTATTACTGGTAGTGAATCAGGTATCTGCTTCCCTGCACAACATATCCATTTCCGCGATTGTCATAGCACATGGTGCCGCCGACCTTTGCAGCTTGTCCGTTCCAATGACCAAATTTATACACCGGGTGGCAGCCACGATTGCTGTGGGATTGGTATCCCTGGTTCGCATTATAGTAGCCGTCAGAATGGCTGTAATATTGCTGCGTGTGGCCATAATAGGCGGGATGGTTTGGCCGTCGCGGCGCATAATAAGGCCGGTGATGTTGTGTATAACGATTGTGGTGGGCGCGTGGATAACCATACCCACCTGACCAGCCCAGAATGAGGCCGAGCGTGGTGCCTGCAGCGAATGCGCCGCCATTGCCATGTCCGCGTTGATGATGACCCCGGTCGTAACCCTGTCGGTGATCCTGGCGATAATCTTGTCGGTAATGTTGGCGATGGCCCCGATCATGCCGCCTGGATTGCCGATGGTCTTGCCGGTATTCCTGGCGATGGTGACGACGTGAATGATTATTGTTGCCCTGATAGCCGTGGGCGCCATCGCGTGCCAATGCCACCGATGTACCAAGTGCCGATGCGCCTGCGAAGCTCGTCAGAGCCAGACATGCGCTGAGTAAAAGATGCGTGATCTTCATCTCGTTCTTCCCTTTCCCGCAGCGGCATACTGCCGAACTGCAAATGTTAGGGAGAGAGTGAGACCATGCAATTGAATGCCGGATGAACGGTTTGTTCAGGTTGGCTAGCGGGCTTACCAGTGCCCGACATTGTCCATGGATGCCCAGGGTTCCTGCGGTGGCAAGGGCGTACCGGCCTGCAGAAGCTCGACCGACACATTGTCCGGCGAGCGGACGAACGCCATGCGGCCATCGCGTGGTGGGCGATTGATCGTGATTCCCGCCTTCTCCAACCGGGCGCAGGTTTCGTAGATATTGTCGACCTGGTAGGCGAGGTGCCCAAAATTGCGACCTTCTCCGAGTTCTTCCGGGTCCCAATTGTAGGTCAGCTCGATCTGGGCCTCTTCCTGTCCCTCAGGTGCCAAGAAAACCAGCGAAAAGCGGCCTTCTTCGATGTCGAAACGCCCCATATTCTTGAGACCGAGATGGGTGCAGTAAAACTCAAGAGAGGCATCAAGGTCTGTCACGCGGACCATCGTGTGGAGATATCGCATCGGGTTCTTTCCTTCAATGGGGATGCTGTTTGTCCTAGTATTTATCGAATAGGCGATGAGGTCAAAAGAAAGGGTGCGGATGAGCCAGGCGTTGAAAGCGCTCGTTGAGCAAGCAAAGCGGGTTGTTGTGTTTACCGGCGCTGGGATCAGCACTGAGTCGGGTATTCCTGATTTTCGCAGTCCCGGTGGTTTGTGGACCAAGATGGCGCCGATTGATTTTAGAGACTTTGTTGCCTCGCAGGAAATGAGGGACGAAGCCTGGCGCCGTAAATTTGCGATGGACGGGACGTTTGCGGCGGCCAAACCAAACAAGGGGCATTTAGTGGTCGCGAGGCTCGCCGATATCGGGAAAGTGACCCATGTCATAACCCAGAATGTTGACAATCTTCACCAGGACAGTGGTGTGCCCTCTGACAAAATCATCGAGCTGCACGGAAACAGCACCTATGCGACTTGCCTGAATTGCAGGGCGCGATATGAGCTGACAGAAATCCGCTCCCATTACGAGGCACACGGGAGTGCACAGGATTGCATGTTTTGCGCGGGTATCATCAAGTCAGCGACGATTTCCTTTGGTCAGTCTATGCCGGAAAAAGAAATGGAGCGGGCAGGTGAGGCGACACTCGCGTGTGATTTGTTTATCGCAATAGGGTCGTCTTTGCAGGTCTATCCTGCAGCCGGGTTTCCTATTATGGCGAAAAAGAACGGTGCGACGCTCGTCATCCTGAACCGTGAGGAAACGGAAATGGATGCGATTGCCGATCTGGTCCTTCATTCCGAGATTGGAGAGACGCTGGAACCTCTGGTTTAAGCCAGGTGGTGTTGAGGTCCCCTAGCGCGCATTTGCCCATCCGCCAGCAAAGGGGATGACCTGACCTGTAATAAAGCCAGATTGGGGACCGGCGAGGAAGGCAATGAGTGCGGCTGCCTCTTCAGGTTTGCCTAGCCGGCCGAGCGGAATGTTCTTCAGGATTTTTTTGCGCGCCTCTTCGTTTGCCAATAGTTCCGGCGGGAAGTAATCCGGGTTTTCGACATAATTTGGAGCGACCGCATTCACCTGAATGTTGGAGGGGGCAAGCTCGCGCGATAAGGACAACATGAGCGAGTTGGTGGCACCGCGCGCGCTTGCATACATGGCGTAATTGGCAAGGCCGTTTAGGGGCGCGGCGGAGGTCAGGAATATGATTTTTCCCTGGCCGGCCTTTTTCATCGAGGGCGCGACGGCACGGCTAACGCGGAACGGCTTGAAGACAAGGGATTCAAAGGTGGCGATCAGGTCTTTGTCTTTTGCCTCAGCAAGGGGTGCGCGCAATGCCGGAAAGGCGTCATTGTTGATGAGAGTGTCGATCCGACCTTCTGTCTGAAGGAGGGCATTGGCTGCGGAAACCGGGTCGCCCCCTGGGAGTGTTTTGAGGCCGGGCGTGGCCGCTTCCGCGGACTTGCGGGCGACATCGTCGCAGAATGCCGGATCAGTTCCATAGACGGTGGCGCCTGCGGCAATCAATGCCTTGGCGGACGGTGCGCCCACAAAATGTTCAATGTCGGTGATGAGAATGATCTGATTTTTCAAGTCGGCCATTCTGTGCGCTCCTGGTTTCTGTGATTGTATTTGTCATGCGATTTTTGCATGCTTTGGGCGTCAAAGGGAGGCAAACATGACCGCCAATAACAAGAATTCCAATAATGGAACAACACCCTGGTGGAAGGGTGCCGTCGTCTATCAGATTTATCCACGGAGCTATCTGGACACAAAGGGTAGCGGGATTGGTGATCTGGACGGCATTCGTCGGAAGCTCGATTATATTGCAGACCTTGGTGTCGATGCGATCTGGCTTTCGCCGATTTTTCCGAGCCCCAATCGTGATTTTGGCTATGACGTTTCTGACTATTGTGGTGTCGCACCGGAGATGGGTGATCTTGATGGTTTTGATCGACTGCTCGCGGAGGCGCATGAGCGGGGGTTGAAGCTTATTCTGGATCAGGTGCTTGCGCATAGCTCCGACCAACATGCGTGGTTTGGGGAAAGCTTACTTTCCCGTGATAATGACAAAGCTGATTGGTATGTATGGGCTGACGCAAAGGCGGATGGAACGCCGCCCAATAATTGGATGAGTGCCTTTGGTGGTCCGGCCTGGTCGTGGCATCCTCTTCGTCGGCAATATTATCATCACAAATTTTTGAAGCAGCAGCCGAAGCTCAATTTTCACGAACCGGCTGTTGTGAAAGCGCTGATGGATGTGTTGCGGTTCTGGCTGGATCGTGGTGTGGACGGTTTTCGTCTCGACGTTGCACACGCCTATATACATGACGCGCAATTGCAAGATAATCCGCCGACACCAATGGATGACAGAACATGGCTTGATTGGGCGCATGCACCAAGATTGCAACAACATGTGCATGACAGCGGCCTTGCTGATAACCGCTGGGCGATGGAACAAGTGCGCGCAGTCATGAATGAATATCCGGACCGCATGGCGTTTGGTGAGTTTGCGGAAACGCCGAAGATGATTGGAACATATGCGGGGGAACCTGACCGATTGCACTCAGCCTATACGTTCGATTTTTTGGAGGACCGTAGCCTCGCGCCGTCATTGTTTGAAAACTATTACAGCGATGTGATTGGTGGTGATAAGGGGCCGTGGCCCTGTGTCACGTTTTCCAACCATGATATCACGCGGCCCGTGACACGGTGGGGTGGTGGCAAGGGTGATCGCGAAGGCGATGATGATCTTGCCAAGTTCGGGATTGCTTTGCTGCTCGGCCTGAAGGGGACCGCGCTCATGTATCAGGGCGAAGAACTTGGGCTGCCGGACGTTGATCTCGGCCCGGAGGATATTTGTGACCCGGTGGGAGACCTCTACTTCCCCTATGGCAAGGGTCGGGACGGGTGCCGGACGCCGATGCCGTGGGCGGCAGATGAAGCGGGTGCAGGGTTCACCACCGGGCGACCCTGGTTACCGATCCCTGAGTATCATTTAGACCGGGCAGTGGGTCAGCAATTGGGTGATAGCAGCTCGGTCCTGTCTTTCACGCGATCTGTGATTGCGTTTCGCAAGACGCAGAAGGCGCTGCGCGCCGGTGACATCAAATTTCTGACAATTGATGGCATTCTTGCCTTTGAAAGGTCTTTGGATGGGGAACGCGTTCTTTGTCTTTTCAATAGTGGGACAAAGCCCGTTTCTATACCGACTGACGTTGCAAAGATGCTCAGCTCGGGTGAATGGGGCGAACCACTCTTTGAACTTGGTAGATTGGAATCTGCGGATGGGACAGTGACAATGCCGCCTCGCGGTGCGTTTTTCTTCCGCCGGGCCTAGTCGTTCTTAAGACCCAATCTTTCTCAAGGCTCAATCCTTTTGAAGGTTGGGGCTCACTGTCGCAAGCGCGTCTTTTGTATCGATGTCTATGAGCGGTGCTTCGCTTTCAATCTCAACTTCGACGACAAGGCCCACGTTTTCTGCAATCAGGTGTTTTGCGCCCATGTCGCCTGAAAGTGCTTGAAGCTCGGGGAAGAAGCTTGCATCCCACAAGACGGGATTGCCTCGCTTACCCTTGACGCTGGGTACGATGATTAGTCTGTCATCGTCGGGTGCATGGGCTTCTATCAATTGATTGATGATGTCGGCATTGATGAGCGGCATATCGCCGAGGAGAATGAGCGCCGCGTCAACGGGCGGTGAACAGGTGATGGCTGCCTTAATGCCCGCCTTGATACTGGTGCTCAGGCCTTCCGCATAGTCCGGATTGTGAGTGTGGGTGAGGGGTCTGCCACCCAGGGCTTTGAGTACTTTTTCTTCTTCATGTCCGGTGACGAGAATGATCTCATCAATGTGGGCCGAGAGTGCAGCATCTGTGACATGGGCGATCATGGGTTTGAGCCCGACTTCGGCCGTCAGTTTGTTTTCCTCCCCCATGCGCGTTGAGCGCCCTGCGGCGAGAATAATGGCTGCAATCCGCCTGGGCTTTGTCTTCATGGCTTTGGTGTTCTTGTTTCTGGGTTGCGGGCGCGACGGAATTTCTTTGAGAAGGCCGCCAACGCCCATGTTCTGAATATCTTCGGACCTGACCATAATTCCCGCTGCAAGTCGCGCGATAACCCAGTCTGCGCCATTCAATTTTGGAGAGCGTGCGCAGCCGGGAAGCCCTAGAACATGCCTCCCACGCAGTTCTGCGGTGAGGAGCAGGTTTCCCGGATCAACCGGCATACCAAAATGATGCAGCGTGCCACCGGCAGCCATGATGGCGGCGGGTACAATGTCGGCACGGTCCACGGTGGCGGATGCACCAAGTACAAGGGTGAGCTGGCTCGTGTCTGGTGCGTGCGCCAATGCACGTTCAACCGCGGCTTCGGTGTGGTCGCAGACCTGCACACCGCACAGTTCCATATTGAAATCGGCGATTCGCGCGGCGATGACACGCTCCGCCTTTTTTAGAAGCGATGGTTTGCTTCCGGCCAAGTCCGTCAAAATGAGGTCTGCTTGTTTCAGCTTGAAAGGTGCAACCTCCACAGCAGGTGTTTTAGCAAGGGCAATCGCTTTGGCAAGGGTGGATCGCCTCACCGCGAAGGGAATAATTTTGACGGTGGCGAGCATCTGGCTCGTGGTGACGGTTTCATAAGGAGCGAGTGTTGCTATCGTCAGGCCTTCATCAAGCTTATTGATGGCATTTATCATTGCGGCGTTGATGAGAACGAGGCCATCTGCATTGGCGTGTAGATTGGCGCGTCCGGTGAAGGCGTCTGCGCATCTTGTGTGATGCCCGCCCAATGCCTGGTTGAGTGCCGCCGCAGCTTCATTCTCGCTCACGTCACCAGGCTCCAGCTTGGCGACGTAAATTCTCTCTATGCCCGCGTCCCGGAGAAGTTCAATATCGGAGGCAGTGACGATATGCCCCTTCTTAAAGGCTCTTGAACCAGCCATCACGGAATGGGCGAGAACAGCATTCTCGGTTTCATGGATTGGAAAGGCGGCAAAGATCATCTGACTATTGCCTCAAGGTTGCGACGATTTCCGCAAGGATCGAGATGGAAATTTCGGCAGGGCTTTTCGCACCGATGTTGAGGCCGACGGGGCCGTGAATGCGTGCAATTTGGCTATCGCTGCATTTGGCGTCTTTAAGGCGCTCAACGCGCGAGGCTTGCGTCTTCTTGCTGCCCAGCGCGCCAATGTAAAAGGCATCGGATGTCAGCGCGATATGAAGGCCCGGATCATCCAGTTTTGGATCATGGGTGAGGGTGACGATGGCGGACCTCGCGTCGGGTGAAAATTGTCGCAGCGCTTCGTCCGGCCAATCGCTCAGAATGGTAGCACCGGGAAAGCGGGCCGGGTCTGCAAATGCTTCCCGCGGGTCTACAATGGTCACATCGAACCCGGCTTCCTGTGCCATGCGGCTCAGTGGTTGGGCGATGTGAACGGCGCCAATGATCGCCAGGCGCAGCGGTGGGTTGAAGACATTGAGGAACCATGCCGTGCCTTCCTCTGAGACGATTGTCTGGCTCTTGTCGGTTTTCGCCGCCTGTGCAGCGGCGTTCACCAGCCAGTCGGGTCCGTTTGCGGGATCAACCAGGAGCGTTTGATCGCCAGTCTCCAGTTGCGTTGCCAGGACGCAAACGCGCTTTGCCGTGCGATGGGCCTGAAGTTCTGTGAGTACGCTTAGTTTCATGGTTCAGGTGTCCACCAGCGGCTCTACGTAAATCTTGATACGACCGCCGCAGGCAAGGCCCACTTCCCAAGCTTTTGCGTCGGCGACACCATATTGAAGTAGCTCCGGCACACCAGTTTTTACAATGTCCAGCGCACGCATCACCACATCACCTTCAATGCACCCGCCTGAGACGGAGCCTGCGAACTCACCGCTTTCATTGATCGCGAGCTGACTGCCAACAGGACGGGGCGCTGACCCCCATGTTTCGATCACTGTGGCGATGGCGACTTTCTTGCCAGCGCTGGCCCATTGTTGGACCTGTGTGAGGGGGTCCGTCTCGGACATATCAGGCAGCCTTTCTCTTTTGCGGCCCGTCGTTCAGCGCTTCAACAAGCCCGGCGAGCGAGGCGACATTATGGACCGGGCGAAACGCGTCAACATGAGGCATCATCGCTTTTATGCCGCTGGCCTTGGGTTCAAACGCATTGTAGCGCAGAAGCGGGTTCAGCCAGATCAGATGTCGGGATGATTTGTGCAATCGTTCCATTTCGTGGGAGAGACCTTGGCCTGCATCTCTGTCCAGCCCATCGGTGATGAGGAGGACGGTCGCATTTTGAGCAAGGACACGCCGCGCCCAATGTTTGTTGAACTCGTGCAGGGTTTCACCGATGCGGGTGCCACCGTCCCAGTCCTCGACACTTTCGGAGACAGCGTTAAGTGCCTCATCAACATCTTTGTGCCGGAGCTGCCTTGTTACATGGGTGAGCCGCGTGCCAAACAGAAATGTGTGAAGATGGCTTCGGTGCTGACTGAGTGTGTGCACAAAATGGAGGAACACACGTGCATAGATGCTCATGGAGCCGGATATATCGCACAGGATGACAAGCGGGGGCGAGCGGAAGCGCGGTGTTTTCCGCTTCAGGTTGATCATATCATTGTGACGCAAAGTGGCGCGCAAGGTGGCGCGCATGTCGATCAGCGCCCCGGTATTGCTTGGCTTTGAACGCCGCGTCCGCAGCGTGTTCAGCTGGAGCTGAAGTTTGGTGATTTGGTTCTTTGCTTCGGCAAGTTCGATCAGCGACATCTGCTCAAAATCTTTCGTCCGCAAGATTTCGGTTGCTGAAAGTGTCTCTCGGGCGTCCATATCCAATTCGGGTTCGGGGATATCATTCGCCGGCGGGCGCTGTTTCATCAAAGCTTCGGCGAGGCGACGGCTGGTTTGGTTTTGCTCATTTTCGGGGGTTTGAAGCTCTGGCAGCATCATGGCCATCATGCGATCAAGCAGACGCGGGTCGCGCCAGAAGACGTGAAAGGCCTGATCAAATATTTCGCGATGTTCGCGGCGTTTGATGAGTGTTGTGTGCAACGCCCAATAGACATCCGCCCGGGAAGTCAGGCCTGCAAGCTGAATGGCGTCTAGTGCTTCGATTGTGGAGGCTGTGCTGATCGGCAGGCCTGCATTGCGAAGAATACGCGCGAAATGCACGACATTGTTGGCGAGATTGTCTTTTGTGGCTGATCTGGTCATTCGGCAGCGGTCGAGCGGATCTCTGCCAGAATGCTGGCTGCTTCTGACCCCTGAATTTTGGCGATATCATCCTGATATTTCAAGATCGTGCCGATGGTGTCGTTAATGTTGCTTTCATCCAGAGAAACGGCGTTCAGTTGGGTGAGTGCATTGGCCCAGTCGATGGTTTCAGCGATGCCAGGCTGCTTGTAGAGATCGCGTTCGCGGAGTTTTTGCACAAAGGTGACCAGCTCTGCCGACAGGGCCTTGTTCGCGTTCGGGGCCTTGAGATGCACAATCTCCAATTCCCGAGCGGCGTTCGGGTAATCAACCCAGTGATAAAGACAGCGGCGCTTCAGTGCGTCGTGAATTTCCCGCGTGCGGTTGGATGTAATGATGACGATCGGAGGTTCCGCCGCTTTGATTGTCCCAAGTTCCGGAATGCTGACCTGAAAGTCAGACAGAAGTTCAAGCAGATAGGCTTCGAACGGTTCATCGGTCCGGTCCAGTTCGTCGATCAGCAGAACAGGAGCCCCATTTGGATGGGGATCGAGGGCCTTCAGCAAGGGCCGACGAATGAGAAAGCGCTCATCGAAGATCGATTTGGCGAGTGTTTCCCTGTCTCTGTCGCCGCTTGCCTCACCCAGGCGGATCTCGATCATTTGCGCTGCATAGTTCCATTCATACACAGCTGATGCGGTATCAAGGCCCTCATAGCATTGAAGACGGATGAGATCGCGGCCCAGGACCTTTGACAGAACTTTCGCGATTTCCGTTTTTCCGACACCGGCTTCACCTTCCAGGAAGAGAGGTTTTCCCATGGCAAGCGACAAATAGAGCACGGATGCGAGCGAGCGATCTGCCACATAGTTGCCCTTGGTCAGCAGCGCCTCGCATTCGTCAATTGATGTCGGAAGGGCAGATGTCATGAGAATGAATGATGTCCTAAAGCGTGGCAGCGATGGCGCGTTTTGCCATCACAGTGATGAGATGTGCCCGGTAGTCTGCTGCGCCATGAAGATCTGACAGGATATTGTCTGCGGGAACCTTGATGGATGCCACGGCATCGGGGTTCCAGTTTTTCTTCAAAGCCTCTTCCATTTCGCTCACACGGAAGACGCCGTCCGTGCCTGCGCCGGTCACGGCGACACGGATACCGGCAGGTCCTTCCGCCACAAAAACGCCGACCATCGCATAGCGGGAGGCGGGGTTTGGGAACTTCACATAGGCCGCTCTTTTTGGGTGTGGGAAGGTGATTTCAGTGATGATCTCATCTTCTTCCAGTGCCGTTTCAAACATGCCTTTGAAGAAAACGTCTGCTTCAATCAGGCGTTTGTTAGTTTTTATTTTTGCATCGAGAGCAAGTGCTGCGGCTGGATAGTCTGCTGCCGGGTCATTGTTGGCGAGTGAGCCGCCGATGGTGCCGCGATGTCTGACCGCAGGGTCCCCAATTTCTCCCGCCAGATGGGCAAGGGCGGGATTGTGTTTCCGGACGTCAGCGGAAGCGGCAACATCTGCGTGTCGCGTTGCCGCGCCAATAGTGATCGCATCACCTTCCGCCCGAATGAAATTCAGCTCCGCAATCGCTCCGATATCGATCAGTGCTGCTGGCATCGCGAGACGTTGCTTCAGTGTTGGGATCAACGTCTGACCGCCTGCGAGAATTTTGTTCTCTTCGTTGTCTGCCAATTGTGCGCTTGCGTCTGCGACATTCTTGGCCCGGTGATATTCGAATGCGTACATGGCGTGTCTCCTCAGTCGGCAGCAATAGGGTTGGCGGCAAGTGCAGCCCAGATGCGGGCGGGGGTTGCGGGCATTTCAATCTCGCGAATGCCGAGTGCATCGGTCACCGCATTTATAACAGCTGGCGGTGATGCGATGGCCCCGGCCTCCCCACACCCCTTCATGCCCATCGGGTTTGATGGGCAATCGGTTTTGGTGAATCCCAGTTTGAAGCTTGGCATGTCGTCGGCGCGGGGCATGCAATAGTCCATGAAGGAACCAGTGATCAACTGACCGGTCTCATCATAATGACAGCCCTCCAGGAGCGCCTGCCCGATACCTTGTGCGATACCGCCATGTACCTGACCTTCAACGATCATGGGGTTGATGATGATGCCGAAATCGTCCACCGCCACGAAGTTGGCAATTTTTGTTGTGCCGGTCTCGGGATCAATTTCAACTTCGCAAATGTGACAGCCGGACGGGAAGGTGAAGTTGAGCGGATCATAGAAGGCATTTTCCTTCAGGCCTGGTTCAATCTCACCACGCGGGAAACCGTGTGCGGTGTATGCGGCGAGGGAAAGCTCTGCCCAGGGAAGCGTCTTGTCGGTTCCGGCAATCGTGAAAACACTGTCTTTCAGTTGAATGTCTTCTACGGCGGCCTCCATCAAGTGGGCGGCAATTTTTTTGGCTTTCGCCTCAATCTTGTCGAGTGCCTGAGAGATGGCACTCATGCCGACGGCACCGGAGCGGGAGCCATATGTGCCCATCCCGAACTGGACGCGGCCCGTGTCGCCGTGAATGATCTCTACATCATCAAACGGCACGCCCAGGCGTTCACAAACCAATTGGGCAAATGTTGTTTCGTGGCCCTGGCCATGGGAATGGGAGCCGGTAAAGACTTCGACCTTGCCTGTGGGGGCGACTTGCACCTCCGCACTTTCCCAAAGGCCGACGCCCGCACCCAGCGATCCGACGGCAGCTGAAGGTGCCAGGCCGCAGGCCTCGATATAGCTGGAGAACCCGATACCACGCCGCTTGCCACGCGCGCGCGCCTCTGCCTTGCGCGCCGGGAAGCCCGCATAGTCGACAAGATCGAGCGCTTTATCGAGGGCGGCATCATAGTCGCCAATGTCGTAATTCATGATGACCGGCGTTTGGTGGGGGAAGGTGCGGATAAAGTTTTTGCGCCGGAGTTCAACCGGGTCCATGCCGATCTCGCGGGCGGCGATCTCTAGAATGCGCTCGACGAGGTAAGTGGCTTCCGGTCGTCCGGCGCCGCGATAGGCATCCACTGGTGCTGTATGCGTAAAAATGCCGTCCACCTCCACATAGACCGCGGGGAAGTTATACTGGCCTGACAGCAATGTGCCATAGAGATAGGTTGGCACGGATGCGGAGAAGGTGGAGAGGTAGGCGCCGAGATTTGCCTTGGTCTTTACGCGCAAGCCGAGGAATGTGCCGTCGGCGGCAAGGGCAAGCTCTGCATGGCTTACGTGATCGCGCCCGTGCGCATCCGACAAAAAAGCTTCGCTTCTGTCCGCCACCCATTTGATGGGGCGCTTGATTTTTGCAGAGGCCCAGGCGCAGGCCGTTTCTTCAGCGTAAATGAAAATCTTGGAGCCGAAACCGCCGCCAACGTCTGGCGCAATGACGCGAAGTTTGTGTTCAGGGGCGACACCCACAAACGCAGAGAGGACAAGGCGGGCAACATGCGGGTTCTGGCTCGTCGTCCAAAGCGTGTATTCACCGGTACCGCTGTCGAAATCCCCGATAGCGGCGCGTGGCTCCATAGCATTGGGGATCAGGCGATTGTTTGTGAGGTCCAGCGTGATGACGTGGGCGGCAGCTTTAAGCGCGGCCTCCGTCTCTGCCTTGTTTCCCAGCTCCCAATCGAAGCTCGTATTGTTTGGCGCTTCGGGGTGAACCTGCGGGGCGCCAGCTTCTTGCGCGGTTGCGACACTCGGGGACGCGTCCAGCACTTCATAATCGACGTCGATCAACTCAGCGGCTGACTTTGCCGCGAGATAGGTTTCAGCAATGATCATGGCGACATGGTCGCCAACATAGCGCACGGTATCGAGGGCAAGAATAGGGTGGGCACCCTGCTTCATAGGGCTGCCGTCTTTTGAATGAACGGTCCAGCCGCAGATGAGCCCGCCCAGGCCGTCCCTTTCAATGTCTGCACCGGTGAAAATTTCGACCACGCCTGGGGCTGCTTTGGCCGCTGTCAGGTCAATACTGTTAATACGAGCATGAGCGTGCGGGCTCCGCAGGAAGTAGGCATGGGTCTGGCCAGGGCGATTGATATCATCCGTGTAGCGTCCCTTGCCCGTGATAAAGCGCTGGTCCTCTTTACGGCGTACCGATTTGCCGATCCCTGTTTCGCTCACATCAACCTCCCCGAAAAGGACCTGTTTAGCGCTGCATCTCGTCGGCAGCAGCCAAAACAGATTTCACAATATTGTGGTAGCCGGTGCAGCGGCAGATATTACCTTCAAGCTCTGCACGTACTGTCTTTTCGTCAAGATTTGGCATGCGCTCGATCATGTCTACAGCGGTCATGATCATGCCCGGCGTACAGAAGCCGCATTGCAGGCCATGATTTTCCTTGAATGCTTTTTGAACCGGGTGCAGCTCCCCATCTTTTGCAAGCCCTTCGATTGTGGTCACAGAGGCGCCTTCCGCCTGAAGGGCGAGCGTCGTGCAGGACTTCACAGCCTTGCCGTCCATATGCACAACGCAGGCACCGCACTGGCTCGTATCGCATCCGACATGGGTGCCGGTGAGCGACAGATTGTTGCGCAAAAAATCGACCAGAAGTGTACGGCCTTCGACTTCGCCTGTAACGGGCTTGCCGTTGACCGTCATGGAAACGACGGACATGAATTTCCTCCCAAAGTCAGATTGCGGGAACGGCGCGGACACGCGAACCCGGTCAGGGGCGTGGTCGTCCCCGGTTGTTCCCTAAAGTGTGGTGATTAGAGGGCTCGAGGTCAAGGTGTAGCCCTCAATTCCCTGTGCGTGTGCCGGTCACATTGTGAACAGGTAGATGCCCAGAAGTGCGCCAGCGATGAGGATCGTGCCCCACATCCATGGTGAGAGGGATAGGGCCACATCTTCGTCAGGAACCAGAGGAATGTGGGTCGGTGCGATGGCGTCAACCGGTTCCAGCTCTCCGCCTGTGATCGCCGCAAATGAGGTGAAGAACTCGTCCGCCATTTTTTTGGCGGTTGAATCGATAAAGCGCTGGCCAACCTGAGCCAGTTTGCCGCCAACCGTTGCCTTTACCTCATATGACAGAATGGTGCCGTCGCCATCGGGGGCGAGTTTGACAATTGCAGAGCCTTTG